>NZ_JAKEVD010000001.1 GCF_022398325.1 Shewanella sp. Isolate13
ACACTGCTCAAACCTTAAAATAAAATTAAATTTTTTTCTATTTGCAAAAAGGTGAGCCTCTGGCTCACCTTTTTCATTTCCACTATGGATCTCTCATTACAAAACAAAAAGTTAACCATACGAGCGACAACTCAACCACCACGCAAAAAGCTTTACACCTCGTTTACACTTTTTGACATAGATCAAAAATGGCAATGATAACTATTTGCATTACCAACATCAGTTGTTAGAATTCAGCCAAATTTAGTAACCCTTAAATAACAACAGGGAAAAATGATGATGAAAAAAACCTTACTTGCCACAGCGCTAGTTGGCATGTTCGCGTCGCAAGCTGCTGTCGCGGCTGATGATTCTGCAGAGCTTCGTAAAATTATCGAGCAACAGCAAAAAGTACTGCAAGATCTTGAGAAGCGTCTCGATGAGACTGAAAAGCGTGTAGAGAAGACCGCTGACGTGGTAGAAGAATCTGCAACTGAGTCTAAGAGTGCGACAACTATCGGCGGTTATGGTGAGCTTCATTACAACAACATCACAGATAACAAGTCAGGTAAAGATAAGAAAGCTATCGATTTTCATCGTTTCGTATTGTTCTTTGGTCATGAGTTTACCGAAAACACCCGCTTCTTCTCTGAGCTAGAGATTGAACATGCACTTTCAGGTGACGATAAGCCTGGTGAGGTAGAGCTAGAACAAGCGTATATCGAGCATGACTTTAATGAGATGTTTACAGGTAAAGCGGGTCTATTCTTAGTGCCTGTTGGCATCATTAACGAAACCCATGAGCCACCAACTTTCTACGGCGTTGAACGTAACCCTGTTGAGAAAAATATCTTGCCCGCAACTTGGTGGGAAGCCGGTGCAGCACTTAATGTTAAAGCCGCTCCAGGTCTCGCATTCGATGGCGCTATCACATCAGGCCTTAAGGTTGATGATACTTATAATATTCGTGGCGGCCGACAAAAAGTGGCTAAAGCCGATGCTTCAGATCTTGCCTATACCGCTCGCGTTAAATACACAGGCGTTCCTGGGTTAGAGCTGGCAGCTACCGCACAGTATCAGTCTGATTTAACCCAAAGCAAAGCGGGTGTTGATACAGCTTCTGCAACCTTGCTTACTGCACACGCTATTTACTCAATCCAAGGTTTCACTGTTAAGGCGCTATACGCTCAGTGGGATATCGATGGCAAAGAAGCTGAAGCATTAGGGCGCGATGAGCAAAACGGTTGGTACATCGAACCATCTTACCGCATCAATGAAAGCTTTGGCGTGTTTGCCCGCTATAACGAGTACGACAACAATGCTGGCAACAGCGAAGACACCAAAGTCGAGCAAACCAATGTGGGTATCAACTACTGGTTGCACGAAAACGTGGTATTTAAAGCCGACTACGAAAAAGTGGGCGGTGCTAAAGATGCAGATGGCTTTAACTTAGGCGTGGGTTACCAGTTCTAAGTCAATCTCTGCGGCTTAGTTAGTAGCGCTAATAACTAAGCATTAAGGTGAGTGTCCGATTTGGACACTCATTTACCTCCCCAAGCAACAAGGCTCCAGTTATAAGTTATCGCTATGAAGCTACCTCTTGTCATAATAACCATCCTGAGTCTGTCGCTATTCGCTAACATAGCCAATGCCCGTGGTACTTACCAAACTGCGGAAGACTTTATTAACCAAGCCTATGATGGCAATCCACCAAAATCTAAAGTCCTCTGGATAGACGACGAGACCAAGGCCGTTATCGAGTCTATTCTCGCCCATAGTTTTAAAAAAATGCGCCTGCGTTACTGGCAGCAAGATAACCAAAGCGTGTGGGTCATGGACGAGATAGGTAAAGAGGCCCCTATTACAGTAGGCATTCACGTCAAAGATAGTGCAATCTCCCAGACGAAAGTGTTGGTTTACCGCGAGAGTCGAGGCGATGAAGTTAGGCACGAATTCTTCACAGATCAGTTCAAGTCAGCCCAGTTAACTGATGATTTGAAACTCGATACTCATATCGACGGCATTACTGGGGCGACTCTGTCCGTTAGAGCGCTGACAAAACTGTCGCGTATAGCTCTGTATTTAGATGAGCAGATCACCGCTAACAATTAAGTAATCCTAGGGATCTTAGATTGTGACTTTTATGACTGCAGGCCGACAGGTATCACCTACTAACGGGCCTAGCTCCTGGGGACTGACTTCAGTGAAAATTTAAACTTCACAGCCGTATTAACAGCGAGGGAAAAATCGCTATTGCTGCCAATCAAAACAATGCTAGATTGTGGTTACCGTTTGTTATATCTCAGAGTAGTCAATTAATGAATGCAAAAATAAAAGTGCTAGCGGCAGGTTTGTTATGCCTCAATCTCAGTGGTTGTGAATATATCGAGAATATTTTACATCCAGATGACGACAACGATGAGGTGATCGTTGACGATAACTTCAGGGCTCAAGCCCTGCAACTTGGATTATCAGATGAAACCATAATCCGTTTATGTGCGGCAACAGATGAGATCAGTACACGCTGCATTAGTCAATTTAACGATAAAACAAATCAACAAGAAGTGAGAGTTGAATATACTTTCAATGATGTGATCCACAAAAATAACTACGCAAAAAGCACTAGCGCAAGCCGAGTTATTTTTCAGTTACCGGCAGATGGTGCGACAGCAAGTATTACATTTGAAAACAGCCGAGTTTATCAGTTTGACGACGACTATCAGTACACTTGGCAGGAGCCCACTGACTTTAAAACGGCTAAGATTGCCAAAAGCACACAAGAAACCATTGCCGAACTCGTCAATGTCGCTGTCACGACTCGCTTATCAGACTCTAAATTATCCAATGTCTCAAGTGCAACCATGAGCAATAATGACTATTCTTTAACTGAGGCACAAGATGCCATTAATGCAGCCAACACAATGTTATTCCCAGAGTTAATTGTCAATGTCACCAGCAATGTTCTAACTGAACCTACTGATGCATCATTTGCGATGTTTACTGCTGGTCATAGCGCTATTTTTGCTAATTATTCTGCCACTTTGGCTACTGCGATTGAACAAAGTTGGTTTTAACTTCCAAGGCTAGCACTGGGTATGAAGCAATACTCAGTGCCTTACAATCGAGCACTTCACTAATATAGTGAAGAGGCGCAGCCACAAGGTCGCCAATACAGTGAGCTTGCCCTAAATGATGACAGTCCATTTGCCATGTACCCATCTACCTAGGCTAAAAACTAAACAAGCCCATTAGGATTACCACTTAACGGTTTTGTCATAGCATTGGTTGTTGTAAAGTAAATAGCTTGTATTCGCATTTGAGGCGCCACAATGATGATTTTAAATTTGGCGTTAAAACAATAATAATCGGTCAACAGGCCCAATAAAAATGACCCGAAAACATCCAAGCCTCAGAGTTAAACTGCTGCGTCAACTTCGCCCTTGGCACCGCCGCATAGGGATAGTTTCCACCCTATTGGTGGTCTTTATCGCCGTAACGGGCGTACTAATTAATCATAGCAACCACCTCTCTCTCGATACAGCTCAAGTCAAGCAAGGCTGGCTGCTGGATTACTACGGCATTAAAGCGCCTACCGATGTCGCCCTGTATCAAGCCAGCCCGCAACCGTTAATCAGCTCCGAGGCTCAGCTTTGGCTAGAGGATAAGCTTATTCTAGAGGCTAGCAGCCAAGTCTTAGGCGCCACAGTCCACAACGAAATGATCGTTGCCATCGACCGCCGGCATCTCTACCTTCTCTCTCCTCAAGGAGAGCTGTTTGAGACCCAAAGCCTAGCTACGGGCCTACCGGAAAACCTTGAGGCACTCGGCCAAAGTGAAGGACTATGGCTCAAAACCGCTACAGGCCTATATATGGCTGATACCGATCTTATCGAGTGGACACAGGCTCAGCCCTTCGCAGCTATCGACTGGGTTAAGCCAATCGATAGCCCTGAAACTGTCGAGTTTGCTCAGCAGATAAGATCGAGCCACCTTAGCTGGGAGCGAGTACTACTCGATCTTCATAGCGGCCGCTTCTTCGGCACTCTTGGCCCTTGGATAATGGATTTGGTTGCCTTAAGCATGCTTATCATGGCGTTTACCGGTTTCTATATTTGGCTACAACACAAGCCACCAAGAAAGAAGAAAGTAGGTTTAAAAAGAAGGTTCTAGGTTCTAGGTTCTAGGTTCTAGGAAAAGCCAAGAAAGGTCCTAGGGCCTAGGAAGAGCAAAGACTGGACAAGCTAAGACGCTACAAGCAGGACGGATAAAGACGGAAAAGCTAAGACGGTAAGAGCCGAACGGCCTGCGGCCTAGGGAGAAAGCGAAAAGCTAAAAAGGTAGTGATATTTGCTTTTGCTTTTCCTAGCAGGGCTTCAGCCCATCCTCGAAGCGGAGCGCTCTAGAGCCTAGATTCTAGACTCTAAGGCAAAGACGAGCTAAAACAATAAATGGAAGTTGAAATGACAGTAAAAGTAGATGTGCTCCATAACGAAGACCTGTCGGTGTTTGATGCCTTGGTCGATGGCGTCCGCCAGCATAACTTCGCTCATATGGGGCCTGAAACCTCAAAACCTCTCGCGGTAGTGGCCCATGATGACAGTGGCAAACTCATCGGCGGTGTCGCGGGACGCACTATCTATGACAACTTCTTGATTAACGTGGTATGGGTCGATGAAAACGCCCGAGGCTCGGGACTTGGTCGCGATCTTATGCAGCGAGCCGAAATTGAAGCCAAACAGCGTGATTGCACTATGGCACAAGTCGATACCCTATCCTTCCAAGCCCCTGTATTTTATCAAAAGCTCGGCTTTGAAATTATCGGTACAGTACCTAGTACAGCTAAAAGCCCCGAGCGTTACTTTTTATTGAAGAAGTTTTAAAGGGTTTAAAGAAGGTGCTAGGGAAAGCAGGTTCTAGGTTCTAGGAAGAGCAAAGGCGGGATAAGCTGAGACGGTACTAGCAGAGCCGAACGGCCTAGGGAACGTGACTGCGTCACTTACCGAGCACTGCGCTTAGAGAGAAAGCCGAAAAGCGGGAAAAGTAGTGATTCTTTGTTTTTTCTTTTGCTTTTTCTAGCAGGGCGCAGCCCGCCCTCGAAGCGAAGCGCCCTAAGTCCTAGCCCCTTCTTTTAAAACTACTGCTCTGCTCACAAATCAAACATTTTGCATTCTGACAATCACTTCCACACTCGCCAAAAATTCGATTTGAGCGTAGACTTGCCGCCCTTTCAATTTTGGATGTTAAACCCGATGAAACAGCGCCTTATCGCCTGGGCACCTGTGTTTTTACTGGCGCTTACCGCTTTTGTTTTTGTCTCGACTGAATTTGTGCCAGTGGGGATCTTAGCCGCTCTCGGCCAAAGCTTTAATATGAGCGCCGTTGCCATCGGACCTATGCTGACGGTTTATGCCGCCGTGGTCGCGCTTGCCTCCCTGCCTGCCGTGTTGCTGTTTGCTCGCTTTGAGCGTAAGAAACTCCTGCTAGGCATAATGTTGGTGTTTATCATCAGCCATGGGATCTGCGTCTGGGCACCAAGCTACAATATTCTACTATCGGGTCGCATCGGCATCGCCTTAACTCATGCGCTTTTTTGGGCTATCGCGCCAGCTTTAGTGGTGCGCCTAGCCCCTGACGGGCAAGGTGCAAAGGCACTTAGTATCTTCGCTACTGGCTGCGTACTTGCGCTTGTGCTGGGCATACCTATGGGCCGTGTAATCGGCCAATTAATGGGCTGGCGCAGCATCTTCGCCTTAATCGGCATACTCACGCTGGCAATGATGTTACTGCTGTGGCGCGGTCTGCCAAACCTGCCCGCCACCCATGGCGGCAGTTGGCGCAGTCTGCCCTCATTAGCACGCAATAAAGCCCTGCTCTGGTTGTATCTGTTGACGATGACTCTGGTTACCGCTCACTACAGCGTTTACACTTACTTGGAACCGTTACTGCAGGAACATTTCGGCTATTCGGCCAATATCACCACCATGATCTTGCTGACCTTTGGTGGCGCAGGATTAATTGGTAGCCTGCTATTTAGCCACTTTCAAGGGGCGCATGCGCAACGATTGCTGGCCATTGCGATAGCTACGCTCGGTAGTTGCATGGCAATTTTACCTGTTATTGCCAGTCACCTTTGGCTGTTACTGCCACTGTGTATCTTATGGGGCACTGGCATGATGTTGATGTGTCTGTCGCTACAAGCGAAAGCATTGAAACTGGCGCCAGATGCTACCGATGTCGCCATGGCAATCTACTCAGGCCTATTCAATGTGGGCATAGGCAGTGGCGCGCTCTTGGGCAGTATCATAGCCGCACGCTATGGCGTGATCCAAAACGGCAATTGGGCGACCCTTCTCATTGTTGTAGCGATTATTCCTTTGGTTTACCTAGTCAGAGCTCGCCGAGTGCAAACGCTAGCAAGTTAACCTTGATCGCTATCATTCTCGCACTTAAAAAATATGGCCCAGAGATGCATCACACCTCTGGGCCATATTAAGATTATTGGCTAACGCCTTAAGTTGAACTAACCGCCTATTAACTTCTTCCACCAAGGCAGCGGTTCGCCACAGTTAGCCACTGGCTGATAGCTCTCGGCTAAGGCGGGCACCTTAACCACATTGGCACACTGCGGTTCTTCGGCTTTACCGGTATCACGCTCAAAATAGCCTTGTACTACACCATCGACAGGCGCCATACGTAGGCTCAACGGCGCACGGTTGTTGAGGAAGGCTTGGTACACTGCCATCGCCCCGCTACTACCATATAACCCAGTCTTACCATTATCATCTCGACCAACCCAAATAGCCGCCACATTTCGCTCATCGAAGCCAGCAAACCATGAGTCTCGCGAATCGTTACTGGTGCCCGTCTTACCCGCTAGCGTCACATAGGGGAAGGCATTGCCTAGGCGTTTTGCCGTCCCTGAATCCACCACCTGAGTCATGGCATATTTAACCAAATAGTTACTGGCCGCCGGTAACGCTTGTTTCGCTTGAGGGCGAGATGCCACAAGCGGCTGATTATTAGCATCCAGTACCGTAGTCACCGAGTTCAAATGGCGATAGCGGCCATCATCGGCAATCGTTTGGAACACCTGCGCCACCATTAAGGGCGAGCCGTTTACTGCACCGAGCAGCATGGATGGATACTCTGGGATTTTTTCCCGCCAACCCGCCTTATCTAAGGTGGTCGCCACGCTGCTCACCCCTATCGCCATGCCTAAATTCACCGTCGGCACGTTCATCGACTTTTTAAAGGCGGTTAATAGCGGCACCTGCCCACGGAACTGCTTGTCCACATTCTGTGGCGACCAGGTCTTGCCTTGATCATTCTTAAGGGTAATCGGCTCATCTTTCAGTGGTGACACTAAGTTGTAGGTATTACCTTGACTCAACGCAGTGGCATAGACAAACGGCTTGATCAAAGAGCCTATGGGTCTGCGGATCTCAACTGCACGGTTAAAGCCTTGATAGCTTGGCACCTTATCACCAACCATAGCGGCAATGCCGGCAGAGTATTTATCGGTCAGCACCAAGCCTACCTGCAGACTCTTATCGTTTTTACCTAGCTGTTTTAAGGTCTGCTCAACAGCCTTTTCGGCAGCCTCTTGGGCCATAGGATCCAGCGTGGTATAGACCTTCACCCCTGATTGCTGCAGCAAGGCGTCACCATAGCGGCTAGCAAGCTCATGTTTTACCACGGAGAAGAAGGCCGGCAACTTTTGATGCACAGACTTATTAGCTTTACGTAGCCCTAGCGGTGACTCGACGGCGGCCTGATACTGCGCCACATTCAGATCGCCCGCTTCCATCAATAGGCGCAAGACTAAGTCTCGTCGCTCTTGAGCACGCTCAGGGTAGCGCCATGGGTTGTAGTATGACGGTCCCTTGATCACCGCCACCAAAAATGCCTGCTGCGGCACGGTTAACTCGGCAATCGGTCGGCCAAAATAGAATTGCGAAGCCAAGCCCATGCCGTGCACACCACGAGCCTTATCCTGCCCCATATACACTTCGTTGAGGTAGGCCTCTAAGATCTCATCTTTCTCGTAACGGAAATCAATAATGATCGCCATCAGGGCTTCACGCAGCTTACGGGTTATCGAGCGCTCGCTAGACAAGAAGAAGTTCTTCGCTAGCTGCTGAGTCAGGGTCGAGCCGCCTTGAACCGTACGCCCAGCGCTGATGTTAACCATGGCGGCACGCAAGATCGCAAACGGGTTAACCCCGTGATGCTCATAGAAGGTGCGATCTTCAACCAAGATCAGCGCGTTAACGATCGACTTTGGCATCTCCTCTGTCGGTACAAACAGTCTATCTTCACCATCACCCGTGATGATTCTATCTAGCAGTACTGGCTCAAGGTGGAACACGGCTAACTGGCGCTTATCGCTGTTACGGGCGACGGAGACCACGCCGTTGCTGTCGAAGGTGATCATCACCCTCTGCTCAAGCTGATCCCCTTGAGGATGGAGGAATGGACGACGCCAAAGATCGATCTTGGTCTTAGAGGCGGAAAACTCACCCACTTGGCGAGGATTCGCCACCTTACGATAACCAAGCAACTTAAGCTCAGACATCAACTGACCATGACTCACCGCTGCGCCAGGATAAAGTGCCATAGAGCGACTAAATACCTGAGCCGGCAGATGCCATTTTTGTCCTTCAAATTTGCGAGCTATGATTTGATCCAGATAGATCCCATAGGAGGCGATGGCCACGGCGAGAATAAGGCCAAGCTTCCAGCTAATAGACCAGATCTTCCTCCCCCAACTCGCACCCGCTTTCTTCGGCATCGACTTTTTAGCTCGAGGCTTTTTCGCGGCCGGGCGCTTCTTAGCTGGCGCTTTTCTGGTTGCCGCTTTAGGTTTTGGTGTAGCTTTATCTGTCATTGTACTTCCACGACGTGCTCAAGCTTACTGCGAGCTAAACGTCTTCTTTTTAGTAAATTTGGTCGGTTGAGTGTTGGCGGGATCATCTGGCCATAAATGTCTTGGGTAACGCCCCTTCATCTCTTTTTTCACATGCTCATAGGGACCTTGCCAAAAACTTTCAAGATCGGCGGTTAACGCCAGCGGCCTATGGGCAGGCGACAATAGCTCCATGGTGACCACTAACTTTCCCTGAGCCAGCCTAGGGCTCTGCTGCATGCCTAGCGCCTCTTGGAGTCTGACACTCAAAAGTGCTCGACCCGTGGCATCATACTCGATTTTTACGCTCGAGCCTGTTGCCATCGGCCACTTTCTTGGCAATAACGCCTCGAGTTGCTGCTGTAGCTCCCAAGGCAACAAATTAAGCAGCAGAGTATAACAATCTAATTGCTGCAATTGTACGAGACTACGCACCTCATCTAAATAAGGTGCGAGCCAATCATCAAGCTCACTCAGCAAGCTATCATCGTCTAGAACAGGCCAGTCGTGCTCTGGGCAGTACTGGTTGGCTAATGCCACTCGTCGCTGTAGTTGCTGGCAGGCATCATTAAAGTTCATTAATGCCAACCCCTTGAACCTAATTTGCTCAAGGAGTGCCTGCTTGATTAGGTGCTTATCAACCTTATTAATCGGGGCTTTAGATAATAGGATCTCACCTATTTTTTGCTGTTTCTCGGCAAAGAAGCGCCCCTTGGTTTCATCCCAACCGGCATATTCTTGAGTGACAACTAACTCGGCTAACTCACTATCAAATAACCCTGAGTCTAGCTGCGCAGCCAGATAGATCTTCCCCTGGCTTCGGCCCTCGGTTTCTTGAAAGTCAGCAACCACTAACCAAGGAGAGCCTGACAATTGGTCATCATTGGCCAACTCGACACCGCTACCGTTTGCCAGTTGGTACCCTGTTACGCCGCGTGCCTTAGCGATGCGGTCGGGATAGGCGAGCGCCAGCAACATAGCGATATCATGGCTAATCGCATGGCGAGCAACCTCGGCTAAATCAAGCTTGCCAAGGGAGGAAAGAGCCAGTGTGTTAACCCAGTTACGGATCTGTTTTTGCGACTCTCCCTGCAGCGCTTCGCTCAGATAGCGGCTGATATCCGCCCCCAGTCGACTGCGGCTGCGGGCTTCTAATGTGCCAGCCAATATACAAGCTAACAAAGCGAGGTTTACATCTTGCTCCTCTCTTGCCTTTTTCTTTGCTATCAACAACATATGCGCAAGTCTAGGATTACAACCTAGCTTGTGCGCCTCGCGGCCATGTGGGGTGATTAAACGGGATCCATTCACCATCCCCATTAGCTGAAGTAAGTGCCAACTGACTTCTTCATTTGCTGCCGAGGGCTCGGTGAGCATAGGTAACTCATTGAGGGATTTTACGCCCCAATAGGCCCCATCTAATACCATGGACAGCAGATCGCTATGCACTATCTCTGGCTCATCGGCTTTGAGCAAGCGTCCATGCTCCTCCTGGCTCCAAAGACGAGTGCAGAAACCCGCCATTAAGCGCCCAGCACGACCCGCTCGCTGCGCCGCCGATGCCTGGCTAATTCGCTTGAGCGACAGACGTGTCACGCCTGTTCTAGGGTTGAATCGTGCCTGGCGTTTATAACCTGAGTCAATAACCTGAGTAATGCCTTCGATGGTCAAACTCGACTCGGCGACGTTAGTGGCGAGCACCACCTTACGCACTCCCTTTAGCGCAGGGGCAATCGCCAAGTCCTGCGCTTTGGCACTCAAGCTGCCATAGAGTGGGCAGATCATATAAGTGTTTGATTCAAGACGAGCACTTAAGATGCCGTGTAATTTGTTGATCTCCCCCTGCCCCGGCAGAAACGCCAGTAGCGAGCCTTGAGCATGTTCGCTCAGGCTAGTCACTATCACCTTAGCCATATGTTCTAACCAGTGGCTCTGATTGGGAACGGCACTATAACTGTGCTCAACAGGAAAGCTACGCCCTTCACTCTTTAACAGCTTAGCTTCTGGCATTAACTCGCTCAGAGGCAAACCCGATAGAGTCGCGGACATCGCGAGGATCTTTAAGTCTTCACGAAAGCTCGCTTGGATCTCCAGCGCTAGGGCCAGACCAAGATCGGTGGTCAGATGGCGCTCGTGAATTTCATCGAAAATCACCATATCGATCCCAGTCAGCTCAGGGTCTTGCTGGATCATTCGGGTTAACACCCCTTCGGTGACAATCTCTAGCCGCGTATTGGCCGACACCCGCGTATCGCCTTTGACGCGATAACCCACCTCAGCTCCCAGCTCACAGCCGCGCTGCTTGGCAATAAACTGCGCCACATTACGAGCCGCGACTCTACGTGGCTCCAGCATCAAAATTTTACCGCCGATCTCCGGCCAGTTCAGCATATCCAGTGGTAGGGCAGTCGATTTACCCGCCCCTGTTGGTGCTTCGAGGATCACCTGCTGGCAACACATAAAAGTGTCACGCAGTGGCTGTAGCAGTGCATGTATAGGTAGCGATGTCACGAGTGGCTCTATTACCCTTATGTTCGAATTCATGGCGCGATGATAAATTTAATAAAACTGGGTTATAGTCAGCTTTTTAGTCAAGGTTGGTTTTAATCGACTTATGCTTCAGTCAAAAAAGAGCAACACAATTGAGCAGGTTCTCATTGCCGCCTAGTGTACTCTAAAAGGGGCTATAGACTAAACTGCTAGTATTATCACAGCATTAAATACTCAGGAAATCTTAGATGCCTAACAACACAAACAACCAAATTAAGCGTGTATTCTTAGGCTTCTCTCTCGATAGTGCACAAACCCGAACTATCACCGCGATTCAAGCTCAACTACCCAGTAGTGTTCGCTTAGTGCCTAGCGCTAACCTGCATATGACGCTGGCTTTCTTAGGTGGTGCGACACCAGAGCAATTAACGGCACTTATCGATAACGTTAACCAACTGAGCAAACCTAAATTTAGCGTCACCCTCGATACCTTAAGTCATTGGGCAAAACCAAAAATCCTCTGTCTTAGAGGTCGGGCCGATGACAGGCGCCTAGTACAACTCGCCGATGACACCCAACAGCTCGCTGCCGAGCTCGGCTTACATTGCAGCGAACATCACTACAACCCCCACATCACGCTTTCCCGTAAGGCCAAGGCTGAAGTCAACGGAATCGACTATCAGCCCTTAACCCTAGCACCTACGAAACTGCAGCTATTCGAGTCCTGTCCAGGTGCCAACGGGGTCGAATATCCAACGCTCTATTCGTGGAAACTAGGTGCTTTATAAAATCTACGCTACCCTATGCAACATTATGTTCTAGCTATTTGAGATAATCATGGAAACAACCGAAATTACCAAAGCACAGCTGCTTGCCCTACTGACCTCTTGGAAACTAGGCGAGATTGATGCCGAAGCACTGCAAAACTGGATGATCACCCATTACGATCCACCAGAAGTTAAAATCGGTAGCGGTGAGCCAGAATGGACTCAAGAAGCGATGAATATCGTGATGAATGAATATGAGATTGCAAAAATTGAAAAGTTTAGACTCGATAACGCCCAGTACGCCATCGACTTCGTAAACTGTAGCGAAAGCAACTTTAACCAAACTAAGCATCTATTTATTCAAGATGGCTTTAGGGATTAACTCCCACAGTCTGCTCGGTAAAAAACAGCTAAAAAAAGGCCACCTTTCTGTAGGTGGCTAATCGAAGAAGGTTAGTAACAATTAAGCACTCTCCTAATCAAGCGCTCTGTCCACTCCCTGTATCACTAACCAGCAAGCCAACAATCTGTTAGCTCTATTGATATCACAAGCTTTTGAAATTACCCACTGACAAGATTTGAAATTGTTTGAAAAGTTTTGAATTTTAAAGATTTAGCCACTTATTGCTGTTCAACCTGACTCAATACCAGCTTATAGAGCGACTCTGAATCAAGCACCACAGCCTGACCACCGCTTTCATAAATCGCATCCACAAGCCCAGGTGACTCCACATAGGTATAGAGGTAAAACGGCGTGTTATTTCCCTCGGCACGAATGGCCTGCAGTAGCTTTAATCCAGCCAGTGAATCGCCATGTCGCCCCATATCGGAGATCACCGTTTGGTAGTTGTACATAGACAATAACATCAGTGCTTCCTGCGAGGTCACCGTGTTATAGACACCGATATTTTTCTGCTCAAAATAGGCTTTCTCTACCAAATTATTTTCCGGATGGTCATCAACCCAGAGTATGCGGCCAATCGAGCCTTTAGGTTCGCTAT
Source organism: Shewanella sp. Isolate13 (assembly GCF_022398325.1). GTDB lineage: Bacteria > Pseudomonadota > Gammaproteobacteria > Enterobacterales > Shewanellaceae > Shewanella. The sequence goes on from NZ_JAKEVD010000001.1 coordinate 13,143, forward strand.
AGCTTAGCGTTGTCGCAGCAGGTTTATCATGATCAGAGCTTGTGACATGCCAAATCTGAACAACTAAGCCTATGGTCAATAATAGTAGGATCAATACCTTGGCAAAGTTCTCCCAATTAGAAAACCAATTGGTTGCATTCGTTTTTTGGCTAGCAGCTGACGTCAGCGGCAGGTCACTGTCGGTGGAGTCTACGGCTCCGCGCTGAGGGCTAACTTTTTCTTGGCTTTGGCTTTGGCTTTGGTTTTGGTTTTGGTTTTGGTTTTGGTTTTGCGACTGAGCCTGCGCGATAACTTGCTTGCCCAGCACATGCTCTAAACGGTAACCACGACCATGCACCGTCTGAATAAGCGGGCCTTGGTAACCAGCTTTACTGAAGAGTTTACGGGTGTCAGACACCAACTTTGACAGTGACATATCAGAGACCACAGTCTCTTGCCAGATAAGATCTAAGCACTCCTGTTTACTACAGTGCTCAGGGTAACGCTGCGCCAATATCGATAGCAGAGCAACATTGCGCTCATCGATTGCAACGCTTTGATCGCCAACATGCAATTCAAAAGTTTCGCTGTCGATAGAGAATTCACTAAAAGTGAGCTTCATATGCACAAGAGCCTTTGCTAAGAGTAACCAAGAGCGATGTAACAATAGTGCAACATTAATAAGGTTTTAGCAAAGGCTGATTTCAAGAAGGAGCCATCAACACGCCGCTTAGGCTAAAAAAAAGCCCTACTATATGCAGGGCTTTAAGTGATTCAGGCTAAAGCACTTAGTCTTCTAGCAGCCCCGCTATGGTTAGCACACCGTGGGTCGTGGCACCCGCTGACCACAGGTGATCACCTGTATCTGAAAACGCCGAGGCTAAATCGATATGCAACCAGTTGGCCTCAGGTGCGACAAAGCGCCATAAAAACCCTGCGGCATTCGAGGCACCGCCGGCACCACCGCCCTTCATAGGACGACTGTTTGCCGTATCGGCATAAGCACTTGGGCAGTTATCTTTATGCCAAGGGTCTAGCGGTAGCGGCCAAACGCGCTCACCAACTGCTAGTGCTTTTTGTTGTGCCAGCGCTAGCATCTCAGCCTTAGGCGAGAAGATGGCGTTATAGTTCGTGCCGACCGCCATCACAGCAGCGCCTGTTAGTGTTGCCGCATCGATGATCACTGGCGCGCCAGTTTCTGATGCCGCTTGCAAACCATCGGCGAGTACTAAACGGCCTTCGGCATCGGTATTGACCACCTCAACCGTGACACCATTCTTATATTTAAGAATGTCACCCAGCTTGTAGGCATGGCCACTGATTAAGTTTTCAGCGCAGCACAAGAACAACTTAACGCGTTTATTAAGGCCTGATTTCATCGCAAGACCTAGGGCTGCGGTCACGGTCGCAGCACCGCCCATATCACACTTCATTCCGAGCATCCCCTCGGAGCCTTTAATGCTATAGCCGCCGGAGTCGAAGGTAATACCTTTACCCACAAGTGCGACAGAGACAGGGGCATCATCGGCTAGCGGATTAAAGTCTAGTTCGAGTAGCGCAGGAGGGCGCTCACTACCACGGCCGACAGCGTGAATGCCGATCCACTGCTCCTCCAGTAGCGCTTCGCCTTCGATGATGCGATAGCTCACCTTGTCACCGCCGATAGCGCTGAGCCAAGTGGCCGCCTGCGTCGCCAGTGCCATCGGCGATAGGTTTTCAGGAGTTTCGTTAATCAGGTGGCGAGCAAATGTCGCGCTCTCGAGACGGCTAGTTAGTAGCGCCTGAGTTGCATCATCGCCTGTCCACTGGATAATGGGCGTAGTCAGCGCAGTGGCAAAGCCTTGGGCGAATGCCCACTGTAGATCGACTGTCCACAACTCCCCTGTAAGGGCGACTTTAGTCACACCTTGAAGCTCTAACTTACGCGCCGCTTGCTGTACATGCAGCAGGGCATCTCCCTCGATTAGGTGAATAGAAGCAACATCCCCCTGAAAAGTTACATCAGCCTTGCCCCAATGGGCAGCTGCACTTTCACGAGTCAGAGTCACTTTCATAAAATCCGTCATGCTAGGTCCTTATTATATAAATCGATGTTCCAGTAACCCTTCAATTGCGCTTGAGTTATCGGTAACTAGCCTATTTTTAGTGCAAGCAGTCTACTGGATCCCTAAAGATATCTAAAGGCTGCCACCGCAAGTGAATGACTATTTATAGTGGCAGCATTTTGAAACGGTGGGCTAGCCTCGCTCTCCTAATACCAATAAATCAAAGTAGACCGACAACTATCTGTTGCCACAGCCGCGCCAAATTTTGCTAACCTAGCCCAAAATCGATTAACAGCAGATGACTCAATGGAATTTAGTCCCGCTTTTGAAACTGGCGTATTACTCAAACGCTACAAACGCTTCTTAACCGATATCACCTTAGACGACGGTGAACAGGTTACCATTCATTGCCCTAATACTGGCTCAATGAAAAATTGCTTGTTTCCCGGTGAAAAGGTCTGGTTCTCGGTATCAGATAATCCGAAACGCAAATACAGCCGCACCTGGGAGTTAGCCCAAACGCCTGAAGGCCACGTGATTGGCATCAATACCGGCCGGGCTAATGCGTTGGCAGAGGAGGCCATTACCTCAGGCATCATCACTGAGCTACAAGGCTATGAATCATTACGCCGCGAGGTTAAATACGGTAGCGAAAACAGTCGTATCGATATCCTCCTCGAAGACAGCAGCAAAGCTAACTGCTACATAGAAGTCAAAAGTTGTACGCTGTTAGAGCAGGGGCAGGGGTACTTCCCCGATGCGGTAACCACTCGCGGCCAGAAACACCTACGTGAGCTAATGGAGATGGTCCAGCAGGGACATCGCGCCGTATTGTTATTTGTTGTTCAGCATTCGGGCATAAACAGTGTCGCCCCCGCCGCTCATATCGATGCCGACTATGCAAAATTATTGGCTGAAGCGCACCAAGCTGGAGTAGAGGTTTTGGCCTACAGCGCCGACTTATCGCCCACACAGACACGTTTGGTTAAATCCTGTCCGGTTAGGCTTTAATTCTGAATATAGAGTTGAAATTGTTCTTAATAGCGGACATAGTCAAAGAATAGAAGCGATTTAATATAAATTATTTGCCTAGTTCAAAGCTTTCTGATATAGATAGCGGCCGTTATTAAAAGACGCCCTACAACGCAAATGATTAACAGGAGATGCGTTATGCCTGAAGGCACTAAAAAACTTGGCGTGCTCGCTATTGCAGGTGTAGATCCTTACCAGGAAAAGCCGGGTGAGGAGTACATGAACGACGCTCAATTGGGTCACTTCAAGACGATTCTTGGAGCATGGCGTAACCAATTGCGCGAAGAAGTTGACCGCACTCTGAATCACATGCAAGACGAAGCTGCTAATTTCCCAGATCCTGTCGATCGCGCAGCTCAGGAAGAAGAGTTCAGCTTAGAGTTACGTGCTCGCGACAGAGAGCGTAAGCTGATTAAGAAGATCGAAAAGACAATGCAAAAGATTGAAGATGACGATTTCGGCTTCTGTGAATCTTGTGGCATCGAAATCGGTATTCGCCGCTTAGAAGCGCGCCCAACAGCCGACCAATGTATCGACTGTAAAACGCTTGCTGAGATCAAAGAAAAACAGATGGCAGGCTAAATGCTATCTTAAGGTGCGGAGCTTATGGCTCCGCTCTTTTATTTTGACGTCAGTAAATGATTAACGTGACTCCCTATATTGGCCGTTTTGCGCCTTCCCCATCTGGTCCCCTGCATTTTGGTTCATTAATTGCTGCCCTCGGCAGTTATCTGCGTGCCCGCTCTATGGGCGGTAAATGGTTGGTTCGTATAGAAGATATCGATCCCCCACGTGAAATTCCTGGCGCAAGCAGTGAGATTCTAAGAACCCTCGAAGCCTATGGTTTTGAATGGGATGACAGCGTCCTTTATCAAAGTCAGCGTCTCGATGTTTACCAAGATAAAATTGAGCAACTGCTACAAGATGATCTGGCTTACTACTGCCAGTGCACTCGTAAGCAGATCCAAGCCATGGGTGGCAGCTACGATGGCCGCTGTGGCAAGCTAATCCAGCCTCTGAGGCAAGGAGCGATCAGGGTGAGAAATCCCTATGCTATCGAGCAGTTTGTCGATCAACATATGGGACTCGTCTCGGTAGATAAACGTTTTGCGTCGGAAGATTTTATTATTAAGCGCAGCGACGGCTTATATGCCTACCAATTGGCGGTCGTGCTCGATGATATTCATCAGCAAATTAGTGAGGTTGTCAGAGGTTGCGATCTACTGGAACCCACCTGTCGTCAAGAAAGCTTATACCGACTACTCAAATCACCTGCGCCTAAATGGTTACATCTGCCTTTAGCTTGTGCAGAGAAAGGTCGGAAACTGTCTAAGCAAAACCATGCGCCAGCGATAGATAATCTTCATCCCCAGGCCAGTATTAATGCCGCTTTAGCCTTTCTAGGCCAGAGCGCCGTAGCAACAGAATCTCAAGCGGGTAAGATGATTGAGCAGGCCGTGAGTCAATTTGATCTCACCAAGGTGCCTAAACAATCGGAAATACTCCTCGATACGTGAGCTTAATCGTATACTCATTAAGCTTTAATTGAGTTATCATAGCCCACTTGTTTTTACCCCAATTAAGATCCAAATCAGAGGTGTCCCATTTTTCGCCGTATTAGCCAATTCTGTAAACAGCTATTTGAAGACAATTCAAAAGTTGAAGAAAACACGCAGACAGGTCTTAGTTTAGAGGTCGTGCCTAGAAATGAGCACGCAATTTCTCGTAGACAGATCAGTGAAAATGCGATCAAAGTACTCTATAGACTACACAAGTCTGGCTTTAAGGCTTACTTGGTAGGCGGCGGTGTACGCGATATTTTATTGGGCATGCAACCAAAAGATTTTGACGTTGTCACCAATGCGACTCCCGAAGAGATTAAACGCCTATTTCGTAACTGCCGTCTAGTCGGCCGCCGCTTCCGCCTCGCCCATATCGTTTTTGGACGCGATGTCATTGAAGTGGCGACGCTGCGTGGACACCATGTCGATAGCGGTGAGAAGATCTCAAAGACCAACGAGTCGGGCCGACTGCTACGCGATAACGTCTATGGCAGTATCGATGAAGACGCCGAACGCCGCGATTTCACCGTCAACGCCCTCTATTACGATATCAGTGATTTCTCGATTCACAGCTACGGTGGTGGCTTAGATGATCTTGAGTCACGTACAATCCGCCTAATTGGCGATCCTGAGACACGCTATCGTGAAGATCCGGTACGTATGCTACGTGCCGTGCGTTTCGCCACTAAGCTAGATATGAGCATTGAGGACAAGACTGCCCAGCCAATCAAAGCCTTAGCGGGTCTGCTGAAAGATATTCCTGCCGCACGTATGTATGAAGAAGTACTCAAGCTGTTTTTCGCTGGAAGAGCGCTTGAAAACTACCATATGATGCGTGAGTTTGGCTTATTTGAACCACTATTCCCTCTCGTTGAGGCTCAGCTTAAAGAGACACCAAATGGTGCTATCGCTAAGCTGATGCAAGAGATGATGGCCAACACTGACGAGCGTGTCGAACAAGATAAGCCGGTAACCCCCGCATTTTTCTATGCAGCGCTGCTTTGGTACCCACTAAGCCAACGCGCCGACGATATCGCTTTAGAAAGCGGTTTGACAATGTACGATGCCTATAATGCCGCCATGGGCGATATTATGGAGCAGCAGTGCCGCTCTATCAGCATTCCACGCCGTTTCAGCACAGTCACCAAAGATATCTGGCAACTACAACTGAGATTCGAGCGTAACCGAGGCACAAAGGCGTTTAGATTTATCGAACATCCTAAGTTCAGAGCGGCTTACGATCTACTCCTACTGCGTGCTCATGCAGAGGGGGGGGTGATAGCTAAGAATGCCGCTTGGTGGAAGAGCTTTGTTGAGGGCAGCGAAGATCAGCGCAATGTGATTGCTCGCTCAGCCAATAAAGGCGGACGCAACCGCAGCTCTAACCAACGCCGTCGCCGCAAGCCGAGTGCTAAATCGGCGCCAAAATCTGCAGAATAATGGCACAAGTCTATGTCGCATTGGGCGCTAACTTAGCGGACCCAATCAGCCAGCTCAATAATGCCTGTGAGGCCTTATTGAGCCTGGCCGCTCCCCAGTCATTTTCTGTCTCCTCCTATTATCGCTCCGCCCCCATGGGGGACGTCGAGCAGCCTGACTACGTTAATGCGGTAGCGGGTTTCAACACAGAACTGACGCCTATCGAGTTACTCGATGCATTGCAAAATATTGAGAATCAGCAGGGCCGCTTAAGAGAGCTGCGTTGGGGGCCAAGAACCCTAGACTTAGATCTACTGCTCTATGATAGTCAATGCATCGACACCCCTCGCCTAACGGTCCCCCATTATGGGATGCGCGAGCGCAGTTTCGTGTTGGTGCCACTATTCGATATCGCGCCTACGCTTACCTTGCCAGACAACACCAAGCTGGCGAGCTTAATCAGCGATTCGCTGAGAGCCGAGTTAGTATTAGCACAAGATTTCACAGGCGAATAAGTGACATGCGCAATGGGAGTATTTCCTGCTAGTATGACGCCTATCCGTTAACACAAAAATTTGATACCGAGATCATTGAAGTTGTGCCTTTATTGGCATATAACCACTTCACAATTGGGTTAAAAGTTACCATTATGTCCAAAATTACAAGTTCTACACTGCGTACCTTCAAACAAGAAGGTAAGAAGTTCACTGCATTAACCGCCTACGACGCCAGCTTTGCCGGCGCATTCGATAGCGAAGGTATTGACGTGCTATTGGTCGGTGATTCAATGGGAATGGTACTGCAAGGACATAGCGACACCCTGCCAGTAACGGTTGAAGATATTGCCTATCACACGCGTTGCGTCCGTCGTGGCATCGAACGCTCTCTGCTTATCGCCGATATGCCGTTTATGAGCTACGCCACCCCAGAGCAGACTATGACCAACGCCACTAAGCTGATGCAGGCGGGTGCGAGTATGGTTAAGGTCGAAGGCGGTAAATGGCTACTCGAGAGCGTGTCTATGCTCACCGAACGCGGTATTCCTGTGTGTGCTCACCTAGGGCTAACGCCACAATCTGTGCATGTCTTTGGTGGTTTTAAGGTTCAGGGCCGCGATGCAGATAACGCGCAGCGTATTCTCGATGAAGCGAAAGCGTTAGAAGCTGCCGGTGCGCAGTTGTTAGTGCTTGAGTGTATTCCCGCTTCTTTAGCAAAAACGATTACCGAAGCGTTAACTATTCCTGTGATTGGCATAGGTGCGGGTAAAGATACCGATGGCCAGATCTTAGTGATGCATGACGTGCTCGGGATCTCTAGTGGTTACATCCCACGTTTCTCTAAAAACTACCTCAAGCAGACTGGCGAAATTCGCGCCGCCGTTCGTGCCTATATTGATGAAGTTGCCGAGGGTGTTTTCCCAGGTGACGAGCATACATTTAACTAATTAGTCTAATCACTCGCTCTCAGCCCATGGGTTGAGAGCCAATCTTTAAATTGCGTACCAGAGCAGTAAAATCATGATCACGACTCAATCTATCGCCGATATCCGTGCCCAAGTTAAAGCATGGAAACAGAAGGGCGAGACAGTTGCATTTGTTCCTACTATGGGCAACTTGCACTTAGGTCACATCACCTTAGTCAAAGAAGCTAAGACACGAGCGGACCATGTGGTCGCCTCCATTTTTGTTAACCCGATGCAGTTTGGGCAAAACGAAGATCTCGATGCTTATCCAAGAACCTTAGCCGATGATCAGGCCGCACTCGTTGAAGCGGGCGCCGAACTGCTGTTCACGCCGACACCTGAAATCATCTATCCCAAAGGCATGGATGCACAGACTTTTGTCGAGGTGCCGGGGATCTCTGATGTGCTTTGTGGCGCGAGTCGCCCAGGGCACTTCAGAGGCGTTGCCACCATCGTCTGTAAGCTGTTTAATATCGTACAACCTGACATCGCCCTGTTCGGTCAGAAAGACTTTCAACAGCTATTAGTGATCCGCACTATGGTTGAAGACCTATCTCTACCCGTTGAAGTCGTTGGTGTTGAAACCATCCGTGAAGACTCGGGTCTTGCCATGAGTTCACGCAACGGTTATCTCAGTGCAGAGCAGAAGGCTCAAGCGGCGCAGATAAAGCGCACCTTAGACAAGATGGCCTGTTCACTTAAAACTGGTGAAAGCATCGAAGCCGTTATTGCTCAGGGACAAGTAGAACTAGCAGACGCTGGTTTTAAAAACGATTACCTCGCTATTCGACATGCAAGTAGCTTTGCCATTGCCGCAGCCGAAGATAAAGAGTTAGTGATTTTAGTGGCGGCCTATATGGGCTCTACTCGCCTTATCGATAACCTTGTCGTCAAGCTTGCTTAAGCTGCGATGAGCAAAAAGACAAACGGCTTAAAACTGGGTTTTAAGCCGTTTTTGTATTAAAGAAGCTAGATTGCCATTACACAGGCCTGTGTTATCAGCCCTGTCTTGGCGCCTACTTCCCCTAAAGCGCCAAGGCTTTAGTGCTCAACCTTTAGTATGGTTCACGACCATCAAGGCTCAATCCCCTACTATCACATATCAAAACACTAGCGTTATGATCCAACTTACGCCATAGTATGGCCTAATGTTAAATAGTTAACTTCTTTGTTAATAAAAACAGTGTTAACACTGTAAACATAAGCGTTTTCAGTACCTAACTAAGCACCAAGCTCGATAAGGATATTTAGCCGGATGGCGAAAGTTATTTTTACCATTATCTGTTTTATGCTATCTAGTGCCGCACAGGCGAGTAGTATTTTTAAGTGTATCAAAGACGACAAGATCGTCTTTAGCCAGCACTCGTGCCCAAAAGAGTTTCGTCAGCACAAGATTGAGTATCAGTATGGTATCACCACCGAAACCGACTCTGATGCTCGCATAAAGACGCAAGATCCACTGCAGGCATTGCTAAATAAGAAAACCATCTCTAAGGCGCGCTTACTACAGCTATTAGACAGCGAGGTTTATCGCCTGAATCAAGAAAACAGCTATTATGAGATCCTCAGAGCCAGTGAGCTGCAAAAGCTTGAACGCAACCGTTATTGGCAAAAGAAACAGCCAAGCGATCCCGAGTACCAAGCATCAGTCAAAGAGATGAACCAACATTTCGACCAACTTGTACAGGTTAACAGCGGCGCCATTGAGCTGCTCAAGATGAGAAAGCTGCAGATAGAAAAAGAAACCACTGAGATCCGCTAAGCCTAGCTTGCTTGTACCTCATAGGGTAATAGAATACTGCTGCCAGACCTCAGGAGATCCCTTGAATATCCAGTCACTTAGTTGGCCCGTTGTGGTTAAGCAGCCGCAACAAGATGAACTTATCTACCTCGAGTCTATGGAGTGTTATCAAGCGCAATTGGACTTACTCGGGGAGCTTGAATCGGTCATTGTTATCGACAGACAGGGCACGAGTTACCAAGTTAGCAACCCAGACAAGGCTCAATTTCTTCAGCGGTGCACACCACAGCTCCCATTCAACACACTCTTAGACTGGACGCGTCAACATGCAAGCCATGCTGGGCAATGTTGCGTCAGCAAGCTCAAGGCAAACAATATCCAGTCGCTATTTGAGATCATTGAGTTTATCGAACAAGAGCGCTAAACAGAGCAACTCACTAATGGAAGAGCCATACCAAGCCAATAAAAAAGCCAACTGTTGTGCAGTTGGCTTTGCTCATGTTTGTGCTATGGCTATTATGTTGAGGCTATTATGCTGAGCCTGTTAGCTTCTCAAGCCAATACCACGGGAGATAAGATAATAAGCAATACTCCACAAGCCAACACAGAAACCCACCATCACGGCGATAGATAGCGGCACGCTCATATCCGCATAGCCCAAGAAGCCGTAGCGGAACACGTTAATCATATAGACCACAGGGTTGAGTGCCGACACCCCCTGCCAAAAATCTGGGAGTAGAGACAGCGAGTAGAACACACCACCAAGGTAGGTCAGCGGGGTTAACACAAAGGTAGGTACGATACTGATATCATCGTAACTCTTGGCAAATACCGCATTAATCAAGCCGCCCAAGGCGAACAAAATCGCCGTAAGCAATACCGTCACCGCCACTAAGCCCACATGGTGCAAGCTGATATCGACGAAGAACATCGCCACTAGAGTAACGATAGTGCCCACACATAGGCCACGGGCAACACCGCCGCCAACATAACCTGCAATAATCACATAATGGGGCACCGGTGCGACAATGAGCTCTTCAAGGTTGCGCTGAAACTTAGCGCTGAAAAATGACGAGGCCACATTCGAATAGGAGCTGGTAATGACCGCCATCATGATCAGACCCGGTGCGATAAACTCCATATAAGAGACACCGCCCATCTCACCGATGCGTTTGCCGACCAAGTTACCAAAAATTAAGAAATACAAAGTCATAGAGATCGCCGGCGGCACCAAGGTTTGCACCCAAATGCGGGTAAAGCGGTTGATCTCTTTGGTTAGGATACTTTTAAAAGCTGTGAAATACAGCGCTTTCATATTCATTTCACACCTCCGTCTTGCTTACCTTTCTCTACAAGCTCTACAAACAACTCTTCCAAACGGTTTGCCTTGTTGCGCATCGATAACACTTGGATCCCTAACTCAGTTAGCTGAACAAATACGCTGTTTAAGCCCTGCTCTTTGGCAACATCCACCTCTAGTGTATGGCTATCGCTCAGGCGACACTGCACACCACTAAGCTCTGGCACCGAATTAAGATCATCTTTCAGATCAAGAATAAAGGTTTCCATATTCAAGCGGCTCAGCAAAGACTTCATGCTAGTGCACTCCACCAGCACACCTTTGTCGATGATACCGATATTCCGGCACAGCATTTCCGCTTCTTCTAAGTAGTGGGTGGTCAGAATAATCGTCACCCCTTGAGCGTTTAGCTCGGTCAGGAAGCTCCACATCGAGCGACGCAGCTCAATATCGACACCTGCGGTTGGCTCATCGAGAATAAGCAGTTTTGGCTCATGCATCAGCGCACGGGCAATCATCAAGCGGCGTTTCATGCCGCCTGATAGCTCACGAGCGGCGCTATTACGTTTTTCCCATAAGTCGAGTTGACTTAGGTACTTCTCGGCGCGCTGTAATGCGACATCGCGTTTTACGCCATAGTAGCCCGCCTGATTGACCACAATCTGCTGAACGGTCTCAAATTGATTGAAATTGAACTCCTGTGGCACAAGCCCGATACACAGCTTAGCCAACTCAAGCTCGGTATCTATGTCATGTTCAAATACGCTGACCTTGCCCGAACTCTTCTGTACCAGTGAGCTGATAACGCCAATCGTGGTCGATTTACCTGCGCCATTGGGTCCTAAAAGGGCAAAGAAATCGCCCTTATTAACGGTTAAGCTGATCCCCTTAACTGCTTCGACTCCACCCTTATAGGTTTTTTTTAGGGAGTCGATAACGAGGGCGGCTTGAGAATTTGCCATGGTTATTTCAATCCATTTGAAAAATAAATAAAAACTCCCGCTATTGCGGGAGTCAGTCATCTAATCACATCCCTAATCACAGCGCTACGCGTTAATTAAACACTTCCAGCGCTGGCATTAGGGCTGAAATTTAGTCTTCTAGTGGTACAACTTTAGCGATATACGGCAGGTTACGATACTGCTCCGCATAGTCGATACCATAGCCAACGATAAACTCGTCAGGAATCGTAAAGCCAATAAAATTAACAGGTACGTCAACTTCACGGCGTTCAGGCTTATCCAATAGCGTACAAAGCGCAAGGCTCTTTGGCTCACGGATCATCAGCATTTCGCGTACCTTGTTCAAGGTATTGCCTGAGTCAATTAGATCTTCAACGATCAATACGTCACGCCCCTGAATTTCAGACTGTACGTCTTTAAGGATTTTTACGTCACGGCTGCTCGTCATTTCGTTGCCATAGCTTGATACCGACATAAAGTCGATCTCGACATGACCCTTAATGCGTCTACAAAGATCTGCCATAAAGACAACAGAACCTTTGAGTAGACCGACCATCAATAGGCGATCGCTGTCGGCATAATGGGCATTGATCTGCTCAGCCAGAATATCCAATTTTTGATTGATCTCTTCAGCAGTGATCATCACTTCAGTGGTGTGTTTCATATAACTCTCAATAGTCGATGTCGCTAACGTTATGCTTGTCATAACCCCAACGATTCGTTAGTGCATGGTTAACGCCCAGATGGTCAAGAATTCGAGCGACCATGAAGTCTACCAGATCTTCAACCGATTTGGGATTATGATAAAAGCCCGGTGCCGCAGGCATGATGGTTGCTCCTAGCTTAGATAGCGATAGCATATGCTCTAAGTGTATGGCGCTAAAAGGAGTTTCTCGCGGAACTAAGATTAATTGGCCGCGCTCTTTTATTACCACATCCGCCGCTCTTTCGAGTAAATTATTACTCATTCCAGTGGCTACGGCTGCTAATGTGCCAGTACTGCAGGGACAAATCACCATCTGCTTAGGCGCCGCTGAACCCGATGCCGGTGGAGAAAACCATTCCTCTTTTCCTAAAACGACTAACTCGCCTGCGACTTCGCCAAACTGGGCCAATAATTGTGCTTTAGCCTTTTCCCCATTAGCACTGAGCTGCAATCCCTGCTCCGTTGCCAATACGACTCGAGCGGCGGAAGAGATCATCAAGAACACCTGATAATCACTCTTCAATAAACACTCCAGCAGCCTAAGCCCATAGGGGGCTCCAGACGCGCCAGTCCATGCCAAACTGATAGACTTATCTGCTTTACGGTATGTCACGCTCATGGCCTATTATTTACCTGTTTTACTGCGAAGTTTAGCCAGCAACTTTTGATGTAAGCCACCAAAACCGCCGTTACTCATAACAATAATAGTATCAGAGCTCTGAGCTTGGGACGCGACTTGCTCAACGATATCGTCAATCTCATATAAGACCTTAACCGGGATCGAGGCTGAACTCATCGCCGATGCGATATCCCAATCTATATTGCCCGCCTGATAGAGAAACGCGTTGCTCGCCAAATCTAATGAACTGGCTAAGGTGTCTTTATGCACACCGCTCTTCATGGTGTTAGATCTAGGCTCTAAAATCACGGTGATCTTGCCATCACCCACACGAGCACGCATCCCCTTGAGTGAGGTCGCGATCGCCGTTGGATGGTGAGCAAAATCATCATAAACTTCGATACCATCGACATCAGCTAACAGCTCCATGCGCCGTTTTGGCGGGGCAAACTTTGCAAGCGCTGCTATTGCCGCATCGGGTCTAACGCCCACATGTCTCGCCGCTGCTATCGCCATCACCGCATTTTCGATGTTGTGTTGACCAATCAACTGCCAGTCGAGAACACCTTGAGACTCACCATCGAAGAACACCTCAAATTTATGGCCATCTTCAGTTAAGTTCACTGCATACCAGCCCTGCTGTTCCGCGGCTAAGTGATAGGTTTCTTGCTCACTCCAGCAGCCCATCTCAATCACCTGTTGCACACTCTTAACGTCTGCAGGCCAGATAACCTTGCCCTCACCGGGAACCGTACGTATGACATGATTAAACTGGCGTTGAATCGCCTTTAGATCGTCAAAAATATCCGCATGATCGAACTCTAAGTTATTAATCACTAAGGTACGCGGCTGGTAGTGTACGAACTTGGAACGCTTATCGAAAAAGGCGCTGTCATACTCATCGGCTTCTACCACGAAGAAAGGTGAGCCACCGAGACGCGCCGATACCCCGAAGTTTTGCGGCACGCCGCCGATCAAGAAGCCCGGCTCATAACCACAATCCTCTAAGATCCAAGCCAACATGCTCGATGTCGATGTCTTACCATGGGTACCCGATACCGCTAATACCCAACGCTGGGGCAAGATATGCTCGGCAAGAAACTGCGGACCCGAGGTATATTTAAGACCACGGTTTAATACCGCCTCGACACAAGGATTGCCTCGACTCATGGCATTACCTATCACCACCAGATCCGGTGCATCATCCTCATTCGTCCCCAACTGAGAGGGATCGAAGCCTTGAATAAGCTCGATGCCTTGCTCTTCAAGCTGGGTGCTCATAGGAGGATAAACATTGGCATCGCTACCCGTTACCTTGTGCCCTTCTGCTCTAGCCAACAAGGCTAAGCCGCCCATGAAAGTGCCACAAATTCCTAAAATATGTACGTGCATACCATCACTCTGGTGAATGAAAAATCTGCCTCATTCTACCCAATTGCGACCAGCTTTGTCAGTTAACTCTTCTTTAAATACTCACTTAAAATTACCAAGCCTGAACCTGATATTGCTTGCTTGGATAACTTAGCCATGCCCGCTTTGGCACATGGCTAATAACATCATCAAGCTGCGTAGTTAACGCATGATCAATAAAGGAACTGTACTTTTGGCTAGCACTTGAGTTGTGTTGCTACCCACAAAATACTGCCTCAACCTTGTATGGCTATAGGCTCCCATCACTATCATATCGAGCTGCTGTTGCTGCTGATAACTTAATAAAGCCTCATCGACAGCGCCAGTTAACACACTCTGAGTGATAAATAGCCCTGCTTGTTTCAGTCTTTGTGCCGCGCCCTCAAAAGCCAAGCTTTTATCTCCATGATTACTGACCATCACTAAATGACACTCCAAGCTAGCCAGCAGAGGAGATTTGATGACTTTTTCAATGAGCACTTCGCTGGCCTCACTCGCATCAAAAGCGATCATGTAGGCATTTGGCGGATTAAAGTGTTCACTGACCACGAAAATATCAGACTTAATCGAGCGAACTACACTTTCTAGCTGCGAGCCAATCGTGCTGCTGGCGCTATGCTCTTCACCTGATTTCCCCATCACCAATAAGCTCAAGTCCGCATCTAAATCGGCTAAGGTCTCGAGAAAGTTGCCATGACGCTGTAACTGCGTCACCTCATCAACACCTCTAACTAAGGCGAGTTCCTTGGCATCTGCCAACAATTGCTTGCCATGTTTTAAGGCGACTTTACTACGCAGCTCATCAAGCTCAACTAACTCATTAAGCAGTTCTTCTTGGCTGCCTAAGCCAATTTGGCCCGACAGTTCACTCACCACAGGTCGAGTTGTTTTTTCCAGTACATGCAGCAAGGTTAACGGTTGCTGAATTTGTTGAGCTGCCCAAGCACTGGCTTCACAGGTCGCTAAGGTCAATTTTGAGCCGTCTATACAAGCAACGATATGTTTCATTTTTGCCATCCTCTTAGTGTCCAGCCAGTAATTTTTCAACTTCTTCAGGTTTATCATGTACACCAAACTTATCAACAATAGTCTGCGTGGCTTGATTCATGCCGATCAAATTCACATGAGTGCCTTCACGGCGAAACTTGATCACCACTTTATCTAACGCAGACACAGAAGTGACATCCCAAAAGTGCGCATCACAAAGGTCGATAGTGACCGACTCTGATACCTCTTTGAAGTTAAAGGACTGTATAAACTTGTCTGCGGAGGCAAAGAATACTTGACCAATCACGCGGTACTCACAAGTATCACTTACCGCATCGCGCTTTTTTACCACCATCATGCGGCTAATCTTATTAGCAAAAAATAACGACGCCAGTAACACACCAACAAACACACCAAGAGCAAGGTTATGTGTCAGTACAACAATCACCACAGTGGCTAACATTACAATATTGGTCGACAATGGGTGTTGCTTCATATCGGTAATCGAGCGCCAAGAGAAGGTGCCAATGGCCACCATAATCATTACAGCCACTAGAGCTGCCATTGGGATCTGTTGTAACCAAGGTCCTAGAAACACCACCATAACCAGCAGATATATACCTGCGGCAAAACTTGATAGCCGGCCTCGCCCCCCCGATTTAATATTAATCATCGACTGACCAATCATGGCGCAGCCGGCCATGCCACCAAGTAAACCACTAGCGATATTCGCTAAGCCCTGACCTTTACACTCGTGGTTTTTATCACTTTTTGTATCGGTTAGGTCGTCGACAATAGTGGCTGTCATCATCGACTCCAACAAGCCGACAATCGCCAGTGCAGCAGAATATGGCAATACGATAAATAAGGTTTCGATATTCATCGGTACGTCGGGCCAAAGGAAGATAGGTAAGGTATCAGGTAACTCTCCCATGTCACCAACCGTGCGCACATCGACATTAAACATCACCGCCACTGCCGTAAGCACTACGATGCAAATTAATGGCGAAGGGATCAGTTTGCCAACAAGGGGGATAAGCGGAAAAAGGTAGATAATTGCGAGGCCAGCAGCGGTCATAGCGTACACATGCCAAGTTACATTGGTAAGTTCAGGTAACTGCGCCATAAAAATCAATATTGCCAACGCGTTAACAAAACCCGTTACCACCGAACGCGATACAAAGCGCATTAAGTTACCCAGCTTAAGGTAGCCAGCCAATACTTGCAGTACACCAGTTAAGACTGTGGCAGCAAGCAAATATTCTAAGCCGTGCTCTTTTACCAATGTCACCATTAATAAGGCCATCGCCCCAGTTGCAGCAGAGATCATACCGGGACGAGCTCCCGTAAACGCAATGACGACAGAAATACAAAACGAAGCGTATAACCCCACTTTAGGGTCAACTCCAGCAATAATAGAAAATGCGATGGCCTCTGGGATTAGAGCTAACGCAACAACGATACCCGCAAGCAGATCGCCACGAATATTGGATAACCAATCGTTTTTAAAATTTTTTAGCATTAAACATCTCAGTTATTTTTGCACGGCAATGCGCACCAGAGATTAGGCTGGCGTAGTAAGCGTGCTTCTTTGATAAAATTTGGCGCAGAAAACAGTCGTAAGAATTCGACAACGAATTTACGTGCGCAAAGGATTAAGTGTGGTACTTAAGTTAGCAATGAAAGCTATAGGGAGGGCAAAACGTTAGGGCGGCGTAATTAACACAGTGATTAATATCCTCTTAATGATAGGTGCTGCTATTTTACACAGAAGAGTCAGTATATAAAATAGCAAATACAGCCTTAAGCAACCTTTTTAACCAACAAAAACAAAGCCTCAAGCGCAAATCACTAAAAACCAAACTTAACTTCAAATAGGCACCACAATTGCTGAATGATGCCAGTTCACATTTTTACTAAAAAGTTGATCAAATCAATGCGTGCTATCACCTTGCAGAAGCCCCGCTATTTAAGCAATCGTTCACATACGGTATAACAGCGCCATGAAAGGCCGTTATCATCAACAGCCTCTGCACTTACTGCTATTAAGCTACTCTTTATTAAGACCGATTTGTAAAGGAACCCGCTATGTTTTTCATACATATGCTCTTGCTGTTAACTGTTATCTTTGTGGGGATCCGCCACGGTGGTGTGGCCTTTGGTCTGCTCGGTGGTTTAGGGGTATCGATATTAGCGTTTGCATTCGGCATCGCACCTGGCACGCCGCCAATCAACGTGATGTTGATTATTCTGGCTGTGGTCGCCGCATCGGCAACCTTAGAGGCCACTGGCGGTCTTAAACTACTGGTGCGTTATGCCGAAAAGCTGCTGCGTAAGCACCCGAGTCAAATTGTGTTTCTTGGCCCACTCTGTACCTACTCCTTGACCGTATTAGTCGGTACAGGACACTCGGTCTATCCCCTACTGCCGGTTATCTATGATGTTGCCTACAAAAAAGGCATTCGCCCCGAGCGTCCGCTTGCCATCGCAACAGTTGCCTCACAGATGGGGATTACCGCCAGCCCAATCGCTGCCGCGGCGGCCGTGGTTATCGCCACCTCGATGGAGAATAATCTCGATATCAGCCTAGTGGATGTATTACTGGTCACCATTCCATCGACATTAATCGGTGTGTTAGTAGCTGCGGCGTGGAGCCTAAAGCGCGGTAAAGATCTCGATAAAGACCCAGAGTTTCAGGCGCGGTTGCAGGATGAAGAGTTCAGAAATAGCCTGCTAGATAGTGAGGTGGAGTCAAACGACTCGAATCACAACGAAAGCACCGCGAAGAAGGGCCTAAGCATCTTCCTACTGGGGATTTTATCCGTTATCGCTCTGGCGATGTTTAGCGATCAGCTGCTGCCTGAAGGCGTTAAGATGTCGGTAGCGATTCAGTTTATGATGCTATCGGTTGGCGCGGTGATTTTACTGGCGACCAAAATTGATCCGAAGAAAATCGTTCACAGTAACGTTTTTATCGCAGGCATGACGGCGGTGATCATCATCTTCGGTATCGCATGGCTTAGTGACACCATCATAGGTCACCACAAGAGCTACTTAATCGAGTCGGTCAGCGATATCGTGCATGCCCATCCGTGGTCATTTGCTATCGCTATGTTTACCGCCTCGGTATTCCTTAAGAGCCAGGCAGCGACCTTAACAATTATGCTGCCACTCGGTTTCTCTTTAGGAATTCCAGCCCCAGTGCTTATCGGTGTCTTACCAGCGTGTTACGCCTATTTCTTTTTCCCGTTCTACCCAAGCGATCTGGCGGCCATTAGCTTCGACAGAACTGGCACCACCCATATTGGTAAGTATATCGTCAACCACAGCTTTATCATGCCGGGCTTTATCGGGGTGGTAACGGCGACCGTTGTTGGCTACTTCATCTCTATCATGATCAACTAGCACGAGCCGCTGTCGCTCTCCTTAAAACGAATTATAAGGCGCCTCATTGGGCGCCTTTTTTTAGTAATGCCGAAAAGTTGCGAACAATAAAAATAATTCAAAAAAAGATAACCCTTTTCAAAAATGACTACGTTTATAGCTAACAAGATAACCAATCCTTATTCGTTTCAATTTTCGGAGTCATTATGAAATCATCAATTATCGCCGCGCTTATCTCAGGTCTTATCGCTTCAACTAGCATGGTCGCCACGGCTAAGGCTGCCGATGTCGACTTCCCGACTCTAAACACTGTTGGCAGCAGCCAACTCAACGTTAAGGCCGATATGGCCGAGGTGAATGTCGAGGTAGTGGTAAAAGCCAAAACTGCCAAAGAGGCAAAAAACGAGTCCGATAAAGCGGTTGCTAACTTTTTAGATCGCCTTGAGAAGGCTGGCGTCGATAGAGAGCTTATTCAAAGCGCCAATATCAACTTACAGCCGCAATATCACTATGAAAAGAACAAGCCTAACCAACTTATAGGTTACAGCGCGAATCGCCGCATCAAGGTAACGGTACTAAAGCTTAGCGAGCTCAATAACATTCTCGACTCCGCGCTCGAGCAAGGGATGAACCGTATCAATAGCATCGCCCTTAAATCGAGCAAGGAGGCAGAGTACCTAGAGCAGGCAAGAATGGCGGCCATTAAAGATGCCCAACAAAAAGCCAAGATGTTGGCCGAAGGCTTTGGCGAAAAGCTCGATGGCGTATGGCGCATCAGCTACTTTGAGCAGCGCCCGGTGCAACCTGTAATGCTCAGAATGAACTCTGAGGCTAAGGGCTTCGATGCTGGCCCGAGTTACCAACAGGGTCAGGTAACCATCCAAGACAGAGTCGAAGTGACCTACCGTTTGAAGTAAACTCGATTCTATTTTTAAAATACAAAGGCTTACCCATGGGTAAGCCTTTTTTGTGTGCCTGAGTTCAAGCCGTTACAGGGTATAACGCACCCCGATGGCAACACCATCGTCTTCCGATAGTTCCTGGGCGGCCTGTTTTTCAGGATCAGAGCTTGAGAAATCACTAAAGTCTTTCCGCCCCTCTAGATAAAAGACCACACTGTTATCCCAAATATAATGCACCCCGGCAAAGGCAAACTGACGCTTAAACACATCACCGTTATGGGCCGCCTCATACTTATCCCCCGCCTCTAAAATGTTGTAAGAGGCCAAAATCTTTACATTATTATCAAACAGATAGGATGCAATTGACTCTAGACCGACGGCCTCTTGCAGAAATCGCCCTAGGTTATCGGTATCGTGAAACTCGTTGGCATTCACATTGGCAGCCATGTAGAGGCCATAACCGTCCCAATTTCCCCAAGTCACTCCCGCACCATAGATATAATCGGTTTCTGAGATCACATCCCCCTGGATAGTCGTGCCTTCTGGCTCACCAATATTCCCCCCCGCCGTTAGAGTCAACATATCGGTCGCCGCATAGGTCAGCCCTATGCCATAAGTGTTGTCGTATTCTGTCATCACCAAACGATTGGGATTATTTGAGCCATCATCCTCGATATCTGAGACGCTATTTTTAAGCTGCATCTGAATCGCCATGCTAAAGTCACCGAAGCTATTGCGGTATTGGATGACTTTATCACCACGGCCGACACCGTTGATGGCACCGTCTGATTTGTTGTAGGTGTAGGTTCCCGATGCGTTACCGTCCCAAACATAACCATAGTTAGTGTTGTACACCACGTCATACCAAGCGCCCCACTGCTTACCGATAGTGAGAGAGCCATAATCATCGTGGCTAAGGCCGACATAGCCTAGGCGGTTATTGAGAAAGTCACCACTCTGGGTTTCGAAGTTACTCTCACTGCTATAAGAGATGGTGCTGTTACCGAAAGGGTTTACCCCCCATTCCAGTTTTACGTAGGTTTTCCAGTCATTAGACATGTCTCGGGTAAAGCCAAAATTAATCCTTGAGCTACCGTTGACCACTTCTGTTACCCCTTGCGTATCGATGACTCGGGCATCGACAAAACCACCGATCTCCACGGCATTCTTATCATCTTTAAAGACTTCTGTAGCTGAGCATGTTGGCGCAAAAGCCAAAGCGGTGATGGGGAGTATTGCTAGCGCTTTTCTCATGGGATCTCCAATATCATATCAATTCATCAATCCGTGCAGCGAACATCCTAGCTGGCTTAGTGTCGCGCTCTCACGCGACACTAAGCCAGCATTCGCTATACAAAAAACATAGCAAACAAATGACTTAATACAAGTTGGAGTCCCAGTTATTCAGCTTATGGTAAGGCGCTATAACGGCTCTACAAAAACAATATCGGGTAAAATGAAAAGCTGCCCAAAGCAGACCGGGCAGTAGAGAAAGAATTTAAGCACACTGCTCAACAAAGTAGACTCGATTCTTACCTGAAAACTTTGCCTTATACAGCCCCCGATCCGCTCGATTAATCAGTTCGGTCAAACTAGTTTGAGGCGCATTCAGTGCCGCGAGGCCAAGGCTTACGGTCAACTCGATCACCTGCTCATCGAACTGAAATGGCTGGGCAGCGATCCCCTCTCGCAACCGCTCAGAGATATCCATCGCTTCCGCCTCTGTGACATCGGGCAAGACAATCAAAAACTCCTCACCGCCTATTCGTCCAATCAAATCACAATCTCTAAGCCAGCGCTCAGCCCGCCTCGCCACCGCTTTTATTGCCAGATCTCCGACATGGTGGCCAAAGCGATCGTTAATCGACTTAAAGTTATCGATATCAAAGATGATCACCGCCAAAGAGCGCTGCTTCTTTATCGCCCTGTCGAGCATCCGCTGGCCTTGTTTAAAGGCATGACCACGGTTAGCGATACCGGTTAAGAAGTCGGTTTGAGCACTATGCTTAAAGGCCTTACGGGAATGCCATAGGAACATGATAGCAATCACTAGAACCATGGCCACCAAGAAGAAGATACTCACCCTAAGATCGTAGATCCGCTCTTTATCCTCCACCGCGGCCAGGCTTAACTCATTGATCGCCAGCTGATTGGCCAAGAGCTGATTCTCAAACTCGGCCAGCTTAGCGTTATGCTCTAGCGCCGAATCGATCACCTCATTATCGATAATCTGCTTACTCTTATCCCGCTCCTTATCTATCACCTCTAGCAGGGCGTGGATCGCGCTCAGGTATTGTTGCTCATCAAGCGCGATAATGGCATTGGCGGTTAACGCCATACCGGTCATATTCTTGGGGAACTGGCTGTTTTGCTTAAAGGTACGCGCCATATCCGCCGCCTTCTTCACTTCGCCTGTTCGCAGATATGCTTGAGCCAAAAACAGATAACTACTTGTGACGAAGTACTGTTCCTGGGTGGTATCTTTTAACAAGATAGCTTGCTTTAAGTGCTCGATGGCATCGCTGTAATTGTGCGTTGCCAGTTCCACACGTCCGGCATTGAGGTGGGCGAAAAAACGAAAGTCGATAAACTCTGGCGCCGATAGCGCCAAGGAAAACTGCCGGGCAATATTACTGCGGGCTTGGTCCCAGTCCCCCAGCTTAACCGCTTCGCTAATCATATTATGCAGCATATTAAACATGTCTTGGGTATCGTCTATCTCGCTCCAAGTTTGATAGGCCTTGTTGAAATTGACATAACCGCGCTTATGCAGCCCCACGGTGCGATAGAGAGAGCCTGTCGCGTTATAGATCATCGCCTTGCGGTTGTAATCGGTATTGCCTTCAGTATCGATGAGTAACATGGCCTCATCTAACAGGGCAATCCCTTGATGAACGTTTGTCACCTTGTTATAGCAAAACGCTTTCTGGGTTAAGCTCTTAGCCAATAACGTCTTATTGCTATACAACCTAGCCAGTGTCAGCGCCTTATCTCTGTCACCGCAGTAGACCTCGGGATCATTGGTCTTTAAGTAGAGTACGAAGGAGCGCTCCAGATGAGTGTTAATAAGCAGGTCTGATACCGCTAGAGATTGGGTCAGTGCGATCGCCGTATCATAGCTGGCTATCGCTTTATCAAGTTCGCGACTGCGTTGGTACTGCATGCCATATAGAAAGTGTAACTTGGCTTTGTCGTAGCTGCTGGCACTAATAGGTTCGAGTCGAAACTCATCCAGCAGCGTCAGGGCCTCGGCCGCAGATACTTGGGAAAGTTGTTGTTCTAGCTCTTGAAGTGGCTCGGCAGCCTCTACCCATAAGCTGATCACAGCAGCAAAACTTAGCGTCAAGTATAGGCCTGCACTCTTTAACCACTTTTTTGCAATGTACACCTAAAGTCCAAATTATTTACAATAAACCTCACGCAGCTTAACACAGCAAAATAGTATATTTATAGAGCGGATTTCACAGACCCGATTTGATAAAGAAATTCAATTAAAAAGCAGTGACTTATCATGGGAAATATTAGTAATAACACACAATGAGCTGAAAGTTTCAAATAAGGCGATAGGTTTAAGAGAAGGTGCTAGGTTCTAGGTTCTAGGTTCTAGGTTCTAGGTAAAGCAAAAACGCTACAGGCTAAGACGGGAAAGGCCGAATAAGAGTCGATAAAAGCTAAGACGGAAAAGCAAAGGGTTTAAGAGAAGGTTCTAGGTTCTGGGTTAAGCCAAGACGCTACAGGCTAAGACGGGAATGGCCGGATTAAGAGTCGATAAAAGCTAAGACGGAAAAGCAAAGGGTTTAAGAGAAGGTTCTAGGTGCTAGGTTCTAGGTAAAGCCAAGACGCTACAGGCTAAGACGGGAAATGCCGGATTAAGAGCCGATAAAAGCTAAGACAGAAAAGCAAAGGGTTTAAGAGAAGGTTCTAGGTTCTAGGTGCTAGGTGCTAGGTAAAGCAAAAACGCTAAAGGCTAAGACGGGAATGGCCGGATTAAGAGCCGATAAAAGCTAGGACGAGGAAGGCAGGACAAGCAAAGGGCAAATGCAGGCAAACCAAGTTATCGGTTTGCCTGCATCGTATAAGCTTAGTGAATCTTAAACAGCTTTTTCCAGCGCCTGTGCGACATCGGCAATGATGTCATCGATATGCTCTATCCCCACCGAAATTCGCACTAAATCTTCGCTCACTCCCGCTTTAGCCAGCTCTTTGGCATCCAACTGCCTATGGGTAGTCGATGCGGGGTGACAGGCCAGCGACTTGGCATCACCGATATTAACCAGACGCAGTATCATCTGCAGGGCATCGATAAAACGGCCACCAGCGACCTTACCATCATCGGATTTTATGCCGAAGCTGATGATCCCCGATGCCTTGCCGCCAGTAATTTTATGGCAGTTATCTTGGAAAGGACTGTTTTCCAATGCACCATAGTTAACCCAGCTTACCTTAGGGTGTGACTCAAGGTACTGAGCAAGTGCTAAGGCGTTGTCACAATGGCGCTCCATCCGCAGTGCCAGTGTCTCTAACCCCTGTAGCAGTAAGAACGCACTCTGGGGCGACAACGCAGCACCGGTATTACGTAGCGGCACCACGCGGCAGCGGCCAATAAAAGCCGCAGGCCCAAAGGCCTGGGTATAGACCACGCCATGATAAGAAGGATCCGGCTCATTGAGCAATGCGAAGCGTTTTGGCTGCGCCGCCCAGTCGAACTTACCACTATCAATAATCACGCCGCCAATAGTCGTGCCATGGCCACCGATATATTTAGTTAACGAATGAATAACGATATCGGCACCATGTTCAAATGGCTTACACAAAACTGGCGTGGCCACCGTATTATCGACAATTAACGGCACGCCATGTTTATGGGCGATTTCTGCTAGGCGCTGCAAATCGACGATATTGCCCGCTGGGTTACCGATAGACTCACAAAACAGCGCCTTAGTGTTATCGTCAATCAAGGCTTCTAGCTGCTCGAAATCATCGAATGCCGCCATACGTACTTCAACGCCTTGGCGCGGCAAGGTATGGGCAAATAGATTATAGGTGCCACCATAGAGCTGACTGGTGCTAACAATATTGTCACCGACTTGAGTCAGAGCCTGAATCGCATAGGTGATTGCTGCCATGCCAGAAGCCAGCGCCAAGGCACCGATGCCTCCCTCTATCGCCGCAAGACGCTGCTCCAGTACATCTGTGGTGGGATTCATGATACGGGTGTAGATATTACCCGGCACTTTCAGATCGAATAGATCGGCACCGTGCTGAGTATCATCAAAGGTATATGAAGTGGTCTGATAAATAGGAACGGCTGCAGCCTTAGTAGTCGATTCCGATTCATATCCGTGGTGCAGCGCTAAAGATTCGAGTTTCATCGCGTCATATCCTATTTCATTGATTGAAATAGCAACATAACAGTTAGCCATCTAGAAGTCTAAGCAAAAGTTGCTGTCTCCCTCGATGGCCGAATAAGGCGTTAATTGAGTTTAGATCTGCTCTAACATCCGTGGTTCAAACTGCTCTGGTGTGATGGTTAATCCCAACGCTGCGATCTTGTCATTTAACTGCGCGAGATCCTTTTCCACCGTAGATATGGTGAGCGTGTTGTCATCAAGGCTGTAGACCTGCTTTAGACTGGCAAAATAGAAGCTCAAGATGATAAAGGCGTTCACCTCTTCATTGTCGGCAGCCTGTTTGATCTTAGCTAACTTGCGATAGATCTGATTATGTAGCTGCTTTAAGCGCCAAACGTAATACACCTCTCGCATAAAGGGCTTCTGCTTTTGGCTATTGAGTACACCTCCACAGGTGAACATCGCGAGGATGACGCCGATCAGATTCAGGTGGAAGTTACCGGTAGACTCACCGCTCACCGTCTCGGTGGCGCCAAAAAAGTGGATCAGCACACTGCCGTATACTAGCGCCAATATCGCCAGACTCGCCACAAAGCCCATAATTACTAAGTTAGTATTTTTACGGTAGGTCTGCTTATCAATATCCATCAACTGCATGATTCATCTCTTTTATTTCTAGTTTGAGCCTCTGACTTAGCGCTCTGAAAAAGCCTACTCTCATTCAGTGTAAGCTGATTAAGCGCACTCGCGGCACCGATTATCTGTAGGAGCTTAACATTGAAAGCTAAAGCCTAAATGAATTATCGTTAAATTTAATCACTATAGCCCAGCGATCACTTCAATTTATAACCACGGCCTATGTTCGTTAAAGTGAAAAGGTTTGTGTTTCCCTACCAAAATTGGCAACTTAAGCCATTAATTAAGAATTGACTTAAATAGTGATAACTAACCCAACCGAGTTCACAACTTTCGTCAAAGTCACTATTAGCAGTAAAAACATCTAGACGTCTAAATTGACAGACGTCTTTCGATCTCATATCCTCTCATCCATTGAGATGTACCATTCTATAAATTAGCCTAGGCTGATGAGTAGTTTGTTCCAGCTAGGAGGGCAATGGGAACAATGGTTCGAAGACAGGTTTAAGATAAGAGAGATAACATTGACGACTTCCAATAATGCCCAAAATGCTGCAGCAAGCTCTGCACCATCGTTTTTAGCCCTAACGCCACTATTTCTGTTTCTAGCACTTTTTATCGGTGCAGGCGTTTACTTTCAAAGCCAAGGCGTAGACTTTGCCTTCTATCAACTGCCGAGCGTAGTGGCGATTCTCCCTGCCATTATTTTCGCCATTCTGATCTCAAAGCAGAAGCTTAACCAGTCAATCGAAACCTTTTTAGGCGGTATTGGCCACTCAAATATCATCGCCATGTGTATGATCTATTTGTTGGCAGGCGCTTTTGCAGCAGTAGCTAAAGCGACTGGCGGTGTCGATGCGACTGTCGCACTGGGTCTATCTTTAGTGCCTTCAAACCTACTGTTACCTGGCTTTTTTGTAATAGCTGCCTTTATCGCAACGGCCATGGGTACCTCTATGGGCACCATCGCTGCGGTAGCCCCCATTGCACTAGGCGTTGCCAATGAAGCACAAATCGATTTAGCGATTATGGCGGGCGCGGTGATCTCTGGCGCGCTATTTGGTGACAACCTATCTATCATCTCTGACACCACGATTGCGGCGACCCGTACTCAGGGCTGTCATATGAAAGACAAGTTTAAAGAAAACCTGATTTTCGCGATTCCGGCCTCTATCATCACCTTGGTGCTATTTACCCTAGCAGGTCAGGGACAGGCTGATGTTGCCCCACAAGATGTTGACTTCATCAAGGTCATTCCTTACCTAACGATTCTATTTTTAGCGGTCGCAGGTCTTAACGTATTTATCGTATTGACCATAGGTATTTTACTGGCTGGTATTACAGGCATCGCCACCATGGATTATGGCGTCATTCAGTTTGGCCAAGATATCTACGCAGGTTTTGGGAGCATGCAGGAGATCTTTATCCTGTCGATGTTAGTCGGTGGTCTAGCGGCGCTGATGCAGCAGCAAGGTGGCCTAGCATTTGTAAACCAGCAGATTGAAAAACTAATCGCCCGTTTCTCAAAGGCGAAAGGTGAAGCGTCGTGCCGCGCATCAGAGCTAGGTATGGCGGCGATTGTGGCAGCGACCAACACATGTGTCGCTAACAACACTGTATCGATTGTCGTAACCGGTGATATTGCCAAAGAGCTCGCCCAGAAGCACGGTGTAACACCAAAGCGTGCAGCAAGCGTACTAGATATCTTCTCCTGTATTGTTCAGGGTCTTATCCCTTACGGCGCACAGGCACTCTTGGTTGCCTCTACATTTAGCCTGTCACCACTCGATGTTGTGACTCACGCTTGGTACTGCATGATCTTAGCCGTAGTGGCAGTCGCGATAGTTAGCTTGCGTAAACGCAAATAATCAGGCAACTTATAGGGTAGTTTTACAAGAACATATTCGAATCGATAGAGGAGTACATGGATATGTACTCCTTTTTTTGTGGCTCACGCTAACAAAAACACCCAACATGGATCAATATGGACGACAACATACAGCGCCAGTCAATGCAATACGATCTTCACCGTCTTGTGGTGCTCAGTATTTTCATTGGTGCGCTCATCGCCGCAGCCGGTGTTTTCTCCTCCGTCTGGTTTGAATATCAACACTCAGGCCTCAAAGTACTCAACACCCGCCCGGATCAACTCGGGGACTATACCTACACGCCCCTCGCCTTTGTCTATAACATCTCTTTAATGGTAGCGGGGCTGTGCATCATGCTATCCATGCTCGGTCTCTACCTGTTAAAGCTTGGTAACTTTAGCCATTACCTATCCGTTACTGGCGCATGGGTCGGTCTGGCGGTGATCTTAATGGGCATGTTTCCGATTAACTATATTGAGCTACATAGGTTCGTCTCCACCTGCTACCTAATCGGCACTGTGGTGATGTTTTTCCTTTGTATCAGCGACAAGTTCAACCATCACTCGATATGTAGCTGGCCAGTGTTCTTTTTCAGTATTTTAGGTTTTATTGCAGCATCGGTACTGATATTTCAGTTAAACTGGCGCATCTTGGATTTCCCCCCCTGTGAGAATCACAGTTATAAACAGCCCTATTGCTGGGTCGCGATCACCATGTGGCTGCTGACTAATATCATTATGCTGTGGTGTCTTTCGTTTGCATGGAATATCCGTAACATAGCCATTAAAAGCTATCTAGCTCTGTCACAAAGCTACTTAGCAGGTGATTAGTAATAGACCCCATGAGACTCGCAAAATACCTTGCCTTAACCGGCTGCTGTTCCCGCCGCGCCGCGACCCGTTTAATAAGGGATGGCCAAGTTCGTATCGATGATCGCTTAGCCAATCATGTTGACAGTGTAACCCTTATCGACACGCCTGAAGGACAGCGCTGCATTGAGCTGATCTATGTTAACGATAAAGCCGTTCGCCCCGTCGAAGCCAAGGCCTATTGGTTATTTAATAAAGCCGTTGGCACCGACAGCCGACTGCTCGACCATCTTCCCAACAGCTTAATACATCTGTTGCCTGAGTCACCGCGACTCTACCCCATCGGCCGCCTCGATAAAGACAGCCGTGGCTTACTGATCTTAACCAACGATGGCGAGCTAACCTACAAGCTGATGCACCCCGACTTTGGCCACGCTAAGACCTACCATGTGCAGCTCGACCGCGATTTTGATGATAATTTTCTTACCAGCATGGCTGCAGGAGTGAGTTATAAAGATGTCACCACCTTGCCTTGTATCATGCAGCGTTTAGCTGCTGATAAGTATCAGATCATCTTAACTCAGGGGCTGAATCGCCAAATACGCCGTATGTCTCAGGCTTTGGGGTTTAAAGTTATCGACCTTAAACGGGTATCGATTCAGAGTTTACAGTTAGGGGATTTGGCAGAGGGTGCTATGAGGCCTCTGAGTTCTGCAGAGTTAGCAGATTTGTTGGATTCTGTTGGCTCAGTTGAAGGTTCGAATTAACCATTAAACTTTGTCTTACCAAGCTGCGCTTGATTACTTAAACGTATTGTTCAGACGAGTTTGAACTGGAAACCCAAACCACCAAAGATCAAAAAAGCCGAAACACTTTCATGTTTCGGCTTTTGCATCCAAAAGGCTACCTAATCATAGCCAATATGATTAATGCACAATTTCCATCTCTTCTAGAAGGTTATCGGCATTATCCAGATACTTCATTACCCAAAGCATATAACGGCTATCCACTTGGATAGAACGGTTAGTCTCGGTATCGTAACCCCAGTCACCGATAATACTCTCGTAAACACCATCAAACAGAAGGCCAACTAACTCGGCGCGACCATTTAACGTGGGTGAACCTGAGTTACCACCTGTGGTATCGAGAGTCGACAGGAAGTTAACCGGCACAGAGTCCAGTGACTTCACATAGTAATCACCGTACTGCTTGTTGGCGATAAGCTCTAACTCTTTAGCTGGTGCGTTAAATGGCTCAACACCCGTGTCTTTCGCCAAAATACCTTCTAGACGGGTAAATGGCTCAGCGTAAAGGCCATCTTCAGGCGAGTAACCTTTCACATGACCCACAGTCACACGTAGGCTTGAGTTTGCATCGGCGTAAACAGGCTTACCGAGCTCGCGGTTATAGGCGATGATGGCATCCATATACATAGGACGTACCTTCATTAGCTCACCCGCTAACTGCTTTTTCTCTTTCTCACGCTTCATGTTTTCATCATAGGTCGCTACCGCGTACTGAATGAAGGGATCGTTTGACTTGTTGAACTCGGCAACAGACTTATCCATCCACGCTAGGCGCACTTCTTTGTCAGAAAGCGTTGTATTGGCATACATCTTATCTAGGGTCTTGTTGAGCTTAGCCCCATCGAAGTTATCGGTGATCCCAAAGGCTTTATCGAACGCGGGTAGGCGCTGCTCCTTTGGTAATGCCGCGTAGCGAGTAATTAAGTCCGCTAGCATAGCTTTATCAACACTGGCTGCATAACGGCGCTCGATACGCTCCATGCCCGAGGTAAAACGAGTCATATCACGGTCTTGATAACCAGGCTCACGCTCCATATCAGGCAGGGCTTTTTCATTAGCCAGACGATATAAACGGTTTGCAGTGCTCATCATGGTGCTGTAACCCATGTAGCCCAGTAGCAGATCGCGCTCTTGGCCTTGCTGGCTCTTGGCGATTAACTTATCAAGCTCGGCTAATACTTTGCCGTATTGCTGCTTACGCTTGCTGTCGGCGTTAATCCAGTTAGCCAGCTTTTGCTCTAGTGCCTTTCGATCATCGAGCATGGTTGATTTACCGTAAAACTCGATCATCGAGGTGAAGTTTTTAGCGTAGTTAGCAAGACCTGCAATTGAGCTTTCATACTTGATGCGCTCATCGCTGCCCTCTGGTGCCGCTTCTTTAATGATCTCGATTAGGCGCTCACGCAAAATCTTGCCTTCTGGATACGCCCACTCAAACTGGTTTTCCACTTCGTTAGCGGTACGGTAACGGTTGGTGCGGCCAGGATAGCCCGCCACCATGACGAAATCGCCTTCACTGACGCCTTTAGCGGATACTTTCAAGAAACTCTTCGGCTCAAAAGGTACGTTATCTTTACTGAAATCTGCAGGCTTGCCGTCTTTCGATACATAGGCGCGATAGAATGAGTAGTCGCCTGTGTGGCGTGGCCACATCCAGTTATCGACATCGCCGCCGTACTTACCCACGCTTGCAGCTGGGTTATATACGAGGCGCACATCTCGGATCTCTAACTGCTTAACGAGATAATATTCCAGACCACCGTGGAAGCTATATACCTTACAACGGTAGCCGTCCTCTTTCTCACACTCGGCCACTAAGCCTTTCTCTTTCTGCTCTACGCCTTTGTAAAACGCATTACCAGTTTTGTCTTCAAGGCCATCTTTGACCTTGTTAGTCACATCGACAACACTTTCTGTCACGTATACGCGCGAGCCGGGGGTTGCTGGCAGTTCATCAGCAAATGTCTTAGCTAAGAAGCCGTCACGCAGCAGGTTGTTCTCTGGTGTTGAGTTGTATTGGATTGAGCCGTAAGCGCAGTGATGGTTAGTCACAACTAGCCCTTTTGGAGAAACGAACGACGCAGTACAGCCACCTAGGCTGATCACGGCATTCATTGGAAATTCGGTGAGTTTTGAAATCGAGTTAACATCGATCTCTAACCCTTTTGCCTTAAGTTCATCAGCCATAGCAGGCAGCTGATAAGGCTGCCACATACCTTCGTCAGCTACTGCGCCAAATGAGGTCGCGATAGCCGCTGTCAAAAGCCATTTTTTCATTTTATAAGTCCATTTTTTTATTTATTAAAATTTTTGTTGGTTGCTTGTCTCTCGATATTCAATTAATAGCGCTGGGCTTAGCCTAAACCGAGCAAAGTCCGTGCTATTTTTGGGCCATAAAAAGCAAAAAAGCCGAGCCCAATATTTTCATATTCGTGCTCGACTTTATCATAAGAAGCGGCGTTGATAACAGCTTCTGAATTAATCTCTTACAAAGCTATAACTTTGCATGTATCAGCATAGGGCAGGCCTCTAACGCCTGATGCCAGCATTTACTATAGTGCAACCCATAGCTGAGCCAGAATAATGGTTAAACCTGCAATGGCCGCTAAACCCAGTGCCGCGTTGCCACCCGATACCTGATAACCACCTAGGTTTTGCTTACGTAGACCCAGTGCCATCGCAATCGGTAAGAAGATAATCATCACCACCAGTGGAATGGCAGCGAAGCCTAACACCTTGAAGAAGCCATCTGGGTAGTAAAGCGCACACAATAGTGGTGGCACAAAGGTCAGTAACCAAGTTTGTGCGCGTCCCTTCCAGCTCTCTTTCGCACGAGTCAGCTCGGCAACATAATCAAACAGGCTCATGGTCACGCCAAGGAACGAGGTCACCAGTGCTAGGTTGGCAAATAGATCGATGAAGTGCTTCAAAATTGAAGACTCGGCAACGCCCTGCAGCGCTGTTACCAGTAGTGGCAGAGAGCCATCAAACTCATGGACGGTTTTGCCGCCTAAGGTGCCTAGGGTCACCACTAACCAGAGGATATAGCACACTAGCGGAATGGTCGAACCGATAATCAATACCTTACGCAGCGACATAGCATCGCCGTCTAGGTAACGCACGATAGTCGCGATACAGACATGGAAACCGAAAGAAGTGAACACGATTGGAATCGCCGCCAGCCATAGGTTAGTCAGATCACGCCCATCGACTAAGCCTTCGGTGGTGTTGGTCATCATCATGCCCATGTCGACTTCTGGCATCAAGTAGGCGACGACAACAACCAGCAGTGCGATCATGGTGCTGAACAACACCCGTGAGACTTTATCGATCCAACCGACACCGACGGCAATGAAGCCACCAAAAACCGCCGTGAACACCAGTACGGCGAGTTGATTGTCCATCTTCATGCCCACCAGTTCCATCTTAGATTCAAGCAGTGAAGAACCGCCCATCAGATAGACCATGGTAAGTGCAAACAACAGGCTTAAAAATGAGCCGCCTTGAATAAGCTGACCTAGCTTACCTAAGGTTTTCCCCGTGATGCTATGCAGGTTTAGGCCCACACCGACACGTAGGTTAATTTCAAGCATTAATAGGGAGGTATAGATAGATACACCCCAAATAGCGATAAGTAAAAGCAGTGCGGGGATGGTGCCTAATGAAGCGGTAGCCAGCGGTAATGCCAACATGCCACCACCAATTGCCGTGCCAGCAACAATGGCGATAGAGCCAAGTATTTTTGAGTTCACAAAATTGTCCTGTTAAATTTTATTTTTTATTTAGATAGGTCAGATTTAGAACGACTTTGAGGGAGAGGATTTTGCAAGCTAACAATATCATTAACAGCCCCCAATCGAATCTGGTCAAAATCAACCTTAGCGATTCCAATTGGCCCCAACGGCTAGTTAAATAATACGTGTATTCACCTTATCAACTTAGCCACTGAGGCTGGATAAATCGTGGAAAATACAGATTGAATTGCTTCATTACGGCTCTTTCTCTAAAAAATGACTGTGAGTGACATTAACAGCTGTATTCCCTGCTAGCAAGCCATCTAGAGCAGTTAAAATCAACTTAGCACGAGTTGGCAACATCAATGTAAAACTTAAGCAGCAGTTACATTACGTTTTGCTTGTTTTACCAAAAATTTTCGCGCCATCCTAGTCGACATTGATAAAAAAAAGTAAGTCGCTATAATGTCGCCTCCGCTTCAGGGGAGTAGCTATCGGTGCGTGACTCAAGGATCACTTAAGTCTTCTACCGAGTATGTATCAACATAATTGGCCACATGCCATGGTACATACAGCAGCTTGATGCGCGCCAGCCATCGAGTTTGCCCAGCAAGACCTGAGCACCGCACCTCTTAATTTGGGGAAGAGTTGCTGTGCTTAGAGTTTGCTATTTGTCCCCATTATAGGATTGAACCTTGGAAGCTCTGCTCGCCTCGACGCTTACCGTTGCCATCGCCGAAATCGGTGATAAGACTCAGCTATTAGCACTTATCTTAGCCGCTCGCTTTAAAAACAAGACAGCCATTATTCTCGGCATATTTCTGTCGACTTTAGTTAATCACTTTGCCGCCGCTTGGCTTGGTCAATGGGCCATCTCTTGGATCAGCCCCGAAATGGGACGCTACTTGGTGGCTGGTTCTTTCTTTGCCATCGCGCTATGGGTATTAATTCCCGACAAAGTCGATGCCGAAGAGAGCCGTTTCTATGCCATGGGACCGTTTATAGCCACCTTTATTCTATTCTTTATCGCCGAGATGGGCGATAAGACCCAGATTGCTACCGTGGTGCTATCGGCCAAATACGATGCCTTAGCCATGGTGGTAATGGGTACCACCTTGGGTATGCTCATTGCCAACGTTCCAGTGGTCATAGCCGGGCACTTTAGCGCCGAAAAGCTGCCCATGAGCTGGATCCACCGCGGCTGCGCCGTACTATTTGCACTGCTTGGTGTCGCGACCTTAGTTTTTTAAAGAAAGGTTCTAGGTTCTAGGTTCTAGCACAAACAAAATACAAAAAGGCAAAACAGCATCCACTGTTTTGCCTTTAGCTTTTCAGATCTTAGCTCCTGCTTTTCCTAGGACCTAGAACCTGCTTTCACCTAGAACCTTTCTTAGCCTGATTAACCCTTTAACGCTTCTTCTACTCGGCGACCATAGTCGCTGTCTGCGGCGCTGAAGTGCTCAACCATCTTATTCTGAGTCGCTTCGCTCACGACACTTAATGTGCTGACAATGTTAGCAACCAATCTCGCCTTCTCATCTTCTGGCAGTAAGCGATATAGATCACCGGCTTGGCTGAAGTCATCTTGGTCATAACGGCTGTAGCGATCTGCTTCACCATCTAAACGCAGCGGTGGCTCGGCAAACTGCGCCTGATCTTGCAGACCATCGTGACTGTTTGGGCCGTAGTTACGACTCGCATCACCACCAGTCTGACTACCAGAGAATGGGCACTGTGTTCCCGCCATCGCACCGCCACGCTGATGGTGATTGGCCGTTGTAGCATGAGGACAGTTAACCGGTAACTGGTTGTAGTTCGCGCCGATGCGGTAACGCTGGGCGTCGGCATAGGCAAATAAGCGCGCCTGCAACATCTTATCGGGTGAAGCCCCCACACCTGGCACTAGGTTGCTTGGCGCTAACGCCACCTGCTCAACCTCGGCAAAGTAGTTATTAGGCATGCGATTTAACTCAAGCTCACCGATCTCAATCAGTGGATAATCGGCGTGCGGCCATACCTTAGTCAGATCAAACGGATTGATATGGTAAGTATTGGCGTCTGCCTCTGGCATGATCTGCACTTTAACAGCCCACTTAGGGAAGTTACCGTCGGTGATAGCGGCAACCATATCGCGCTGTGATGAGTCAGGATCGATACCTTTTAAAATATCTGCCTGCTGAGCCGTTAAGTTGGCGATGCCCTGCTTAGTCTTAAAGTGGAACTTAACCCAGAAACGCTCACCTTTGGCATTCCAGAACGAGAAGGTGTGGGAGCCAAAGCCATGCATCTGACGGTAGTTTGCAGGGATACCGCGATCAGACATTAATACTGTCACCTGATGCATGGCTTCAGGGTTTAGCGCCCAGAAGTCCCACATCGCATGGGGATCTTTAAGGTTTGTCTGTGGGTTACGCTTTTGCGTATGGATAAAGTCTGGAAACTTGATGCCATCACGCAGGAAAAAAGTCGGCGTGTTGTTACCCACAATATCGTGGTTACCCTGTGTGGTATAGAAACGCAAACCAAAACCGCGAGGGTCACGCTCTGCATCGGCCGACCCCATCTCACCACCCACAGTTGAGAAACGCACGAAGGTTTCAGTCTGCTTACCTACACCGCTGAAGTGATCGGCGATGGTGTAATCACTCATGTCACGAGTCAACGTAAACGTGCCGTAAACCCCGGTTCCTTTAGCATGGACAATACGCTCAGGAATACGCTCGCGGTTAAAGTGGGCAAGCTTCTCAATAAGGTGCCAGTCTTGAAGTAATAATGGTCCACGCTCGCCTGCTGACAGTGAGTTTTGGTCATCGCTGATTGGTGCGCCATTCTGTGCGGTAAGAACTCGGTTTTGCTGACTCATACATTACTCCTCAGTCTTGGCTTGTCTCAAGCCAAGTTTCGATTAAATCAAAAATAGTGGCCATGGTTTATCTCCTGCGTACAAACGCTATAACGGATAGGCCTTAAGTGTTGAGTTAATACTAGTCAGTAATTAATGATTTATAAAACGATTAAAGTAGATAACTCTAAACTAAAATTCAGATTAGAATTAATTAAAAAAATCGGTTGGGTAAAACTGTGTCGGAAGATTGGTTAGATAGAATGGCTTGGTTAGAATTGAAAAGTGGAGTGAGGCGGGAAAACAGCGACTGAGTATCACGGCTGCTCTCCCTATTGTTATAGCGCCTAGGTTTGACTCTTTAATTTGGTTTCAGCCTTATAGAGTTTAACTAAGTAATAGGCATCGATGAGTACGATAAAGAAGTTAACCAAGGCTACCGGAATCGCACCGATAGCGAGTCCGTAGGCTACGAACAGTGCCGCTCCAACTAGGTTCCACCAACGTAATTTTTTGATGTTAGACATCATTAAGGATATTGCGACGACGACTGACGCTAGGTATCCGACCCACTCCCATATTGTTGCGTTATCCATTCGCGCTCCTAACTATCGATATTCGGCCTAAGCAGCGCCTAGGCATAATAAAAGACTTAGTATAAGTATGAGCAAAAGTTAGCCATTAAAACAGGCCTTAGCTAAATAAAATTACTCACACTGGAGTGGAACTTAGTCGCAGGATCGCACACTGCTAATGTTTAACCACTGCGGCAGTCATGGGGAGCTAAACTTTAGCGTTTAACCACTGCGGCAGTCATGGGGGCGGTAGATCATATACAGCCACTCTCCGGCGCTTGGTGCGCGATATTAAACAGTTGAACAAGCGTTTAAGCGTTTAGCTTTTTACCTTTAACGCTTAACCACTGCGGCAGTCATGCGCGAGATACAGCACAGCTCACCGGCACTGTTATGGATAAGCACTTCCCAAACCGAGCTACGCTTTCCTAGGTGCACCGCTTTTGCCGTGGCGGTAAGTATGCCGTTGCGGGAGGCTTTGAGGTGATTGGCGTTAATCTCTTGGCCAACACAGTAATAGTTTTCAAAATCGACCGCGAAATTAGCCGCGTAACTTGCAACGGTTTCTGCCAGTGCCACATTGGCACCGCCATGAACGATGCCGAGGGGATTATGCACAGCGGGAGTCGCAGGCATTGTTGCCTTCATATAGTCATCACCAATCTCGGTAATGGTGATCCCAAGCGTCTGCATCAGGGTACCTTTACCATGCATCCCCGCATCCATTTGCGCGCATACTTCAAGGGTTACAGGTTTAAACCAAATCGACATATTTAACTTCCACTAATGTTATTGTTGACTGTTATTGATTCTCAATATTGAGCACAGTCTACTTTGTCAGACAAGATCTTGAAACAGCTAATAGAGCCAAGGGCATGAATTGGCTCATAGCACTAACCTAATAACTCGATAACTTAAGATCGGTACAAGTTGGGCTTTATGCTAAAGAGGCCGTGAGGGGAAATCGATAGGGTAAAACAGAGTTGGTCCGCGAGAATACTTAATATTTTTTGTCGATTACGTAAACGTCCAACTTAGTGTGCATAATCGCGGACCAGAGGGTAAAGAGATAAGCCAAACTATATTCTTTTTAAAGAGTCGCGCAGCCTATCTTGCCAAGCTTAATTCTTTATTAAAGAAGATCTTCAACAGCATCTAACGTGAGCTTGATCATGTCGTTCAGTGTCTGCTGACGCTCTTCTGCCGTTAGGTGTAGGCCTTGGCGAAGGTGATCGGTTACCGTCATCATCGCCAGTGCGTTGGCACCAAACTCGGTTGCAACGCCGTAAAGGCCAGCCGCTTCCATCTCGACACCTAAGATGCCGTACTTTTCCATGAAGTCATAACGAGTCTCGTCAGCACAGTAGAACAAGTCTGAAGAGTACAAGTTACCTACATGGTAGCTAGCACCTAACTTTTCAGCTGAGTCAGCCGCACGCTTCAACAAATTAAAGTCGGCGATCATAGCAAAATCTGTGTTCGCAAAACGGGTTCTGTTTACCGCAGAGTCAGTGCTTGCACCCATCGCCATAACCACATCCATCAACTTGATCTTGTCGCTAACCGCGCCGCAAGAACCGATACGGATGATGTTCTCAACACCATACTCGGTGATTAGCTCTTTAGCGTAGATAGAGATAGATGGAATGCCCATACCTGAACCCATCACAGAGATCTTCTTGCCTTTATATTCGCCGGTGTAACCCAACATATTGCGTACGTCGGTCACTAGCACGGCATTTTCTAAGAAGTTATCGGCAATGTATTTTGCTCTTAGTGGGTCGCCAGGCATTAATACGGTTTTAGCAAATGCACCGTTTTCGGCGTTGATATGTGGAGTCATGATACTTTCCTTACAAAAATAAGATGCTTGTTTGCGCTATAAACAAGCATCGTTTACTAAATATTGTTTTTTATTAAATGCTTAGCCCGCTAAGCTATAGAGTAGACCCGCGATGGTACCACTCATTAAGTTCGCAAGAGCAGCGGCAATCAAGGCCTTCATACCTAGAGCACTTAAGTCATGGCGACGCTCAGGGCAAAGTGCCGCTAAACCACCGATTACCATGGCCAGTGAGCCGATGTTAGCGAAACCACACAGAGCGAAACTGATGATGATTTGAGTCTTTTCTGATAGCTGATCGGCCACTTTTAAGAAGTCGATATAGGCGACGAACTCGTTAATCACCATCTTTTGACCGATAAATGATGCCGCTTGTGTCGCTTCACTCCAAGGTACACCCATCACCCAAGCTAGCGGTGCGAGTAGGTAACCTAAGATAGCTTGCATGGTTAGGTCTTCAACACCAAACCAACCGCCAATGCCGCCTAGCATGCCGTTAACCATAGCGATAAGTGCTACGAAGGCTAATAACAGTGCCGATACAGAAAGCACTTGCTGCATACCCATTGCTGCACCGCCTGCGGCTGCATCGAGTACGTTGGCAGGCTTGTCTTCTACATCGTCCATCACTTTCTTGATGTCGTTTTGTGGCGTTTCTGTTTCAGGCCACATCAACTTAGCAAATAGTAGACCCGCTGGCGCCGTCATAAAGGCTGCGGTTAGTACGTACTTAACGTCAACACCCATCTGGATATAACCAATCATGGTGCCACCAGCGACTGAAGCTAAACCACCTGTCATCACAGCAAATAACTCAGAACGAGTCATGTGCTTAACGAATGGTCTCACCATAGAAGGTGCTTCGATTGGGCCAACGAATATGTTTGCTGTTGCCGATAAAGATTCCGCACGGCTTGAGCCTAAAAGCTTAGATAATCCGCCACCAATTAATCCAATAACCAGCTGCATGATGCCAAGATAATAAAGTACGGCGATCAATGAGCTGATGAAGACCACAACAAACAGCACGTTAATCACAAAAATGAAGCCAACACCGAATTTAGCTAGGTCACCAAATAGGAATGCTAAACCTTCGTTGGCATAGCCGATAACGTGCATCACACCATTTGATGCACCATCAAGCACTGCCTGCCCAACAGGCACATACATAACAAAGGCACCAAAGGCGACTTGAAACGTCAGCGCACCCAGTACGGTTCTAGGATTAATTGCTTTTCTATTTTCTGATAATGCAACCGCTAAGCCCATAAGACAAAGCATGCCGAACAAACTGATGAAAACTTCCATACATTTATTACCATTTAAATATCAATATGACGGCAGTGTATACAGACGGAATTTTGCTGCAAGGAAATTGCTCGAGTTTGTCGAAGATAAACGAAGGTTTTATCGGCTTGGACAACAAACCCAGAAGAAACGGGCTGAATGCAAAGAAAAAACAATAAACAAAAAACAGAAAGACAACCTCAACCTTACAGAGTACTCACCCAAACAGATGAATCTCAACATAAGGACTAAAATTAAGGCAGCTTATAAATAATGAGATTTGGCTGTTTAACGCCAAAATTTAGATCAAACGACTACAAAACTGAAAGTTTACAACCTGAAAAATAACAAAAACTAACCAAGTTAAGGCTCATATCACAACTGAGTGGCGGGCTTAACTCAATTCTTTGCGCCATTATTAGCTAACAGAACTTAAACCGAGATTAAGGCATACTTAAAAAGAAGGTCCTAGAACGCTCCACTGCGAGGACGGGCTAAAGCCCTGCTAGGAAAGGCAAAAGCCAAAAGTACAACGCTGTGATCTTTTGCTTACCGCTTTATCTTTTCCTAGAACCTGCTTTTCCTAGCACCTAGGACCTTTTATTTCTAATAACCTAGATTCTAGAACGCTTCGCTACTAGAGCGGACTATGTCCTGCTATACAATCCAAAGCTGTGTATGCTGTTGCTAATGTGGGTTGGGCTATAGCCCATCAGCCTTGTCGCTAAACACACCTAAATTAACAGCATAAATGCCGACCTACATTAATAAAAGGGCCTAGGACGCTTCGCTTCGAGGACGGGCTGAAGCCCTGCGAGGAAAAGCAAAAGCCAACAGCGTCAAGTTGTGATCTTTTGATTTTC
Organism: Shewanella sp. Isolate13; assembly: GCF_022398325.1. Taxonomy (GTDB): domain Bacteria; phylum Pseudomonadota; class Gammaproteobacteria; order Enterobacterales; family Shewanellaceae; genus Shewanella. Next base: position 53,267 of record NZ_JAKEVD010000001.1, read on the forward strand.
CGCTTTATCTTTACCGGCTTTATCCGTCTCTGCTCATACCGTCACAGCCTTTCCGGCCTTTCTCAGCTTTCCCCGTCTTAGCTTTTATCGGCTCTAACCGGCTTTCCCCATCTTAGCTCTTCTCTTCTTTACCCAGCTTTTACCGTCTTTGCCTTTACCCTGAGACTATAAACTGACTCTGAAAAGATTGCGCCCAACGTAATAGCTCGACTCGATTTCTCGCTTGGGTCTTCCTGAAAATAGAGGAGATGTGTGCTTTAACTGTGTGCTCACTGATGTTCAGCGTGTTGGCGATCTCTTTATTACGCGCACCACTTGATACCAGCTGGATAATGGTTTTCTCTCGTTTGGTTAGCAGCTGCAGCATTTCCGAGCTTTGCTCCGATAACTCATCCGGTGCTTCGACTCGGCGGATCAATTGGCGTAACATCTGACTCATAAGGGGGCGGTCGAACCACAGCTCATCGGCCAACATCTTACGCAACCCCGTCAAAAGGAGATCTATCCGCTCTTCGCTAAATAACAAACCACGGAGTCCCATTAACAAAGCGGCATCGGCGGTCAGCTGTTCTCGCTCAACTTGATATAGGGCGACAGGGACATGCTTAACCAATTGACAGGCAATAAGCGGGATACCATTAGCATCGAGTGCGGCTCCCTGTTGTGATAACAGATAAAAGCTATTCACGTTAGCATTAGCTTCTAACTGTTCGACACTGGATAGGACGCGTGTTTTAAGTCCTATTGACTCCGCTAGAATTGCTAAGTGGCAAGGAGATGCCACCTGATGAAGAAAGACAACCTCATCAATTTTACTCATCACTTTTCTCCCTGAAAAGTTTTGCCTGTCCGCTAAATAGAACAAACTCCGATGTTAAGTCAGAATCGAATCTGAGATAACATGAGAGCCTGCAACCTTAAATAGCACTTTTACTGCGGCATTATTTTTATTCATCCCTACGAGGCACATCATGTGACCCGCTGAAGGCAAGAAGATAAAATCTTGCCTTTCTAAATTCCTTAGAATTCATTCAGCCTATCATAATTTCTCTAACCTAAGCTTTGTGCTCAACGCCTTATCATGCAAACGACTGAGGAGTACGATTGCTGATATGCCACCGATTAATGCCATCGCCATATCAGACTGTGTATCCCACACGTAGCCTTGAGTACCTAAAAATGCCTCGGCATCTTCTCCTGTCAACTCGGCTACCCACCACTCAATAAGCTCGTAAAAAGCTGAAAATGCCAAAGAAAAACAGACAGCTAAAAAATTACACCAGGCACCAACTTTAACCACACTCAAGCGGGTAAACACCTCTCGAGCCAGAATGGTCGGAATAAAGCCTTGGGCAAAATGCCCGACCTTGTCGTAGTTATTACGTTCCCCACCCGTCCAGTCGCGAATCCAATCGAACAGCGGCACTTCGGCATAGGTGTAATGCCCGCCTATCATCAAGATAATGCAGTGAATTAAGATCAAGCCGTAGGCCAAACTGGTTAAGGCAAAGCTTTTACGGGTATAGATCAAAATTGGCAATGCAATTAAGGCCGGTGCCACCTCTAAAAACCAAGTGAATTGATCCTTTGGATTTATCCCAGACCAGATCAATACGGCAAAGAATATCACTAGCCACGCAGCGCTTTTATTCAAAATATCTTCCTTATATACCATATTGTTCTAAATTAAGAATAAACACTTTAGCCATCTAGCCCTCCACAGCAACAAAGAAAAGTGCTACTTTGTTACCTCTGTTACGCTTTCGAAGTAAATTTCGGTTGTGAAGGCTTTACAGTCCTTAGTACATTGACAGTCTATACCCAAACCACACCTACAACGTAGAGTTTAGTCGTCTTTGCGGTGGCATTAAGTATACATAATACAAATAAATAGAAGGGTACAAAAATCATGGCGAAACATTCGCTGGACAAGGATAAAATTAAGATCCTGCTGTTGGAAGGCGTCCACCAATCTGCGGTAGATGTATTTGAACGTGCGGGTTATAGCAACATTGAATACCACAAAGCATCGCTAGCCGAAGATGAGCTGCACGCAGCGGTTAAAGATGCCCATTTCATTGGTATTCGCTCCCGTACCCAATTGACTGAAGAAGTATTATCCCAAGCAGAAAAACTCGTTGGTATTGGTTGTTTCTGTATTGGCACCAACCAAGTTAACTTATCGGCAGCAGAAAAACTGGGGATCCCAGTATTTAATGCACCATTCTCTAACACCCGCAGTGTGGCAGAATTAGTGCTTGGCGAAATCATCATGTTACTGCGCGGTATTCCGCAGCGTAACGCGCTAGCTCATCGCGGTGGCTGGCTAAAGAGCGCTTCTGGCAGTTATGAGGCCCGCGGTAAGACCTTAGGAGTCATCGGCTACGGCCACATAGGCACTCAGCTAGGTATTCTTGCAGAGACCTTAGGCATGCGAGTGATCTTCTTCGATATCGAAGACAAGCTACCACTGGGTAACGCCCAGCAGGTGCATTCTCTGCAGCAGGTATTATCCCTTGCCGATGTTGTCAGTTTGCATGTTCCTGAGACGCCACAGACTAAAGAGATGATAAGCCATGAAGAGCTAGCCTGCATGCGTAAGGGCAGCATTTTAATCAATGCCTCACGTGGCACTGTGGTCGATATCGATGCCTTAGCGGCTTCATTAAAAGAGGAACATCTAGCGGGCGCGGCAATTGATGTATTCCCGGTTGAGCCTAAGTCTAATGATGACGAATTTCTGAGCCCACTACGCGGCCTAGACAATGTGTTGCTAACTCCTCACGTTGGCGGCAGCACGGCTGAGGCACAGGAAAATATCGGTGTCGAAGTTGCTGGTAAGCTGGCTAAATACTCAGACAATGGCTCGACCATGACTGCGGTAAACTTCCCTGAGGTTTCACTAGCGCAGCATTCTGGTACTTCTCGTCTACTGCATATTCACCATAACCGCCCTGGCATTCTTATCCAGATTAACTCGGCGTTTGCAGAGAAAGGCATCAACATCGCCGCTCAGTATCTACAGACAACCTCTGAGATCGGTTACGTGGTAATGGAAGTCGACTCTGATCAGGCAGAAGATGCATTAGTGGAACTGCAAGCGATTGAAGGCACGATTAGAACTCGCCTGCTGCACTGATATCTTAGTGACATAAAGCCGGTATAGTCGGCCATAAATAAAAGCCGTATAACTGAGGTTATGCGGCTTTTATTTTTATCTGCGTAAGCACAAAATGTTTGAACGACTGCGCTTGCGCAGTACAAATTTAGCGGTACAATCATTATCTCTTTGGTTTAACTCTTGGATCTTCATATGACCCTGTCAACTTCTCAGCCAACTTGGCCTCTTAATGGACAACAGCCTGAACTGCTTTTCTCAGAATTAACGCACTTAGGTTTAATCTCGGTCACCGGAGAACAGGGTCGCAGCTTTATACACGGCCAAGTGACGACCGATATCAGCTCACTCGAGCAAGACCAATGGCGCTGGGGCGCCCATTGTGACCCTAAGGGGAAAATGCTAGCTAGCTTTAGAACTTTCGCTAAAGATGACTGCCTATTCTTAATGATGCCAAGAGAGACTTTGGCGCTGGATCTGCCTCAACTGCAAAAGTACGCCGTCTTTAGCAAGGCTGAACTGACAGATGTTAGTGATAGCTACCTATTACTCGGTGTGGCAGGTGAGCAAGCCAAGGCATGGTTAACCGCGCAATATGGCGAGCTAAACCATGAGCTAACATTAATCGATGGCGGTATGATCATCCACGATGCGGGCCGCTATATTCTTGTGGTTGAGCAAAGCCAAGCCGATTCCATCATCGGCGCTATCGAGCAGCCTATTTTCGATGCCACTGCATGGCAGGCACTGGAAATCGCAGCTGGTTACCCAAACTTAGGTGCTAGCCATCAAGGGCAATTCGTACCGCAGATGTGTAACGTGCAAGCGATCAACGGCATTAGCTTCAACAAGGGCTGCTATATGGGCCAAGAGACGATTGCCAGAATGAAGTACCGCGGTGGTAACAAGCGCGCACTTTACATCGTTAGCGGCAGCGTATCGGCACCATTAACGAACGACAGCCAACTTGAGATAGCGCTGGAAGATGGTGAAGGATACCGCCGTGCGGGAACGATTATCGAGGCGGTTCAACGTGATGGCCAAGTGTTATTAACTGCCGTACTGGCTAACGATACTCAACTCGATGCCAAGCTTAGAGTTGCCGATGATGACCAGTCTGAACTCACCCTGATTGCTCTACCTTACTCCCTCGAAGAGCAAGAGTAATTTGTGGATTTAGCAGAAAAACAAAAAGGCGCTTAATGCGCCTTTTTATTTACCCCAACGAATCAACACAGAATCGATTCAAACTATTCAGACTCATTATGGGCATCGCGGATTTTAGTCAGCTCAGCAACTATCTGTTTAAAGTGCCTCACCAGTTCAGGATCGAAGTGCTTTCCCGCCTCATCCTCTATTAACGCCATCGTCGCCTCTACCGTCCACGCCTTCTTATAAGGGCGAATCGAGGTTAAGGCATCAAACACATCGGCGATTGCCACTATCCGCCCTTCGATAGGAATATCCTCACCGGATAAGCCATAGGGGTAACCGCTGCCATCCCACTTCTCGTGATGGCTCAAGGCGATCCTCCGCGCCATCTCCAGTAGCGGATCTTTATGTTCACCGATGATCTCGGCGCCGATTTCCGCATGACGCTGCATCTCCTGCCACTCAATGTCATCAAGCTTAGTTGGCTTTTTTAAAATAGAGTCTGGCGTACCAATTTTGCCAATATCATGCATAGGCGCCGCGTTATAAATAAGCTCGCAATAACGTTCTGGCAGACCAGACTGCACCGCCAATAAACGTGCATAGTGACTCATCCTGACCACATGTAGGCCGGTCTCATTATCTTTATATTCTGCGGCGCGGCCAAGACGGCGGATGATCTCAAAGCGCGTCTCTTCAAGCTCTTTAGTACGCGCCTTGACTTCCTGCTCCAGTAAACGCTTCTGATCATACAGGGCTAAGTGGGTTTTCACCCTCGCCTTCACTACTGGCGCACTAACAGGCTTAGTAATGTAATCGACGGCGCCAAGCTCAAACCCTTGAGTCTCGTCGGCGACCTCTGTAAGCGCGGTCACAAAAATAACTGGGATGTGGCTAGTTAATGGCTCTTGTTTGAGTCGCTTACACACCTCATAACCATTCATACCCGGCATCATCACATCCAAAAGAATAAGATCCGGAGTGGTTTTACTCGCCAGTGCAAGGGCTTTAGGGCCATCGATCGCCACCTTGACTCGATAGTCCCTCCCTAAGATCCCAACCAAAATATCAATATTCTCAGGGGTATCATCCACAACTAAAATGGTGGCCTTGTCCATTTAACCCTCTCTCCTTTTAGAACTAAAACTCTCTCAAGTATAGCCAAGCATTCCTGCTCGTTTGCTAAGCACTATCCAGTACAAACGCTCCTCACTAAGAGCCCCTGTTTAACGCTCCGATCCCCACTCGCTAATCATTTTATTAATAGGCTCTTATTCGGCTAACTTGGCTTGTTGTTATCACTAAACAAGGCTTGGATCAGCTCCGCCGCCTCATCAAACTGGTAGCCGTTGACCATGGTCACCGCCGGAGTCATCTTCTGCGATAGCGATGGCGAGACTCGAGCTTTGATCTCATTTATTTTCTCAACCGCATCAGAATCGGCCTCATCTAACATCTGCAGTAGCTGTGTCACTTCTTCAGTTAGTTCCTTATCCGACAACGAAGACTCTGACGTAGCACTCGCCTCAAGTTCATCTTCGCCATCCAGATCCGCCTTCCAGCTCGCTATGGCCGCGCATATCGATGCCGTTAACTCGGCAATCTGACTCAGTTCAGCTGTTACATCCGCCGTTGGTGAATCTAGCAGCTTAGTCTCTAGTTGACTTGCGAGCTTCACCAATGCCGTCGAGCACAAGTTACCAGAGACCCCTTTAAGGGTATGAGCATAGCGGATCGCTTCATCGGTTTTACCTTGGCTAAGTGCTGACGCTATCTCTTGGGCAATATGGATTTTACCGCTATAGAATCGTTCGAAAATCCTTCGATATAGCCGTACAGAGTTCTGTACCAGCTGCAACCCCTTATCAATATCTATCGCCTCATGCTGCGGCCAAAACAGCACCTCTTCGCTGTCCTTAATATCAAAATCTGTTGCCGAGATTTCCAGCTGACTGTCACCTAAATATTGCAGCAAGGTACTATAGAGTCTCGCCACCTCGATAGGTTTAGCAATATGATCATTCATACCAGCTCGCAAACACATCTCTCTATCTCCCGCCATGGCATTAGCTGTCATAGCGATTACGGGCAGCTTTTCTAACCCTGGCATTTTCCTCAGTTCCCGCGTGGCTTGATAGCCATCCATAATTGGCATCTGACAATCCATCAGCACCAGATCGACGCTTTGCATCGCCAGCTTCTCCAGTGCCACCTGACCATTCTCGGCAATGGATAGCACCACCCCAACTTGCTCAAGAAATTCGGTGGCGACCTCTTGATTCATATCATTATCTTCAACCAACAATATTCGCTTGCCCTGCAACTGTCCTAGCAACTCTTGGCTGATGTCACTCCCTTTACGACGAACCGCCATCGCGCCATTTTGACCAAGCGAAGACATGATGCCATCAAGAAGCCGTGAAGCACTGATGGGTTTGGTGATGTAACTGGCTATCTCACTGTGTTCTATCTGCTCGATAAACTCGGCATTGGCATGAGCCGAGACGATCAATATTTTCGGTGGATTATCTTGCTCAGCGAGAATTTTTTGGGCGGCTTCGATTCCATTCATTTCCGGCATTAACCAATCGATCAGCGCCACCGGATAGTCCGTATGTTGGCAACGCTCAATCGCCTCGGCGCCACTCTTAACGGCATCAACCTCGAATCCCATGCTCTCAAGGGTGGTACGCATGATGTCTCGAGCGGTCGCGTTATCATCCGCCACCAAGATCCGCATCCCTTCAATCTCACGTTTCACTTTTAACAACCGGTTATCGGCAACCGTCAGTCTCACGCTAAAGTAGAAGGTACTACCGTTGCCAAATTGGCTTTCAACACCGATTTCGCCCCCCATCAGCTCCACCAGCTGCTTACTGATTGCCAGACCTAAGCCTGTGCCGCCATACTTTCTAGTGGTTGAGGTGTCTGCCTGACTAAAGGACTTAAACAGTCGATCACGCTGCTCTTCCGTAAGACCAATACCGTTATCACGGACACTAAACCTAAGCACAATGTCATCTTCGATACGCTCTAGCAGGCTAATGGAAAGCAGCACCTCCCCCTGTTCGGTAAATTTAATCGCATTACTCATCAGGTTAATCAGTATCTGACTTAGGCGCAGTGGATCCCCCTGCAGGAGTCTTGGAATGTTCGGCGCAACGGCAAACAGCAACTCAAGCCGCTTATCGGTGGCCTTGACTGAGAACATATCACTCAAGTCCTCGAGCAGGATATCGAGCTGAAAGGGGACTGACTCAATATCAAGCTTGCCAGCCTCTATCTTAGAAAAGTCGAGAATATCGTTAATGATCCCCAGCAAAGACTTAGAGGCTCTATCGATTTTCTGTACATAATTTTGCTGCTTACTATCGAGCTCTGTCTGCAAGCAGAGCTGTGACATGCCGATAATGGCATTCATCGGAGTGCGAATTTCGTGTGACATATTGGCTAAGAAGTCACTCTTAGCCTGATTGGCCGCATCGGCACTGTCTTTAGCCAACTTAAGCTCTTCAGAAAGCTGCTTCAGTGAGGTGATATTGGCCATAGACAACACAACAGAGGTTAATTGGCCATCGGGATCTTGCAGCTTCGTCAGGGTGATATCCATCCAGATACACTCGCCAGATTGATTAAGCAACCTTAGCTCGGTGAACATATTGTCGCTGCCACCCTCGGTTAGCCCGGCAAACACTTCTCTGGCCTTTTCTCGATCGTCTAAATGTTGAAAATCAAAGAAAGAACAACTCTTCAAATCGGCGACATCTATCTGCATATACAGACTAAACTGCTCATTACAGTCGAGAATATTGCCGCGTTCATCGACATTGACTATGCCAATACCTGCATTATCAAACAGCGCTCTAAAGTGAGCCTCACGATCTTCTAACTCCTTATCTATCTGTTTACGGTCGGTAATATCCATCAAGTAACCGTTCCAGCTAATACAGCCATCGGCTTGCAGATCCCCATGAGCCCCTGCCTGAAGCCAACGGATGTCACCGATAGGGTGGCGGTACCTAAACTCTTCGGTCCACTGTAGCCCTTTACTACTCTTGCCCGAGAGCGCCTCAATAATATGCGAGCGATCATCTTTGATAATACACTCGGCCACTCGCTCAAAGTTATTTAAAACTTCATCACGGTGAAAACCTAAAGTGGTGATACAGGCACTGGAAAGGAAAGTAAACTTGCGCTCACCGTTACGGCACCAATGCAACTGATAAACCGTGCTTGGAATCGATTCGGTAATCGTCTCCAACTGCCGTTGAGACTGAGCTATTTCCTCTTGGGCTAACTTACTATTAGTGATGTCGTGAATGCTACCATCGAACCAAAGCGCGAGCCCATCATCGTTGTAACTCGCCTTGCCTTTTTCATGAACCCAATGGATGCTGCCATCTCTGTGTTTGATTCGGTATTGAACTTCGAAACTTTTTTGCTCTAGCAGTGCCTCTTCGATGGCTCGGGTTGTGTCCTGCAGATCTTGCTCGATAATCAAACTCGCAAAACTTCGGCTAGCATTTTCAATAAAGTCCGATGCGGGAAATCCGGTGATCTCGCTAATGTTATCGCTGATATACTCCATCACCCAAGTCTCACCGACCTGGGTGCGGTAGACGGCACCAGGGATATTAGTGACTAAGCCTCGAAAGCGACTCTCGCTATCTTTGATCCGCTGAGCGATCTCAAGCTCAACAGTCATATCTCTAACAGTAGCGGCCACCTGACGCTTGCCATCATCGGCAATGGGTAGCAAGCCCAAGCTCACCTCAACCGGAAACTCGGTGCCATCACTCCTACGGGCATGTAACGATCTACCCGCCCCCATCTTGCGATCACGCCCCTCAGCCATAAACTGCGCCCGCTGCTTTGCATGCCCTCCTCTCACCGCATCTGGGACTAACTCATCGACAGACATTGCCAACATCTGTTGCTCACTGTACCCAAACAACTGCTGACAACGGCTATTGGTAAATACCAGTTGTCCCGACTCTTCAACGATCAACATCGCCTCTGGCGCAGACTCGAGCACCGCATTTGACCAAGCGACGGCAGAAAACTGCTCGGTCACATCATTAAATAACATCTCAATGGAGAGCAGTTCTTTGTTGTCAGACAGTAGAGGCTGCATAAACAGATCTAAGCGTCTCAACTTACCGAAGGCATCTATCATCTCTATCTGATGCGGCGGCACATTCTCCCCAAGTAAAGCCTGGTCCATATACTGCCAATTTAGCTCGTTGATGGGATTGTCTGAAAACATCCTCTGGTACTTGCGCTTTAACAGTTCTGGTGACACACCCAGCACTTTTTCAACGCCTTCGCTCACTTGAGCTATCTGACCACTAGGTTCAATTGAGCAATAGAAAGACTTATCACTCATGCCATCGATCAACTTAGCGAAGCGATTACCTCGTGAATCTAACAGCGCCTCTTCTCGCTCCTCCAACACCTCGGCCATGTCGTTAAACTTATCGGTTAGAGTAACGATTTCACTCGCCGCACCACGGGGCTTTTTAACTCGTTTAGTTTCTCCTGCGCCAAAGGCTACAATACCGGCCTCCAACTCCTCAATGGGCCGAGTCAAACGCCTAGAGGTGACATAACCTGTCAGTAAAAGAAGGATAGAAAGTAAAAAAAGGTTAAGGCTTAAAGAGAAAAAGTCACTGAGCAGCTCGCCATACAACTGGTGCTGAGAAGTCATGACCGCCACCCGCCAATTAAGGGCAGGAACCACGCCGACACTGGCGAGGAATTTGTCACCCACGCTATCTTCAATATAGGAATAACCGAGTTCACCACGGTTAATCAAGTCGATAAACTTTTGATTTTCATCGGACTTAGACAACCATTTATCGGTTCCTCTCTCAAGGAGTAAACGGTTATTAGGATGATAGATAAGCTGCCCCTTATCATCAAACACCACTATCTGCTTAGTCGATACACCCACCATCTGTGGAATGGAATTAAGCGCCAGATCCACGGTAACCACTCCGGAAAAAGGTCGCTTGCCACCAAATGGCTGAGAGAAACTCACCATTAAAGCGTTACCAGCTCCCTCATCAAAATAGACGGGAGACCAATACCCGTCAGGATTATCGATAGCCTTGCTCCACCAATCCCACTCACCGTTGGTGTAATCGTAACCATCGACGCCGATATCCATCAGACTAATCTCGGTTTGCTCTCTATATGCATAGGGGGCATATAGCTCGCGCCCCTCGATAAAACCTTTTTGAAACGCGATGGCACTGCCGTAAAAGTCACTATAGCGCTCAAGGCGGTGGCTTAGCAGTTGTTGAAGCATGGCTTCATCGGCGAGCTCTTCACGACTCCCCATCTCTGTTAGGAATTCGGAAAAAGAGCGAGTGTCGGTTTCGGCAGTGATGAGAAAATACTGCAGGCGTAGCGCTGCACTCTCGGCTTTTTGACTGAGGTGCTGATAGATATCCTGCTCTTCATCTTGGTAATTAATCCATGCATTCACACCGAAAACGACTGCCATAATTGCAATCAGAGGCAGGGCCATTTGCGACAAAATTCGGCTACGAAAGGTACGAAGTCTGCTCATATCCATAATCCACAGGGCTTTGGTTGAAATGCTTTGGTTTAATAGTGCTACAGCAAGCAGCGGCCTTTATTCTCGAACATGAAAAATGCCTATCACAGGCTTTACCAATTAAAGACGGTAAACTGTGATTTAACACCTTTAAAAGAGCTCCATTTACTTTTAATGGTGTTAACTATTTGATGAGCTTGAAATAACATGTTCATTAAATCACCTTAAACAACGTCATTCAATATAAATAGCGTTTATTAAATGAACTACAACATCAGTAAAGCATGCTAGATTAATATTTGAATTAGAAGTCAAAGTACTGCGACAGGAGTTGTAATGGGGACTGAGATTGTCGGGCTGAGGTGCGTCTCAAAAGGATTTAACGATGGAGACAAATTCCATCAGGTTTTAGATGATATTAGCCTTAGCCTAGATACCGCCGACACAGTTGCATTAACCGGCCCTAGCGGCAGTGGTAAAAGCACCCTACTTAATGTCATTGGCGGCTTCGAGTTTATCAAACAGGGCCAGTTGTTCATTAACTCTAATGACACCGCAAGCTGGCAAGATAAGCAATGGAGCCAGTTCAGGCGCCAGCATCTAGGCATGGTTTTCCAGCAATTTAATCTATTAACCCCTCTCAATGTAAAAGACAATATCGCCTTCTCTCTTAGCTTAAACCAACAAAAATGGAGCCCTTGGTGTGACTATTTGGTAGAGCAACTCGGTCTGAGCGAAGTTAAAAATAGAAGTGTCGAAACCCTCTCTGGCGGTCAGCAGCAGCGCGTTGCTATCGCCCGCGCCCTTGCCCATAGACCAAGGCTATTATTGGCCGATGAACCTACAGGCAACTTAGACGAAAAAGCGGGTCAACAGGTGATGAGCCTGCTTAGCCTGCTCGCTAAAGAGTCTAACACCGCCATTCTAATGGTCACTCACAGCAGCGACTGCGCAGCTTTTATGGCCAGACGTTGGCACCTTGAGAATGGTAAGCTCTATGAGTAGCCTCGCCGGGCAGGAGCTGTGGCTTACGATGCGCTTAAGCCTGAGCGTATTTACACGCCACTATTTAAAATCACCTCTGCAGGCCGGCGCGATTCTAGTCGGGATCATACTCGCAGTCACCCTATTAATCGGCGTCAGAGCCACCAATGAAAATGCGGTACGCAGTTACTCCGAGGCAACCGAGCTACTGAGCCAAAGAGCGCAACTGCTACTCACGCCGATAAGCGGTAAGAAGTCAGTCGATGAGGCGGTTTATTTTGCACTTAGGCAAGCTGGAGTCGATCGGGCCTTAGCGGTACTAAGCGGCACCGTCACCGATGAAACGGGGCAACGCTGGGATATTCAAGCAAGCGATCTGGTGGCGGCGCTGTCGATACAGAGCCAGCGAGAAACCCAAGGTCAAACGAAAAGCCAAACAGAAGACGCGCCAGAACAAAATCAGCTTTCGCTACTGTCGGCCAACCTCCCCCTCGGTAAGTTACTCTCGGGAGCTCCCTACATATTGATGAGTGAAAGCTTTAGTGCGCAAGTCGCTCCTCAAGGCAGTATGACGCTTAACGGCGCTCAACTAAAGGTTATTAGCCTAGACGATAGCCTTGGACTCGGCAGTGCCATCTTAATGGATATTTCACTGGGACAACGGCTGTTAAATCGCAGGGGCGAACTCAGCTATATCGCATTATTTGGTCAAGCCCAGTCACTCACTAAAGCGATCAATCAGGCCTTTAACGGTCAAGGCAGTCTGTATTTTAACCTTACGCCACAAGATGATGGCGAAGGCCTGACGAGCCTCACTCGCAGCTTTCACCTAAATCTAAGCGCAATGAGCCTACTGGCATTTGTCGTTGGGCTATTTATCGCCTATAACGGCGTGCGCTACAGTCTGCTCAAGCGCCAAAAACTATTGGTGCAGCTGCAACAGCAGGGCGTACCTCAACGAGCCTTACTACTCGCCCTACTGTTTGAGCTACTCATATTAGTGCTTATCGGCTCATTAGTTGGCTTTATTCTTGGCCTGCAGCTCAGCCATTGGTTACAACCTATGATTGCACTCACCCTTGAGCAGCTCTACGGCGCGAGACTGATGCCGGGTGTTTGGCAGTGGAGCTGGCTCTATCAGGCTATCGGCCTCACCTTCTTGGCGGCACTACTCGCCTGTTATCCGCTATTTAATCATTTGGCTAAACAACCTTTAGCGCGCAGTGCGAGTCGCTTCGAGCAGCAGAGTCATGGTCGAAAACAACAACGAAAACTCTTTGTTGTCGCCCTATTACTACTCGTTTTAGCGGCTGGCTTGTTTCCGCTGACACAGGACTATCAACATAGCCTAGCCTTATTAGGGTTGGTCACCATCGCCATTCCTTTACTGTTGCCATTGGTGTTACAAACTGGCTTATCCCTTGTTGAGCGAGCCACTCGGCCAGGCCTATGGCAATATGGTGTCGCCGAGAGCAAAGAGCTTATCGCTCCGCTCTCCCTAGCCATGATGGCGATGCTACTGGCTCTGACTGCCAACATCTCGATGAACACCCTAGTCGGTAGTTTTGAGATCACCTTAAAGCAGTGGCTCGATGACAGACTCTATGCCGATCTGTACATCCGTCCCCCCAGCGACAAAATGGTCGAGACTCAAGCCTTGCTGGCAAGCTTAACCAATGTCAGTGCTATTTATGGTCAGTGGCTGCACACGAGTCAATACCAGCAAACGCCAGTGAGTTTAATGACCCGAGATGACCACTCCTTACGAAATAGCAATCAGATTAAGGTACAGTCTAATAAGCATTGGCAAGATCTCTTCGAGGGCAAGGTGTTGATGATCAGTGAGCCGATGGCGATCAAGCACCGACTCAATGTGGGTGACAAGATCAGTCTCCCCGAGTTCGAAAAAGTCTCTCTAGCGCCAATGGCTATTGGGGCAATTTTCTATGATTACGGCAATCCCAACGGACAGGTCATCGTCAGTCAAACGACCTGGAAACGGCTACAGCTACCGATTCTGCCAACGAGCATTGCGGCGGATTACGCTGGTGAAATTAGCCAACTCGAATCGATACTGCAGACCCAGCTGTCACTGCCCGCCGCGCAGATGTTTAACCAAAGTAAAATCAAGCAGCGTGCGATGCAGATCTTCAAACGCACCTTTTCTATCACCTTAGTGCTCAATAGCTTAACTTTACTGGTTGCCGCCATCGGCCTGTTTAGCGCCTGCTTGATGCTGACCCAAGCGAGGCAAGCCCCACTTGCCAGACTCTATGCGCTGGGAGTGAGTCGCGGCCAACTACTCTGGTTGGTTTCGGGGCAGATGCTGTTGATTGTCCTCTTTACCTGCCTCCTTGCCCTGCCTACTGGTGCCTTACTGGGTTACCTACTGATAAATAAGGTCACCCTACAGGCTTTTGGCTGGAGTATCGCCATGATTTGGGACTGGCAAGCGTATTTCAGAGTGCTAATGGTCGCGATGCTTGTCAGCGCTGTCGCGGTGATCTTGCCGCTGTTGTGGCAGACCCGTCGCCCCTTGATTAGCAGCTTACAGCGGGAGGTATTATGAGGCCGTTAATTTGGAGCCTGTTTTTGACTCTTTCACTCTGTGGATGCTTTTTCGATAAACCGACCGCAGACACACCACAGGGGATGGGACAGCTGCTCGATGGCAACATCCAAGGCTACGCTCCCGTCGTTCCGGGAAAAACATTCTCCTTTCCCGACGACCACCAGGCCCATGAAGATTTCAGACAAGAGTGGTGGTATCTAACCGCTAATCTAAAAACCGCCTCCGGAGAGCACCTAGGCCTACAATGGACCCAGTTTCGTATTGCTCTCTCCCCTCCCAACGCTGATGCAGAGGCGAGTAAACAAGACGCTGTCCAATCGAGTTGGCAGACTCAACAGCTCTATATGTCCCATACCGCAATCACCAGCAAGACTCAGCACCTTGCCAAGGAAAAATGGTCTAGAGGTAGCCCAGCCCTTGCAGGATCTCAAGTAAGCCCCTTAGTCATTAAACAAGATAGCTGGCAGTGGCGCAGTGACGATAATCAACTATTTCCGGCCACACTATCGGTTACCACCGACAGTTTTAGCTACCAACTCAAACTTAATAGTCAGGCTCCCTTCCAGCTTCAAGGCGATAACGGCTATAGCCAGAAAAATGCGGCAGGCACTGTCGCGAGCTACTACTACAGCCAACCTTTTATCGAGGTCAGTGGCACTATCGAGCGAGATGGAAAGACGGTAAAAGTCAGCGGTGATGGCTGGCTAGATAGAGAGTGGAGCTCACAATTTCTTGCCAAAACTCAGCAGGGTTGGGATTGGTTCGCCTTAAGACTCGATGACGGGTCTGCGCTGATGTTGTTTCAGCTAAGGCAAAAAAACGCTGATAAACAAGATTTCTACAGCGGCAGGCGCATGTATCGCGATGGCCGCGGCCACAACATTACCAGTAAAGAGATCTCGATGATCCCAACGGCTTGGCAGCAGACAAAATCGGGACGCTACCCAATAAGTTGGCAAATCAGCATCCCCTCCGAAAACATCCAATTAACTACCCAAGCGCTCAACCTCGACTCGAACATGCCGCTGTCCATTGCCTATTGGGAAGGACCAATCAAGATTAGCGGTAGTCACAAGGGTCTCGGGTACATGGAACTAACCGGTTATTAGACAATAATCAAACAACATACCCAGCTTGCCACAGATATATTCTCATGCTGTTTACGCCGCTATAGACACCTGTAAATAAAAATCATTATCAATAAATAAGTTTTTGAATATCTTGCCTTTTTAATATAGCGCAAGCTAACATTCCAAGCGGGTATTTTTTAAACAGCGCACCAGTATTTATTGATAGATTTGTGAACTCGATCAACACCAAAAAGTTGATCTTGGTCTACAAAAAACTCCAATACCCCTTGCGAGGTATACCCACAATAATTATGAGGTCTAGACTCGATACTAACCTTGCTAGATAACATAGACGTCACTCGACAACGATGGAGTCGTCAAAATCATATAAAGGTATAAAGATGAGCCAAGAGTTTCATATTACCAGTCTAGTGGTGCACGCGGCACCGCACGCAGTGACTGAGATTAAAAGCAGAATATCTGCTCTTGAAGGCACCGAAATTCATGCCGTTACCGATGAGGGCAAGTTTGTGGTCACCGTTGAAGGTGGCACACAAGGCGCCATTCTCGATAGCGTAGAAGCAATTAACGCCTTAGAAGGCGTACTAAATAGCAGTCTAATTTATCATCAAGTCGATCCAGTAGAAGAAAAGAGTGAGGAACACCATGAGCATTAGCCGTCGCGAGTTTCTAAAAGCCAACGCCGCCGTTGCAGCCGCAACAGCCGTAGGCGCGACTCTGCCAGTTAAGATAGTCGAAGCTGCAGAGCAAAAAGACAACATCAAGTGGGACAAAGCACCTTGCCGTTTTTGTGGCGTAGGTTGTAGCGTTCTCGTGGGCACAGATAATGGCAAAGTTGTGGCCACTAAAGGTGACCCTGAAAGCCCAGTGAACAAAGGCCTTAACTGTATTAAAGGCTACTTCCTTTCTAAGATCATGTACGGTAAGGATCGTCTAACTACGCCACTTCTACGTATGAAAGATGGCCAATATGATAAAGAAGGTGAATTCACCCCAATCAGCTGGGATAGCGCTTTCGATATCATGGCTGATAAGTGGAAAGACACCCTTAAGACTAAGGGCCCAACAGCCGTTGGTATGTTTGGTTCAGGTCAGTGGACCGTATGGGAAGGCTATGCGGCCTCTAAGCTACACAAGGCAGGCTTCCTTACCAACAACATCGACCCTAACGCACGTCACTGTATGGCATCGGCAGTAGGTGGCTTTATGCGCACCTTCGGTATCGATGAGCCAATGGGTTGTTACGATGACCTAGAGGCTGCCGATGAGTTCGTACTTTGGGGTGCTAACATGGCAGAGATGCACCCAATCCTTTGGGCTCGTCTATCAGATCGCCGCCTAAGCAGCCCAACCAGTCGCGTACACGTGCTGTCGACCTTTGAAAACCGTAGCTTCGACTTAGCCGATAACGCGATGGTGTTCCGCCCTCAGTCTGACCTAGTTATTCTGAACTACATTGCTAACTACATCATCCAAAACGATGCAGTGAACAAAGACTTCGTCAACAAGCACACTAAGTTTGCACTCGGTACCACCGATATCGGTTACGGTCTGCGTCCAGACCATCCGCTAGAAAAGAAAGCGAAGAACCCAGGTAACGGTAAGTCTACGCCTATTAGCTTCGACGAGTACGCTAAGTTCGTTAGCTCTTACACACTAGAGTATGCAGCAGAGATGAGTGGCGTTGAGCCAGAAAAGCTAGAGCTAATGGCTAAGGCTTATGCTGACCCAAGTGTCAAAGTGATGAGCTTGTGGACCATGGGTATCAACCAGCACACTCGTGGTGTTTGGGCCAACAACATGCTTTACAACATCCACTTACTAACAGGTAAGATCGCCACACCAGGTAACAGCCCATTCTCATTAACGGGTCAGCCATCGGCTTGTGGTACGGCACGTGAAGTGGGTACCTTTGCTCACCGTCTACCTGCCGACATGGTTGTTGCGAATCCTAAGCACCGCGCAATCACTGAAAAACTGTGGCAACTACCAGAAGGCACTATTCCGCCAAAGCCTGGTTACCACGCAGTATTACAGAGCCGTATGCTAAAAGATGGCAAGCTGAACTGTTACTGGACTATGTGTACCAATAACATGCAAGCCGGTCCAAACATCAATGATGAAATCTACCCTGGTTTCCGTAACCCAGAAAACTTCATCGTGGTATCAGACCCATACCCAACGGTAACTGCAACTGCAGCCGACTTGATCCTTCCAACCGCTATGTGGGTTGAGAAAGAAGGTGCTTACGGTAACGCAGAGCGTCGTACTCACATGTGGCACCAGCAAGTTAAAGCACCAGAAGGCGCTAAGTCTGACTTATGGCAGCTAATGGAATTTTCTAAGCGCTTTAAAGTGTCTGAAGTGTGGCCTGCAGAGCTTATCGCTAAGAAGCCTGAGTACGCAGATAAGACACTTTATGACGTGCTATTTGCCAATGGCGTAATCAACAAGTTCCCATCGTCTGAGTGTAAGGGCGATTACAACGATGAGTCAGATGCATTTGGTTACTACGTGCAAAAAGGTCTATTCGAAGAGTATGCCCAGTTTGGTCGCGGCCATGCCCATGACTTAGCAGACTTCGATACTTACCATGAAACCCGCGGTCTACGCTGGCCAGTGGTTGATGGTAAAGAAACCTTACGTCGTTTCTCTAAGGGTGACCCTTATGTGAAAGGCGATAAAGAGTTTGATTTCTACGGTAAGCCAGACGGGAAGGCGGTGATTTTCGCGCTACCATTTGAGCCTGCAGCTGAAGAGCCAAACGAAGAGTTTGATCTTTGGATGTCAACAGGTCGTGTTCTTGAGCATTGGCACACAGGTTCGATGACGGCTCGCGTTCCTGAGCTATATCGCGCCTACCCAGATGCGCAGATCTTTATGCATCCTGAAGATGCTAAAGCCCGTGGACTTAAGCGTGGCGATGAAGTCATCGTAGCCTCACCTCGCGGTGAAGTGAAAACACGTGTTGAAACTAAAGGCCGCAATAAGCCGCCAAGAGGCGTGGTATTTATGCCATTCTTCGATGCGCGCCAGCTGGTCAACAAGTTAATACTAGACGCGACTGATCCTCTGTCTAAAGAGACAGATTTCAAGAAGTGTCCAGTTAAAGTGATGAAAGCGTAAGCTTTTTACTAACAAACTTAACTTTAATCGCTTGAGCAAAAACGGAGAATAGAGAAGCAAATGAGTACGGTCAATCAGAGTAAGTTCACAGTCAAAGGCGTTAATCGCCGTCAGTTTTTAGCCACTTCGGCTAAAGCGGGCTGTGCAATGGGCTTGCTAGGGTTAGGGTTAACTGCAGTTGCTAAGCAATCTAGTCAGTTAGACCCACTCGCGATTCGACCGCCAGGTGCATTAAGTGAACAAGATTTTCTCTCGGCCTGTGTACGCTGCGGTTTATGCGTAGAAGCCTGCCCATACGACACCCTCAAACTGGCTCGCTGGTTTGACGGTGCTCCGACAGGCACGCCCTACTTTACCGCACGCAAAATCCCCTGTGAGATGTGTGAAGATATCCCCTGTGTAAAAGCCTGCCCATCGGGTTCGCTTGACCATGATTTAACGGATATTGAAGAGTCTAAAATGGGGATTGCTGTACTGATCGATGAGAAAAACTGCCTTAACTTTAAAGGGTTGAGATGTGATGTTTGTTATCGGGTATGCCCGCTAATCGATGACGCAATCACACTAGAGATGCAGCACAATGAACGCAGTGGTCACCATGCGATGTTCCTCCCCACAGTCAACAGCGACAGCTGTACCGGCTGTGGAAAATGCGAACACGCTTGCGTGCTTGAGCAAGCTGCGATCAAGGTGTTACCTACTCATATTGCTTTAGGTAAAACGGCTTCACACGATACTTATATCAACACCGAAGAAACCACGCTTGAGATGTTAAACAAGGGGCTTGAGTTATGAGCCAGACACTAAAGCAAAAACCGACAACACATGGCTTTGCTAAAGCGGCAATAAAAGAGCTTGGATGGTGGCGCGCCCACAAATTCCTATTTCTTCGTCGTCTCAGCCAAGTCAGTGTCTTTGCATTGTTTGCCATTGGCCCCTGGTTCGGACTCTGGTTGCTTAAAGGCAACCTCTCAGCCAGCGAACTCTTCGGTGTTGTGCCTTTATCTGATCCACTTGCCACCTTGCAAGTGTTGATGACAGGCCATCAGCCCGAGCTAAGCTTAATTCTTGGCGCCATTATTATTGTGCTGCTGTATGCAGTACTTGGTGGCCGAGTATTTTGCAGTTGGGTCTGCCCCGTGAATATGGTGACAGATCTAGCTAGCTGGTTACGACGTAAAATGAACTTGCCTCGCACCTCCGAGATGCCAAGGAACTTACGTTACTACCTGCTCGCGCTTGTGCTCATACTACCTGTGCTATCTGGCATAACAGTCTGGGAATGGCTTAACCCTGTTCCTGTATTGTACCGCGCCGTATTGTTTGGCGCAGGCAGTGGTTTATGGATCTTGGCCGCCATCTTCTTACTGGACTTATTTATCAGTGAGCGAGCATGGTGCGGACACTTGTGCCCAACGGGAGCACTCTTTGGCCTTATCGGCAAAGTGAGTCCAGTAAAAGTATCAGCCGTAAACGCAAAAGACTGCGATAACTGTATGGATTGTTTTGTGGTTTGCCCTGAAAGACAGGTATTAAAACCTGCACTCAAGGGCAAGCAACCCATGATAATCGATAGTGATTGTACTCAATGCGGCCGTTGTATCGACGTTTGCGCCCAACGCGTTTTCCAGTATCAAAATCGAATTGCCCTAAAGGCGGAGAACAACCAATGAAAAAAGTACTCACCTTAGCTGCGCTAGTGATGGCGCTTAGTGCTTGCTCAGGTCAGCAAGCGAACACTCAAGCCGAGCCAGTTAACATCAGTTCACTCGGTAAATCTGAGATCACCGATATTCGTGCAGCCGATCCTGCGCCGCTTTATCCAAAGCGCGGTAAGTCTATCGAGCGTACCTTCGTACATCAGCCACCGATGATCCCACATAAAGCGGATTACCCAATCACGCTGAAGAAAAATGGCTGTATTAGCTGTCACAGTCCGGCAAAAGCTAAGCGCATGAAGGCAACAGCCGTTGATCCTTCACATATGTTGGCAGACGGTAAGTTAAATAACGAGTACTACAACTGTACTCAGTGCCATACGCCACAAGCGGAAAACAAGCAGCAGCTAGTCGAAAACGACTTCTCTGTTCAATAAGCTTTAGCTAGCTTTAAGCCATTAAAAAACCACCTCCATTGAGGTGGTTTTTTATGTGTCATCTCTTATTAGCAATCGCTTTACTCTAGGGGCTCTAACATCCCTTCGCGGGCCGGCACAACCAATACATTACTGCGGATACGGCTTAATATCGATTCCGCCATATTACCGACCACAAAGGCGTACAGGCCTTGACGCTGCACCGCACCAAGCACTAAATAGCGCACCTTATGCTTACAGGCTAACTGATAGATACACAAGTCGGGCTCACCCACCGTAATGTGAATGCACTCAGGAGCGATATTGAGCTTATCAAACAAGGCTTGGTGCTTGGCTCTTGCCTCCCTCACCATGGCGTAGGTATCGACTATCTCCATATCATGGATCACCTGAGGCAATCGAATCACAAATGCAAGATGTAGCTCACAGCCTGTCGCCTCAGCCAACTGGGTCGCTTGACGAATAACGGCTTGATTCAGCTGCTGCTTTAAGGTTTTTTTACTGTCGAGATCCAGCGACATCATCACGGTATTATTCTTCTTTACCGGGTGATCGGTCAGCAGCATTAATGGTACTCGAGTATGACGGATAAGGTTCCAGTCAACAGGTAGGTAATGGTTGGCGTGATGCACCGATTTAACGATAAGATCGAAGCCATGACGGTCTGAATGATGACAAGCATGCTCATAAAGATCTTTGCTCCAGACACTATGGGTTGGCGTATCGGCGGCATCGATACTCTCTAGCTCCAACTCAACTTTAGCCATTCGCTGCTGCATAATATGTTTTTGCGCAACAGCAACAAACTTGGGATTGTAATATTCAGCATTACCAAAGTATTCAAAACTATAAGCAAACACTTCGGCGCGCTTGCCTAACATTCTGGCAAGCTCCACTCCCGCCGATATCGCATCGACCTCGGCCTCTTCTCTCTGGGAAATAATGAATACTTTGTCCATCACACTCTCCGCTTACTATACCCTAATCCTAGCTTAGACAAGTTTGGCCTTAAGTGCAGTTAAACCGACAGGATTAATGATCCGAATCAAGACTGTATAGATAACAAAAAAGCCATCAAACGATGGCTTTTTTACGAGTGTAATCATTAGACTAAATTAAATCTCACAACCTAACGCCTCAAAGTCAGCCTGACTCATATACTCAGTAGTGGGCAAATACTCGCCCATGATGGCATATTCATCTCCAGGTACCGAAGTGTTTTGAATCGCCTCGGCAAAGTCCGCTTTCGGAAGCATATTACGGACAATGAGCAATGCTTCATTAAGTTTATTCTCCCCCCCCCTCAACTCGACCGAAGCCATCTCCCTGCTCGGTCCATGGTAAGTAGTTATAGCCACACTCGACATTGGCATTACTCGGCTTAGTTACATCAGGGCTGGTCACAACCGTGTAGTAACCATCCTCATCGACAACAAGCTCCTCATCAAATAAACATGCCGTCACCCGTTGTGAGTAATACTCATTCTGGCAAATAGACCAGTAGCGCAGTTGAGACTCTGACTCATCAAACACCCCCTCGCCTGCCAGTGTTTTAGGCACTTTAGGCAACTTACCTCGGGTGACAGCCACTTCGCCAAAGTCACTGTTTAAGAAGGTACTCACATATTGGTTATCGGCATTGGCATAGTAATTAACCTTCCGCTCAGGCTCGCCATCACAATTACCTAAGAAGTTACACTGAATACCGAATGCGCCATTATAAGCAGCCCGCCAAACCGCTAGATTTTTAGCTGGGTCGAATGCAGGGTTTAGACGGATCTTGCCATAGGTTTCTTTGGGGACGAGTGGAATAGCGAGGTTATCACTATCAACTTGCAGAGCATCACAAGCTTGCTGGCCATACAGTTGCTCACCAGATGATAGAGTCAGCTCTACTGTTGGCAGTTCAACACCGCCTTGCTCATCTTGGCCTTCATCGTTAACGTAAATTCGATAAATCAGTACTGCCTTATTGCCCTGCTCGGCATAATCAAACAAGGTGTTACTTGGCAGTTCGCCTGCTGGCTGCCCTTGAGCAACTGCAAGAGTAAACTCTCTTAGCAGCTTCTGGCGCTCCGCACCTTGAATATAGGGATTAAACGACCCGTCATCTGCAACAATATCTTTATCAGTTATCGCCGTTGCTGGTGAGGTGTCTGCTCGGTAGCTATTGAGTGATATATAGCGCGCATAAGGGTATTCGCCATGCAGGGTTAAGCTGGCACCTTCTGGCAGGATATAACCCGCGTGCCAGTAATTAGCGCCCGTATCGGGGTAGGCAAAGTTACGTTCAGGATGGTCGATGTTATAGGGGCCGACCCAGAAACAGGCGCTGGGCTCAATTTGCTTACCCAAAGGCTCTTGCACTGAATCGGAGTTACACCCCATAAGAGCTATTATCAACAAGCAAGATGTCAACGTAAGCAGGGATTTTTTTAAATCGCTTCGAGAGGTCAACGAGTAATAATTCATTATTATTCCTTTTCTTATATACCCGACAAAATGCCTTATATCCTCAACCCTATTCACATGATTACGAAGACTCATTTTCTATGTAGGATAAAGATTGAGCTTATTGGGCGTTATTTGTAACCTAAACCAAGATGTGGCGGATTAATGGTCGGCGAGAGACAGCTTTATGACTTTAACGGACAGTAACAAGTTAACCGATGAGCCTACGACGATTGCCTCTTGGGCTTTAGCCGTATGCCGCACAATCGACGCGGCTGGCATCGATAGGCAAAAAATACTCGATGAGATCGGTATAGACAAATCTATATTGCAGGATCCGAATGCTAGATTACCCACACAGCAAATGACACAGCTATGGCGGCGTGCGGTAACGATTACCGCAGACGAAGCCATCGGCTTAAAAGTAGCCAACTTTGTACAGCCCACCAGCTTCAACGCCTTAAGCTTTTCACTGCTTGTCAGCGAATCTTTGGCCGATGCCTGAAGTCGGGTAAAGCGTTATCACAGCATTATTAGTAACGTACTCGAGATGGATGTTGAACACGGGCCACAAGAATCTGCATTATGCTTTAATAAACTCCCAGGGAAACACTATGCAGATGAAGCCATAGATGCCTTTATGGCGACGAGCTATTTAATGCCACTACAGGTTAGTAATGGTCAGATTAAGCCTACGAGATTAGTGCTAGAGCGCCGACAACCTTTTAACCCTAAACCTTTTGAGCAGCTATTTAACTGTCCAATTAACTACGCAGCCAATGGCAACAAAATCTATTATTCCAACCAAGATTTACAGCTGCCTTTCCCATCGGCTAATAAAGAACTTGCCCTAAAAAACGATGAAGCAATTCAAAGCTACTTCCAGACTTTATCTCAACCTGCGTTTAGCAAGAAAGTTTCCGAAGAGATTGCCATTGCTATGACATTAGGTAATCCAGACCGAGATACAATCGCCAAAACATTTCATATGAGTAGCCGTAACTTACAACGTAAGCTGCGGGAGGAAGGCACATCCTTTAGCGAGCAAGTCGAACTGTTCAGAAAAGATTTGGCACAGAAGTACCTGTCATGTCCGCAACTCTCAATGCTAGAGATCTCGTTTCGATTAGGCTTTAAAGATCCGAGTAACTTTACCCGAGCATTTAAACGTTGGTATGGTGTATCACCGCTACAATATCGGCAGCGAAACGGCTCAAAATAATCTTTGCTAAATGATAACAAACTCAAGATTTCAATAGATTAAACTACTTTTATCGGCGCAATGTCACTTGCTATAGTCCAATTTTCAGGTAACGTTAGAGCAACATCAATAGAAAGAAGAGCGTCACTATGAAGTCAGGTAAGCACGATGCACAACTACTCAAGCTCGCGATGGAAATTGGTGTAGGCTACGCCAAGAAAAGAGGCTTTGCTGATTTTGGCCAGGGGATCTCCCCCAAAGATAAAGTCGAATGTATCTACCGATTACTGGTGCAAGATAACCTTATTCAGGCACTCCCTAAAGATAAAGAAGATGGCCCCAACATGAAGCACAAGCTGGTGTTATGGATCAGCCGCCAACTCCCCCCTGAGCATGAACTCTTAAACTAATATTTAAGTTATTATAGCGTCAGTTAGCTTGGGGACCGTCGCTTTCCCAAGCTCTACTTTCGAAGGTATGCAAATGGCTAACTGCTCAGTTAACCATAATGAAAAAGCCGCCAGTTCGGCATTAGTTGAATAAGGCGCTGTAATCGCCACATATTGGTGTTCAGACGGCACAAAGCCGAAGGGAGCAACAAGATTTCCCCTTTTTAAGTCATCCACAACCAAAGGGTAAGAACCTAACGCAGCACCTAATCCATCAACTGCCGCCTGAAAGCAAAAGTAAAAATGAGCAAACGTCTGCTCATCATTGATTTCAACTGATTGCTCCGTTACCGTTTTTAGCCAATTTTGCCACGCTTTAGGTCGCGTCTGACTATGAAGCAATTTCAGTTTCGACAGATCTTTTTCAAGCGCCAGCCAATACTCCGGCGACATAACGGGACCAACCCACTCTTCCACTAATGGTAGCTTTAAGTAGTCTTCTGGGATAATAAAATCATCTCGTCGAATCGCCATCGACAAACCACTTGTTCCCAGTGTCACAGGCCCCCCAGCGGTTGAAAGGCGAACATCAACGCCAGATTGTTCATTGAAAGCTGACAGTCTTGGCATCAACCAACGCATCGTCAAAGTCGGTTCACAACTCACCTCAAGGTAATGCTGATTTAATTGCTGAACACGCTTAACCCCAGAGCTTAATGTATCAAAAGTCTGCTGAGTAACCTGCAACAACTGTTGCCCCTCTTTAGTCAGATAGACATTTCTTCCCTGTTTATAAAATAATGGCATCGCAAGGTGAGTCTCCAATACCTTTATCTGCTTACTTACGGCGCCATGAGTAATATGCAGTTTCTTTGCCGCATCACTGTAGCTACTGGAAGAAGCTGCAACATGAAAAGTATAAAATGCTTTCAAATGTCTCATCTGTGAAATTAGCTCACATGTACGGTGAAGTTGTTTCGATTATAACCAGCGTAAAAGCTCCCTACAATGCTCACTTATCTTAGCTAATTGAGGAGTTGTTGTGGAAATTGTTAGTCTAGCGGCATTGGGGTTGCTAATTGTTATCAGTCCAGGTGCAGACTTTATTCTGGTACTAAGAAATAGTCTTAATAAAAGCCGTAAAGCCGGTTGTTATACTGCAGTTGGGATCAGCCTAGCCATAGGTATTCACATTGGATATTCATTACTAGGAATCGGTTACTTAGTTTCACATAACCAGTGGTTATTCAACTTCATCCGTTATGCGGGGGCAATGTACTTAATCTACTTAGGAATTAAGGGCTTACTTACTAAACCTGTAGCACTGAACCTACTCAGTGAAACTGCTGCATTCGATAATCCTTTTCGCTACTTAGTAGAAGGCTTCCTGTGCAATGTATTAAACCCGAAAACAATGCTGTTCTTCTTAAGTATTTTTAGCCAAGTTATTAGCCCTAGCAGCACCAATAATTCAGCATTGCTCTATGGTGGCTATATCATGTTCTTACACTTACTCTGGTTTGTTTTAGTGGCGCTGTTGTTCACCTCAAAACCTCTGCAAACTGCATTAATGAAGTCCCAAAAAAAGCTTAACCAGCTATGCGGAGTTGCCCTTATCGGTTTCGGCGTAGCTCTGGTATTAGATTAAAGATCCAGAACAATACATTCTGTGGCGACAAGATCACATTTGTCGCCTTTGCTCTTATACCGAAGCGAACTGCTCTTCCGGTGCGCATAGTTGGGACTAGGAATACATGAGTAAAATAAATCCACAAAACCTACTTCATAGTAAATGGACCGCAGTTCAGGCGAATAAGAAGCAATAGCACTCTATTTTCATTAAAGTGGAGTTTGAGGAGTTAGGAGAGGTGAATGCTTAATTGAGCTCGTGCTCACTCGCGCTGAACATTAGCGCGAGTTGGTGCAACAGCAGGGGGGATTATTTGGCTGGCAGTAAACCCTGTTTATCTAGATTTATTCTTCGCTTTCTGTGCTGAACATTGGCGCTGGCTAGAGGCCGCATTTAACTTCTGCCTTTCGGCTTTATCCAATGGTTTAGCGGCTAAATAGAGAGCTTGGGCAAACAAACCTTGGTATGACTTCATCTTCTTTCCTGTCGTTGCTATAAAAATAGGCGAAATAGTGTGGTTGCGGTCAAAGTAATCCCTATCCTATTATTAGTAAAATGAATAATACCCATCTAATAAATTCCATTTAAGCATGAATGTTCAAATTAAAAGTCTGCACTGTTTTGTCACCCTATTAGAAGTCGGCAACTACACCCGCGCCGCTGAAAAATTACACCTTACTCAACCCACCTTGAGTAAGATGATCCAGCGTTTAGAGGATAATTTAGAGCAGCCATTACTCATTCGAAATAACCAGAAAGTGATCGCCACCGAGGCTGGCAGGATGCTCGCCAATAGCGCGCAACAAATCGTAGGGCAATGGCATAGGCTTCAAGAAGATATTAATAGCTTAAATGGATTGCAGACGGGACAGTTGCGTTTAGGCGTTTGCCCCATGATGGGTGAGATGATTATTGGTCTACTGAGTGAATATCGAAAACGCTTTCCTAAAATAGAGGTCAGTATCGTCGAACTCGGAGGCTTTGGTGCAGAGCAAGCACTGCTCAATGACACCTTAGATCTCACCTTTACCGCGCTTCCGACTACGCACTCTCAAGAATTTAATAGCCACAACCTTAAGGGTTATCCCCTATTGGCATGCATACCCAATGGCCATGAACTTGAAAAGGCAGAGGCAATTACATGGGCCGCCCTTGAGCCCCACCCCTTTATTCTCTACAACGATGATTTCTCCCTAGCCAAGCTTATCCATAGATTAAGCCGCAAGGCCAATATAGAGCTTAATGTTGCCGCCCAGAGTGGCCAATGGGACTTTATCGCTGCCATGGTAGAGGCACAGATGGGACTGGCCATCTTACCTAAGCCTATTTGCGATAAAATCAATTCATCCAAACTTGTCTATCGACCATTATCGCCAAACTTAACTTGGGATCTGGCGTTAATTTGGCGTAAAAACCTGCCGCTAACCCCAGCAGCCGAAAGTTTCATCAAGCTCAGTAAAGAACTTAGCCCCCGCGCCAAACAAAATTGCAACATAAAGCAGCAGGACGATAGCTGATAGGTAACATATAGACAGAGCAACGTCATCAAAGAGAGAAAAAAACTCTACAAGATGATTTTCCGCGCAAGTATTGCTAGCGAATAATATAAAATACGTAATCGCTTTAATTGATCGCAATATTGAATAAATGACACTTAAGATTGGAATAGCAGGAGCGGGCTTCTCTGGGGCCGTTATCGCAAACGAACTCGCCAATGCCGGGCACCAGATCACTGTATACGAACCTCGTCAGCATATTGCTGGTAATTGCTACTCATCGAGAGATGATGAGAGCAACATCATGCTGCATCACTTTGGGCCACATATTTTCCATACAGATAAAGCTCATATATGGCAGTACGTGACTCAACTAAGTCAATTCATGCCATTTACCAATCGAGTCAAGGCTATGACTCAGGGACAAGTCTATTCATTGCCGATTAACTTACATACCATCAATCAGTTTTTTAAAAAGCAGATGTCACCAACGGAGGCTGAGCAGTTTCTGGCAAGCCAAGCAGACTCAAGCATTGAGGAAGCGAGCAACTTTGAAGAACAAGCTCACAAACTCATTGGTAAGCAACTGTATCAGGCGTTCTTTAAAGACTACACGATAAAGCAGTGGGGGCGCTCACCCGCCACTCTGCCAGCCAGTATTTTAAAACGACTGCCAGTCAGATTTAATTACGATGATAACTATTTCAATCATCCATTCCAGGGCATGCCAATTGAAGGCTATACGCCTTTAATTGAGAAGCTACTCGCTCATCCTAACATCAGGTTACGACTAAACTCGACCTTCGATGCATCGATGAAGTGCGATTATGATCATGTGTTTTTTTCAGGACCATTAGATGCCTATTTTGACTTTCAGCTAGGTAGGTTGCCCTATAGAACCTTAGATTTCCATAAAGAAACTCATACAGGCGATTATCAAGGAAATGCGGTTGTTAACTATTGCGATAACCGCCAAGCCTATACTCGCATCAGTGAACATAAGCACTTTACTCCATGGGAGTCGCACTCTCACACAGTGATCTTTAAAGAGTACAGCCGTGAAGCATCGCCTGAGGATCTCCCCTACTACCCTGTAAGACTTAGCGATGATAACTCGCTGCTTGAGCAATATATTGCGCTCGCAAAACAACAGAAAAATATAACCTTTGTCGGTCGATTAGGTACCTATCGTTACCTCGATATGGATGTCACTATCGATGAAGCCCTAACCGCCAGTAAGCTGTTTTTAGAGTCGCTGGAAAGCCATCAAACTATGCCAGCATTTACCGCTTGAGAATGCCTTGAAGAATCATTAGATATGAAAAAATTTTTAATCATTGCCCGTGTAGGCGACAACTCACTGCATCCACACTGGTTAGAAAACGCTACACCTAATTTTGACTTATTTTTAAGTTACTTTGGTGATAAACCTAATCACTACCAAGCCGAAGCCACTTATTACGAACAGGTGAAAGGTGGAAAATGGCCAATGATCCATAAATTGATTGAGGCTAATTGGGCGATAATTGCTCAATATGAAGCGGTTTGGTTACCCGATGACGACATTTTAGCGGATGCGCATACTATCAATAAAATGTTTAGCCTTTTTGATGGCTTTGACTTGGAGTTGGCGCAACCAGCACTCACATTAGATTCATACTTCTCCCACTCGAGTTTACTGCGTCAACCTAACTCTATTCTGCGCTACAGTAATTTTGTAGAGGTGATGGTACCTATTTTTTCAGCCAATACGCTTTTGAAATTAAAAGAGAGCTTTGGCCAAAGCCCTTCAGGTTGGGGGCTCGATGCGCTATGGCCTCACCTCATCGACAATAAAGGCTTGAAAAAAATCGCAGTTATTGACGCCACGCCTGTGATCCATACACGCCCAGTAGGAGGAGAATTGTATAAGCTCAATCCTGAGTTATCACCAAGCAAAGATGCAGCTCAACTTCAGAGCTTGTACCCACAGTTCAATATCAGCCGACGCCATGCTCCAAATAAATTTAAAGTCTTTAGTCAGATATCTGAATCGAGCGTTCACTCATCATTAGTTGCTAGCATCAGAGGAAAGTACCAAAGAGTGATTGCAAAATATAAGTCGAAAAAGCACCCTAAATTTCGCACTAAATAGGCTCATAACCCCAGCTAAGCCCTTAAAGAGGCTCCCTAAAAGGAGCCTCACACCATTTATGTCTTATGACTTCTGCAAATCAACACTGCGCCCCTGTCGCGTTAATTAAATATCGAAGCACAGAAGATCACTAACAGTAGGCCATCTTTGAACTCGGCAGCCCAACCTATCTCATTTGAGGAGCAGTAACCTCCTTGTACTTTCTGGGAGTCACTTAAAAGTCTTGATTCTGGTCAATTAATCACCAGATTTAATTTTCCTTACCTATAATTATTGACTATAGAACAAGGAATAAGCCGATCTGAGTAGTGAGGGATAATGTGCCAATGGCCGCACAAGGACTGACGACCGTTCAAGCACAGGAACGGTTGCAACAGTATGGTAAGAACTGTTTGCCAAAACCACGACGAAATAGCTTTTTACGGCTATTTCTACTTCAGTTTCGTAGCGCATTTATCTATGTATTACTGGTGGCCGTCATTGTCTGCTTGCTGCTGGGACAACTTATCAATGCATTCTTTATTTCTGCAGTCTTACTGATCAACGCTCTCATCGGCACCATTCAAGAGTATTCCGCGCAGCAGGCTGCCGATTCATTGGCTCATATGGTGCCGCAGCAGAGTCGAGTTGTGCGTGATGGCCACCCAATACTACTAAGCAGTGAGGAGTTGGTTCCCGGTGATTGGGTCATGCTCAATAGCGGCGATCGCATAGGCGCCGACATAAGGCTTAAACAATCCAATCAATTCCAGGTCGATGAGTCGGCCCTCACCGGCGAGTCTATCTCTGTCAGTAATAAGCAGCAAGCATTTGCAGGTACCTTAGTCACCCATGGCCGAGCCGAGGGTGAGGTCATGGCAACTGGGATCAAGACTCAAATTGGCCAGATAGCCAAACTTGTGCATCAAGGTGAGCATACCAAACCGCCATTAATGCAGAGGATCGATCAGTTTACCCTGCGGATCGCAATCGCGATTCTGATCATCATCGCCTTTATATTTGGCCTCACGCTTCTACGTGGTGCCGCCCTCTCCGAGGTATTTCTTCTCGGCGTCGCATTAGCCGTATCGGCCATCCCCGAAGGTCTCCCTGCGGCGATTACCGTGGCGCTTGCAATAGGTATGAAACGCATGGCAAAGGCTAACGTAATCGTACGGAAACTGGTTGCCGTTGAGGCACTCGGATCCTGCACCTTTATCGCCTCCGATAAGACCGGCACTTTAACTGTCAACGAGATGACCATAGGTCAAATCTGGCTGGCAAATGACCAGCTGTATGATGTCACTGGTGAAGGGGTTAGCCCGACAGGCAGGGTATATCGACACGGCCACGGTAGTCCTGTCAATTTGCACGATGAAAGTGATCTCAAACAGTTAGTCACCGCGGGCATCCTAGCCAATGAGGCGCACTTGGTGTTTGAAGGGGATAAGGTTCATGCCGATGGCGATGGCGTGGATCTGGCATTTCTCGCTCTAGGTCACAAGCTTAAGGCTCTCACCGATAAAGAGGGTAAGCCACTCACCCTCTTTCCCTACGAGTCGGAGAAAGGTTTTAGTGCCAGTGTCAATGCAACCGAAGCGGGCCCCGAGCTCTCGGTAAAAGGAGCGGTAGAGAAACTCCTCCCCATGTGCTCACTAAATAAAGAGATGCAACAAGGCATTCTCAGCCAAACCCACTCAATGGCTAAGCGTGGTTATCGCGTCCTAGCCTTGGCTCATGGCAAAGGCACACCACTAGATGATCATTTCAGCGATCTACATTTTCTTGGTTTGGTCGCCATGAGCGATCCGCTCAGGCCCGATGCTATCAGTGCGGTTGCGGCCTGTAGACAAGCGAAAATCAAGGTAGCTATGATTACGGGCGACCACCCAGCGACTGCACTGACCTTATCGCGACAACTCAAAGTTGCCGATGAGACCGATAGCGCAATCACGGGGCAAGAACTCGAGCAAGCTAGGCAGCAAGATATCAATGCATTTGATCGACTCGTTGCTAACCATAGGGTGTTCGCTAGGGTAAAACCCAAACAGAAGATGGAGATCACCGAGTCGCTTATCAGGCAGGGGGAATTTGTCGCTATGACCGGAGATGGCGTCAATGACGCTCCGGCATTAAAGCATGCCCATGTAGGGATAGCCATGGGCCTTAGGGGGACCGATGTGGCCAGAGAAAGCGCGTCCTTAGTGCTCACCGATGATAAGTTTAGCTCCATAGTAAAGGGGATCATCGAGGGACGCGTCGTCTACAACAATATCCGTAAGGTGATCTACCTGCTTATCAGCACAGGAGCCGCTGAAATCTTTCTGTTTATTCTCAGCGTATTGTTTGCACTGCCCATCCCCCTCTTCCCTCTGCAGATCCTCTGGCTCAATATCGTCACCAATGGCGTGCAAGATGTTGCGCTTGCCTTTGAGCCCGCCGAAGGCAGAGAGCTGTCTCAAGCCCCGCGCTCACCAAAGGAACCCATTTTCGACAGGTTGATGCTTGAGAGAGTCTGCAGCAGTGCTCTCACCATGGGGCTAGTGGCATTTACTCTATTTGCGAGTTCACTCCATATGGGCATGGATGAAGTCGAAGCTCGAAATCTAACATTAATGTTGATGGTGTTATTTGAAAACGTGCACGCACTCAATAGTCGCTCCGAGCACAGATCACTACTAAGGACGCCTCTGTTTAGCAACCCAATATTGCTTATTGGCATTTTAGTGGCTCAGGGGATCCATATCGGTGCCATGTATACACCAGGGCTAAGCGATGCACTGCAGCTCAGCCCAATTAGCCTGAATCAGTGGCTTGTGTTACTGATCACGGCCTCTGTGCTCTTCCTTGTAGACGAAGCACATAAAAAGTATTGGCACACTAAACATCATCCAAAATCGGCAGTCTCGATAGCTGAACACCCACGAGAATAGTGACCGCTTGCAGAGCGAAATTAGCTCAAAATATTAGACTTAATACAGGCTCACAACTATTCTCATATTAGTCAACCAGAGGGTTGGAAATACTGATGCGCTTTCTATATTTAGTTCTTGTATTACTAACAGTTACCCGAATATTTGCGGTGCTTGCCAAACGGCTAAATTTGCCGCCAATCGTTGGAGAATTAGTATCGGGTATCGCACTGGGTCTGTTTCTCCACCGCTTTCAAGACTCCTTTCCCCTGCTATGGCAGGTGACTCAAGGCGAGGCGTTTGAGGCACTGGCCGATCTGGGCATGTTTTTCCTCATGCTATTAGCCGGTGTGCGTATGAGCCCGCTAGATTTTAAGAAGACCTCAAGCTCTGCCCCCGCAGTGGCGGTCGGGGGAATGTTAGTGCCCATTATCGCAGGCACAGTGATAGGGCTAATGCTATTTCCTGAATCCCCCTTTAAGACTGTCCAGAGTTGGTTCTTAGGCACAGCCCTCGCAGTTACCGCAGTGCCAGTGACCATTCGAATGCTGATGGAGTTTAACCGCTTAGATACCGAAGAGGGTAAGACCATTGTCGCTGCGGCGCTGTGGGATGACCTGTTAAGCTTATTTATCCTCTCACTCTTGTTAGCGGCAATCTCTAATGGCGGCACCCTCTCTTTTAGTTTGGAGTTATGGGGGCCTTTACTCGCCAAGGTGCTACTCTTTTTCGCCATTACTATCCCAGTCGGTTACTATCTGTTTCCGCTTATCGGCCGCTACCTTAAGTACATCGATATTCCCGATATCGATTTTAGTATGCTGTTGATCGCCTCTCTGGCGTACGCGGTGCTGGCAGAATTGCTGGGGCTACATTTCATTATCGGTGCCTTCGTCGCAGGTATGTTTTTTCATCCTGCCGTGGTGGAACAAAAAATCTATGACCGAGTCGAGAGGCAGACCTCCGGTATCACCTCCGGCTTTCTCGCGCCGATCTTTTTCGTGTCCATCGGCTTTCATCTCAACTTAACCGCTCTGTTCTCTATACCTGGATTTGTAGTGCTACTCATCAGTGTAGCCCTGCTCAGTAAGCTTATCGGTGCAGGATTTTGTGCCAGGGCGACCGGGCATGATACCCCAGAGTCCCTGCGGATAGGGGTGGCGATGAGTGGTCGAGGAGCCGTGGAAATCGTGTTGGCGGGTGTCGCATTGCAAGCAGGACTGTTTAATCACCCTGAGCCGACACCACCTATCATCTCTGGGTTATTTTCAGCCATCGTGATCATGGCAATTGCAACCAGCATCATTACCCCTCTGCTATTAGCCTTTCTCATTCGCTTTCATGGGGTAGATAAAGAGTGAATGGCAGGCACCCCCTTCCTACGCAATCCCTGCGTTCAGGGATAAGTACTTCCATGTACAAAAAAAATACCCACACAAGGTGGGTATTTTTTAATTGCCGTTATCGCTTCAGATAAGCCAATAACGGCATATCTAAGTCATTAGGCAACTGGTGATACTACGAAGAGTAACTCACCTTGAGAGACCTGCTGTCCGTTACCGTTAAGAATACGCTCGATACGGTACTTCTGATCTTCAGGGTAAAGCACTGCATTCTTACGGTTAAAGCCAGCGAGTGTCACCTGTGAGAACATCTTCATCGCTTCTGTAAGCGCCAAAGTTTGATCTACAGTAACAATGTCGCCTTCCTTAACGAAGTCGGCTTCACCAGGTGCTGGAGAGGTATAGAAGATACCTGCGCCCTGTGCCATAACCTTAAGCTCGTTACTCTCACCAACACGAAGGGATGCAGTATCAACACCTACGGTTTCAGCCGCAGCTTCCATCTCAGCAATCAGCTCAGGCACATCTAGCTCAGCCATAAAGCGTGGTAGATAGTTAGTGTCGTATACGCCTTCGTTGAAGGTGCCATCTTTAAGGATACGCGTTAACAATGGAATGTTAGTCGCGATGCCCTTAATCACTACCTGATTAGCCAAGTAGTCATGAAGCTTAGTGATCACATCTTCACGGCTCTCGCCACGACAGATAATCTGAGCAATCAAGCTATCGTAGTAAGGAGAAACCTCTTTACCTTCGCCCGCGATTGAGATGATCTCGATATCATCACGCTCAGGCATCTGGTACTCGGTGATTAGACCTGGATGCGGTAGCAACTGCAGTACGCCGTGGCTATCAAGCGCTGCTTTCTCAGCCGTTACACGTACTTCCATCGCGTAACCAATTTCCTGAGGCTCAAGCTCGGCAATCGAGCGACCCGCTGCGATATCAAAACCAGCACTTACGATATCGATACCCGATGTGGCTTCTGTTACTGGGTGCTCTACCTGTAGACGAGTATTCATCTCCATAAAGTAGACTTCGTTTGCGTCTAAGTTATAGATAAACTCAACCGTACCTGCGCCCATGTAGTCAGTAGCATCACCTAGTGCACGGGTGTATTCCATCACGCGCTGCTTAAGCTCATCTGGCAACATAGTTGAGCCAGATTCTTCAACCACTTTCTGGTTGTTACGCTGTACAGAACAGTCACGTAGACCCAGAACCTTAGTGTTACCAAACTGGTCACGAAGTAACTGAACTTCGATATGACGTAGCGAGGTCACATACTTCTCTAGGTATAGGTCACCGTTACCAAATGCTGCTGCCGCTTCGGTAGAGGTCTTCTGGAACAAGGCAATCATGTCGCCAGGACGTTCAACAACTTGAATACCCTTACCGCCACCACCTTGTACCGCTTTAAGCAGAACTGGGTAACCGATTTCGCTCGCAACGTTTACGGCTTGCTCTGCGTTGGTCAAAATACCGTGGCTACCAGGTACAACTGGAACGTTTTGAGACTGTGACGTCTTAATCGCGTTCGACTTGTTACCCATAGTCGTCATGCTGTGTACGCTTGGACCAACGAAGTTAACACCGTTGTTTACACACAATGCAGCAAACTGTGGGCTTTCCGATAGGAAACCGATACCTGGGTGCAGTGCGTCAACATTTTCATACTCGGCGACTTTAAGCACTGAGTAGGCGTTTAGGTAACTTTCATCAGAAGTGTTACCACCGATACAAACTAGCTTGTCGTTGTCTTTTAGCATATCCGCAGGTACAGAGGTCATATCAGGGTCTGATGCAACCAATACCACGTTGATATTGTTGTCATGGGCCTTACGGATAAGCTTAACCGCAGTACAACCACGAGCATGAACCAATACTTTCTCAATTGGCTTCATTAGCTGACGAGGATCGTCTTGAACAATCTCTTCTTCAGCAATCTGTCTCTCAGGCACTAGCGTCGATACTGCGCTCGAAATCACATCGACAATCTTAGCTGTCGGCTTAGGCATTAATGGATCGATGCTCTGTAGCTGATCGTCAATCGTCTCGCTAAATGGGTTAGTAACCAAGGCGTTCATCGCACCCGGTACTTTCGACAAGTAGTTAGATAGAGTCGAAGTCGATGGCAAGTAAGCAGGAACAACCATTTGACCCGCAAACGGCATGTTAGTACCCGATAGGTAATAAGTTTGCACAAGTGGGTGAGTCACAAAACTCGCCTGTGCACCACCAGTACAGTCGCCGTAACCGAACATCAATACAGGCAGTTCGTTGTCACGAATAAAGCGAGTAATACGGTCGTTCACCACAGCCATTGAGAATAGCGCCGCAGCACCTTCTTTAGTCTGCATACCACCAGAGCTGATGAAACAGATAACCGGTAGCTTACGCTTAGCACACTCAATCAATAGTGCACTGAACTTCTCTGCGGCAGCCATATCGAATGCACCCGCTTGGAATGCCGTATTTGATACCGCCACACCCACGCGCATCGGCTGGCCGTTTTGCTCAAAATCTGCAAGACCAGTGATTAAGCCACATGGGCGAATACCCTTGTCCAATGCATCTTCGATAGATAGACGGAAGCCTGGGAAGTTCAGCAAGTTAGCCGAAATCTTATCACCATCAATCTCTTCGAAGTCGGTGAAGAACTTAGCGATAATCGCTTCCCAACCCATTTTGCCCGCGCGTTTTTCATCACGAAGCACTTTCTGGATCAGCAAGTCTTGATAACCCATAGTCAAGCGGTTCCAGAAGTCTTTACGACGACCGATACGCACAGGGTTAATTGCGCCAGTGTAATCACTACTCTCTTCTTCGCTATCGAAGTACTCAGGTAGCAAACGTTCGAAGAAGTAGGTCAAGATAACGAATAGACTGTCGTTCAACTGCGGGAAACCAACACTCTTCCACTGCTCGGTACGAGTCAGTAGCTCAGCGCGGTTTGACTGTGACATAAAGTACTTAAGCCACTTGTAGAACTTGTTCTTGTCGTTGGCAACATCTTGGGTCGACAGCGCACGGTCAATCGAGTCATGTAGCAAGTTATCGACTGAGTTACGTGACAGGCTCTTCGACATCATGGCTTCTTTAGCGATAGAGGCTAAGTTACCCACAACGTTGTCGTAAAGGGCATTGAATACCAAGATGTTATGACATTGCCAGATGAAGTCTTCACGAAGCTCGTCATGAACAATCACATCGAGTACGGTTAGCTTGTTCAGCTCAGGCCAATCGGCTTGAGTCACTTCTGATGGCAGTGTCTCAAGGTAATGGATAAGGCCTTTGAAGTTATTCTCTGCGTTGCCTTTCCAGCGATGGTATAGCGACCAGCTAATGTTGAAGATCAGCGCCTTACGGGCCTTCTTGTAGTTCTCTTTTGGTTCACCCAAAATCAAACGAGTTAGCATGTTACGCTCGGTAGACACATCATCACGCTTAGCGATGAAGTTACCCCAAAGCTTGTTCAACTCTTCGTCATAAACCAGTTTATCAGGGCTTGATAACCAAGATTGGAATACACGGTCTTGCTCTTGCTGAATACGTGCTAGCAAGTCACCTTCTGGTACGCTCACCTTAGAGAGACGACCATACTGCTCTTGCGAGATAGAATGGATACGGCTACGTAGTGTCAGGTATCGCAGGTAACGGTAAGTGCTACCAAACAGATTCAAGTGCATGGTTGGGTTATTAGCAACCGCAAGCTCAGCGTTAAGCTCCAATGCTTCAAGATTCTTAGATGGGTTCAGGAAACGTGCCAAACTACGGTCATAATGCTCACGCAGGTCGTCTGACTCACGAACAAAGTTAACCGCCGCTTTCTCTACCGCTTCGATACTGCTAATGATTGCACGACGCAGGTTATGCTGACGCTCATCGCGATCTGATGGAGAGAAGTCAACGATACCATCGATACAGCCAGAGGTATAAAGCTCTTCTGGTGATACACCAACAGATTTAGCACATTCCTGCCAAGACAAGTTGTACTTACGTGCAATGCTCTGCAAACCCTGTGGCTGAATGGTGTTAAAAATACCATCGCGTAGCGACAACAGGATGTTTGCTGCAGCAAGTGGAATCGCACCGCCTGAATAGCCCGCACCGATAACGATACCCACTGTTGGTACGTCAACGTTCGCGCTCTCGGCAATCGCTTTTGAAATAGAGTGTGCTTGGTTCTGGCTGTTAGCGATTTCACCCGCATCGGCACCTGGGGTGTCAATAAGGTAAACAATCGGCATAGACAGCTCAGCAAAGTGGCGAATCGCTTTACAGCAAGCGATGTGATGCTCTGGCATCCATGCACCGTTTGCGGTGGTGCGCTCTTGCGCCACAAAACCGATACGGCGAGTGCGAGAACCAAAATTCAGTTCGATCTCTGCACTATAAAAAGGGCCAATATGGGTTTCGGTAATGAGTTTGCCTTTAAGATCGGCAATGATGCGCTTCGCGCCTGGGCGATTTTTATCTTGGGTCGGTTGTATCACCTTAGTGACATAACCATCAACGTCTAACTGCGCCAAGTCTTTAAGGTTAGCTTGAATCGCATCATCGTCTAAAAGACCTTTAATCTCTTCTGAAAGCGTCTGCTTGCTGTGCTCAGGAAACAATGAAAAGTCTTTGGCTAACTGCTCTGCTTTTAGGAAAAGCGGATCGGCAGTTTGCACTTGAGTCATGTTAGCGGGCTGATTTTTGCTGGTCATCGAAAGATCCTCTGCTTTTAGCCTCTGAAATTTTTAGCCCGTAAATATAACTTTGTTATCCCGTCAATTGCTATTAAACTGCACTAGACGCTTTGTTCCATATTTGAGACAGTGGAGATAACATGCCAGATTTAAACGGTATGATGCTCTTCGCGGCGGTAGTTAGAGCCAAAGGTTTCTCTCAAGCTGCCCGTGAAATAGGCATGCCAAAATCAACCATTAGCCGCAAGGTTGCCCAGCTAGAAGAACAGCTTGGCGTGCGACTATTGCAGCGAGATACCCGTAATCTAAGCCTGACTCAGGTAGGCGCGCTATTTTTTCAGCACTGCTCCAGTATAAGCGATGAAATCGAGGCTGCCAAAGCCACGGTGGAAAATACCCACAATGACGTTTCAGGCCTACTGCGTATCGCAATTCCCGTCTCTTTTAGTCAAGAGTTAATCGCGACCCTATGCAGCGGTTTTCTACGCCTCTACCCCAATGTTGAACTCGATGTACAATTTACCGACAGCGATGTAGGGCTTGTAGGTGAAGGCTACGATATCGCCATCAAATATGGCCCTCTGCAATCATCGGATCTTGTTGCCAGACTGCTATTTGAGCGCCAACCTATTCTAGTCGCCAGCCCAGGTTACCTAAAAGTGCATGGCACTCCAGCCACACCGCAAGACTTGGCCGATCACAGTGGTATCTTGTTAGGAACCTCGCGCTCTGCCCCTATTTGGCCCTTAGGTAAAGGCACCAGAAAGACCATGGTTAACTTTCAGCGTAAGGTGCGAGTCAATAGCGCGGTAATGGTTAAGCAGCTGGTGATGGATGATTTTGGCATTGCTATGTTATCTAACTCCGTCTGTAAAAATGAGCTGGCCAGCGGTTCACTGGTCCCCATCCTACAAGAGTGGCCGATGGAAGCCTTCAAGGTATACGGCGTGTACTCAAGCAGACGTCAGCTCGCCACTAACATCAGCGCCTTCTTAGACTTTTTCCATAAGCGTTTCACCAACCAAGAATCCTTGCAGTCATTGATGATGTAATACCAATCAGAGTCGCCACCCAAGCCGACTCTGACGACACATCTCCCCTATGGTTCGGATACACGCCCTTCTTATACCAGCAAACTTATACCCGCAAAGCCCAGATCAGATATCTTTTAATGGGATTTATTGTGGTGCATACTGGAGAATGCATATCTTGAGAAAAAATAGCAGCCTTATCAGGCTAGTGACTCAAGATTAAAGCCATAAATGGACAAGCTTGCGCTGTAACAATAATAAGAAAGGAACTGGCAATGAATAAACACGGCTCAGCACGACTTCTTAGCGCCTTCGCTGCGCTCACTCTGCCCCTAAGTGCCTTCGCAGCACTCGATGTAGAGGAAGCTCGCTTAGTAAAGGCGAACCAAGCCATGCCGGAAGTGGTCTCGCGCTACCAAGCCTTTGTTAACAACTTAGGCGAAAAGTACAGCCAGCATTCAGACGAGTTAAAGGTCACCCAGATGGTGGCTCATCAAGGACTCAGATTATGGCAACAGGCGGTGAGAGATGTACAGTCGGGTCATTTGGATGATCGCTCTCTGTATTGGAATCGCCTTGCAATGCGTGAGCTACTCAAAACCCAGAAACCAGACTTCAATATCGCTTCTTGGCAACGAGACATCTTGATTAACGCCGTTGAGAAGTCATCACGAGGTTTTAGCGATCTTGACTTTAAAGATGACGCTCAGATAAAAATTCTACTCACGGGTTTCGATCCTTTCTTCCTTGATCGCAATATCGATCAGAGTAACCCATCGGGGCTCGCCGCGCTGGCGCTCGACGGTTACCGTTTTAAAGTCGATGGTAAACAGGCACAAATTGAAACCGTGATGATCCCGGTACGCTTTGCCGATTTCGATGAAGGCATGATTGAATCTCTGCTCACGCCTATCTATCGTGACAATAGCGTCGATATGATCTTTACCGTGAGTATGGGACGCGATGATTTTGACATCGAGCGCTTCCCAGGGCGTAACCGCAGCGCTGCAGCGCCTGATAACCTTAACGTGCTTACCGGCGCCAGCAAACAGGCTCCCATAGCCCCTAAATTCAATGGTGGCAGTTTAAATGGCCCCGAATTTGTTGAGTTCTCGCTACCTATCGCGGCAATGCAAACGGTCACGGGTCCGTGGAAGATCAATGATAACCACACGGTCTCCACGCTAGAGCGCGGCGAGTTTCAAGCCAGCTCGCTAGCACAACTTCAGGGCGCGACATCGGTAGAGGGCTCTGGCGGTGGCTACTTGTCGAACGAGATCTCCTATCGCGCTATCCTGCTGCAAAAGCAGTTTAATAGCAGCATACCCGTTGGGCATATCCACACTCCGCGTATCGCCGCCTACGATGTCAAAACAGAGAGCGACATCGTCACTCAAGTGCGAGACATGGTGGTCAAGGCCGCAGGCGTACTCTAGCCGTGTCAAGATTAAGCTGACTCGCCTATGTTCTCTGCAACCTAAGCGAGTCAGTGGCATTAACTAAAAAAGCTAAAGATAGGTCAATCACGCTGACAGAGATGCCACTAAACAAGCACAACACTGGCCTGCATCGGTACTCTCGGCTAAAATGGCAGCGCTCAATGCTGTTGAGCCCGATTATTTCAGCCCCGCAGTACCAGTGAGTAGTGAGAGTCAATGTTCAAGTCGCTAAATCCTTTCAAAGCCATACAGAATGCACAGTCACCCCTATCGATGCTAAAAGCTCATTCCGCTGTCAGCTTCCAAGATCCATTACATCAGCAGATGGCGCAACAGGTGGAACATTGCTACCAAGTTGCAGAGTCGAAACTCGGCAAACGCTTTGCGAGGCCAGAGATAGCTTTTACCCTAAGGGGCAAGAGCGCAGGCACGGCTCACCTGCAATTAAACAAACTGCGCTTTAACCCCAAACTGCTTAACGATAATCAGCAAGCCTTCTTGGACGATGTGATCCCCCATGAGATCTGTCACCTACTGGCCTTCCAACTTTATGGCCGGGTAAAGCCCCATGGCCGAGAGTGGCAATCGTTAATGC
Organism: Shewanella sp. Isolate13; assembly: GCF_022398325.1. Taxonomy (GTDB): domain Bacteria; phylum Pseudomonadota; class Gammaproteobacteria; order Enterobacterales; family Shewanellaceae; genus Shewanella. The sequence continues at coordinate 95,261 of NZ_JAKEVD010000001.1, forward strand.
AGTCTCTGTACGGACGAGTGCCACGCACCACCCACAGCTTCGATACCCGTGCAGTCGAAGGCAAGACCTTCGAGTATCACTGCCAATGTGGGCCGATAAAACTCAGCATCCGCCGCCACAACAAGGTAGTGAGAGGTGAAACCCAATACCGCTGTCGCAGGTGTGGACATCAGCTCTCAACTAAGGTCGGTGAACACTTAAGGAAATAGCTTTAAGTAAAAGAGATTTTCAGCGCAGTATTGGCTAACGAAAAGCTTATGATCTAGTTAGCCACAAATCTTACATTGCGACAAAACAACGGCTCACTTACAATCCCGCCCAAATAAAAAAACGTTTCATCACTTCGATCTTTTTAGGGATTTTTAGATGTCATTTATCAAAGTGCTCACTGTAGCGCTCGGTCTACTGTGGCTGTTACCTCAAACGACTCAGGCTTCACCCGCTCACCCAAAAAGTTTTAACCAGGCTAAAAAATTGGCCAGAAAAATTTACCTTAACAACTTACCTCAGACCAGCTTCTATTGCGGCTGCGATATCACAGTTAAAGGTAAAAAGTGGATCCCAGAACTCGATTCTTGCGGCTATGAAATTCGTAAGCAAAAAGTGCGCGCATCGCGTATCGAGTGGGAACACGTTGTCGCTGCGTGGGAGTTTGGTCACCAGCGCCTTTGCTGGCAAGAGGGGGGACGTAAAAACTGCGGCCGCAAAGACAAGGTCTTCAAGAAGATGGAGGCCGATCTGCACAACTTAGTGCCAGCGATTGGTGAGGTCAATGGCGATCGAAGCAACTATCGCTTTAGCGAGTGGAATGCTAAGCCAACTCAATATGGTCAATGCCAAGTGAGCGTCGACTTTAAAGGCCGCAAGGTTCAGCCACCAGCACGTACCCGCGGTCAAATCGCCCGAACCTACCTGTATATGCAGAAGACCTATTCATTGAAAATAGCTAAGAGCCAATTAAAGTTATTTAAGGCATGGGATAAAATGTACCCAGTTGATACTATTGAGTGTCGACGCGATCGAGAAATTGCCAAAGTTCAAGGCAACCACAATGAGTTTGTATTAGCTCAATGTGAGCGCTTAAATGACTCGCAAACACACGCAGAATAAGGCTTATAAATCATGAGAGTGCCAAGAATTTATCAAGAATCATCGCTGGCCATCGGCCAATCAGTTGCTTTAGATGATGAAGCTGCAGGCCATGTTGGACGTGTACTTAGAATGTCTGCCGGCGAACAGGTGAGCCTGTTCAATGGCGATGGTAATGATTACTTAGCCGAGATCGTTAGTGCCAGCAAGAAGAATGTCGAAGTTAAAGTGCTGACTTGCGAGGCCAATGACAGCGAGTCACCGCTGAACTTGCACCTAGGTCAAGTGATCTCTCGCGGCGATAGAATGGACTTTACCATTCAAAAATCGGTCGAACTTGGGGTCAATACCATTACACCACTGTTTTCTGAGCGCTGCGGCGTCAAGCTAAGTGGTGAGCGTCTAGAAAAGAAAATTCAGCAGTGGCAGAAAATAGTGATCAGCGCCTGCGAACAATCTGGCCGCAGCGTTGTGCCTGTTGTGCGACCAGCGATGCAGCTCGCCGATTGGTGCGCTGAAGCATCTGATGCGGTCAAACTTAACCTGCATCCACGCGCTTCTCATGGCGTCAATGGCCTAACCTTACCTAACAACAGAGTAAGATTGGTGATCGGCCCTGAAGGTGGCTTATCAGCACCTGAGATTGCCATGACTGAAGAGCACCAGTTTACCGATGTATTACTTGGCCCACGAGTGCTGCGCACAGAAACGGCAGCACTCACGACCATCAGTGCACTGCAACTCAAATTTGGCGACATTGGCTAAATGTGGATAAACATTTAAGAATAAGGCTGAGTTAACGTTTATCTCTTATAAACTAGAAATCGGCCCTATTCGTCCCCATGTTTACCCTAGAAACGAATATTAAGAAAAGGAAAACGCTCCATGATTAAACTCGGCATCGTGATGGATCCCATCAGCGGCATCAACATCAAGAAAGATTCTAGCTTTGCAATGTTAATGGCTGCCCAGTCCCGTGGTTATCAGCTTTTCTACATGGAAATGAGCGATCTAGCCTTGGTTAACGGCCAAGCGATGGCAACCATGCGCGCCCTGACCGTAAAGGATGACCCTGAGCAGTGGTATCAGCTCGAAGAGGCTATCGATACGCCACTTGCCGACTTGGACGTTATCTTAATGCGTAAGGATCCACCGTTCGATACCGAGTTTATCTACGCAACCTATATGCTTGAGCGCGCCGAAGAGCAAGGGGTGCTCATCGTCAACAAACCTCAGAGCCTGCGCGATGCCAACGAAAAGCTATTTACCGCTTGGTTCGCAGAGTTTACTCCAGAAACCATAGTTACCCGTGATGCACAGCGTATTCGCGCCTTCCATCAAGACAAGGGCGATATCATCCTCAAGCCACTCGATGGTATGGGCGGTACACTAATTTTTAGAATGAAGGCCGGCGATCCCAATACCGGCGTGATCATCGAAACCTTAACCGAGTACGGGCAACGTTATGCGATGGCACAAGCCTTTATCCCCGATATCACCTCCGGTGACAAGCGCATCTTAGTGGTCGATGGCGAGCCTGTACCTTACTCTTTGGCGCGTATTCCACAAAAGGGGGAAACCCGTGGCAACCTCGCTGCCGGTGGTCGGGGTGTGGCGCAGCCGTTATCTGAATCTGATTGGCATATCGCTCGCACCATTGGCCCTGAGCTTAAAAAGCGTGGTCTTATCTTTGTCGGCCTAGATGTGATTGGTGACAAACTTACTGAGATCAACGTTACCAGCCCAACCTGTATCAAAGAGATTGAAGCTGCCTTCGATGTCGATATTGCGGGTATGCTCATGGATGCAATCGAAAAGCGTATCAACAAGTCAGCTTAGCCAAAGGATTCGGCATGAATTTAAAGAGAACATTCACTTGGGCACTATGTGCCCTTGTCTTGTTACCCCAAACTGTATTGGCCAATGTCGATATTCATGACGCGCCTTCGCGCCCTAAGAATATGATCATCATGATTGGTGACGGCATGGGTCCGGCTTACACCAGTGCATACCGTTACTACCAAGATAACCCCGATACCGAAGAGATTGAGCAAACGGTATTTGACCGTCTACTCGTCGGCATGGCGTCAACCTATCCTGCTAGACAGAGTGGCTACGTGACCGACTCGGCAGCATCGGCAACGGCACTTGCAACCGGGGTCAAAAGTTATAACGGTGCTATCTCGGTAGATGTAGATAAGCGTCCGCTGACCACCATCATGCAGATGGCTCAAGAGCGCGGTATGGCAACTGGCGTTGCAGTTACCGCTCAAGTCAATCACGCCACTCCAGCCGCTTTTCTGGTTCATAACGAGAGCCGTCGTAACTACGATGAGATCGCCCAAAGCTACTTAAGCTCGGAGGCCGACGTGATCCTTGGTGGTGGGCAGAAGTACTTCCCAGAAGATCTGCTCAAGCAATTTACGGCTAAGGGGTACCAGCATATTAACCAGCTGGATCAGCTCGATAGCTTAACCCAAGGCAAGGCCTTAGGCCTTTTTGCCGAAGTACAACTGCCTTGGGTTATCGATCAACAAGACTCGACTCAGTTAAGCCGTCTAACCCAAAAATCCCTAGAGCTACTATCGCAAAATCCAAATGGCTTTGTGCTACTGGTTGAGGGCAGCCTTATCGACTGGGCAGGCCACAATAACGATATCGCCACAGCCATGGCAGAGATGCACGGCTTTGCCAATGCCATCGAAGTGGTAGAGCAATACGTGCGCGCCCACCCTGACACCTTGATGGTGGTGACCGCCGACCACAATACTGGCGGCTTATCTATCGGTGCCAACGGCGAGTACGCTTGGGATACGAGATTACTAAAAGGGATCCAAGCAAGCCCAGCGAGTATCGCCGAGCAAGCTATCGCCATCGATGATTGGCAGCCTTTAGTGACTCAAAAGTTAGGTTTCGAGCTTAACGCTGATGAATTGCAGCGTCTTAGCAATGCACGCATGCAGGGAAAAACAGCCTTGGCAACAGGACTGAAACAACTTATCGATAATCGTAGCTTCACCGGCTGGACCACCAGTGGCCACACTGGTGGTGATGTACAAGTTTTTGCCGCAGGTCCAGCGGCGGATCTGTTTAAAGGTAACCAAGACAATACCGACATCGCAGAGAAAATGATCAGCTTATTACCTAGAACGAAATAACTTTTGAAGTGACGTCGAAAGATAAGAATTAACCACGAAAGACACGAAGAACACGAAGGAGGAGCACCCCGCTCTTTTTCTTTTCTTCGTGCTCTTCGTGTAGCGAGCAAAGTGAACGCTTAGTGGTTTATCGTTTTTTAATTAATCAGTCAGACTTTGGCTTATCTTAACGGCATTACTCCCCATCCTTTTTTGATACAGGCAACTCCATCAAATTCGCATTCCAAAGTAGTTGGGGTATAATCGCAGCCAATTAAAAGCCGACCTTGAATACACATGCTAACCAACGCTTCACAAGTCCTTCTCAGAAACAGTGATTTAGTCAAAGACCAATCAGTATTGGTGCTCAATTATGAAAGCGATCAGCTACCAAAAGCGTTGTTAGATACCGCCAGCAAAGTTTGCGGATTAGCATTAGACTACCATCACCATTTGATGATGCAGCCCTATTCCAGTGCAGATTTAACCCTCTACTTTGGTCATCAGCTGCCAACTGACGAGTGCTTTGATAGTGTCATCGTCTACTTCCCAAAAGCAAAGGCTCTAGCACCTTATCTGTTTAATCTCGCCGCTAAACACCTAAAGCCACAAGGGCAGCTCATAGTTGTCGGAGAAAATAAGGGTGGAATAAAATCCCTGCCTAAGCAGCTTCCTAGCTATTTTGATAAGCCGTTTAAAGCCGATAATGCCCGTCACTGCATCGTATTTACCAGCGAGCTGAATGCACCCGCTCCGACATTAAAACTGGCTGACTGGCTAAGCCGCTATCAACTCGATACCCCTCAGGGACAGGTGACCATCTGTAATTTAGTGGGCGTGTTTAGCGAGAAGAAGCTCGATGAAGGTACAGAGCTGTTACTGGCGAACCTACCAAAGATGTGTGGCAAAGTGCTCGACTTTGGCTGCGGGGCTGGTGTAATCACGGCCGCACTACTCAAGGCTCAGCCGGAACTTGAGTTCGATTGTGTCGATATCAATGCCATGGCGCTAGCCTCTTGCGAATTAACTTTAGAGGCAAACGGCTTTAAGGCCAATGTTTTTGCATCTGATGGCCTAGCACAAACCTCTCAACGCTACGATGGTATTATCTCTAACCCACCGTTCCATGATGGCCTTGCGAGCACTACCAACATTGCCACCAATTTCGTTAAAGACAGCGCCGCAAATTTAAAGCCGGGTGGAATATTTCATATTGTGGCTAATCGTCACCTGCCTTATTCCGACACCATTGCTGACAACTTTGGTAAGGTGAACGTGGCAGCCGAAAATAACAAATATAAGATCTATTCCAACATAAAATAACTCCCGCGAAACTCAACTCTAAGTCCAGGATTATCCCATCAATTCTGTGACTTAGAGCGTCGTCAACTCGCCCTTCAGTCACACTATTTATCATAGACACTTTTTAACCAGCCTTTTATATGGTTATACTCCCAGAGCTGTTTATTAAAAATAATAAAAAGAAACGGATGGGATTTTTATGTTGCGCCCAGAGCTCATTGAGTTTAGTCAAGATAATCAAAAAGCCGAATTAAGAATCGTCCCGAGTCTCAATGGGCCGATAACAGAAGATGCTCTGCTACAGCTTTTAGCGCTACCAGACTTCTCTTGTCTGTGCCCCTTGAAAGCCGTAATCTCCCAAGCCGTCATTCAAGTCAATCAGCTGCACCCAAAAGATGAAGGGAAAACAGAACTATTTTTTGAAATCGGCGAAAGACGTGATGCCGAAATAAGCTTCGATGTCTCCAGCGATAAAATGCAGGCAAGCATGACATTAACTGCGGCCTTCGGAGGCAAAAATTTAGGGCTTAGAGATGTACTGGAAAATCTTAAGCTACAACGCATTAGTATGGGGCTAAGCAAGGCCAAAATTGACGCATTACTTGCCAAATTCGCCACCCTTTTACCCGGTGAAAAGTGTCACAGCATCATAGCTAATGGTCGAGCCGCTGTGAACGGCACACCAGCCAAGCTAGAGCGAAAAGTATCCCTCGCTAGAGAACGCTTGCTACAACCTCAATCAAATAGCGATGGTACCGTCGATATGCGCAATCTAGGGGCTGTTATCATGGTCAAGCCCGGCAATCTTCTCATCGAGAAACATCCTGCCACCCTAGGCATTGATGGCTACAATGTCTATGGCGAAAAGTTGATTGCCAAGCCAGGTAAAGATGTTAAGTTCACCGCTGGCAACGGTACCGAGTTTAGCCCAGATGATCCTAACAAACTTATCGCTACCGTGGCTGGCCAACCCGTTGAAACGCCATCGGGAATGCAGGTCGATGATGTATTGCAGATAAAAAATGTCGATGTTGGCTATGGTCATGTCGACTTTAAAGGCAGCGTGTTGATCACTGGCGATGTGGGTGAAGGAATGGTGGTAAAAAGCCTGGGTGATATCACTGTTATGGGCTTTGTCGATTCAGCGACACTAGAGGCGAAAGGCGATATCACCGTCAGTAAAGGGGTCATTGGTCGCCAGCTAAAAGACTTAAGTTTGTCGACGAAGTTAACCGCTCAGGGTCAGATCAGCGCTCAGTTCGTGCAATATTCAGAGCTCAACGCAGCAGGCAATATCTTAGTCACCAAGCAACTGCTACATAGTCATACACAAACTCAACAGCAATTACTCGTTAGTGATGCCAGCGGCCGCCGTGGCGATCTCGTTGGCGGCAAAGCTGAGGCATGCAGAGGGATTAAGGCCGTTGCTATCGGCGCCACCGCCGACACTAAAACTGAACTTTTTTGCGCCATGGAGCTTGCAGAATTAAAACAACAGCTCAAGCAGCTGGATCAGAGCATTAAATCCATGGTCGTTGCAGGTCTAAATATCGAGGCACAGCTCAGGAAACTCCCGCCTAAAGAGCAGTGGCAAGGTGATGCTATGATGGTAGAGCAAGTAACCGTCATGCTGGAGGAAAAGCGCCGCACAACCCTAGCCCGCGCCCAAGAGGAAGCTGAGTTTGAAACATTGAAGATGGAGGTAGATGGCTACTATAAGCACTACCGGATCGATGCACTCAAGCATGTCTTCTCTAATGTTGAACTCCATATCGGGACGGCGTTTCAACGTACCCAGAGAGAGCATGGGCCGTGTCACATCCAAAATGAAAATAATGAGATCCACTTCGATTACAGCCAATAACCATTAATTCTGCTCTAACGGGGATAATTAGACCAGATTCAAGTGCTTCAGCCGTTCCTTAACGCTGTAAATCACGGCATAATTGAGCCATTTTTATTGTGTGAGTCATCTCGTGGAATTATTGAAAATCGACTGCCTAGGCAAGCCCTTACGCCTAGAAGGCTCTCTTGCTGGCTGGCAACAACTGTTTTGGGGCGATAACCTAGTCTCAGTGATCCAAGCTAGCCCCAACAACGAAGGGCTCAAAAGCCACACTTTTGAGTTGTCGACTCAAGATCCTGCACTTGTCACCGATGGCGAGCCTGTGCCGTTGCAGACAATCAAAATCACCCTTGAAACCGACCTACAGTGGCAACCCTTTATCATCGACTACCGTCTACTCCAAGACGATGAAGTAATTACAACGGGTCAACGCACGGCTAAAGATATTGAGCGGCAAACACCGACCACTCCCATCCCCGAGAAGCGACAATTCAGTGTCGTGGGTCTGGCATCGCTGGGCTTTAAGTTACTGAAAAGTGCTAAGGTGATTAAGGTGCTGCTCGCTGGTGCCAGTGTTGCCGCATACTCTTGGTTATTTTCATTCCAGTTTGCGCTGGCACTTATTGCCTGTTTAGTCTTCCATGAATATGGTCATATTCGTGCAATGAAATACTTTGGCATGAAAACCAAAGGCATCTATTTAATTCCGTTTATGGGCGGCCTAGCCTTAAGTGATGAGAAGATAAATACCCGCTGGCAAGATGTGGTGATCTCCATTATGGGCCCGACCTTTGGTTTACTGATGTCAATCGCATCGCTTGTGGCCTACTGGGTAACAGGAAATATTTTCTTTGCCGGTTTAGCCACCTTCAACGCGCTACTCAATCTGTTTAACCTACTACCTATTTTACCCCTAGATGGCGGCCATATTCTAAAGAGTATCAGCTTTTCGATGAACAGCATGATGGGATTAGTCGCCTGTATCCTTGGTGCTGCAGTGGGTGTGTATATCAGTTATTCGCTAGGGCTTGCTCTTCTGGGGTTCTTACTGCTTATAGGCAGTGCTGAGATAGTATTTGAGTGGAAAACTCGGCACCAGAGCCACCTATTGCCACTGGATCGCTATGGTCAGATTTTCTCTGCAGTCTGGTACTTCTTAACCGTTGGCGCCCTCATCGGCATTATCTGGTACTTTGCAGCCAGCGGTGATGAAATGCTAGCGCTACCGCTAGAAATTTTAAAAAGCTAACCAGCAAGCTTCGGCCGCAGAAAACCGGCTTTATGCCGGTTTTTTTATGCTTATCACTTTAAAGCTAGTTTAAGAGAGCGCTTTAGTTTGCGAAATTTTGCTCGCAATCATTAGGCTTAGGCAAGATATTAAATAAGAGCCAAACTTCAGGCATAAAAAAACCTGCTCGATGGCAGGTTGCTTTCTTGATAATGGTACCTGAGGACGGACTTGAACCGTCACTTCTTTCGAAATCGGATTTTGAATCCGACGTGTCTACCAATTCCACCACTCAGGCATTATCAATATTTCTCACTAAAATCTGCTCGACCTCAGTAAGTGAACGGAATTATACCTACCAGCAGATGAATGGCAAGTACTTTGAGCCAAGGTTTTTATCAAGTGGCCATTTTTCACGCTCAAGTAGGTTTATCCGTTTACTATCCGCGCAAAAGCCATCTATCGAACACCACACAAAATTAGCAAAACATGATCTACAGCATACTTGTTAACAAAAACAGCTCATTTCTTTAATAACAGAACCGACTTTTGACTGAGATCAAAAAGCATACTGAGAGTGCGGCGTATTGTTAACGGGAACTAAGAAAAAGAAAGAGGATTTCGCAAATGGCATTCTGGTTAGATTTGATGTTTGGCAACCCAATAGGATTGCTCTCGATGATAGTTATCTTTAGTACAATTGGCATCATCTCTTATCTGATGTGGATGTTCTATACCAAGTCTGCGGATCCCGAAAATTAGTTTTCGTCAATCTTTCTAATGCAGGGGGCTATTCGCCCCCCTTTTTTTGCTCAAAAACAGCCATAACCTAGGCTCGAAAACTCGAACAGAGTCTCTAGGCTGCATGTTTCCTCGGCGCAACAAGGTTATTGACGAAGTGCGGACGCGCCTTAATCAAGTTCTTCATATCTTCAGGGCTAGGCTCGCCAACAGGGAAACGTAATACCTGACGGTTTAAGTGGACCCGAGCACGCATGGAGATCTTAAAATCTGCCGTAGAACCTTGAATCGCATAATGCTTCTGATTGCCTAAGTGTTCCAAAATTCCTGCTTGTAGTAGGCTCTTCACTGCCGTCTCTTGCTCAGGTAGTGTCAAAATAGTTTGTCCCTGCAGGAAGAACTCTCTTAGCAAGGCTCGCTCCATAGGATCGAGTAACTTAACCTTCTCCTCGATCACCTCGACAGAACGCTTATCACTGAAGTAACTGATCGCCTCATCAAGGAAATAGTTTAGCAACAGCGTCAATAAATAAGCGGAGCCAATGATCAAGCCTAAACCAATAAAGTGAGCATGATTTTGTGACAACTCGGCCAGACTTAACGAAGCTAGCAGTGGTTGTGGAACGAAGAGTAGTGCCGCCGATGCAAGCGTCAGCCAAAGCATGGTTGTAAAAACCACCTTTTTAGGAGAAATCATTTTAAAGGAAGCCGTGTTAAAACCCACTTTTTGCATAATCATATCCAGTGTCAGAATTCTGTTTCTGGTATATTCAAAAGCAATAATAGTGCCAGCTTTTATAGTGATATAGGTTAATTTTGCGAGTTTAAGGCGATAGAAAATCAACAAATAACAAAAAGGCGTCCTATGGACGCCTCTACTTGTACCGAGCTGTTATTATGATTGCCAACTTAAGTTTAAGCTTTTACTTAGCGTTTGCCTTAGCCGCAAGCTTGGTCAACACCCTACTCGTCGCTACAAAACCGAAGGTGCCAGTCACCACTGTGACGGCTCCAAAACCTGAGGCACAATCCATTCTCATACTGCCTTCGGCCGTCGCCTTAGTACTGCATACCGTACCATCAGCTTGGGGGTAAACCAGCTGCTCAGTAGAGAACACCGCCTCGATTGAAAAACGGCGGGCTACATTCTTAGAAAAGTTATATTCGCGTCTTAGTTGATTACGCACTTTAGCTAACAATGGATCTTGGTATGTCTTAGCTAAGTCAGTAACCTGCACTTGAGTCGGATCCATCTGGCCGCCGGCGCCACCCACGGTAATAATGGGTAACTTTTGACGCTTACACCAGGCAATTAAGGCTGTCTTAGCCTTAACGGCATCGATACAGTCCACAACGTAATCTATGCTACCGCCCTGCTTTTTACCCTGAAAATACTCAGATAAGTTTTCAGGGGTGATGAAGTCTTCTACCTCATTCACGATACATTCAGGATTGATCAGCTTAAGGCGCTGCGCCATCACCTCGACCTTAGACTCACCAATGGTGTCTTTTAACGCATGAGCCTGCCTGTTGGTATTGGTCACACAAATATCGTCCAGATCGATAAGAGTGATCTGTCCGACACCACTTCTTGCCAAAGACTCAGCAACCCAAGTGCCGACACCACCGATCCCCACTACGACAACATGGGCCTGTGCAAAAAAGCTTAAAGCCTGTTGACCATATAAACGGCCGATACCTGCGAAGCGATTCAAGTAAGCGTCTGACAAGGTGTGATTATTCAAAATGATACTCAATGTAGAAAAAGTCTAGAAAATAGAAAACATAAATAGCTTGCTAATTTTATCTTAAATACAGGAAAAACTCTAAAAAAATAACCACAGCCAAAGATACACCTGTTACCAACTTAAGCAAAAGTAGAGCAAATAGACACCTGACATGTATCCGCTGTTAACCACAGCTTAAACCCTTGTTTAAAAAGGGTAAAGTGACATGATAGCTATCACAGAAAATACATTGAATTTGATTTAGATCACAAACAGAAAATCCTATTCCGTGCCAGAATCTCGCCCGACAAATACAGCTTCACTCTTGTTGGCCCGCGAATAGGGCTAACGAATATTGATAGCCTGCAAACTAAAATAGCAATTCGCTACAGGAAGATGAAAATGAAAAAAACTGTTCTGTCCGCCACGATTATTTCTGCACTAGCCGCCACCTCTTTTACAGCACTTGCTGATGGCCCAAATTTCTATGGTCGTGCTGATCTAGCCGTTACCAACTCTGACATGGGGATTGCTACTCAAAACCAAAAGTCAGGTACTATCATTGAGAACAACTTCTCATGGTTGGGTGTAAAAGGTACTGAAGCGATCAACAGCGATCTTGAAGTGGTTTACCAGATGGAGTTTGGTGTTAGCAACTTCGATAACTCTGGCAACACTTTCGCAGCACGTAACACCTTCCTAGGCCTTAAGTCTGCTACAGCAGGTACTATCCTAGTCGGTCGTAACGACACTGTATTTAAAGCGTCTGAAGGTGGTTTCGACCTTTTCGGTAACACTAACTCAGATATCGATCTATTAGCTGCAGGTCAAGCTCGTAGCGCCGATGGTTTCACTTACTACTCGCCAAAAATTGCCGATCTAGTGACATTAAATGCTACCTATTTAATGGATGACAACTACGATCAAGATACCACAGCAGACAACATGTACGCACTAAGCGCGACTGTTGGTGACAAGGGCTTAAAATCACAGAACTACTATGTTTCTGCTGCATATAACGATGGCATCGAAAATGTGAAAGCCTACCGCGGCGTGGCTCAAGTTAAGCTTGGCCAAGTTATCCTAGGTGGTTTCTACCAAAACAGTGAGCACGTAGACAGCAAGTACGCCAACCTTGAAGGTGACACTTACTTCGTAAACGCTGCATACGTTATGGGTAACCTAAAGCTTAAAGCTATGTACGGTAGCGACGACTCAGGTCTTGGCAAGTATGTTAGCCGCTATGTAGGTAGCGTAGACGGCGCCGCTCTAGAAACTGTTAGCGATGTGGATCTACAGCAGTTCAGCGTGGGTGCTGACTACCGTCTAAGCAAGAACACTCTAGTATACGGTCACTACACTAAGTACGATGGCGACATAAAACTAGCTGGTGCGACACAAGATTTAGGTGATGACATCTTCACTCTTGGTATGCGTTTCGACTTCTAATTTAAGCTGCTTTGCTGACGTAGTCGGCTTAGACAAATAAGAGAAGATCTTAAACGTAAAAAGGCAGCGTAAGCTGCCTTTTCTATTTATAGGACTTTTTCATTCAATGGGAAGTTAATAGCTTTAACCACAACAGTTTTAACAACAAAAACATAACATTTGAGCATTTCTAGGGCTTTTTCACTCCAACCCCACCACTGGTTAATTTTTCAGCAGAAAATAATACGGTAAAACAACCGCTTTCCGACTTCAATTTACACTAAAAAAGCTACAAATAATTTAAAGTCAGCCGTGATGGATACTCCTTTAGAGATACATTTAAGTGTTTATTTCCATAGAAGTTACCAAATAAACAACCAAACCTCCTCAAACGTCACAAAAAAGTAGCAATTACGTGCTTGACCCTTGAAAACATGATCTACTCCACAATTTCAAATCCATAAAACTGTAATATTTAGCCCCACAATTGTTATGGGCTAGGACGCGCGTAACAAAAACAAAAGTTTATGCAATAAACCATAAGAAACGAATAGGAACTTAGGTTCTGGGAGCAAATGAAATGAAAAAGACGCTAATCTCGGCATCAGTGGCATCAGTTTTAACCCTAGCTTCTTTCGGCGCGCTAGCCGATGGTCCTAGCTTTTACGGCCGTTTAGATCTAGCTGTAACTAACTCTGACACAGGTGCAACGACTCAAAACGGCAAAGAAGGTACCGTTTTCGAGAACAACTTCTCTCACGTGGGTGTTAAAGGCTCAGAAAGCCTAACTAACAACATCGACGTTGTTTACCAGATGGAATTTCAAGTAGAAAACACTACTAACTCTGGTGAGACTTTCAAAGCTCGTAACACTTTCCTAGGTCTTAAGTCTCAAGCAGGTACTGTACTTGTTGGTCGTAACGACACTGTATTCAAGCAGTCTGAAGGTGGCGTAGATCTATTCGGTAACACTAACGCCGATATCGACCGTCTAGTTGGTGGTCAAGCGCGTAAAGGCGATGGTATCTGGTACTACTCTCCAAAGATTGCTGATTTAGTAACGCTAAACGCGACTTACCTAATGGAAGACAACTACACTAACGAAGCTAACGAAACTTCTTACGAAGATCAGTACGCACTAAGTGCAACTATCGGTGACAAGAAGCTTAAGGCACAAAACTACTATGTAGCAGCTGCTTATAACACTATCGGTGGCATCGACGCATACCGTGGTGTTGCTCAAGTTAAGTTAGGTGACTTCAAAATCGGTGGTCTATTCCAAAACACTGAAAGCCAAACAACAGATCAAGAAGGTAACTCTTACTTCGTAAACGTTGCTTACAACCTAAACGGCGTTAACCTAAAGGCTGAGTACGGTAAAGATGAAGCTGGTTTCGGTAAGTACTACTCAAACATCACAGATGTAGACGGTTCTGATGTAAACGTTCAGTCAATCACAGTTGGTGCTGACTACAAGATCTCTAAATCAACTATGGTATATGGCCACTACGCTATGTACGAAGGCGACCACAAAGTAGGTACTGCTAAAGTTGATCTAGAAGACGATAACGTATTCACTGTTGGTGTACGTTACAACTTCTAATCGATTGAGTCTGTAGACTCTATAACGATTTCAAGTCATAAAAAAGCGACCTTAGGGTCGCTTTTTTTATCTAGCTAAAAACTGAGAAGACTCGAGGACGCTTCGTTATAAAAAAGGGACTAGATCCTAGGACGCTTCGCTGCGAGGACGGGCTACGCCCTGCTAGGAAGAGAAAAAGCAAAAACATTATCTTTGCTCTTTCTTAGCTTTTCCGCCTTTACCGTCTCAGCTTTTCCTTGCTTTACCCGGCTTTTACCATCTTTGCCTTTCCTAGTTCCTAGAACCTACTTTTCCTAGAACCTTCTTTTCAGCCTTTCCGCGTTAACTTATAAACCGACTCTGTCAGCCATGACACCTGCTTCTTCACGAACCTCGGATTGTCAGCAAGCACATCTTCACAGGCTAAACGCTCTATCTTAAAGTTTGCTGCTAAGTTGGCCTGTATCCAATCATCGGACACAGCAAAAGGCGGACCATTCAATTCAGCCTGGGGATAATCTAGGGTGATCAATAGACCAACACTGTTATCAGGGATCAAGTTAGCTAACTGATTGGCATAGGCTAAACGCATCTCTTCTGGCCAAGCAATTAATGCAGCACGGTCGTAAAACGCCGTTGTATTTAGCATCTCACTCGCGTCGAGACTAAAGATATCGCCCTGATAGATGCTCACCTGCTCGGTATGGAAACGTTGATGTTCGGCAGTGCGACTGACTTCAAAAGGCAGTGAATTTTCTCGATAAAACTGCTGTACGGCCAACTCGTTTAGCTCGCATCCAAGAATGTGATGACCCTGCTCGGCCAAGAAGCACATGTCTAACGATTTACCGCAAAGAGGAACAAAAACCTGAGCGTTAGTATCGAGTTCAAGTTGTGGCCAGTACTTAACAAGGAGGGGGTTAACTGCACTCAAATGAAAGCCAATCTGCTGGGCATCCCATTTTTCATGCCAAAAACTTGGCTGCATATTCAAGATCCATATCAAAGAAAACTAAGGTATGACCGAGCACTCGAATATCTGAGGAGGAACTAACTAGATCTGACTAGAATCGTGATGATTCAAGACTTGGTATACCGCTATAGCTATTACTCTATAGACAGAGTGAAACGGAAGCAAAAAAGAATACGCGCTATCTAGCGAACAATACCAAGTCAAAACCTAGGATTTTACGCCTTAAGTACTTGCTGAACTCGCTTTAACCATACACAGTTTTCGCATTCACATTGACGACGTGACAGATGATGTGGCGTTAAACTTGAATCGATAAAATCAACCGCAACCAGAAGTTGTTGCTTCAACTCTTCGGCTGACTTTCGCTCAACAGCAATCGTTTCATCGTTATGGTTCATCCAAGTACATTCCATGCCTTGATGGCAATTAATGCACTCCATATCGGTGTGATTGAAAAAACCTGCATGAGGGCAGTAATTCAACTCCATCGATTGCAGAATTCGACGCCTAGGGTACTCAAGTAGTTCAATTAACTGTGATTTGTCTAATCCTGACATAGCTACCTCTGTATTGATATGTAAGCTTTTTCCTTTGCCTATATCATTTATAGTCGTACTAACTAAAGATTACCTTTCTCTTATTCTGTTAGGTTTGATGTGTATCAATATCTAACCCGAAAATATTGGTTAGGTGTGACCTAGACTGGTTTTTTTAAAGCTGTTGCTTCTGCTTTAAATTGAATCAACTTGGACTTTATTACAGCTTGTTGATTTAATGGGTTAACAACAGAGGGAGCTCAATTGCAAACACCAGAACTTCAGCACTTTTATATCTCAGAAGAGCAGTCTATCTATCTACTGGGCGCTCAAGATGCTCGTAAGCATAGAGCCTGGATCCGCTTGTGTAAGCAGCAACTCGGCAAGCTCGGGTACCAAGAGCTCGAGCTAGTGGGCAAAGGCGCCTATGGGTTTGTGTTTGCAGGCATCAATAAGTTAGGTCAGGCCCACGTGTTTAAATTCTCTCGCCTCACCTTGCCACAACATATTCAAGACCGGCTTGAAGAGGAAGCCTTTATGCTATCTCAGGTCGTCCACCCCAATGTGCCGCCGGTGATTAAATTTGAGCATGTGGGTAAGCAGGGGATCTTAGTGATGGCCAGAGCACCGGGAGAAGATCTCGAGCAGCTTTGCCTTAGGGTCGGTGCGCTTCCCGTCGCCATGGTGATGAATATCGCTCGCCAGCTCGCCGCCATCTTGCAGTATTTACACAATGGTCGTCCGCTCATTCATGGTGATATCAAACCCTCCAATCTAGTTTACGACGTCAAGACCCAACACCTCTCCCTTATCGACTGGGGCTCGGCTGTTTTCGCCCAGCGAGACACCGAAGGCAATCCGGTCAATGGCAATGTGATGGATCTGATGTCTAGCGATCAGCAACAGACCAATGCGCGTATGGGCGATGTATATTTCATCGGTGAAGAGCAGCTCAATGGCGCGCTATCTAGCCCGAGGTTTGATGAGCAAGGCGTTGCGGCTACGCTTTACGCCCTCGCCTCAGGTCAGGCTAGTCGCTTTGGTAGTAAGGTGATCCCCCCGACCAGCATCGGCCTACCTATCGAACTGGCCCGAACCTTAGATGGCATGCTCAGCGACGACCCCGTGAGGCGTAAACATGCTGGCGACTACTTTTTAAAGAGCATGGCTCACAGCCATCGTATGCATCTGCCTGAGATTAATTCTGCAGCACTGACCGCCGAGATCCCTGTATGGATCTTACCGAGAGATAAAGAGGTCGAAACCGTGAGTTACAGCTCGCGTAAGGCATTCTTAAAAGAGCACAATGGTGACGATCCCATAGCCAAAATGGACGATCTGCAGCTAGAAAAGTATTACCGTAACTTTATGGCTGGCATGGGAGATACCGAGAAAGGCTTTATCGCCGCCGTGGGCCGCCTTAGTCAATATGCCATCGTTGGCGGACTGGCTATTCACTGGCGGGAAACCGGGGTGTTTATCGATTCAAACCTTGCTATCTATAAACCAGAGCAGAAGCAAGCGATCACCATAGCGGTGAATAACATGGTAACTCTAGCGCGAGGGATCCGCCGCATCGGGGTATTCAAAGCTTGCTTCTTCAACGCTCGCGACACCCTGCATATCGAGCGTGAAGACAGCTCAAAGCCTTTTGTTACTGCTCAGGATCAACAGCTGCCGTTTGAGGTGGGCAACGTGCCGTCACTGGAAGATAAGTCTCGACTGCACTCCTATTTTGAAGATGGCCGCGATCCAGAAGAGAACCTAGAACTGCCGAAGGAGATCATGACTGAACTCGGCTGGATAAACCAGATCCACCACACCGGCTGCATTATCTTTGAAGTGCTGCCAAACCATATGAAGATCCACAGCTATTTGCGTCTACTCAACCCAAGAAAACAGGCCGCATTCAGAGCGAGTCTGGATAGGATCTTAGCCCATGTGGATAAGATTCAAGGAAAGGGGGTGTCAGGGTTTATGAAACTGCCCTATAAGAACACCCGCAAATTTAATCATATTGAGCGCAAGGCAGACTATTTCTACCCCAAAAACCCTAAACAGACTTAGGCTTTTGGCTCTTTATCATCATGGACAGGCTTAGAGGCGTCATTCACTTGATGACTCTCGGGACGCTTATCGCTCGGGTCGGGCTTACGCTCAAAATCACCATCGAAGGTGTTACCTTGATCGAAAGGCGAGCTACCATTTTGTTCGAATGGGTTCTGTCCATGAGGGCCCATTCCTGGGCCAAACCCTGGACCGAAGCCAGATTGAAAACCACCGTTAGCCTGTACTTTTAGTTGCATACGCTTATAGAAGAACTTCGCCACCGGAATGCGAGTAAATGGAGTGAGTAACACTAGGCCGATAAAGTCAGTAACAAAGCCTGGGATCAAGAGTAATAGCCCTGCGACCGCTAACATCATACCTTCAACAATCTCTTGCCCAGGCGCCTCACCACGAGCCAGCTTCTGCTGCACCTGCATTAAGGTGCTGATCCCTTGGCTACGCACCAAAGATACGCCGACGACGGCGGTAAAAATCACTAACGCAACGGTCGTCCAACTGCCTAACACCTCACCCACACGGATCAGTACGGATAGCTCCATGACTGGAACTAACACAAATATTATTAACAAAATAAAAAACACACTGACCTCACATTTTTTGCTGGTGATGAAAACTAAATTGGGGCGGCCCGGTCTACTTTCAAGTCGTTGCCTGTTTGAGGCAGCTATTTAACAGTATAAATCCTAGTAAGAGCAGCAATTAGGTGAGTAATTGTAAGCAAAAACTACTGGCATCACTATTTTAGCCATGCCTTAATGCAAGCCTAAGTTAAAAGACGTAAAGTATCGATTAGCTTTTTGAAAGCCGTTCGCTTTACTGATTACCATTGTACCTTGAACGGCATAATACAATCGTTGGCTTAATACAATTTTAATCTGTTGGATAATAAAGTAGCGTAATGCAAAACGAATTTTTGTTAGTGATCACCACCAGCCCGAGCCAAGAGCAGGCAAAAACTCTTGCCCATGAACTGGTTAAAGCCAAACTTGCGGCCTGTGTACAGATCTCGCAGGCCGTAACCTCTGTGTATGAGTGGCAGGGGCAAGTGTGTGAAGAGCAAGAGTTTACTCTACACATAAAGTGTCTAGCACAGCATTACGATGCCATCGAACAGCTGCTTTCTAAACTACACCCCTATGATGTACCCGAGCTAATCGCACTCCCTGTGACCCAAGGATTGCCGGCCTATTTTGATTGGATAAAAGAAACCACACAGCCATGAAAAGAATCATAAATCTGTTTTTAGCCTCACTACTGCTGCTGACGCCGCTGGCACATGCAGAGGGCATTTTCAGTAGTAATAAGTTTGACTTTTTAAAGGGGGAACCCGAACTGATGCCTGTCGATCAGGCGTTTGTGTTCGACTTTAAACAACAAGGCGACAAGGTCAAAATAAGCTGGGTCATCGCCGACGGTTACTATATGTACCGCGACAAACTAAAATTTGAAGCTGCCGACGGTGCCGTGATTGGTGAAATCGCGCTGCCGCAAGGCAAGCCTCACACCGACGAGTACTTTGGCGAGCAAGAAGTTTACTACTCTTACGTCGAAATGCCAGTAGCGATAAAAGAGGCCGCGGCAGGCAGTAAGCTCAACGTCACCTTTATGGGCTGTGCCGAAGGTAAACTTTGCTTCCCACCGACTAAGAAAACCGCAGAACTGACTGAAGTCGCCGCCAACGATGGCCTGTTAGCCGATGCCGATAAAGCATTGGGAACGACCAACGAGGTCGCAAAACCTGCCGAAACCGCTAGCGCGCCTATCACTCAACAAGACACGCTAAGCGCGATGCTCTCGGGTGACAGCCTAATCTGGACCTTAGTCATCTTCTTTGGCTTAGGTGTTGGCCTTGCGCTAACCCCTTGTGTGTTCCCTATGTACCCAATTTTATCTGGGATCATCGTCGGTCAAGGCAAGAAACTCTCTACCGCAAAAGCCTTCAGCCTATCTATGGTCTATGTCCAGGGTATGGCGATCACCTACTCACTCGTGGGTCTTATCGTTGCTTCGGCGGGCATGAAGTATCAAGCCGCCTTGCAGCACCCTGCTGTACTTATCGTGCTGGCGATACTCTTCTTCGTGCTGAGTTTGTCGATGTTTGGTCTGTACGATCTTAAACTGCCTTCGAAGTGGCAGGAAAAGATGAACTCACTGTCGAACAACCAAAAAGGCGGCAATGTTATTGGCGTGTTTGTGATGGGGATTATCTCTGGCCTTGTCGCCTCACCTTGTACCACGGCTCCGTTATCTGGCGCGCTGATCTATGTGGCACAAACCGGCGATCTAATGCAGGGCTTCCTAGCACTTTACGTTCTGAGCATGGGTATGGGTCTACCACTGCTGATTATCGGTACCTCTGGCGGTAAGATCTTGCCAAGAGCTGGCAGCTGGATGGATGTCATTAAGACTATCTTCGGTTTCCTACTCATCGCCGTATCGATTGTAATGTTAGGCCGCATCTGGCCAGGCTTTATCTCTGATTTACTCTGGTCAATCTGGGGTATCGCTTTGGTGGGCTACTTAATGCACCAGAACAAGCTCACCGAGTTTAACTGGAAGCAAACCACCCGCTCGGTACTACTGATGCTGGCGCTATTGGGGAGTTTCTCCTACGGTATGCAAGCAGTAATGGCCAAGCTTGGCTTTAATACTCATACAAGTGTCGCCGCTAGCAGTGCTGCTGAAAACCATGGGTTTAAACGTATTAAGTCACTCGATGATTTAAATACTGAACTTGCAGCAGCAACCGCTGAAGGCAAAACTGTTATGGTCGATTTCTATGCCGACTGGTGCGTTGCCTGTAAAGAGTTTGAAGCGATCACCTTCAAAGATGCACAGGTGCTAGAGCGCATGGATAAGATGGTACTGCTGCAAGCCGATGTGACGAAAAACGATGCGATTGATATCGAACTGCTGGAACACTACAACATCCTCGGCCTGCCAACGCTACTGATGTTTGATGAAAATGGTGCCGTCCGAGACGAGCTACGTGTCACAGGTTTTATGCGACCAAAGGCCTTTGCCGAACATCTAGACCACTTAGTTAATTAACGAGTGAGTTAACTAAGTCTGATAATCAAGCCCTGGTTTATTTCGATAAACCGGGGCTTTTCTTCTCCTCCTGTCCAACTAGCAACAAGATCTGTAAGCCTCAAATTTATTCACATTTTTCAGCTCAAGTTCATAAATTTCTTATACAATGGTGCATCATTATACCCAAAGCACTTGGATGTAAATCACTAGAAAAGGAGCATCATGGAACCCGCTATACTCATTATCACCTTAGCCTGCGGCATGTTAGTAAGCCGTGTGGGACTTCCCCCTTTAATTGGCTATCTTGTTGCGGGATTTGTACTGTTTCTATTTGGTATCGAAGAGTCCAGTTTACCCATGCTTGAACAACTGGCTAACCTAGGTGTTACCCTGCTGCTATTTGCCATCGGCCTTAAGCTAGATCTGCGCAGCCTGTTTAAAGCCGAAGTTTGGGCGGGCTCAAGTTTGCACTTACTCTGCTCTATGCTCTTTTTCATTCCACTCCTTAAGCTACTTGGGCTCATGGGACTGGAACAGCTCACAGGCCTTGAGCTTGATCAACTGGCACTACTCGCCTTCGCATTGAGCTTTTCCAGTACTATTTTTGCCGTAAAAGTGCTTGAAGATAAAGGTGACATGCAATCACTTTATGGCCGAGTGGCAATTGGTATCTTGATTATGCAGGATATCTTTGCGGTCGCTTTCCTTACTATATCCAAAGGTGATATCCCCTCGTATTGGGCATTAGCGCTTCTGCTGCTACCACTGGCGAAACCACTCATTTACAAGGCGTTCGACAGAGTCGGTCACGGTGAGCTACTGGTGTTATTTGGCCTAGTGATGGCGCTGGTCTTGGGCGCTGGGCTATTTGAGCTTGTCGGTCTTAAACCGGATCTCGGTGCATTGATTATTGGCATCTTGCTCGCCGGCCACCCCAAGTCATCTGAACTGGCAAAGTCGCTGTTTTACTTCAAAGAGCTCTTCCTCGTTGCCTTCTTCTTAACGGTAGGGCTCAACGGTTTACCGAGCTTTTCCGATATCGGCTTAGCCGCGATTTTAGTCCTAGTGGTACCGATTAAAGTCATTCTATTTATGTACTTGCTTACATACTTTAAGCTACGTTCTCGTACCGCCTTGATGAGCTCATTTAGCCTTGGTAACTACAGCGAGTTCGGCTTAATTGTTGCCGCTGTAGCGACCTCAAAAGGCTGGCTACCGCCACAGTGGATGGTGATCCTAGCGGTGGCATTAAGTTTTAGCTTTCTATTTGCCGCGCCACTTAACACAGCCTCAAGCCGTATTTACCAAAAGTTTCAAGGTCGACTCAAGCGTTTGGAAAAGCACCCTTTGCATCCGGAAGATAGGCCTATCCCGGTCGGCAATCCTCGCTTTCTGATCTTAGGTATGGGCCGTATCGGCTCCGGTGCCTATGATGAACTCAGGTCTCGTTATGATGGCGAGATCTTAGGCGTCGAGCATAAACAAGACTTGGTCGACTTCCATATTTCTGAAGGTCGAAATGTTGTACAAGGTGATGCATCCGATACCGACTTCTGGGAAAAACTCGATAGAGCCCCCCACCTTGAACTCGTGCTACTAACCATGCCCCATCACGTGGGTAATCAGTTTGCCGTTGAGCAATTAAAGCTCTTGGATTATCAAGGTAAGCTAAGCGCTATCGTCAAATATAAAGAAGATGCCCAGTCGCTTAGCGAGTCGGGAGTGCATAGTGTATACAACCTTTATGAAGCGGCTGGAGCGGGTTTTGTCGAGCACTTGGTCAAAGAGCTACTGACACCAAGCGGTGCCGCGCCAGATAATCCCAACGCAATCAATCGAAAAAATGAAGTCGAAACACAGGAGAGTCTACAAAAAGGCTAATTGTATACATTATCCTGATTATAGCGTATGTTATTTCTCAACGAGTATAAAATGACCGATAACATACAATGCCACACAATTATAAAAACTCTACTCTGGTGGGTTATGCACTTCTAACAGGCCTATTTATCTCCGGCAGCATTCAAGCTGCCGGATTTGATATCTGGCTCTATCCGCTCGCTTACAACGAAGCTGAGCAGCAATGGCACTTAGGCGAAGCTAAAGCCGTTACCGAGCGTGATGGCTATGACAATCAACCCAGTTTTAGCCCTGATGGCCAAAATCTACTGTTTATCTCCGACAGAGTCGATGCACAAAACGATATCTATCAATATCGACTCGATAACGCGAGTCTCAGCCAGTTGACCTTTACCCCCGAGCAGAGTGAATACTCACCGCAGGCCTATACAACAGTCGCCAATGGCGTACACATTAAATATGTAGTCGAGCAAGGTGTTCCTCACCAAAGCATTTGGCAACAAAATGCAAATACTCCACGCCAACGAGCAATCAACAGCCTCATTCCTGCAGGTTATTTTGCCAGTGATGAGCGTTTAGGCACGCTTATTTGGGCGAGGTACGCCTACAGCCTCTATTTTGAACCTGTGGGTGAAACCGCAGATGAGCGTCACTTTGTAGTGGCCAATGTCGGCCGCAGTATTCACGCCATTCCCAACGATAAAGCCTTCAGCTATCTACATAAGCAGCTAGATGGCGACCGCATCATTAAACGTTACTCGCCGCTAGACAATAGTCATCAGCGATTAATTGCACTGCCCCCTAGCGCCAGCGAAGACTATACCTGGAGCCAAGGTAATTGGTTATTCAACATAGATGGCGGTGATTTAGTCGGCTGGCAAGCGGATCAACATACTCAACCAGAATGGCAATTAGTCAGTCCAATATCGCCACCCAGTGCAGATTATCTTAGCCCATCGCGTATCGCCATAAGCCCAGATAATAAGCACTTAGCCGTCGTATGGCAGCGAAAGTAAACAGATAAGAAAACAGATACAAAACACAATAAAAAATAATAATTAGTGAAGAGTCGCCCCCTGATGAATAGCCAACAATCAAGTAGCAAAACAGTAAACACTCGTCGTATTATCGCCAGCTTACTCGCCCTTTTGGTCAGCCCGTTAAGTTATGCAGCTGATACGCCGCAAAGATGGCAAAATCACCAAATCTTCGAGCAGAACAAGCAGCCAGCACACGCTAGCTTCTTTGGCTATTCGAGCCAAGAGAAAGCCCTCAAGGATGACTACCGAGTCAGCAGTAACTTTTTCGATCTTAACGGCCGCTGGCAATTTCATTACGCTAATAACCCATCAAGCGTGCCTCAGGATTTTGCTCAAGCCAATGCCGATCTAACTGATTGGCAAAGCATTCAGGTACCGGGAAACTGGGAGACCCAAGGTTTTGGTCACGCCATCTACCTCGATGAGCGCTACCCGTTTACCACGACTTGGCCCGATGCTCCTGAGGATCACAACCCTACCGGCAGTTATCGCCGTCTAATCACCTTGCCAGAAGCCTGGCAAGATAAGCAGGTTTTCCTACACATTGGCGCGGCTCGTTCGGCGCTGACCGCCTTCGTCAACGGCACAGAAGTGGGTTACAGCCAAGGGGCAAAGACACCAGCAGAGTTTGATATCACCTCTTACTTAAACAAGGGGGAAAACCTGCTGGCCTTACAGATCATCCGCTGGAGCGATGCCAGTTATCTAGAGAGCCAAGACATGCTCAGGGTCAGTGGCATCGAGCGCGATGTCTATCTCTATGCCACGGAAAAACAGCGCATCAGCGATATCGACGCCCAATATCAAATGTCGACAAGCCTCGACAAGGCCGAGGTAGCGCTTAAGCTAAAACTCGAGAACCACGCCAAAGCCAAAGACGTCAGCCTCAGCTATCGACTGCTTTCGCCCCAAGGTATTGAGGTTAGCCGCGGTGAACAAGTTATCGCTAAGCTTAAAAAACTACAGAGCCACAAGTTCGACTTCTCCATCACGTCTCCTAAGCTTTGGAGCGCTGAAACTCCAAACCTCTATCAACTCATCGTTAGCCTAAGCGACAACCAAGGTAAATTGCTGCAAGCCAGCAGTCAGCAGCTGGGCTTTCGCCGCGTCGAGATAAAAGGGGGTCAACTATTAGTGAACAACAAGGCGATCACCATTCGCGGTGTCGACAGGCACGAAACCGATCCAGATACCGGCCATGTGGTGAGTCGAGCCAGCATGGAAACCGATATTCGCCTGATGAAGCAGAACAATATCAATGCCGTACGCTCGAGCCACTATCCAAACGACCCCTACTGGTTAAGCCTCACCGACAAATATGGCCTGTACGTTATTGATGAAGCCAATATCGAGTCACACCCGCTAGCGATCGATAAGAACACCCAGCTAGGTAACGAGATGAGCTGGCTGCCCGCCCATCAGGCGCGAGTCGAGCGCATGGTCGAGCGCGATAAGAACCACCCCTCTATCATCATCTGGTCTCTGGGCAATGAAGCCGGTGAAGGCAAACTCTTTGCCGCTCTCTATGATTGGATTAAGCAGCGCGATCCGAGCCGCCCAGTGCAATATGAACCAGCGGGACAACACGCCTATACCGATATCGTCGCGCCCATGTACCCATCCATTGAGCGCATCGAAAAGTACGCTAAAGAGCATAAGGATAGGCCGCTGATCATGATTGAATACGCCCACGCCATGGGCAACTCCGTCGGCAATCTGCAAGACTACTGGAATGTCATCGACCAATATCCACAGCTGCAAGGCGGCTTTATCTGGGACTGGGTCGATCAATCTCTCGCGTTTACCAATGAAAATGGCCAACGTTATTGGGCCTACGGCAAAGACTATCACCCCGACATGCCCACCGATGGCAACTTTCTCAATAATGGCTTAGTGGACCCCGATAGAAATCCGCACCCACATCTGTCTGAGGTGAAAAAAGTCTATCAGCCATTCAAGCTGTCTGACTTTAGAGCCGTGCAACAGAAGGTCGATTTTACGCTATCCAACCGCCATGACTTTATCGACACACAGGGCCTCAACTTAGTGTGGACCGTGCAGCAAGATGGTCGCTCATTCGCAAAGGGCTTGCTCGCTATGCCACTAGTAAACGCTGGCGATAGCAAGACAGTCCAGATGACGCTGCCAGGCTCAGTGCTTGAGGCGATGCAACAAAGTCAGCAATATGAATATCAGCTGTTACTTGAAGTTAAGGTCGATACGCCGCAGCCTATGCTGCCAAGCGATCACCTGATCGCC
Source organism: Shewanella sp. Isolate13 (assembly GCF_022398325.1). GTDB lineage: Bacteria > Pseudomonadota > Gammaproteobacteria > Enterobacterales > Shewanellaceae > Shewanella. The sequence goes on from NZ_JAKEVD010000001.1 coordinate 121,112, forward strand.
TTCGAGCAGTTCCAGCTGCAATCGGCAAAAACGGCCTCGCCCCAAGTAATCGATGCCATCGAGCAAAATAGCCAGAACTGGATTCTAGCTAACAAGGACAACCAATATTTCATCAGCAAAACTAGCGGCTGGTTGACGGATATTAAGGTCAAGGGAGTCTCACGCCTAGATGGGCCCTTGATGGCGAACTTCTGGCGCGCGCCGACCGATAATGACTTAGGTAACCAGATGCCTAAGTGGGCAGGCATGTGGCAAGACGCCGCACTCGAGCTTGAGCTCGTATCCATCAGCCGCACCAAGGGTAAGCATGCCGCACTGAATGTTGTCCAGCAGCATCCTGTACTTGGCTTTAGCCTCACCACGACTTATCAGTTGAGTCAGCAGGGAAAGTTACTGGTGAGTAGCGATTTTACTCCAGGTAAAGGTGAGCTTGCCGACCTACCAAGATTTGGCTTTACCACTCAGCTGCCGTTCGAGATCCGTTTCATGCACTACTTTGGCCGCGGCCCTGAAGAGAGCTATGCCGATAGAAAAACTGGTAATGCTGTTGCTTGGTATGCCCTGCCGATAGAGAAAACTTTTCATCGCTACTCAAGACCACAAGAAACTGGCCAGCGCACCGATGTTCGCTATGTGGCCGTGACCAATAGCAAAGGCGCGGGGTTACTGGCGCAATCCACAATGGATGGTGAGATGTTGCAGACCAGCCTGTGGCCATTTGCTCAGGCTGATATAGACTTTAGGGACGGCGATGCCGAGGGCTCAGCCTCGGGTCTCGTGCCAGTGACCGCCAACCATGGCGCGGAAATTCCAATCCGTGACTTTGTCACCTGGAATATCGATTACAAGCAGATGGGCGTTGGCGGCGATACCTCATGGGGACGCCCTGTACATACCCCCTATCGTATCGAGGCGAAACCGATGCGCTTTAGCTTCAGCCTAGAGCCTGTTCCGGCTGAGGCCAATATTCAGCAGCAGGCTAGGGCTAAGCGATAGTCACAAAAGATTTGTACGACCACGGATATTAAAACTAAAAATAATGGTGAAGGATCAACATGGAACAGACTATTCAACTGGTTATATTTTTTGGCTTAACCGCCATGGTAGGTTTGATCACCTACCTGAAGTGTCGCAAGGTAACTCGCGACTGTAGCGACAGCAAAGACTATTTCCTTGCCGGTGGCGGTTTAAGCTGGATCGTGGTCGCAGGCTCATTGATGATGACCAATATCAGTGCCGAGCAAATCGTGGGGATGAACGGTGCCCAGACCTTGCTCGTCGCCTGGTGGGAGATCGCCGCGGCGGTGGGATTAATTATCCTCGCGAAATGGCTTATTCCTATCTATTACAAATATAACTGCACCACGACCACTGAACTGCTGGAACGCAAGTATCAAGACAAAGGGATCCGCGCCATGGTATCGGTGCTGTTTATGCTCGGCTATGCCTTTATCCTATTACCTGTGGTGCTTTATACCGGCTCACTGTTTATGAAGTCGATGTTTGGCTTATCCATTTCAGTGACCCTGCTAGCCATCATCTTTGCGGTTGTGGGCGCTATCTATGCGATTTTCGGTGGTCTAAGGGCCATCGCTATATCCGATAGCCTCAACGGTATCGGTCTGTTGCTTATGGGCGTGGTGGTCTCCTATCTTGCACTCAACGCCGTAAACTGGGATCTATCTGGCGTACCGATCGAACGCTTGACCCTTGTCGGTGATAGCCAGTCTGATATTCCTTGGCACACCCTACTAACCGGCATGATCTTTATCCAGATCTTTTACTGGGGTACCAACATGGTGATCACCCAAAGAGCCTTGGCGGCAAAATCGGTCAAAGAAGCACAGAAAGGCCTTTATGCCGCTGTAGTTATGAAACTGATTATTCCAATTATCGTGGTGCTCCCCGGCCTTGTCGCCTATAAACTTTATGGCGATGTAGGTGATGTCGCCTACGGTAAACTGGTTGGGGATATTCTACCTAGTTGGCTATCTGGCGCCTTTGCCGCGGTAATGGCGGGGGCTGTGCTAAGTTCGTTTAACTCTTGCCTCAACTCGGCAGCGGCGCTTTACACCTGCGATATTCATCAAAACTATATCAACCCTAATGCCGATATACGTAAAATTGGTACCCGCGTTGCCCTCGTCTTCACCCTGTTCTCCCTATGCTTAGTGCCAGTGTTCGCCCAGTCGGCTAGCATCATCTCATTGCTGCAGCAGCTAAACGGTCTCTACTCTATGCCTGTATTGGCGGCCTTTATCTGCGCCCTCGCCTTTAAAGATGTGAATGCAAAAGCGATTAAGTTTGGCCTAGTGTTCGGCGTGTTGATGTATGCAATATTTACCTTTGTCTGGAGTCCTCTGCACTTCATTCATATGATGGCAATCACACTCGCAGCGACAATCTTAGTGACATTAGCACTGAGCAAATATGTTTTTGGCCCACAGAGCCTGAGCGCTCAGCTAGTGAGTGATTAAGCGCTAACAGCATCGAACTCGGTAGGCTTACCCTGCCGAGCCTGCTTTTTGACGGTTGGGTTTGATTTGTTTTCGGCTAAACCATACTCGGGTCTCAGCTACAGCTCTAATAGAAAAACTCAGTTACACAAATTGTAGAGTCGTGATATAAAACAATAGATGGATATTGAGTGTACAAATTACTCTTCACTGCCGTTCTCGCTAGAAGGCTACTAGCGCTCAATTAAGATGTTCAACATCTTAGAAAAAATTTTAATGTAACCCGCTGTTAAGAAATTGGTCGCCAGAATCAAAGTGCAGCGAATACTAATCAGTTTAAAGATTTGATCACTCAGCGAAAGTTTAGTGCTTTTGAGGCAAGGTCATTAATTGCTCCTGCATGAATGAACTCATCAGGCAGCAAACATTATGTCATTCATTCGCCTTGAATGAGTTTGCCAAAAATACTCTGGGTAAAACAACTTCTTATACTAATTAGTATAACCACTCAGTTTACAGCAAGGTCTTTGTACTGAGCGCAAATATTAACATTCGGAAATTTGAGATTATGTCCAACCCCAGTCAACGAGCAAACAAGCTGTTTGTGCAAACTTTTGGCACCCAAGCCGATGAGCTGTATTGTGCCCCTGGACGTGTCAACCTTATAGGTGAGCATACCGACTATAACGATGGCTTCGTGCTTCCAGCCGCCATCAATTTCTATACTGCGGTGGTTGTAAAGCGCCGTGACGATCAGCGCTTTCGCGCCGTATCCGATGCCTTTCCCGGTGAAATCGAAGAATGGGTTTTCGGCGAAGAGGGTCAGCCCATTGCCAATCATTGGTCAAACTACCTCAAGGGCTTCACTGCCGCCATGGCTAGCTCAGGTCTAGCGCCAAAAGGCTTAGACGTGGCAGTTGTCAGTAATGTCCCCATGGGCGCAGGCCTGTCCTCATCGGCCGCATTAGAGATAGCCTTTGGCACTGCGGTCAACGATTGTAGCCAGATCAAGCTGTCGCCACTTGCGATCGCGCAACTGGCTCAGCGCGGTGAAAACCAGTTTGTCGGCTGTGCCTGTGGCATCATGGACCAGATGATCAGTGCCTTGGGTGAACAAGACCATGCGCTGCTTATCGATTGCCTCGACTTAGACAGTGAAGCGATCAGTATTCCCGATAGCTTGAGTCTGATTATCATCAACTCAAACGTACAGCGTGGCTTAGTCGAATCTGCATATAACCTGCGTCGCGAGCAGTGCGAACTGGCGGCGACTCACTTTGGTTTGGAATCACTGCGCGATCTTGATCTCGCCACGCTAGAGGCGGGCAAGTCAGAACTCAGCGATGCCTGCTATAGACGCGCTAAGCATGTTGTCACCGAAAACAGACGCACTCAAAATGCCGCATGGGCATTAGAGGCGGGCGATATCGCTAAATTAAGCCAGCTAATGGCCGACTCTCACCTCTCCATGCGCGACGATTTTGAGATCACCACTGACGAAATCGATTATCTGGTCGAGATTGTCAGCGATGTGATCGGTAAGCGAGGCGGCGTGCGTATGACTGGCGGCGGCTTTGGTGGCTGTGTTGTGGCACTGGTCGATCATGAATTAACTGATGCTGTTGTCGAAACCATCGAGCAAAAATATGCGATGAAGACAGGCCTAGAAGCCGACATTTATCTGTGCTCTGCCAGCGATGGCGCCAAGCGCATCGATAATTAATCATTTCTAACAGAACCTAGAATAAGGACTCAACATGGTACGCTTTCGCGCTCTCGAACCTTGGAACGATCCACGCGGAGGACAGATTGAGCGAGTCCTTGTTGATAACGGCACTATCGCTATTGAGGTGTTAAGCCTAGGCGGTATTATCCGCTCTTTATGGACCCCAGACCGCAATGACGAGCGGGGTAATCTAGTGTTAGGGTGCGATAGCGTCGAAGATTATCTAAGCCAAGATGCTTACTTAGGTGCCATTGCCGGACGATACGCAAACCGTATTGCCAATGGACGATTTAACCTTGGCAGCACTCAGCATCAACTCGACATTAACCAAGACAATAACTGTTTGCACGGTGGCAGTGAGGGCTTTCATCGTAAGCAGTGGCAGCTAGGTACTCTCCCCGATGGTGTACGCCTTAGCCTAAGAAGCCCAAATCTTGATATGGGCTTCCCCGGTAACTGTAACGTACAGCTCGACTATCGCCTCGTGGGAAGTAATCTCTATGTGGAGATCTTAGCCAGCTCAGATAAACCCTGCCCAATCAGCCTCACGCAGCACAGCTATTTTAACCTCGACGCGAGCCAGACAACTCTGAATCACCAATTGCAGATCGATGCCAAACAGTATCTGAGTCTAAATGATAGCGGGATCCCAAAGGCGATCTGTGCAACCCAAGGCAGTGGCTTAGATCTTTCTATGCCAACGGAGTTGCAATCACTCATTGGTCGTGAAGAGTTAACCACGACATCGGGTATCGATCACTGCTTTTTGATGCCTACAACTGAGTCGAAGTTACAGCGATTTGGCCGTTTAAGTTCGCCGCTCAGTGGTCGCAGCATGACCTTATATACGAATCAGCCTGGTGTACAGGTATATGGGGGGAATGGTTTAGAGGGGGTGGTTGGCAAGAGCCAACATAGACTAAATCAATATCAGGGGATTTGCTTGGAGCCTCAACAGGTACCCGATGCCCCTAACCAAACTAACATTGCAGGGAACGCGATAATTAATCCTGGTGAGATCTACCATCATATCAGTCGCTATCAGTTTGCGAATGATGCTTAAAAGCAGATAACAGCGCCGAGGCGCTGTTATCTAACTCTTAATGATTAATCGTCGTAATCATCTGACCAATCATCATCATAGTCATCGTCGCCATCGGCTGACTCTAACTCTGGCTCATCGTCTTCAGAAACGGCTTTTGCCTTCTTAGGAGTAGCTGCTGCGCTCTTAGGATTATTAGCCTCAACCCAACCTTGATGTTTAGCCATAAACTCTTCTCTGGCTGCAAACCAAGCTGCACCACAAGTCTTTTCAACTTCAGCTATCGCCTGGTCATCAAGTTCATGCAGGTTAGGCTTAACGATATCTTCTGCATACTCGATAATTGCTTCACGAGTCGCGTTATAGAAGTAAACACGCCCTGCAGAAGCATCTGGAAACTGTTTATCATGAATAAGAATGGTATTGCCGCGAGCGGTTCTTAGCTCACCGTACCAAACTGGTTTTTTTGTCGTCTTGTACATATATGTTAATGCCCTTAAATCAACACATACAAAATAAAGTAAGAAGTAAATTGCGCTAACATTTACTTCCGTTTTCCCTGTATTTTGCCATCAGGGACAGAAGCGGTATTTTTACAGATTTTTGCCGAATATCAAGAGTAGAAAATACAAAATATTCCTCTCAAAGACGAAATAAATCACATAAATTATTCAGCTCTTATCGAATTTAGTTCAAAGCAGTCGTTATTCAAGTTTTTCACTATCAATAAATACAAAAAATCACCAAGCAGAGTGACAACCCTCACAACATCAACAATTTAAGTAACAAGCACCGAAAATAAACAACAAGCCTTCGTCAAACATCAAGCCCTATTACTATAGGGTTAGAGCTAAATTGTATCGAAAGGACCGCAACAAACTATCCCGAAAAATCGATTTTCAATTCAGACTCAATCAAGTGGAAGGATGAGTGATAAAACCTGTCCATTGCCCTCCTTTCTTAGCAGGGTTTTGTTAGACTAAGGCCAGCCTTAATATCATGAGCAGTAAAAGGATTGTTTTGAAGTGTAGATTACTCATACTCTGTGCCATGAGCTTTTCAACAAACGCAGAGCAAATTGTGGTGGCTTCCGATATATGGTGTCCCTATATCTGCACCGACAACTCAGGTTATGTCGTCGAGCTCACACAGCAAGCTTTCGCCTCGGTTGATGTAGAGGTGAAATTCGAATCTATCCCTTTTCAAAGAGCACTAACACTCACAAGTCAGCACAAACTCGATGCCGTATTGGCGGTAACAGCCGAACACATTGCAGCCTTCTCCCTCAGTAATAATCATATGGTGATTGGGCAATACACCAATGACTTTTATACACCTGCAAACTCTCATTGGCAGTACTCAGATCTAGAGAGCCTAGATAACAAGCTCATCGCTACCATTTTAGGTTATGACTATGGCGAGTCATTGAACCGTTACTTAGAAAACAGCCAAAGCCACATTCGCACCTCCGGAGAAAAGCCGCTCAAGACCAACCTCTACTTAGCGACCAAAGAGCGAATTGACCTACTAATAGGTAACCGTTACGTCATCGATTACACCGCTAAGCAATATGGCTATAGTGAGAATATTCGCTTCGCGGGTAGTGAAAATGAAAGCACGGCGCTTTATGTTGGATTTAGTAACGATGATAAGGGGCGCAGCTTCGCCACTAAGTTTGCTCAAGGCATAGAAAACCTAAAGCAAAGTGGCGAATATCAAGTCATTCTCGATAAATACCAGATAGTGTTTTAAGCCCAATACCTAGAGTAAATAGGTAGTGTCAATTGACAAGTGAGGCAACATTTCCAATGCTCGGCAGGTTCTCGCGCTATCGAACATAAAAAAGCCCAGCTAATTAGCTGGGCTTTTTGTAATGACTAGTCTCTATTCCCCTTTAGAACGGGATATCGTCGTCCCAGCCATCATCCAAATCTGGAGTGAAGTTCTGCTGTGGCTGCGGAGCAGGGCGCTGTTGCGGCGCTTGCTGCGGAGCTGGTGCAGATTGCGGCTTAGGCGCGTAACCACCTTGTTGAGGTGCTTGCTGCTGTTGCTGTGGTTGCTGCTGGTAACCACCTTGCTGAGCAGGAGCTTGTGGCTTCGGCTGGTAGCTGTTTTGCTGTTGTGGCTGCTGTTGTGAACCATAACCACCTTGCTGTTGCTGCTGACCACCATAGTTCTGGTTGCCACCTTGCGATGGAGCACCAGCATTTTGGTTACGGCTACCTAGCATCTGCATGCTACCACCTTGATCGACAACCACTTCAGTGCTGTAACGATCTTGACCGCTTTGGTCTTTCCACTTACGAGTCTGTAGCTTGCCTTCAAGGTAAACTTGAGAGCCTTTACGTAAATACTCACCAGTGATTTCAGCTAGTTTGCCGAACATCACAACACGGTGCCATTCAGTACGCTCTTGCTGCTGACCTTGTTGGTCTTTCCAAGACTCACTTGTCGCCACGGTAATGTTGGCTACGGCATTGCCATTTGGCATGTAACGTACTTCAGGATCTTGTCCTAAATTACCGACCAAAATTACTTTATTGACACCACGACTAGCCATTGAAATCTCCTGGAACGTATATTAAATTTTTACTAATCGACAGAGCGTAACACAGCTCTGGCTTCTCTCAAATCGAAATGGTCATCTACTTTTAAATAAGCCACTTTTTCTTCGAGTACGACTATCGCTTCTGACACACCCGCTAACGCCGACAGCTCGGTGGCCATGGCCACTGCACTCTGTTTGTCGGTCACATTCGCTTCTAGTGTGTAACTCTTCAGTAGCACAGGATTTTTCATGCCAAAGGTCAACAAAAACCAGAGGCACATTAAGCCTAATGCCACCGCGAATACCCCAGATGCCCCAACCAACTGATAGGCACCACCACCTAATATACCACCACAAAACGCACCTAAAAATTGGCTGGTCGAATAAACGCCCATAGCCGAGCCTTTATCGCCAACAGGGCAAAACTTAGCAATTAGACTAGGGAGTGATGCCTCTAGATAGTTAAAGCCGGTAAAGAACAACACCACGGCAATGCTCAGTACCACTAAATTATCGGCAAATATCGCCATCGAGCCCAGCGCGGCCATCATGATGAGCAGCGCCACTTGGAACATACCTTTAGTATTATTGCGTTTAACCCCAATAATAATCAGCGGCACCATCAGGAAGAATGCCCCCATAAAGGCTGGAAAATAGAGCATCCAGTGCTTCTCTTTAGCTAGGCCAGCGTCCACTAAATCCAGCGGCAACGCCACAAATACGGCGGTTAACACCAAGTGCAAGATGAAAATACCCGCGTCGAGTCTAAACAGCTGCGGATCGAACAACATGCGCTTTAGCTTTTCTGGCACGGCAACGGTATCGCCCTTTGGCGCCTGACCAACCGGAGTGGGCACTAACAGCTGTACGATCAACATGCCTAAAATAGCGAGCCCCGCCGTCATCATAAACAGACCCGATAAACCCAAGTGCTGGGCCACTATCGGACCAACCAGTAGCGACAGCGCAAAGGAGAAACCGATACACATACCGATAATCGCCATTACCTTGGTACGCTGCTCGTCACGAGTTAAGTCCGCAGCAAGCGCTAACACGGCGGCGGCAATTGCCCCCATCCCCTGTAGTGCTCGGCCAGCAACCACGCCGTAAATCGTCTCGGCATTGGCCGCAACTAAGCTACCTAAGGCGAAAATAAGCAGTCCGGCGAGAATAATCGGCTTACGGCCGAACTTGTCAGACAAGATCCCCATCGGGATTTGAAGAACTGCCTGAGTTAAACCGTAGGCACCGATGGCAATACCCACCCATAAAGGTGAAAAACCTTCGAGGTGCTGTCCGTAAAGCGCGAACACAGGCATGATCATAAACAAACCCATCATGCGTAGCCCGAATACACTGGCTAATGAAAACGCGACCTTCTTCTCAGTCTTGGATAGTCCCTTGTTGGCCATTCCCCGCCCTGCTCTATGAACTTAAAATTAGGTGGCGCAGTTTATCATGAAGTTTTTCAATAACCCAAAAGTAAAAGCAAAAGGTGCATGACTAAGTCATGTTTTAACTTGATAGCGACTCACATGACTGACTCGGACATAAGATGCTTGAAAAATTATAGAGACAACCCAAATCCTTCCCTACAATTGATCCTAAGTTCTGTCTATTGCCACAGGCAAATTTGTGAGATACTTAACCACTTTTTTTCGGCTTAGAGATCTGAACGCTAGATGGAAAATATTGAAGTTCGTGGTGCTCGTACCCACAATCTTAAAAACATCAACCTGACTATTCCCCGTGATAAACTCATTGTGATCACAGGTCTGTCTGGTTCTGGCAAATCTTCTCTTGCATTTGACACCCTATATGCTGAAGGACAGCGACGTTATGTCGAGTCATTGTCGGCCTATGCTCGTCAATTCTTGAGTTTAATGGAAAAGCCTGATGTTGATCATATTGAGGGCCTAAGCCCTGCCATCTCAATCGAACAGAAGTCTACATCTCATAATCCACGTTCCACCGTGGGTACCATTACCGAAATCTACGATTATTTACGCCTGCTGTTTGCCCGTGTCGGCGAGCCTCGCTGTCCGACTCACGGTAAGCCCCTTGCGGCACAAACCATTAGTCAGATGGTTGATAAGGTGCTTGAACTGCCTGAGGGCAGCCGTCAAATGCTACTGGCCCCCGTCATTAACAACCGTAAAGGTGAGCACGTTAAACTATTAGAGAGTTTATCCGCTCAAGGTTATATACGCGCCCGCATCGACGGAGAGGTCTGTGATTTAACCGATCCGCCAGAACTCGACCTGCACGTAAAACATACCATCGAAGTGGTGGTTGACCGCTTTAAGGTACGCGACGACATGAAGCAGCGCCTAGCGGAGTCATTCGAAACGGCGCTTGAGTTATCGGGCGGTATCGCCAAAGTCACCAGTATGGAACCTGTAGAAGGTAAAGCTAAGCCTGAGGAACATGTATTCTCGGCTAACTTTGCTTGCCCAGTATGTGGTTACTCCATGGCCGAGCTTGAGCCAAGGATCTTCTCATTTAACAATCCAGCCGGCGCTTGCCAAACCTGTGATGGTTTAGGCGTGCAACAGTTCTTCGATCCAGAACGCGTGATCACCAATACTGAGCTGTCATTAGCAGGCGGGGCGATTCGCGGCTGGGATAGACGTAACTTCTATTACTTCCAGATGCTGACCTCGCTCGCCGAGCACTACAAGTTTGATATAGAGAAACCCTTCGAACAGTTAAGCGATGATGTACGCAAAGTCGTACTCTATGGTTCAGGTAATCAGAGTATCGCATTTAAGTACATCAACGATCGCGGCGACGTGGTCGTAAGAAATCATCCCTTCGAAGGGATCTTAAATAACATGGACAGACGCTATCGCGAGACCGAGTCCAACGCGGTGCGTGAAGAGTTGACTAAGTTTATCAACACCCAACCTTGCCAAAGCTGTGGTGGCTCTCGTCTACGTGAAGAAGCCCGTAACGTCTTTATTAAAGAGTTAAACCTCCCAGTTTTAACCCAGTGGTCTATCGGCGAGGCGGCAGAGTACTTCGAGCAGCTTGAGCTAACAGGCCAACGTGCGCAGATCGCCGAAAAGATCTTAAAAGAAGTACGTGATCGTCTAGGTTTCTTGGTCAATGTCGGTTTGAACTACTTAAGCCTGTCACGCTCAGCCGATACACTCTCTGGTGGTGAGGCTCAACGTATTCGTCTCGCCAGCCAAATAGGCGCGGGGCTTGTTGGGGTGATGTATGTCCTCGATGAGCCCTCTATCGGTCTGCACCAACGAGATAACGAGCGTTTGCTGCAAACTCTTATTCATCTGCGTGACTTAGGCAACACGGTTATCGTGGTCGAGCACGATGAAGACGCCATTCGCATGGCGGATCACGTTATCGATATCGGGCCAGGTGCGGGTGTTCACGGTGGCCAAGTTATCGGTGAAGGCACCTTGCAAGATCTGCTCGATTGCAAAGAGTCGATCACAGGTCAGTATCTATCTGGTGAGAAGCAAATTCATATCAAAACCGAACGCAGCCAGTACAATCCAGATAAATTAATCGAGCTGTTTGGCGCATCGGGTAACAATCTTAAAGATGTCGATCTGCAAATTCCTGTCGGCTTGTTCACCTGTATCACTGGCGTATCAGGCTCAGGTAAGTCGACGCTTATCAACGACACCTTCTACAAGATTGCTCATATGCAACTTAACGGTGCAACGGTTGATGAGCCCGCACCTTATAAGAAAGTGATTGGCATGGATCATTGCGACAAGGTCGTCGATATCGATCAGAGCCCGATTGGACGTACGCCACGTTCAAACCCTGCAACATACACAGGTATTTTCACCCCCATTCGTGAACTGTTTGCCGCGACCCAAGAGTCACGCACCCGTGGTTATCAGCCAGGACGCTTCTCTTTTAACGTCAAAGGCGGCCGCTGCGAGGCTTGTCAGGGCGATGGTTTAATCAAGGTAGAGATGCACTTCCTACCCGATGTGTATGTGCCTTGTGACAGCTGTAAGGGTCAGCGCTATAACCGCGAAACCTTAGATGTGCGCTTTAAGGGCAAAAACATCCACGAAGTGCTACAGATGACAGTTGAAGAGGCGAGACCCTTCTTCGATGCCATTCCAGCCATCGCTCGTAAACTACAAACCTTAATGGATGTGGGTCTGTCTTATATCCGTCTCGGGCAGAGCGCAACGACTCTGTCGGGCGGTGAAGCCCAGCGTGTGAAACTTGCCAAAGAGTTATCGAAACGTGATACCGGCAAGACCTTGTACATTCTCGATGAGCCAACAACGGGTCTGCATTTTGCTGATATCCAACTGTTATTGGATGTATTGCATCGCCTCAAGTCACACGGCAATACTATTGTAGTCATTGAGCACAACCTAGATGTAATAAAAACGGCGGACTGGATTGTCGACCTCGGTCCTGAGGGCGGTTCTGGTGGTGGTACGATTTTAGTTGCAGGTACACCTGAAGAGGTGGCTGCGCATAGCGAATCTCATACCGCGCGTTTCTTAAAGCCACTGTTAAGCAAAGCATAGAGCCAGTTAGAAAATCGATGCACTTTAAAAACCTCTTCTTAAGCACAAGCCTAGTGATGATGCTAGGCCTGCTGCTTATCGCCGTATTCGATCCCCTCATAGGTAACTGTAAGTCAGTCAAGGCCAGAGTCATTAGCAGTGATGATGAATCGACTACCATAGCGCTGCCCGATGGCAGTGTTGCTCGTGTGGCTGTCGGTAATCTAAAAAAGCACTCACGGGTCAATGTCACAGCGAAACTGCGACTGTTTTCCCGCCTTCCTGTTTATAAAATTAAGCAAACGAATCCTTATAGCGAACAAGAAAGCACTAAAGTGAGTGAAATATAGTCGCTAACATGAGTGTTAAACGCTAGTCTCAATAACAGGGATAGTGAAAGACACTCATGGGCAAAATGGATGCAGCGTTTACTTTTAATCACCACGGCTTTACTCGGCTCAACGATACTGACCTCCTGCGCCACTCGCTCCTACTGTGATAAGGAACCAGCAGTCTATTGGGCCGATGTCAGCACCATTACAGCCGATCTGCATACCCTAAGCTCGGCTCGTTTACAGGGGCGCAAAACAGGCTCCGAGGGGGCATCCCTAACCCGAGAGTTTCTGCTGCAACGCTTTAAACAAGTCGGACTCCACCCTTGGCAAGGCCGATACCAACACCCTTTTAGCTACCAACGTTCATTCACTGATAGAGTGGGGATCAATATGGTCGGTATGCTCCCAGCTGAGCAAGAAACCCAAAGTTGGCGCATCATCATAGCCCATTATGATCATCTTGGAGGCAGCGATAGGCGGTATTATCCCGGCGCCGATGATAATGCCTCTGGCATCGCAGGGTTACTGCAACTGGCCCAATTTGCAAAAGAGCAAGGCAGCAAATTCAATCTGTTATTCGTTGCCACCGATGCCGAGGAACCCGGGCTTTATGGTGGGTATGCTCTGATTGAGCAACTTAAGCTTGCCAACACAACCCCCAATATCGAGCAGGTAGAGCTGGCCATAAACCTTGATATGATCGGCAGACCCGACCGAACTGGCGCCATCTACATTGAGGGAGCAAGACGTTTTGATTCCTTCTCACAGATGCGAAAGTCCATCAGGCAGGATAACCAGATCTGCATTCGAACTCAGCAGCCTAAAGCCTTCGATGGCTCGGTCATAGCTATCGACTTTTTACGCGCCTCCGATCACTACCCTTTTCATCAAGCAGGCATACCTTGGCTCTATTTTGGCGTACCAATCCATAGGGATTATCACCAACCCACCGACACCGCGGATAAAATAGATGTTAACTTTCTCGCCGCCGTCAGTGAATCAGCCTATCAACTGTTAAAAATAGACAGCTTAATACTCAAAAGCCCACAATAATTTTACTGATTAGTCACTTTTTAAACAGTTTAACTCATTATCTGGCCTGTTATTTGCTTTGAAATCTGATAAAAATTCAGGATTGATTGGTAATACCAATTGTAAGCTGCTATACTAGTCGGCTTACTGATATGTTTCGGTGCGGGAAGTCGACACGGGGTTGATTTTCTGTCTATTAAACATCAGCACATACTTTTTGTGCTCTGCTATTCCACAAGGCTACAACCCATGTCATCCAGTGAAAAAACTTTCCGCGAACTCGGTCTTGCCGAGCCTTTGTTGCGTGCTCTTGACGAGTTAGGTTACGAAAAACCAACTCCAATCCAGGCAGCAAGTATCGAGCCTCTTATGGCTGGTAAAGATATTTTAGGTCAGGCGCAAACCGGTACAGGTAAAACAGGTGCTTTCGCACTGCCTCTACTAAACAGCATCGACCCAAATACGAATGCTCCACAAATTTTAGTACTAGCGCCGACTCGTGAACTTGCAGTTCAGGTTGCTGAAGCGTTTGCTAGCTACGCTAAATTTATGAAGGGCCTACACGTTCTGCCAATTTACGGCGGACAGAGCATGCATCAGCAGTTAAATGCTTTGCGTCGTGGTCCTCAGATCATCGTCGGTACTCCAGGCCGTGTTATGGACCATATGCGTCGTGGCACACTTAAGCTTGAAACCTTGAAATCAATGGTTCTTGACGAAGCCGATGAGATGCTAAAAATGGGCTTCATCGATGATATCGAATGGATCCTTGAGCACACACCTAAGTCACGCCAATTAGCGCTATTCTCTGCAACTATGCCAGAGCAGATTAAGCGTGTTGCTAACAAATACCTAAATGAGCCTCAGCATGTCAGCATCGCTGCGACTCATACGACTGTTGAAACTATTGAGCAGCGTTTTGTTCAAGTATCACAGCACAACAAGCTAGAAGCACTTGTACGTGTTCTAGAAGTTGAAAAGACCGAAGGTATCATTATCTTCGTTCGTACACGTAACAGCTGTGTTGAGTTAGCCGAGAAGCTAGAAGCTCGTGGCTATGCATCGTCTCCACTACACGGCGACATGAACCAACAAGCGCGTGAGCGTGCAGTTGATCAATTGAAGCGCGGCAAGCTAGATATCATCATCGCGACTGACGTTGCGGCTCGTGGTCTAGACGTTGAGCGTATTGGACACGTAGTTAACTTCGATATCCCTTACGATACTGAAGCTTATGTTCACCGTATTGGTCGTACAGGCCGTGCGGGTCGTACAGGTATGGCGATCCTTTTCGTTACACACCGTGAAATGCGTATGCTACGCACTATCGAGCGTGCAACTAAGAGCCGTATTTCTCCAATGGACATCCCTAGCCCAGAGACAGTGACAGAACGTCGTCTATCTCGTCTAGGAGAGCAAATTTCTGAAACAATCGCACAAGATTTAGATTTCATGAAGGGTGCTGTTGCCAAACTTTGTCAAGAGTTAGAAGTTGACACTGACGTACTTGCTGCGGCATTACTGCAACAAGTTCAGAAAGATCGTCCACTACAGCTACCAGCAATGAACGAGCGTCAACGCGATAGCCGTGACGAGCGTAACTCTCGTGACCGCAATGACCGTGGACCACGTGATCGTAGTGACCGTCCACGTCGTGAATCTCGCCCAACACCTGCTAACCTAGGTGCAGCGGATTCATTAAAGGACAACCCAGATGTTAAGATGTGCCGCTATATCATCGATGTGGGTCGTGACAATGGCGTTGGCGTAGGTAACATCGTTGGTGCCGTCGCTAACGAAGCGAATATCGATAGCCGTTACATTGGTCAGATCCAACTGTTCGACCAAGTGACTGCAATTGACTTGCCAGACGGCATGCCAAAAGAAGTACTACAACACCTTAAGAAAGTGCGTGTATGTGGCCGTCCATTAAACATTCGTGAAGCGGCGGGTGAAACATTTGCCAATACTTCTGGTGGCGATAGCCGTCCACCACGTCGTCCTCGCAGACCTGCTGGCGACCGTCGTCCTTCTGGTGACAGAAAGCCGCACCGCAAGGGTCCAAGAGACGCTGAATAACGCTTAACGCTTGGAACTGATGTTCCTGCTGCAAGACCTAAAAAGGAGCCTAATGGCTCCTTTTTTGTTTTCAGCCGCATAGACTCAGTAGTCGATGCAGGCCTTTCGACCTCCCTAAAAACGTCACGCAGGCTTCCCCTAGCCCTGACGAGCGCAATACAAGCAAAAGCTAAAGCTCGTAGCCGCAATACACCTCTTTTTAAGGTGCCTAGGAGCAGCATAAAAAAAGCCACCGTCTTTAGAGGGTGGCTTACTCGTCTGTTGCTGTCTAGGCGACGACCTGAACTTGCTTCAACGCCCTGCGTTTCTCCCAGATAGGAGACAACTGCACAGCAATCACTGACACCACAATTAACACTATCCCGCTAAACGATAGCGGGTCAATATGCGCCCCCTTGATGATACCGCTCCACCAACCTAAGGCCACCACAATGGCTGTAAGGCTAAAGCTGATTACTGGTGTCAGAGCCAGCATGGCACTTACCTGCCCTGTGGGCCAATACTTCATCGACTGACCAAAACAACCGTAGGCGATAACAGTATTAACCGCACAAAAAATCGCGATAGCCCACTGGTTAGAATCCATGACAGCGAACTGACTAAAATCGCTAAAAGGCGCCATGGCAAGGATACCGAATAAGTAGATAAACAATAAAATGTTATTGGGTGATAGACGCTTGATCATCGACTTCTGAATTAATGCATAACTTGCCCATGACAGTACCGAGAACTGAACGATCATCACTCCTTTCCATACATCTGAAGGCCCGGAGCTAAAGTCTAAATAGGGGTGGAAGAACATCAACATGCCTAAGCCCAGTGTCGCGAAACAACTGAGTTGTATCGCATTGAGTCGCTCTTTAAAAAACAACATCCCACCAAAAGCTAGGAAGAAGGGCGAGGTTTGGAAGTTGAGCTGAGCCGAGCCCGGCGCAAGATACTTAAGCGAATAGACAAAAGAAACGTAGTTAAAAATCAAGAGCACGCCAGCTAAAACTAATTTTAGCCAAGACACTTTATCGAGTCCTTTAAACTGCTTGATACTGCCGCTTAAATACTGAATGGCAAAGCCTACCACCAGAGCGACCAAGAAACGGAACCAGGTTAAGGTAACAGCATCGATAAATTGCCCCGATAGTTTGAGTGCTATCGGCAATATCCCCCAAAAAACAACAGCAACAGAAATAAAGATAAATCCAAGTTTAAACTCGGAACATTGAGCGCGCGGATCCATGAATATGGCCATTGAAGAAATAACAAGATCGGCGATATTGCCCTATTGGCAACCCTAGGTCTAGTAGGCTAATCGATTCTCTTATAAAGCGTGCGACCTTGAGCCTGCAACAGCTGTAGTCGCTGTAAACAAACCTCACAAATACAAGCATTTCCATTCAAGCCAGCAAGCTCTTCGGTATCCAAAACCTGAGCTAGCAGTGCGCTATCTGGAAACTCTTGTTTACTGCACCAACACTGCTCAATACTCGCCCCAGTTTCTGCTGCACAACGATTAAGCCCTTTGCACAGAGGACAATGGTTAGCATCAGCAAAGCCCTTAGCGAATAAAGTGTCCTTAGCGAATAAAAAGTCCTTACTAGGTAAAAGGGACTTGTCCTGCTCACCCATAGGCTCAGCCTCATTCAAAAAACCAACTAACTATAGCGCTTATCACTCACCACGCTCATTACCGCCACCTGATGAGTAACTAGGAGAAATTAACTTCATAAGCAAGTGCTCGGCACTCTAGGTGTGCGATACAGGCGGCATAAGGGTTATCCTTTGCGCACTCCATCACCACTATGCCGTTACCGCCAATTTTATGCACCTTATACTTTAACATCTCAATAATTCCGGAGTAGTTTGGGGGGGGCGTGTTAACTCTTTGGCAATAGGCTGCACTCACGTCACCGATCATCTGAGAGTCATGGTTATACACCTCTTCTGCAGTGTACTCTACAACCTGACTAGCTTGATATTTATCAACAACCATTTCTGGCGTTAAATTGGTATTAAACCTCACCCCCTGACAGGCCGTCATTCCCATCAAAGCGGCAATTAAAAAGATAAGCTTTAATTGATTGTCCATAATCAAATCCTGTACAAAGTATCTCCAACCTCACTTAGATTACCTACTTAGCGATTGTTACTCAAGCCACACATAAACCTACATAAGCAGCGCCCTGTCAGATCACCCGAAAGCAAAAAAGCCAACAACCTACAAGGTTATTGGCTCTATATAACTCAAGGGTTTACGACAAGTTATTTACCCGGTCTTACTCCTAAGGTATGGCAAATAGCATAGGTCAGCTCGGCGCGGTTTAGGGTATAGAAGTGGAAGTCTTTCACCCCTTCACGAGACAAGACTTTAACCATATCGATAGCCACGTTCGCTCCAACCATCTGGCGTGTCGTAGGGTCGTCCTCTAACCCCTCAAACTGACGATGTAACCAACCAGGAATAGACACATTGGTCATCGCGGCAAAGCGCTTAGTCTGATTAAAGTTGGTCACTGGGAGAATACCCGGCACTATCTCGGCATCGATGCCGGCTGCGGCGCAGCGGTCACGAAAACGTAAGTAGGACTCTACATCGAAAAAGAACTGAGTGATGGCACGGTTGGCACCGGCATCGATCTTCTTCTTCAGATGAATAAGGTCGGCTTGCGCATTACTCGCATCGGGATGCACCTCAGGATAAGCGGCAACCGAAATATCAAAGTCGGCGACTGAGCGCAGTAGGCGTACAAGGTCGTTAGCGAAGCGAGTCGGCTTAGGGCTGCCGTCAGGCAAGTCGCCACGCAGGGCGACGATATCGCGAATACCGCTGTTCCAGTAATGCTTTGCCAGCTCTTTAAGCTCTTCATCACTGGCGTCCACTAAGGTCAGGTGCGGCGCAGCCACTAAATCGGTCTCTTGCTGGATCCGCTCGATCACACCATGGGTTCTATCTCGAACGCCTGAGTTAGCGCCGTAAGTTACAGAGACGAACTTAGGGTTTAACGGCTCTAAACGACGAATAGAGTTCCAAAGTAGCTTTTCCATCTCTGGAGTTGAAGGCGGGAAAAATTCGAAAGAAACGTTAATGTCGCCATTTAGCTCAGACAGGCTCTGGTTTAATGATGTTGCATGTTGTGCGTGATGAAAACCCATTTCTACTTCCTCAACTTCAGCCTTAGTTTGCATTCCCATATAGACGTTTGGACGTCTATATGTCCACATACTAGAGAAACTGAGATTGAAGTCAAGAGTAAAAAGCAGGCAATTGAATTTTTTTCTTGGGACAGTAAAAAAATCTAGCTTCAGAAAAAGCTAGCCTAGGGTTGAAAATAAAAAAGGGCTCAGATGAGCCCTTTTTTATTGATTAAAATGAAGATTATTCTTGTAGTAGATCGCGACAAATATGAGCTAAGTCCGATTGTACTGCCGCTGCTGTCACTAAACGTCCCGCACCAGGTCCGCGAATGATCAACGGGTTGTTCTGGTAGAACTCACTGCGGATCACAAACACGTTATCCCCTGGCGTTAGGTTCGCATAAGGGTGAGAAATATCGACCCACTGTATGCCAACCTCAGCCTTCAGCTTACCTTCAACCTTATCTAAAGCGGCGACATACCTCAGCACCTTATCCTGCTCTGCGGCTGCCACAAACTGCTGTTGCATATCGGCATCGAGCTCACCAATACGCGCCAAAAACTGCTCTAGTGACAATTCTGCAAGGTGAGCGGGAACCAAAGATTTAAGCTCAATATCTTCAAGTTCAATCTCAAAACCAATCTCACGGGCGAGGATCAGTAGCTTACGCTGCATATCTCGGCCAGATAGATCGTCTCTAGGATCCGGCTCGGTGATCCCTAACCCCCTAGCCTCGATAACGAGCTCAGAGAAAGGCTTTTTCCCATCGAAGTTTTCAAATAACCAACACAAGGTACCGGAGAAGATCCCACCAACCGCTTCGATACTGTCACCGCTATTATGCAGATCGTTCAACGCATGCTGTACTGGTAAACCAGCCCCACAACTGGCGTTATAGCGCCAAAACAAACGACGATTATCCAGCTGCTGTTTCAATTCGCGATAGAAAGTTAACGGCCCTGAACCCGCTAACTTATTTGCACTAACTACGTGAATACCACGCGCAAAAAACTCTGGGTATTGCAGAGTCAGATCGGCACTGGCACTAATATCCAGCGCAATCACTTCATCACACTCTAAATCATGCAACTCTTCAAATAGATGACTGTACTGCCAAGGTGTCGCATGCTGTTCGAAGGCTTGCTTCCAAGAATCGAGCTCAATGCCTTCATCACTAATCAGCGCTTTACGCGAACTCACCAAACCGACTAACTCGACGCTAGCCTCAAGCTCTTTGTTTAAAGCCGCCTTAGCATTGCTAAATAACTCAACCCAGGCTTCGCCAATATTACCTACACCCAATAACAAGACGCCGATACGTTTACGTGGTCCTGCGCAGCGACGATGCACTTTCTGGGTTAATAGATTCACCTGCCCTTGAGGCACCAAAGTCACTAAGCTCATGCCATCGTTAAACAGGGGTCTAGCGTTACGGCTAAGCAGCCTAGCAAAACCACGGCGATACAAATTGGCATCGGCGCTCACTAGCGCGACTAAACCAAGATCTTCGGTGATCTTAATATTACTCACACCTAATGCATCTCGATTAACATCTAACAATGCTAATACCTGCTTCTGGTTCTCTAGAGTAACCGTTAACTCAACACGGCCCTGAGCTAACTCCCAGTGAGCAAGTGGATTTAGACCCGTTTCCTCAAGCAGTTCAATAAGCTGACTAAAATCAGTCTTAAGCTCAAAGTTAAACAGCGCAACGCTACTTAGATTGGTAACAACCGGTGCACTCGCCGATGAACTCTTTGGCGCAATCAAGGTAAAGTCGGTATGGGAGGCGTAACTTGAGCGAACAGCAAGACTCACTTGAGTATCAAACAAGGGTTGCAGGGTTCGATTATGCAATACCGGCGAACCTAAGTGTGCCAAACGGTTAGCTTCGGCTAACGAGAGACTACTGAGAAGCTTTGCATCATTGATCTTATTCGGATCGGCGTTAAACACGCCCTCTACATCGGTCCAGATAGTCACACGCTCGATATCTGCCAAGCTGGCGATCAAGGTGGCGCTAAAGTCGGAGCCGTTACGCCCAAGTAGTAAAGTATCGCCACGCTCATTGGCACAGATAAAACCCGTTATGATAAGGCGTTCATTAGGGTGTGTCTCGGTCATGGTGTGAACGCGCTGACGAGATTCCTGCAGACGGATCTGCGGCACGGCGGCCTCATCGGCAATCAACAGCGTACGCGCATCGACATCGGATGCTGCGACACCAGACTCGCGCAGTAACGCCGCCAATAGGCGTGCAGACCAGCGCTCACCAAAGCTTACCACTTGGTTGCTCTGATAATCATTAATCGACTCTAATGATAGCAGACTGATCAGCTGCGCCTTATCGTTAGAGAGCCGCTCTCTTAAGGAGCGAGCCTGTTCATTTGAGAGCAACTGCTCAATCAAATTTTGCTGGAAACTGATCAGTGTTTGTAGCTCTTCTTGCCACAGCTGTTTAGTCGTACTCAACTCGAGTAACTTATACAAGAAGTTGGTGCTTTTACCTGCCGCAGAGACCACAACTAAATCATCGCTGTGACCGTGAGTCAGCAAAATATGAGCAACGCGACGGTAACAGTCTGCATCCGCAAGACTTGAGCCACCAAATTTATGTAAGTGACAGCGTGCCATCGTATACCCCTTTAATTAACAAGCGGCTGCGGCATTAAGCGCAGCTTCAATATCGGCAACAAGATCATCGGCATCTTCGATACCTACAGAAAGTCGGATAAGCGTATCCTTAACGCCCGCCTCAGCCCGAGCCTCTGGTTCCATCGCTCTGTGTGTCATAGTTGCTGGCACAGCCACTAGACTCTCAACACCACCAAGGCTTTCTGCAACCGAAAAATAGTTAAGATTTTTTAAGAATCCGACCAACTGCGCTTCGCCACCCTTAAGCTCAAAGCTCAACATGGCACCAAAGCCCTTTTGCTGTTTAGCCGCAATTTCATGACCCGGATGCTCTTTAAGTCCCGGGTAGTATATCTTGGACACAGCCTGATGGTTAATAAGGGTATCAAGAATTCGCTGTGCATTCGCCTGATGTTCGCGAATTCGTACTGCAAGTGTACGAATTCCGCGCAAAGTGAGATAACTGTCAAATGCTGAGCCCGTTAGCCCTAGCGTATTTGACCACCAATGCAGCAGTTCACCCAGCTCAGGGTCTTTCGCCACAACCGCTCCCCCCACCACATCGCTGTGACCATTAATATATTTGGTAGTGGAATGGATCACGATATCGGCACCCAATAGTAGCGGTTGCTGTAGTACTGGCGAGAGGAAAGTGTTGTCGACAACCACCAATGCACCGACTTCATGACTGGCAGTGCAGATAGCTTCAATATCAACCACACGCAGTAGCGGGTTCGATGGAGTCTCCAGCCAAACCATCTTAGGTTTCTGTGCTATCGCTTGATTCAGCGCCTGCGAGTCGGTTTGATCGACCACCAATAGCTTAAACTGGCCTTTCTTAGCCAAATTGGTAAATAAACGGTAGCTGCCTCCATAACAGTCATGGGGAACAACGAGTAAGTCATCGGGTCCAAGTAGACTCGTCGCTAAGGTGATTGCCGCCATCCCTGTACAGGTGACGATACCTGTCGCGCCTTTTTCCAACTCGGCAATCGCATCGCCTAATATGGAACGTGTTGGATTCCCAGAGCGGCTATAGTCAAAGTCTCTTGGATTCTTATGGCCATCAAAAGAGTAGTTAGTAGAAAGATAAATCGGTGGTACAACTGCGCCGTGCTGGCTATCGGACTCAATTCCTTGACGTACCGCCGCAGTGGCGAGTTTACGCTCAGTCATGTACTACTCCTTTGCTATTATTTTTTGGCCAAGAGATGTCTGGACGTCTAAATGTACCTAAGCACTCCCCCGCCGTCAACCATTTTAGCCGTTTAGACGTCCATGCATATGGAAATCTATTTGCAATTGTCATAAATAAGAGGCAATAATTTGACTGCACAATTTAAAGGGTTAAAATCTGCCCCGAATTTTGAAATAACAGGTGAGTCAATGACTGAGTGGAATGGCGATTATATCAGCCCCTATGCTGAACACGGCAAAAAGAATGAGCAAGTGAAAAAAATTACTGTCTCCATTCCTTTGAAAGTACTTAAAGTGCTTACCGATGAGCGTACACGCCGCCAAGTAAATAACTTGCGTCACGCCACTAATAGTGAGCTGCTATGCGAAGCCTTCTTACATGCATACACAGGCCAACCACTACCAAACGACGAAGATCTTACCAAAGATAAACCCGACAGCATGCCTGCTGAGGTTAAGCGTTTGATGGATGAGATGGGTATTGAGTGGGAAGAACTTGAATAATCTTCATCGATTATCAGTAAACAAGATCTCCAGATAAGGACTGCTAAGCAGTCCTTATCTGTTTTTGGCCGAATGAAACTAAAAAAACATCAATGTTCAAACCGAGCACGGAGTACTCTCTGAGCTCTACTTTAGCCCAGATGCCTGGATACCTAATGATAGATCCCGTTACACTACTACTCGCTTCACTCATTATCTTTTGTGGCGCACTGACCCAAAGCCTGATTGGATTTGGTCTAGCCGTTGTTGCTAGTCCTCTACTCTATATCGTCGATCCCAGCTTGGTTCCGGCCCCCGTCATCATGATGGGCTTCTCGATAGCACTACTGACGCTATTTAGGGAGCGAGGTCAGCTCGAGTTCAATGGCCTACAATATGCGCTATTGGGTCGCATTCCCGGGGGAATATTAGGTGCAACCCTGATTTTAGTCGCGCCTCAGCCGATCTTAGGTCTGGCGATTGCCGCAATTGTTGCATTAGCCGTTGGCCTGAGCCTAATGAAGCTCAGTATTCCAGTTAACCGATTCAGCCTGTTTATCGCAGGGGTATTATCTGGCATCTTCGGCAATATAGCTGCGATTGGTGGCCCGCCTCTGGCCATCTTGCTATCGGGAAAAGATGCAGGCCAATTTCGCGCGGCCCTCTCCGCCTTTTTTATCTTTAGTTCGATGATCGCTTTGATCATTTTGGCACTTGCAGGCCTGCTAACTCTAAAGCATTTTTATATCTCTTTGATGTTACTGCCGTCTGTCATATTGGGCTATCTTGTGGCTGGACGCTTGGTTGGCCGAGTAGACAAACAAAAAACCAGAGCGTTAACTCTGGCTTTATGTGGGGTCAGTGCGCTAATCCTTACGCTCAAATCGACTATTGAGTTAATCAGCTAACGGTAACTGTTAGAAATGGTAGGAGGTTTGCAGGACGCCTCCTACTGCATTGTCATCACCGAACATACCGGTAAAATCTAGGAAAAATGATTCACCAAACGCAAAGCCTGTCCCCAAAGAGTAGAGGTTTGCGGTAGAGTCTTTCATGTCATGACGATAACCGAGTCGTAATGCCATCCAGTCAAAGGCTCTGACTTCGCCACCGAGACGCCAGTATTGAGTACCGTCTAGCTCTTTAAACCTCTTGTTCTCAATTAGATCAACATCTGTCGTTACCGATACTCGGTCCCAATCATAGGCTACGCCAGCGGTCACTAGAGGCTCTACGCTATAAGTAAACTTCTGCCCCTCAACTTCAATGGTATCCACCTCTTGGCTGATCAGGTTTCGCCCTGATAGACCGAGAGTTAAGCCATCGAATGGCTGCATGGCGACACCAATATCTAAATTAAAATTGGTCTCATCATTGCGATACTTGGCATCATCAAAATCGCTAGCATCGAAGTTATTCGCGTTGGCAATATAGTTATAGGTGTCTATTCGCTGTAACTTGGGTGATATTCCAACTGAGATAGGCATATTTACAATAGACAGTGGGAAACTTAAGGCGACGCCAAGATCCGATACAGCCCCGCCAACCACTTGCCCCTGAGAGTCCAAATCGCTGACCTCGGGAGGGTTGTTAGGATCGAGATTATTGAGGGTATCGATATCTGACTGGGCAATGTCGGCCACGCCAACTGCGTTAACATAGCTCTTATAGAAAATAGCCATCGGCATTCTCTGGTAGGGGATGGCTACGCTGAAACCAAGCCCAGCACTGGCGTAAGCAGAGCTGCCTTTAAGAGACTCGATGTCACCGACCAGATCGTCACGAAACTCGGCGATATCGTCACTGTTCTCAGCATCAATTGCCGCTTCTAGGGCATCGTAAGAATCAATTAGCGAGTCGAACTTATCTATCATATCATCGCTGTCAGCCACATCAACGCCCAGTACAGGAAGTAGCAGTACTGCAGAGTTGTCTTTATGAGCATTAATCGCAAGCAGGGCTGGGTTAACGAAGGCCGCACCTTCTTTGTTTGAAGCCGCCACGCCTGCACCGCCCATCGCATCGCTGCGCGCCTCATAATATTCCTGTCCAGCATTAGCCAAAAAGCAGGGAAATAAAGCACAAGCCAGTGCAATTTTCTGTAGTTTCATCCATTCCACCCTTTTTATGTCCTTAACGTTCTAAGCGACAATACGGCTCAAATCGAAAAAAGGTTATTTTGTTCTTAAAGTATTCTAAGACAAAATCGAATAAAACGGAGATAAACTTAACGTTAAATATACATTTTTACAGCAATTAGTTCGAAAGATTGATAACAAAAAACGATGCAGCCTTACGAAAACCGCTATTTAAGCATCTGGCAATTCAACATATTTCATAAAGTTTTGCGTGGCAAAATCGATAAACTGCTTCAACCTAGCTGGCTGAAACTGGTCTCTGTTATAGAGCAGATACAGCGGCGTATCTGAAATGGTCCAGTCCTCAAATAGATGCACCAAGGTACCAGCGTTAAGCTCTGCACTGCAGTAGATCTCCGGCAGGCGCACAATACCATTTCCTGCCAAGGCGCTACTTTTCATCACCCTGCCATTCTTACATAGCAAGGCTCCAGTAATGGTCACCTCGGTCTTCTGGGTTTTGTCGGATCTACGATGATAATTCCAGTGGTAAACTGAACCCGTAACACAGGCGTGATGCTTAAGATCTTTTGGATGCTCAGGTCTTCCATGTCTGGCGATATAACCTGGCGATGCCAAAGTACAATTGGCAATATCCATCAGCTTTCTGGCCACTAAGCCCGAGTCCTCAAGCTCACCCATTCTAAAAACCAAGTCAAACTCATCGAGCACCAAGTCGACTCGCTGGCTACTGAAATCTAAGTGCACCTGAATATTGGGGTGTAGAGCCATAAAATCATTAACCAATTGGTTGACTATCTCCTCACCGATATAACCACCCACACAGTTGATATTAATCTTGCCCTGCAGGTTATGGGCATCATCAACCGTTTTCGCCACTGCTTGCTCCATGATATCTAACGCATGTCGACAGCGTTCATAGAAAAACATGCCTTGCTCAGTTAATCGTTGCGCCCTAGTCGTGCGAGTGATCAGGGTAACCCCTAAGTAGCGTTCTAACTGAGTCAACTGTTTAGAAAGGTGCGAACGAGAACAACCGAGCTTTTCGGCAGCAAGGGTAAAACTGCCCTTTTCCGCAATCACGGTAAAAGCCCGTACATCTGCTAAATTTAGGTCTTGGTACATAAATAGAAACTCGTTTTAGCTTAATAAACAGAAATAGATTAGGAGCCAGATGTAAACAATCATATTCTCTGTAGATTATATATCAACAATATTAGCTTGGTTAGAATACTTACCAACAAAGACCCCCTTATTTGAGGCTGATATGAAACAACTAATCGTTATTACAGGTGCATCTTCTGGTATTGGCGCGGCGATGGCGAAAGCTTTCAGCGCAAAAGGCCACCCACTACTGTTATTGGCACGCCGTGTAGAGCCCATGCAAGCACTAGGCTTAGATAACTGCCTAGCCGTTAGTGTAGATGTGACCGATGCAGACGCCATGAAAGCGGCTATTGCAACCGCTGAAGCACAATTTGGTCCAGTTGGCTGCTTAATCAATAACGCTGGTGTAATGTTACTCAGCGCCGCAGATGTTCAAGATCCTGCAGAGTGGAGCCGTATGTTAAACATCAATGTGATGGGCGTACTAAACGGTATTCACGCAGTCCTTGCCGATATGAAAGCGCGCAAGACGGGTACAATCATCAACGTCAGCTCAATCGCAGGTCGCAAGACTTTCCCGAACCACTCTGCGTACTGTGCAACCAAGTTTGCAGTACATGCATTGACTGAGAACATTCGTGAAGAGGTGGCGATGGATGATGTACGTATGATCACTATCGCGCCAGGTGCCGTAGAAACTGAACTACTTAGCCACACCACTAACGATGATATCAAGGCGGGCTATGAAGATTGGAAACAGCATATGGGCGGTGTCATTGCACCAGAAACCATTGCCGAAGCAGCACTGTTTGCCTTCGAGCAACCACAGAATGTATGTGTACGTGAAATCGTATTAGCGGCAACGCGTCAAGAGCCGTAAGCTCTGTTAATAGCCACAGCTTTCATCTGTTCATCAAGGCCCTTTCAGCTATGCTGACTGGGCTTTTTGTTTACCAAAAATCAACCCCTTCATATCACTTTAGTAATAGTTAAAAATCAGAAGTGTGATCTAGATCTGCCACCCAAATAGCCCAACTTGCAATTCAAAAAACACCTCAAGCAAATAAAACACAATTTAATCAATGAAATAAACCATCGAAAAACACTCAATTAGATTTTATTCAATGATATTTATATCAATTAGATTTTTATCATGAAT
Organism: Shewanella sp. Isolate13; assembly: GCF_022398325.1. GTDB lineage: Bacteria > Pseudomonadota > Gammaproteobacteria > Enterobacterales > Shewanellaceae > Shewanella. The sequence goes on from NZ_JAKEVD010000001.1 coordinate 148,644, forward strand.
ATGATCAAGCTCAATAATTAAACCAGCCTACCTTGCTAAATTCAATAACAAGGCAGAAGCATTTTTGGAACACTCTGCTAACCCGCAAAGGACGGCGTAATACCATACAAAAAGAGTAAGGAATTGATGATGAAAACTATCACAAAAATCGGTATAGGCCTTGCGCTAGCATTGTCTGTAGGGCTACAAGCTCAAGCCGCCGATGGCGGTAACCCCAAGAAAGGCAAACATCTTTATAAAAAAGAGTGTAAGGCTTGCCATAGTCAAGACGCGATAGGAGGCGAGATCACCCCAATGAGCAAAACCATGAGCCAATGGGATCGTTTTTTTAAGCGTATGAAGCATAAAGGCGATCAAGAAGCCTTTAATGCTTTATCCGAAAAAGATCTAAAAGATATTCAGCAGTTTCTCTATGACCATGCCGCAGACTCTGATCAGCCTCAAACTTGTGGCTAACACCAGTTAAGCGGCACTACTGCTTAAAAATATTTTAACCAACAAATAAATAAAAATGGGGAGTTACCTCAGGGCTTCATGCTGCCTAAAAACAGCCACCCTACCTAGCCACCCGATGATGACATCGAGTTTAAACGCATGAAAATAAGCCAAAAACTCAAAATGGAGAGATATTATGCGTACCCTTATATCATTGCTTGTTGCCAATGCTATCGCTTTCTCTGGCAGCATCTATGCAAACGAAAATGATGTTCAAAAAATTGCCGATCTCAAACAACAGCTCGAAGATATCACCAACGAACTCGACGATCTCAATGATCGCGTCGATCAAAACGAACGCCATACCGCGCTCGATCGGATCGAGCTAACTGGTGATTTTCGTACCAAGGCCCACTCACTGCATTATCGAAATGTCACTTGGAACCCTGCTATTAAGGTTAATTTCAATGACTTCGGTGCCAAGGCGATGGCGGGGGATTTTGGCATGCCAAATGATCCCAGCTCCCCACTGGGTAAAATGATGGCCGCCGATCCCAACCTCGCAGCCGCATTTCAAAACGGACAACTGCAAGGGATCATGCCCTATGTCCTTGCACCTAAAACGGTTCAAGACATTGATAATGATATTTTTTACACCACAAGATTACGCCTCAACCTAAAAGCTAAGGTGTGGGATAACGTTAGCTTTGCAGGCCGACTCTCTATGTATAAAAACTGGGGCGACTCAACTGGCGTTCAGGTGTTCGACTCTTGGCGCTCATTTACAATGGATGGCACCAACAGCGGTAACACCTCCGGCGACTGGCTAAGAGTCGAACGCGCCTACTTCGACTGGAAGAACATTAATGGTTCACCACTCTATCTCTCTATTGGACGACGCCCTTCAACCTACGGTCCACCGACTCAGTACCGTGAGAACGAGAAGCGCGGCGGCACCCCATCGGGTCACCTTGTTAACTTTAACTTCGATGGTGCAACCTTAGGCTACAAGCTCGGTGAGCTAACGGGTGTCGATGGCCAAGTGGTTCGCATCTGCTACGGCCAAGGCTTCGAATCTCAGTGGGGCAACGGCGAGATGTTTGGCGACATAGTCACTAAAGATACCCACCTTGGTGGCTTCAATATCGATGCGATAAATGACGGTAAAAACTTCCTCCAATTCACCCTGTTTGGTGCCAAAGATGTCAACGATGGCTTTAAGGGAACCATGGCCTTTCCTATTCAGCTAGCCGGAATTTTTGCCCCGACCATGTATCAAGATATGCAGAAGTTCAGCAACTTTAACTTCGAGACTCGAGTGCAACCCAGTGGCGTTATCGGCGACATGTTCCTCGGCGGTATTGGTTTCGCCCGTGAGGAAGATAACGATGTGAAATGGTTTATTTCCGGTGGCTGGACTCGCGCCGAAGGCAACGGCAATGCCGGTATGTTCGGCGGCATGCTCAGCGATGCGGTCTTTGAGGCGCAGCTCAATGCCGATGGCAGTGAGATTATTATGATGGCCGCTAATGCCGAAGATAGCGATGCTAAAGATGGCTACGGTGTCTATGTCGGTATTCAGATCCCAGCACCTTACGGCAAGGTTGGTTTCGAATATAACTATGGTTCTGAATATTGGACACCATTCACCCAGGCCCAAGATGACCCTATCGGCAGCAAGCTTGCCACTCGTGGCCATGTCGGCGAAGCCTATTACATGTTTGATATCAACCCACGTATGTTCATCAAGTTAGCGGGCCTCTACTACGACTATGAATATACCGGTAGTGGTACTCCAGTTGGTGCTCCGCAGGATATCGATGAGGTCATCGCGGGTGCAGCCTATTCGATGCTTCCTGTGGTCGACACGGCGTTCGATATCAACGCCTCTCTCACCGTCAACTTCTAACGCAACTAACAGCCTCCTCGGTGGGTGCCGAGGAGGGAGGGATTAACCATGAGAACCTTAACAATCACACTCAGCCTTGTTGCTATGCTGCTGTATTGCAATAGCAGTTTAGCGGCGCAAGATCATAGTGAGTTTATCGAGGGGCCTTTCACAACTGGCTCACAAGTCACAACTCAGTGTATCGAGTGCCATGAAGATCATGCCGCCGACTTTATGAAATCGTCACACTGGACCTGGGAGCTGGAACAGACTCTTCCAGGGCGCACAGTTAAACGCGGCAAGAAAAACACCATCAATAACTTCTGTGTCGCTATCTCTAGCAATGAGCCTCGCTGCACAAGTTGTCATGCAGGCTATGGCTGGAAAGATAATAACTTCGACTTTAGCGATATGAGCAAGGTGGACTGCCTCATCTGTCACGACACCACGGGCACCTATGTCAAAGATCCCGCAGGCGCGGGGGAAGTCTTAGGGAAAGTGAACCTTGAACGTGTCGCAAAAAATGTCGGCACCCCGGTGCGAGATAACTGCGGTACCTGCCACTTCTATGGTGGCGGCGGTGATGGCGTCAAACATGGCGATCTCGACTCTTCGATGGCCTACCCCGACAAACGCACCGATGTGCATATGGATGTCGACGGTAACGACTTCCAGTGTCAGGAGTGCCACACCACTAAAGATCATCAGATCACGGGGAACGCCATGGGCGTCTCTCCTGGCGGTGACAACCCTATTGGCTGTACCAACTGCCATGATAGTGCACCACACGAAAACCAGAAGCTTAATAACCACGGCCAAGCGGTAGCTTGCCAAACCTGCCACATTCCAGAGTTTGCCAAAAATGAGCCAACCAAGATGAGCTGGGACTGGTCTACAGCGGGGTCAAACCGTGAGCAGACTCTTGATGAGTATGGCAAGCACAGCTACATGAAGAAGAAAGGCGACTTTGTCTGGGAGAAAAATGTTAAGCCTCAATACGCTTGGTATAACGGTAAGGCCGATGCCTATATGGCTGGCGATAAGATGCAGGCAGATTCTGTCACTAAGCTTACCCACCCCTTAGGTGATATTAATGATCCCCATGCCAAAATCACTCCTTTCAAGGTACATACGGGCAACCAGATCTATGACAAGAAGTTAAATATCTTCATCACCCCAAAAGTCTTCGGTAAAGGTGGCTATTGGAAGACCTTTGACTGGGATAAAGCCGCTCGACTCGGTATGGAACAAAACCAAAACATGGTCGATAAAGGGATTAAATACAGTGGTGAATATGGCTTTGCCGCAACCGAGATGTGGTGGCCAATCAACCATATGGTTTCCCCGAAAGAAGACGCCCTTAAGTGTAAAGACTGCCATAGCAAGCAAGGGCGACTCGACTGGCAAGCCCTAGGTTATGACGGTGATCCCATGAAGGTTAAGGGAGGACAAAAACACGCTAACTAACTTAAACAGGACTTCAAACAGCGACTAGAAATAGTCATCCCACCAACTAGCCTTGCTACCTCTCCTTAGCAAGGCTATTCGTCAGCCATGCGCTTTGCTGGCTGACGTTTTTTAATCCCTCCTTGCGAGCATTCCACCACAAGCTTTGCTTGTCCACGGAGCAAATTCCAGCCCTAATTCAACCAATAAGTTAACACGCTGTTATTGCGTGACTATTTTTTGTACATACTCTATTCTTTAGACATGCTTTCAACGGTATTTAAGGATGATACAAATGATGAGAGATAACTTCAGTTTAATAAATAACAATCGCGCTTGGGCTGAATTGTTTCTTTCCTCAACATTTATCAACCTACTCTCCCTTGCCCTCCCCTTTACTCTACTGCAGATATACGATCGCATTTTACCCAATCAAGGATATGGCACCGCAAGTGTGCTCGCCTCGGCCGTAGCAGTAGCCATTTTATTAGAGCTGCTATTACGTTATGCCCGCAGTTGGGTCTTAGCGTCATCGGCCGCCAACTTCGAACTAAAAACGACCACTCGGGTAGTCAGTACGCTGATGCAATCGGACTACCATCATGTAGAAGCACTTGGCACAGGTAAAGTTTCTAGTGGTTTAGCCAGCATTGCCGCAATGCGCGAGATATATTCGGGTCAAGCCTTAGTCGCACTGATGGACTTCCCTTTTGTACTGATATTTCTAAGCTTAGTTGCCTACATCGGTGGCCCACTGGTCTTTATACCGATTGCGGTTTGGGGATTAATCGGCGGGCTGGTTTATTTTATCGGTAAAAAATTAACCCAAGCCACACAAGATCTTGCCATCACAGATAGTGAACGTTCACGAATGCTGATTTTGGTCTTATCTGGACTCACCACAGCAAAAGCATTAGCCATGGAAAGCCGTTTGGCATCGAGCTACAGCGAAATCAATTACCGCCGTCTCGCTCAGCAACAACAAGTCGACTGGCTGTCGTCAAAGTTACAAGAGTTAATCCAAGGTGCTTCCCAAGGAACAACATTACTGATTGTGCTAATTGGCTGCCTAGAAGTGCTAAACGGTACCTTAACCACGGGTGGGTTGGCTGCCTGCTCCATTTTAGCAGGCCGTGCTATTGCACCGCTAAGTGCCATCATCAGTTTACGCTCTCGCCTTGCTCAGGCAAAAACGGCCATGTCTCACGTTGAAACCCTAGTTCAGCTTCCTCAAGAATCATTTAAAGGCAGTAAGCAATACCAGCAAAAACTGCCCCTTGGCCCAATTAAGTTTGAGGCAGCCGCCAGTCAGCAGGTAGGAGCAAGAATTAATCACTTTAATCTTGAAATTCCCGCAGGCAGCCTAGTGACTGTAACCTCGGATCCGCTAACACACGCTAGCCTACTATTAAGTGTTGTAGGTGCATTTCATCATTTAGAACAAGGAACCATTTATATCGATGGCGTAGCCCAACACGAACACTGTGCCAATGAGTATCGCCAATCCGTCAATTATGTACCGCCTTGGCCACCGCTGTTTGCTGGAAGCTTATTAGAAAACATGACCATGTTCAGGCCCGAAAAAGAGGCGCAAGCAATGGAGATAGCCGAACGTCTGGGCCTAACAACGAGTATCGCTAAATTACCCGCAGGCTACCAAACAGAGGTAGGCGTGAGTGATAGTCAAATGCTCAATAAGGGCGCAATAAAGCTCATCGCCATAGTGCGAGCCTTGGTGCAATCACCATCAATCTTATTGCTTGATGAACCCATGATCTCCTTAGATGCTGACTCTCAAGCCCGAGTTATCAGCCTCATTAAACAATATCGGGGACGCTGTACCATACTTTGCGCATCCCATTTTAATGCATTGGCACAAATCAGCGATTTACGGGTCAATATTACAGCTAATGGCGAAGCTGAAGTGCTAGCCAATCAATCAGAGCAAGGATGAGTACTATGACAAATGCAACCAATATTCATCCTGTTGCCAACACAGATATCAATAGTAATACACATAATCAGGCTGTAGGGAGCTCAGAATTAAGGCCGTTACTGATTGCACTCTTCCAGCAATTGGGGTTATTTGCCCAAGCCACCAACTTACAAACTGATGCCAATGATAACGACATTGATACCGCCCAATTGGCCAGTATATTAACAAAGCACCACATAGGTTTTTCGGTTGTTAAGCACCATAAGCAGGTGGTAGCGCAATCAATACATCCTTTTCTTGTCGTGCCTCAAGATTCTGACGCCTTTATTGTTCAACGGCGTGATGAAGCACTCGAGTCATTTGATAGAGTCAGTGGTCAATGGCGAGCCATTCAGTTTAAGGATATCCCGGCATCTAGCCATCTGTTTATCATTGAAAGTTTACCTAGTAGTAAACAAAATATCCGTGCATTTAGTGCACACTTAGCTAAACGAACTAAATGGTATCGTCCGGTATTTTGGCTCAGTCTACTATCAAGCATCACAGGGCTTGCCGTGCCTTTATTCACCATGGCGGTGTATGACAAAGTCATTGGGGGGCAAGCGCCTAATGTACTACCAAGCATTGCACTAGGCGCAGCATTAGCTTTAGCCGTGTTAATTGCAAGCCGATTAACCCGCGCTAATGTTCTGGCGAGTACCAGTAATCGTTTCGCCCGAGACCTGTCTAACTTAACCTTCCGCCGTCTACTCAGCATGCCGTTAATGGTGTTATCTCGAGTTGGGATCTCTAACCATATGGCCAGAATGCGTAATGCAGAAAAAGTCCGTACTTTGCTTTCAGGTCCTGGCGGCGCAGGTCTGGTTGATCTCCCCTTCACCCTTATTGCGTTTGTCACCATTGCTCTATTAAGTGGCTGGTTAGTTATCGTGCCGATGGTGATGTTATTACTGTTTTATTTGGTCATGAAGGCTGTTAATAAATATGCGCAATCGGCCTCTCCCACTATCAGCAGTGATTATCAAAATTCCATTAATGAACTGGCTAAGAATCTGCTACAGCTGAAAAGCAGCGGTGAAACCGATGGCTGGAACACCAAATTTGCTCGCCAGTGTAAGGAGAACTGTCGTCAAAACTTTTTATATGCCAAACGCAATGGTCTCAATGCCGCCATCGCCCACGCAATGAGCTTAATAACAGCACTTGTCACTGTTTTTACAGGAATATTCCTCGTCTTAAATCAAAGTATTAGTCCAGGCGCACTCATTGCCTGTGTCATGTTAATTTGGCGTATTACTGGGCCAGCCCAACTGGCGTTTTCATCCAGTCAAAAGCTCAACATGATGGACTCAGCCATTAAACAGTTTGACCGCTTTATGCAGGCTGGTACTGAACACAGTGAACTGAGACTCGATACGCCCAACACTCATGCTGCACCAGCAATTAGCTTTCAACATGTCACCTTAAGATATAGTGCCGATACTGAGCCTGCCTTGTCAGGCGTCTCTGCAGAAATCGAGCCTGGTGAGAATGTCGCTATTATTGGTCCTAACGCCTGTGGTAAAACCTCCCTGCTATTAGCGGCAATGGGAGTAGTAGAAGCGCAAGCAGGCTATGTCACCGTTAACAGTAAAAACCTAAAACAATACGATCCAGAAGCTTTTAGACAGTGGGCTGCATTTTGCCCAGCAGAGCCGGATCTCTTCCCCGGCAGCTTGGCTGAAAACTTAAGGATAGCAAAGCCCGATGCCAGCGATGATGAGCTCATTCAGGCCCTGCACGCTGCAGGAGGACACTCACTCTTTAATGCCCTCAATAATGACTTAAACATAAACCTATTTAATCGTGGACATACGCTTCTATCTGCCGTTGAGGGCAGTTATATCAGCTTAGCTCGCGCCCTACTTAAGCAGTCGACCTTAGTGATTCTAGATGAGCCCATCGCCAATCGAAATCCTGCGGCTAAAGAGGCACTACTCAACACGTTTAGCGCATTAAAAGGCAAAGCAACAGTGCTATTTACCAGCCATGATCAAGAGCTTATCCAGCAAGCTGATAAGGTCATCATTCTTGATAAGGGTGCAGTAGTTTACGCAGGTCCTATTCCTGACCAATCACAAAATATGGCCGCCACAGACTCTGAGGAGAATACCCAAAATGGATAATCGTCAATTAGCAAATAGAGTCTATCCAGAACATGAGTTTACCGATGCTATTGAGGCACCAGCCGAACGCAAGTTGATTAAGCGCATCATTTTCTTGATCACTGGCTCAGTACTCATCATGCTGCTGTGGTCCATCTTCACTCAAGTGGAAGAGGTCTCAAAATCTAAGGGCCAAGTCGTTCCTCTAGGACATAGACAAATTATTCAAAGTCGTACTGGAGGCACCATTGCCTCTGTAGAGGTTGAAGAGGGAGACGTAGTTAAAGAGGGAGATGTACTCGCAAGCTTTGTTGCTATCGATAGCCAATCAGCAGAAGAGGAGCTAGCCAGTAAGAGTGCTAATTTACAGCTAAAGATTGAGCGATACGATGCCTTTATCAATAGGCGTGATGCCGACTTTGGCGAGTTTATCACCGACTACCCGCAACTCGTTAAACTCCACACCGCATCTTTAAAGCGCATGAACCAAGAACGAGTGGCAGTTGAACGACTTTCAGAAACTGAAATCGCCAAATCACAGGCGGAAATTAACGGTTTACAAGCTGAGATCCCACCGTTAAACGATCAAATAAACACAGCACAAAAAACACTGAAAATGATGCTATCAGTTACCGAAGAACAGGCTGTATCAAAGCTGCGTATTTTAGAGTCACAACAAAAACTAGACGCTTATATCCGTGAGTTAAAAGTGATGGAAAGCAAACAAGAAGTATTGTCTAAGGATCTTTTGAACCTAGAGCAACAGCTAAAACAAAAACAGGCGACGTTACTTAAAGAAGTAGGAGAAAAACGCACCGAAGCCCAAGCGGAGCTATTGGGGATCACCGCAAGACTTAAGTCTTCAGGTTCTCTGGTATCAGCAAAGACTGTCACAGCGCCCGTTGACGGCATTATCCAATCAATTCCTTCAACCTCTTCAGGCAGTGTTATCCAACCAGGAGGCACTGTCGCAGTGATCGTGCCAATGACCAAAACAGGACTGATGGAAGCTAAGCTATCACCAAAAGATATTGGTTTTGTCCGTGTTGGTCAGCCTGTTCGCATAAAAATCGATGCCTTTGACTATAGCCGTTATGGGGCTTTAGATGGTGTCGTCAAACGCATCTCTCCAAGTACCGATTCCGACGAAAAAGGTGGCGTGTTCTATAAGGTGCAAATAGCTATCGATAAGCCCTACTTTTCAGATAAGCCAGGACAATTTGACTTGATCCCGGGCATGACTGGCGAGGCCGATATTGTCACAGGCGAAAAGACCGTCTTTCAATACCTTTGGAAACCCGTATTCACCAATGTAACCCAAGCTTTTGGCGAACGATAGAGAGGCAAACCATGAGTCATGACGAGAACAAACACAATTCCGCCTCTCCATCTAACCCTAAAAACGATGATAAAAACGAGCAAAAAAAACGACAGCAACGCTCTACTGAAAAAGCAAAGCGACTAGATAAGGATGCCGAACGTCTAAAAGCAAAAGAGTTTAGAGACAGTGGCAAGACTGAGCAAATAGGCAATAAGGATCTGGTCGCCGATAAATCATGGTCGACACAAGACCTCGCAAACCAAGATAGCCAAAGTTATAAAGGCCTCGAAAGTGATGCTCTTGCCCCCACAAATCTGAGCGATGCCAATACCGACAAGCTGCAGGCTCCCAAAACAGAAAAGATTGCTCAATTAGATGAACAAGCCACTGCTAACCAAATAGAAACTTTAGCCACTCAACAACCAGCTGAAAATCACACTGCAATCCATAAAGGCTCGTCTGAAACGACTGGCCTAGGCGCTGGAGTAAACTTCAATCATGCCCATCACCAAGATATCAGTTTAACCAATATCAAAAATGCACTGAGCTTTAGTGAAAATGAGCAGCATCAACCGCACTTTACTGTGGCAATGCAAGCTCAAGCACCTGTAAGCCAAAAGCCTGACCCCACAACGACCCACATTTCAGCTGGAAGGCCAAGCTCCCAAGGGGGGACTGAAACTGGCACTGGCACTGGCACTGGCACTGGCACTGGCACTGGCACTGGCACTGGCACTGGCACTGGCACTGGCACTGGCACTGGCACTGGCACTGGCAAAAATGAAAAGCCATTAGCTATTGATAGTCAACAACAAAATCAACATCTTAAAGAAGATAGCGCTACGGATACTGCTCAGGGAACCTTAACCGCCCACGGTGAAAATAGTCAAAGCGTGACTTGGTCCACCAGCCAAGTACAAGGTCAATTTGGCGAACTACAGCTAAATGCCCAAACAGGCCAATGGCAATATCAGCTTAACAATGCATTGAGCTCAACAGATTCGTTAAATGAAGGTGAACGCCACACCGAACAATTTGTGATAACAGCGACCGACAGCCAAGGTCATCAAGTAAATAGCGTTGTCGCCATAGAAGTCGAAGGCAGCAACGACCTGCCCAAGATTTCTGGCCTGCACCACGCAGCATTAAATGAGCGGGGCAGCGTTGACACTGCAACAGGGCAATTACTTGCGACAGACCCAGATCTTGATGACACCCACACTTGGGCGATCACTCAAGGCCAAGGCCAATTTGGACAACTCGTTATCGACCCTGATAGCGGGCAATGGCAATACCATTTGAATAACCAGTCCCCGAGCACCCAAGCCTTAAACCTAGGAGATAAAGCCACTGAGCAATTTATTGTTAGCCTAACTGACAGCTCAGGCCAAAGCGTTCAGCAAATCGTCACTATCGATATTACGGGCAGCAATCAAACTGCACAGATCCAAGGTGTTAATAGTGCTGCAGTCACTGAAGATAAAGCGCTAGACAACCAAGGTCATTTGCATGCCCAAGGCCAACTAACCATAACGGATCCTGATGCTGGCCAGGCTCAATTCCAATCTGGGGTATTGCAAGGCCAGTTTGGTACGCTGTCCATTAACGAGTTCGGCCACTGGACCTACACAGCCGATAACGCCCAAGCTACGATTCAGGGACTCAAAACTGGCGAGTCGCTCACTGATACCCTGCTGGTGCACTCTGTTGACGGTACGGAGCAGAAAATCACAGTGACCATTAACGGCACTGATGATAAGGCTGCTATAGCAGGAACGAGTACTGCGACTCTCACCGAAGATAAAGATTTGCACGGCGGTCAACTTCGCGTTGATGGCGCACTTAGCGTCACCGATGCAGATAATGGTCAAGCGCAGTTTCAAGCAGGCGTATTGCAAGGTCAGTTTGGTAGTTTGTCTATTAACAATCTCGGCCACTGGAGTTACACAGCGGATAACTCCCAAGCCGCCATTCAAGGGCTAAAAACTGGTGAGACGCTCACTGACCCCCTGCTGGTGCACTCTGTCGATGGCACTGAGCAGAAAATCACTGTCACCATTAATGGTACTGACGATAAGGCACTGATTTCGGGCTCCAGTACTGCACGCCTTACCGAAGATAAAGATCTGCACAGCGGTCAACTTCGCGTTGATGGCGCGCTCAGTGTGACTGATGCTGATAACGGTCAAGCCCAGTTCAATGCAGAAAGTCTGCAAGGGCAATTTGGCACGCTATCCATCAATAACCTTGGCCACTGGACTTACACAGCCGATAACGCCCAAGCTGCGATTCAGGGACTCAAAACTGGTGAGCAGCTCACCGATACTTTGCTAGTGCACTCTGTCGATGGCACTGAGCAGAAAATCACTGTCACCATTAACGGTACTGACGATAAGGCTCTGATTTCGGGCACCAGTACTGCAAGTCTCGCCGAAGATAAAGATGTGCATAGCGGGCAACTTCGCGTTGATGGCGCACTCAGCGTCACCGATGCAGATAATGGCCAAGCCCAGTTCAATGCTGAAAGCTTGCAAGGACAATTTGGTGCGCTATCAATCAATAACCTTGGCCACTGGACCTACACAGCCGATAACGCCCAAGCTACGATTCAGGGGTTAAAAACTGGCGAGTCGCTCACCGATACTTTGCTAGTGCACTCTGTCGATGGTACTGAGCTGAAAATCACTGTCACCATTAACGGTACTGACGATAAGGCTCTGATTTCGGGCACCAGTACTGCAAGTCTCGCCGAAGATAAAGATCTGCACGGCGGTCAACTTCGCGTTGATGGCGCGCTCAGTGTGACTGATGCTGACAACGGCCAAGCCCAGTTCAATGCAGAAAATTTGCAAGGTCAATTCGGCACACTATCGATAAATAACCTCGGCCACTGGAGTTACACAGCTGATAATACACAAGCTGCGATTCAGGGGTTAAAAACTGGCGAGTCGCTCACCGATACTTTGCTAGTTCATTCAATCGATGGCACCGAACAAAAGATCACTGTCACCATTAATGGTACTGACGATAAGGCTCTGATTTCGGGCACCAGTACTGCAAGCCTCACCGAAGATAAAGATGTGCATAGCGGTCAACTTCGCGTTGATGGCGCACTTAGCGTCACCGATGCAGATAATGGTCAAGCGCAGTTCAATGCTGAAAGCTTACAAGGGCAGTTTGGTACGCTCTCCATAAATAACCTCGGCCACTGGAGTTACACAGCGGACAACTCCCAAGCTGCGATTCAGGGGTTAAAAACTGGCGAGTCGCTCACTGATACTTTGCTAGTGCACTCTGTTGACGGTACTGAGCAGAAAATCACAGTGACCATTAACGGTACTGACGATAAGGCTCTGATTTCGGGCACCAGTACTGCAAGTCTCGCCGAAGATAAAGATGTGCATAGCGGTCAACTTCGCGTTGATGGCGCGCTCAGTGTGACTGATGCTGACAACGGCCAAGCCCAGTTCAATGTAGAAAATTTGCAAGGTCAATTCGGCACACTATCGATAAATAACCTCGGCCATTGGAGTTACACAGCGGACAACTCCCAAGCCGCCATTCAAGGGCTCAAAACCGGTGAGTCACTCACCGAGACTTTATTGGTGCACTCTGTCGATGGCACTGAACAAAAAATCACAGTGACCATTAACGGCACTGATGATAAGGCTGCGATAGCAGGAACGAGTACTGCGACTCTCACCGAAGATAAAGATGTGCATAGCGGGCAACTTCGCGTTGATGGCGCACTCAGCGTCACCGATGCAGATAATGGCCAAGCCCAGTTCAATGCAGAAAGTCTGCAAGGGCAATTTGGCACGCTATCCATCAATAACCTCGGCCACTGGACTTACACAGCTGATAATACACAAGCTGCGATTCAAGGGCTTAAAACTGGCGAGTCACTTACCGACACCCTACTGGTGCACTCGGTAGATGGCACCGAGCAGAAGATCACTGTCACCATCAAGGGTACAGATGATAAGGCTGCTATAGCAGGAACGAGCACTGCGACTCTCACCGAAGATAAAGATGTCCACAGCGGTCAGCTGCGCGTCGATGGTGCACTCAGTGTGACCGATGCTGACAACGGCCAAGCTCAGTTCACTTCTGAAAGCCTGCAAGGCCAATTCGGAACGCTATCTATTGATAACCTCGGCCATTGGATCTACACCGCCGACAATGGACAAAGCGCGATCCAAGGGCTGAAAACCGGCGAGTCACTGACCGACACCCTGCTGGTGCACTCGGTAGATGGTACCGAGCAGAAGATCACTGTCACCATCAACGGCACTGATGATAAAGCAGTAATTTCTGGCACTTCAACTGCCAGCCTTACCGAAGACAAAGATGTCCATAGCGGTCAACTGCGCGTCGATGGGGCGCTTAGCGTGACTGATGCTGACAACGGCCAAGCTCAGTTCACTGCCGAAACTCTACAAGGGCAATACGGTGAGCTGAGTATCAACAACTCTGGCTATTGGATCTACACAGCTGACAACTCGCAAACGGCAATTCAAGGGCTCAAAAGCGGCGAGTCACTCACCGACACCCTACTAGTGCACTCGGTGGATGGCACTGAGCAGAAGATCACTGTGACCATTAACGGTACAGACGATAGAGCGGTGATTACAGATGCTCAAACAGATATCAATTTACGCGGTGTTACCGAAGATCGAGGTTATATCGATACCCATTACGATCTTCATTATGAAGGTAAGTTGAACATTCAAGACCCCGATAAAGGACAAAGCAGTTTTGACCCCAATATCGGCCCACAAACTTATCAAGGTATTGGTTACGATACCAAGTTAGGCGGCCACGTATTATTGATGCGAGATGGCCATTACACCTACACCATAGATAATCGCAACATTCAAAACCTCGCAGCAGGAGAAACCCAAAAAGACTCAGCGGTTATCAGAACGGCTGACGGCACAACTCATACTATAGAGCTTACCGTTCATGGCACCAATGATAGGCCAACCATTGCAGCGCAGTCACAATCTGTTGTTGAAGGCGGTACTTTGCTACATGGACAGATACTCGGCCAAGATATTGATCACGGCGCTACCTTGAGCTATTCAGCGCCACAGATAGATGGACTAACCTTAAATACCGATGGAAGCTACAGCTTTGACCCTAGCCATGTAAGTTATCAATCACTGGTCACAGGGGCAACAAAAACGCTAACTATTCCTGTCACCGTGACTGATGAGCATAATGCCAGTGCAACTCAAAACCTGTCGATCACCATTACTGGGGTAAACAATTCCGCTTCAATAACAGGTGTTAGTACTGGAGATGTCCATGAAGGCCACTCTTACACCGCAGCAAATGGCAGCATTTCTGGCGGCAGTGTTGGCGATAGATCCCCTGACTATATGCACGGGAACATAGGGAAATTATGGAACGATGAAACCCATACAGATGGTCACCTAACGATAGTCGACACAGATACGGGTGAAAGCCATGCCCAAACGGGAATTTATTACGGCACTTATGGTCAGGTGATACTTCACGATAACGGGGATTGGAGCTACTACGCTTCCATTGGCCAAGATGCAACTGGTAGAACGATTGATCATCTTGGGAAAGGAGAGTCATTAACCGATACAGTCACCTTAAAATCAGCAGATGGCACCACACACGATATTGTTATTACCATTCATGGCGATAATGACCGCCCATATTGCTCTTCAGAAGTGCAGCTTAACAGCGGAAAAGAAGACCTATCTCAAACCATCACAGCCACTGAACTATTAGCAAACACCGTCGACGTGGATGCCAACGATACAGGCAAACTTACCATTGCCAATATCAGCGTCGATCATGGTTCACTCCAAGATAACCAAGATGGTACCTACACGTTTACACCAGAAAAAGACTACAACGGCCAAGTCCATTTCAGTTATGACGTAAAAGATGCCCATGGTGGCGTCACCCACACTGGCGCCACAAGTACACTAACAGCAGTTGCAGATAGCGCCACATTCAGCGGTAACGATAGTGACTCAATAAAAGAAGATCGACATGTTCAGGGAGATGCAGATCAAAGTGTTGCAGTTTCAGGGGTAATAAATGTTACTGATCCAGATGCAAATGAAAGTGAATTTGTTGCTAGTCGCAATGTTCATGCAGTGAATGACCCGTTCGGTGGCAACTTAAGCATTGGCCGCGCGGGTGATTGGACATACTCAGTGCCAAATGCCAATTTAAATCATCTCGCAGAGGGGGAAACGGTACAAGTCACCTATCAAGTTCGTTCAAGAGGCGGTGATACCCACAATATTACCATTGATGTAATCGGAACCAACGATGCGCCAACCATTAACGTGCAAACTCTTGCCCACGGTACTGAAGATATTCATTACCAAATGCAAGCCAGTCAGTTTGGATTTGCAGATGTGGATAGCAAAGATACATTGCACTCTATTGCTATTACAGACTTACCCGATCCCGCTCAAGGTCTATTTGTACTCGATGGCCAAGCAATTCATGCCAATCAAGTCATTGCCACAGGCGACATCAGCAAACTACAGTTTGTACCCGCACATAACTTTAATGGCGATGTTAACTTCTCCTACACAGTTAACGACGGCCGTGCTGATTCAGCCAAAGTGACCAATACGCTACACATTAACCCAGTCAATGATACAGCTACCATTGATGGACAAACACAATCCAGTAGTAATGCTT
Source organism: Shewanella sp. Isolate13 (assembly GCF_022398325.1). Taxonomy (GTDB): domain Bacteria; phylum Pseudomonadota; class Gammaproteobacteria; order Enterobacterales; family Shewanellaceae; genus Shewanella. Next base: position 164,513 of record NZ_JAKEVD010000001.1, read on the forward strand.
CGATTACCGAGGATTCCGCCAGCAGCACAATATCGGGTCAATTGACCCTAATCGATCCCGATACTGGCGAAGGCAAGTTTGCTGCTAATACCCAAATAGCTGGCCAATATGGTCAGCTGACATTAGATGAAAACGGTAGTTGGCATTATGCACTCAACAACGCCTCACCTGCTGTCAATGGCTTAAATGCCGGACAGCAACTCACCGATACCCTGACAGTCACCTCTCCCGATGGCACTGCCAGTCAGACGATTGCTATTACCATTCACGGCCATACAGATACGCCAACTTTACAGCTACAAGAAGCGGGCGCAACGCAGGGCTTAGATCTTTATGCTGGTATTCAAGGTAACGGTATCAGCCAGTTACAATACTCTACTGACGGGATCAACTTTAGTAGCCAAGTCCCGGCAGGGTTTAGCCTAGCAGCAGATGGACACACCTTAGAAGTCGACCCAGCTCACTCTGCCTACGATCACTTAGCTAATGGCGTTCAACACAAGATCTGGATCAACTACCAACTACAAGAGGGCAGCGGCAGTAACACTCACCAATCGAGCCAGCAAGCACAAGTGATTATCAGCGGGACAAGTGATAAACCGGTGATTCATAGTTTCAAAGCAAATTCAGATCAATATAGTGGCCCTGTAACCGGGAACTTACTCCAAGGTGCAACCGATCTAGACGATGGTGCACAGTTGATTTTACAAGATCTGCAATTTAAAGATCCTACGAGCCATCATTACATTACAGTTCATGCAGGACAGGACGTATCGATCACCGGTGTTGGCCAAATCCATATTGCTAGCAATGGCGACTATCGCTTTACGCCAGATGCTAACTTTAGTGGCGATGTACCTGAATTCATTTATAGAATAGTTGATACCCACGGTGACTATCGGGACGAGAGCCAAAACACACTTAACATCCATATCAATGCTAACCATCAACCGACAATACAAACGCTAACGGCAAGCACGGCCGAGGATACAGATTATCAATTTAATGCAGCCAGTTTTGGCTATCAAGACAGCGACAATGATGCTTTAGCAGGGCTAACAATCACTCAACTACCCGATCCTGCCAACGGTCACTTAGTTGTTAATGGCCATGCTATAAGTCAAGGGCAAACCATTCATGCCAATGATATTAAGCATCTGCTGTTTAGGCCCGCAGCCAATTTTAATGGTGATGCTCACTTCAGCTATGTCGCCAATGACGGCCATCAAGATTCAGCCGCGCATACAGCAGTACTCAGCGTTACCGCCGTTAATGATTTGCCAGTGTTAACTATTAACCAGACCAGTCACACACAAGGAAGCTTAATCGCAACCGATGTTGATACTGGCGATACACATACATTTTCAGCACCTATTCTGACTGGCAGCTTTGGCAGTTTATCTGTTGACCCTGATAGCGGCGCTTATGTCTATACCCAGAATAATTCTGTGGCACATATGAACTATAACCCCGCCACAGCAACCTATAGCGGTGTCGATATATTTGAAGTTAAGGTGAGTGATAATCACGGCGGTACAGCAAGTCAATTTATCAGCTTCAATGCCCAAGCAACTCTAAGCAGCGTGGCTGGCGCAGTGGTGATAACAAGTAGTGTTCCAACTCAACCTGTGGTAACTGACAGCTTGCCAAGCGGCCATATTGTTGCAACGCCACCAAGAAATCACGTAAGTATCGATCTCAGTGCAACCAGTGACACAGGTAAAAGCCATAGCGATGACTTAACCTCAGACGCCACACCTAACATTACTGGCCACACTGATATTCCCTTTTCTAGAGTCACAATTTACGATGGAAATAATCCCGTTGGCCACGCCCTCTCTGATGCCCACGGTCATTACAGCGTAACACTTTCGACATTAACAGACGGCAATCACAGCTTGTCAGCACAAGCGCTTGCGCCATCATCCATGCAGCCAGCAGTATCATCAGTGCTCGATGTCCAAATTGATACTCAAGCGAGTACCAGCGTTCAGCTTGACCCGATTACTGCCGACAATGTTATCAATGCACAAGAAAGCCATACTGCAGTCAATGTAACCGGACAAGTTGGCGGTGATGCACACCAAGGAGACGTTGTTACATTAACTCTCAATCAACAGAGCTATACAGGGACAGTTAATAGCCACGGCCAATTTAGTATTGCTGTTGCGGGCAGTGAACTTGCCTCAAACTCATCTATTTCAGCCTCGGTCACCACCACAGATAACGCAGGAAATACAGCTCATGCAGCCCAAACCTTGCACTATGATACCGATATCCAAGTTGGAAGACCGAGTATCAGCTTCGAATCCCCGGGTAGCGATAATCTTTATAGCAAAACTGAAATTGCACAAGGGCATGCTGGAACCATTACCGCAACGGTGCATGCTGCAGCCGATGCCAAGGTGGGAGAGCACCTAAACATTAATGGCATTGATCACATACTCGACGCAAACAGCTTAGCCCATGGAATTGAGATCGAAGTGGCGCCTAGTAGCATAGTCAAAGCCATCATGACCGATGAGCACGGCAACGTGAACTCCGCCTTGAATATGGCCGCAGGCGCAAAACCTGAACCCATAGTTGTTACAGCCCCGCCAGGCAGTCATCACATTGGTACCTCATTAGGTGTACCAACACTCATTCCGGGGCAAACTCCGGTACCTGTCGCTGAGCAAGGCTGGAAAATTTTAGTCAACGGTCATTACCAAACATCCTATACCAGTCAATGGGGCACCCTAACGATTGACCCTAAAACCGGTCAGTTAAGTTATCAAGAACATGGAAATACCCATACAGGTCCCCATGGGAGTGCTCAGAATGTTGGCGTACACGAAGATAGATTTGAAGTCGCCCTTCAAGGCTCACATCACGACGATGTGGTCATGCATGTTCAGGTTAGCATTTTAAACCATGGCCCCGGCAATAGCGGCAAGCTCACTTTAGGTTCTGAAGTGCTAGATATGACTGTCACTCCTGTCATAGGCCATCCAGCACCGCCACCTCCACCAGCTCCCGTAATGCATGATGAACCGCTAGGCACAGAAATCACTGTCAATGTCGATGAGCAGGTTATTGCTGATGACAGTGCTTTAGATAAAGGCCCCGAAGAAGACAATACCGCAACTACTGCGGACTCTACTTCACATAACGACGGAGATAGACAAACTCACGGTGAGCCACAACATACGCTAGATAATCAGGCTCTCACTCCAATTGATCACTATCTCAATATGGTGGGAATGACTCATCAAGATATCGCCCCGCCGAGTGACACTACAGTAGCAGAGCTTCCCCAAATACAGGTGCTAAGCAATGATGATATTAACACCGATATGTTAGATGTAGAGCAAAGTGATAGCTTTGACAATCCCCTGCTCGATGATGAAAAACATCAGCAGCAATTAGATTTAGCTTCACTTGATGACTCAACAGAGCCAGCAGCCCATGATCCAGTCAACGATGATGATTTATTACATCAAGCGTTAAACGATATGCACAATCAAGTGTAGAAATGCATTAAACATTAGCTAGCTTATTGTAAAGTTTAAAGTTTGCTCGCTTTATGCTTTACAGTGAGTACGCTCAAAACACTCCCTCAAGTTAAGCTATTGCGAATGTTAGACCAATTGACCACTTTCAACTTTTAAGCAGGCCAACTTGTCTCAAACTAAATGGATTATCGCCTCCTTAGGGGCGTTTTGCTCCCAATTCCCCCCGATAATTCTGGCACCATTCTTGCGATAGCTTGAAGGTTCTTTTCCTACGGCAAGTTATATGAGATGTAAGACCAACCGATTCGATAGTGTTAACCAATATTCAGGAGAGTTTAGCGGCGCTTTCGCCGATTTAGGTACCTTTCTGCCCTTAGTGCTCGGCCTTATTGCCCTGAACCACTTTTCCCCTCAGGGGATCTTCATGGGATTTGGCCTCTTTGCCCTGTTCACCGCTTTTTATTATCGTCGCCCTATTCCGGTACAGCCGATGAAGGTGATTGCCGCGCTGGTGATCGCTCAAGGACTCACACCCGGCATGTTGCAAGCCAGCGGCATATTAATGGGGGTAATTCTATTAGTGCTCGCCTATAGCGGTGCAATCAAGTGGATGGCCAAGCAGCTCTCCCCCGCCATTAGCATCGGTATTCAACTGGCCATTGGTTTACAGCTTATTTGGATGGGCGGCCAGATGATGAGTCAAACATGGCTTATCGGCCTCGTTGCTTTTATCGCTCTGTTCGCCAGCAAGTTCTTCCCCCTGCGCTATCTGGCGATGCCGCTAGTCTTAGCCCTAGGTATTTTATGGCAACTCAATAGCGGAACAGCCCCAAGTTTTGATCTTTCAGTCTATACGCCATGGCAGTTAAGTTGGCCAAGCTTAGATGAATGGAGTTCGGCCGTTGGTTTATTAGTATTACCTCAACTGGCGTTGACTCTGACCAATGCGGTTATCGCCACCTCAGCAATGGCTAAAGAGAAGTTTCCTGAAGACAACAAAGAGAACTTTGCCCCTCAGCGATTTGCCACCAGCTCAGGCTGGGCGAACTTACTCTTGGCTCCGTTTGGCGCAACGGCTATGTGTCACGGTGCAGGCGGCCTTGCGGTGCAGCATCATTTTGGTGCGAGAACCTGGTTAGCCCCAACGATTTTTGGTAGCAGTTGTCTGTTAATCGCAGCCTTCTGGGGGCAAGGCATTGCCACTGTGTTATCGCTTATCCCGCTTGCCGTTTTAGGTAGCTTACTGGCGATAGCGGGGACCCAGTTAGCTTGGTCACAACGATTCATCGATGGTAAACCCTTCTGTATTTTTGTAATCCTGTCCACCGCAGCGATCTGTCTGCTAATTAACACGGCGGCGGGATTAGCCACAGGATTTATACTCGAGTTGGGGCGACGTCAGTGGCATATCTATTCAGATCTTAAGCACTGATAATTGAACGCTAGAGCGATTAAAAAGACCGTCAAGCTAAGCCCGCTTTACAGAAACTGCGACATGCTGTCGCAGTTGTGCCATCAAGCTTTGCCTACTTCAGCTAATACTGACACCATAGCTTGGCACTGAACTTACTGCTTATCCCGTATACGCTTAGGTATCGGTGACTTTTTTGGGAACTTAAAATGCAAATGCCACTGCATTCCCCGACCCTGAGTTAACTCCTACGCTCAGGGTTTATTTTATCCAGCAATGCGCTGTTTATGTTGAAGCATATCTTGATCTGCCGAATCTAAAAGCTGACAAATATCTATTGTCTCACTTACCAAGCTATAGCCAATAGAAACGGTGAATCTCGGTAACTCTTCAGAGCAATGACAAAGCTCAATAGCATGCATAATCCGTTGTTTAAGCCCGTCTATCTCGACCATATCTTTTACCGCAACTAGGGCTACAAATTCATCACCTCCTAGGCGGCCAACCACATCGGATTCAGCCACACTTTGACTTAAAATTCGGGCTACAGCTTTTAGAACTAAATCCCCGACTCCGTGGCCGTGCAGATCATTAATCTCCTTAAATCGATCGATGTCGAGATATAACAAGCCCTGCAAACCGTCATTACGCTTAGCAAGCTTAATACGTTGCTCCGCCAATACGTTAAAACCACGTCGATTATTAACATCACATAAGGGATCGGTAATGGCCAACTGCTGCATTTGCGCATAGCAGCCAATTAAAGCTAGATCGGACTCTAGTAGCTCTTTAAGCTGAGTGATCAACTCGATATAGGTTTTTTGATAGTCAGTGGCTTTATAATCCATCACACAGAAAGTCCCAAATGCTGTACCACAAGGCCAAAAAACCGGCACTCCGAGGTAAGAGCGAAAACCATCATTATGGACTTCTGGGTTAGTATCCCAACTAGGATCTAACACAGCATTGTTAACGTATAGAGACTGACCTGTCTCGACAATTTTACGACAAAAAATATTCACTTCCGGTTCAATAACCACGCCCGAAGCGTAGGGGTTAGATCCCTGCTCACTCGCAATCGTGACTTGAAAACCCTCTTTAGTGTATTGCACTAAAAATCCAGCAGGAGCATCGAATAGCTTTGCAAGCAAGTTCACTGTTTTCTGCCACTTGTCTAAAGAGATCAAATCATTTGGATTATCGAGTAGAAATATATCGGTCGTATAAACGGGGGAATTTTTCATATACAGATGTGACTCCCTGTAGTGGTACTGTTCTCAGTACAATACAACTCTACAGCAATATATTACATCTCAAAAGCATAAAGCGACCGACTATCACACTAAAAACAGTGAATTCACCATATAAAATACTAAACCCGTTATACCTCTCGATGATCCGCCGTTGGCTTCTTTAACAACTTACGCTGTAGAGTACGCCGATGCATCCCTAGCTGACGGGCGGTCGCAGATACATTGCCGCTGTTGGCATTAAGCACCTGCTGGATATGTTCCCACTCCAAACGTTTCGGTGACAATGGCTCCTCTGTCAATGGCTCCATCTCATTATCGACCGCTGTTGTTGATAACGCATTGAGCAAAGTTTGCGTATCGACAGGCTTGGCCAAATAGTTATCGGCACCGAGGCGAATGGCCTCTACGGCTGTAGCAATGCTGGCATAGCCCGTAAGTAATACCATCACGACATCTGGAAGTAACTGCCTGAGCGGCGAGATGAGTTTTAGGCCATTTTCTTGGGCTAACTTCATATCTAATAGCACGTGAGTTGGGCGAAACTGCCGTGCTAACAACAGTCCCTGAGTCGCATCGTGACACTGCTGACACTCAAATCCTTGTTTAGTCATGCGCCTGACAAGTACACTCGCTAAAGCGGTATCATCCTCAATAATGAGTAGTTTTTTAGTCATGACACTCTCCATTGGCGTCGTTATGCCAAACAGGGAAACACACTTCGGCAACCGTGCCGCCCTCTTTCGCAGCCCCCAGAAGTAACCGTCCACCTAGACGTTCGACGCTAGCATTACTGAGTAGCAGCGCCATCCCCATACCACGCTCACTCTCAACAAGTTTATGTCCTAGCTGTAGTAACATCTTTTTAGGGATCCCAACGCCAAAGTCTCTCACAGAGATACACAGACGATTCTTCTCTGTTGCAGCCATAACCGATACCACCACCTTAGCCTCGCCGATATGAGCTAGGCTCGCGCTCCCCGCATTTTCAACTAAAGCCAACAGAGCCGGAAGCAGGCTGGCATCAGTCTTGATAGCACGCGGCTGTGCAGCTTCTTGCTGATTATTTTCAACATGAATGAGTTCTAAGTTAATCTCAGGCATCAAGAGTAAGACCTGTTGCTTAAGGGTTTCCAGCAGTTCATCGGCGGTTAGTAGGCTTTGCTTCTGCTCGCGAATCGACTCGGTGGCCATGCGCAGAGCGTTTAGCGTCTGTTCGCAACGCACCAGCGCCGTATTCATCTCCAACAAGATCTCACTATCACTGACGCTATCTTCGACCGCCTCATCCACCAGCAAGCGTAAGCTAGCTAAAGGCGTGGCCATCTGATGCGCCATCTGCGCCGACGCCGTACCCAACGCCAGTAACCTTTCTTGGCGCAACTGCGCCTCACGCATATAACTGAGTTCAACCTCTTGCTTGCGCATTCGCTGGGCAATATAGGCCACACTGGTAGTCAGCACTAACGCCGAGATCAAAAAGTTAAACCACATCCCCAAATAGTGGGAGCTCATATCCATACCATGGTGCTTCATCTGGCTCTCGGGCACCGAAAATATCATCACGCTATAGGCAAAGGTCGACAATAGCGCTAACGCCCAAGGCGCCCACTGAGGCAGAACAACTGCGGCAATCGCAATCGGCAATAACAGCAGTGAGATAAAGGCATTGGTCGCCCCACCAGTAAAGTAGAGCCAGGAGATCCAAAACAGGGTATCGATAAGCAAGACAATGAAAAAGCCATTCTCCAAGCGAGCAATTGAACTACGGTGCCAGAAGGTAAAGCCTAAATAGAGTGCCTCTAAGCTCATGCCCCAATAAAGCACTGGACTGGTAAGCGATAAGCCAAAAGTATCGGCGGCGAAAAAGGTTAATCCAATCTTGAGTAGCAGTGCGCCAAATCGGAGTAAGGCTAGCTGATCGGTCGCCCCGAGATTGCGTATGGGTAAGTTTTTAAAACCAAGGTTTATCATCGTTATTGTTCTTTTGGTATTTGCCGCTAGTGAAATTAGCTTGTTACATTATCAACGGTTAAGTAAGCAGCCGCACAGGGAGAGTCCTGTAGCGCTCTTTTAAATCCAATCTTGAAAGGTACCTTGCTTTCAATCCCTAAACTGACAAGCCGCTCACAGCTTAAGCTACTGTCTTTTGGACGTTTTGCGCTATCTGTGGGAGAGGTCACAGGAATAAGGTGCCCGGTGGCTAGCCCCAGCACCTCAGCCATCGCCAGCAACATCTGATACTTGGTCATCGTCTCTTTTGCACTGAAGTGGTAATGGCCCGCTAAGGTCTCGCCAGCTAGTTTAAGAGTCACAATTTTCGCGATGGCCGCAGCCACATCGGCGGTAGAAGTGGGGCTTCTAATTGCCCAGTTATCGACAGGCTGTTCCGCCGTATCGGCTAACTGCTCTAACAGCACCATGACTGCTGACTCATTTAACGACTCCACTTCCCCATAGAGGATCGGCAGGCGCAAAATAGCAAAACCTTGCTGTGCATCGCTAACAATCTGCTCCCCCTGCAGCTTAGATTGACCGTAGAAATTAACCGGATTGGGCTCGGCATCTTCTCGATAAGGTGACTGACAGCCATCGAACACATAATCGGTCGAGATATATAACAGCCATGCGCCATATTGACTGGCAGCCCGAGTTAAAAACTGTGTGGCATCGCTGTTAAGCGCCAATGCGCCTTGGGGATCTTGCTCCGACACATCCGGCCTACGTTCGGCCGCGCAGTGCAAGATAATATCCGGCTTATGCATTGCGACAAAAGCGCTCACCTGCGCCGCTTGAGTTAAGTCTAGCCTCTCTATACTAGGGCTCGTTCGACTGTATCCGCAGGCGATTATCTGATGCTCGATACTTTGAGCCAACTGTTTTATCAGCGCCCGCCCTAACAGCCCCGTTGCGCCTGTGACCATAATCTTCGCCATCTTCTTCATCCATTGAACCCTGAGATCTGGCCATCCATCTTAAGGGGTTTTCATCCTGTTAGCACTGGTTTACTCTTGCTACAGATAACTTTTCATTGAAAGACTATATCGATGCCATCTGCAAGCTCCATTCCGCTAATTATTGCCGGCCCAAGCCTACGTCACTGCGATCAGCAGCACTTCACCTTATGGTTTGTCTGTAAGCAGCCGCTGTCGACTTTGCGCTTGGCATTAGTTGGCGCCGATTTTGACCGGGAGCTAAGCCGAGATGAGGTTCACTGTATTCCACTGGGTAAGCATGCATTTCAGTATCTGATCCGTGTCAACCAAGAGCAGTTATTACCCAAAGATGTCGCGCTCGCCTATCGACTATTTGATAGCGAGCAAGGTGAGCTCTTTCATCAAATCGATGAGTTACATTACCCAGACGAACAGGCCTGCAGATTTATCATCAAGCCCCAAATCGATAAACTGATGCATGGCTCGTGTCGTAACGCCCATCATCACAGCAGCGATGCCTTAGTCGCCGCCGATACCCAATTGATGCAAAGCAACGATATTACGGAGCGCCCGGCACTACTGATGATGAGTGGCGATCAGGTCTATGTCGATGACATCGCGGGGCCCATGCTGTACGCCATTGGCCAAGTCATCCAGCTTTTAGGGTTACATCAAGAGCAATTCATCGATGCCCCGTTAATCGATAGCAGTCAAATTAGCTACCAGCCTGCCGCCATGTATCGACGTCACGTACATCTGCTGCCTAAGACTCAATATAAGGCGAAGACGGCCATCAAGGCTTGGTATATCAACCACCCGATCTTTACCTCATCACTCGCAGAGAACCACCTCATCAGCCTCAATGAGATGGTGGCACTTTATCTACTTTACTGGTCACCCGAGCTATGGGAGCGGATTGATATCCCTAAAGAAGTTGTGGGGCTTAGCAAGACACTCACTCAGAGGTGGCAAAAGGAGTGGACAGAGCTACTGGCATTTAAGAGTGGCCTAAAGCAGGTTCGTCGATTGATGGCACATATCCCCACTTACATGATCTTCGATGATCACGACATTACCGATGACTGGAATCTCACCGCAAGATGGGAGCAAGCCGCGTACGGACACGCCTTCTCAAAACGCATCATAGGAAATGCACTCATCGCTTACACCCTCTTCCAAGGATTAGGGAACGCACCGAGTCGCTTCGATGCCGAAATCACTCCTAAGCTTGATGCCTTTCTTAAAAGCCCGACCACCGGTGACCAAGATGCACTCATCGACACACTGCTTAGCTTCGAGCATTGGCATTACAGCCTGCAAACCTCGCCTAAGCTCTTGGTGCTCGATACCCGAACTCGGCGCTGGCGCAGTGAATCAAACCTGGCTAAACCTTCGGGGCTGATGGACTGGGAAGCCCTGATGGAATTTCAGGCCGAACTCGTTAACCAACCCAATGTGATCATCGTCTCTCCCGCACCTATCTACGGGGTAAAGCTGATAGAAACCGTGCAACGTATGGCGACGCTATGTGGTGGCTCTTTACTGGTCGATGCCGAAAACTGGATGGCCCACCCCGGCACGGCTAACACCTTACTCAGCATCTTCCAGCACAGAAAGACGCCGGAGCAGTTCATCATCTTATCAGGAGATGTACACTACTCCTTTAGCTATGATGTGGGGATTCGCTTTCGTCATGGCGGACCGCAGATCTATCAGATCACCTGTAGCGGCTTCAAGAATCAATTTCCGGAAAAGCTACTGCCGATTTTCGATAAGTTTAACGGCTGGCTCTATGGTCACTTCTCACCACTTAACTTTTTCACTAAGCGTAAGCGTATGTCGATCCGTGGCCGCAGGCCCAATGGTGAGCGTAGCAAGCGTTTAGTCAATCAAAGTGGTATCGGCATAGTGGAGATAGCAGCCGATGGTGCGCCAACCAAGATAGGCGTGCTGCATTCAGACATGAGCGAAACCGAGTTTTTACCGCCGAGGCATTAGGTCATAGAACATAGATTCTAGGATAAACAGGTTCGAGGTGCTAGGTAAAAGCAGAGACTAGGAAGAGCTGGTTCGAGGTGCTAGGTAAAAGCTAAGATGTGACAGCCGATAAAGGCTAAGACGGAAAAGCCAAGACTAAAAGATAAAAGCTGAATGCCGTCTTTTGGCTGTATAGCAGGACGCAGTCCGCTCTAGCCGCGAAGCGCCCTAGAAACGAGCATGCGAGTGCTCTAGATTCTAGAAACAAACTAAGACGGTAAGAGCCGGAAAGAAGCCGAGAAAGCAAAAACGGAAAAGCAAAAGCTAAAAGATAAAAGCTGAATGCCGTCTGAGATCGCACTATAGCAATCGGACTTCATCCCGTAAGTTAAATCCGTCGCAACTCACATCGACACACTCTTGAGTGATTGGATCGGTGAAGCATAAACGCTGCGCCATCAGCTTCAGTGGCTTTGCAAAATCATCTGGCGCTTTATCGAGTAACTCAGGATAGAGTCTGTCATTTAAAAGCGGCATGCCTAGGCTCATCATATGCACCCTTAGTTGATGGGTTCTTCCGGTCACTGGCGCTAACTCAAACAGCCCATAACCGTTATGCACCTCTATTAAGCGGATCTTAGAGTGGCTATTGGCTTCGCCATCACTTATACACATCAAGAAACTGGGAACGGTTTTCTGCAAACGATTTTTAACCGTCCACGCCATAGGAAGCGTCAATGTGTCTTTGGCTATCATCGCCTTAAGTTCACTATTTAATGGTGCTATCGCTTGATAAGTCTTACGGGTCTGGCCACTCTTAAACAGCTCATGATAATCATGACGAGTGGCGCTATTTAGGCTAAGTAACATCACGCCCGCGGTGGCTCTGTCCAAGCGGTGCGCCGCAACAATCTCCTGATTACCCGTCTTAATCCGCAGCCTGTTGACCAAGCACTCATTGACGAAGTTACCGCTCGGATTCACTGCCAGAAAGTGAGGCTTGAAGACCAACATAAACTCACTGGCCTGCCGCAAGATCTTCTCCTCAAAGGGAATTATCGACTCCTGCTCGACCTCGCGGTAATAGTAGACCCGCTCACGGGGGATAAAGGCGGTCTCTAGAGTAATAGGCGTGCCATCTCGCCAATGCACTTTGCCATCAAGAATACGGGTTTGCCACACGCTTTTCGCTATCGCAGGAAACTTACTCACAAGAAAGCTAAACACGGTCGGTTTATCGGTTACCGTATCCGGTAACACCACATAGGAGGCTTGGGCAGCGCGAACAGAGGAACTCATAAGACTCAAACAATAAAAGTGTGCAAAACAAAGTGGCGCTACTTTAACAAAACTCAGCCTAAGAGTGTTGATTATCTCTAGCGTGGGACTTAATCAACTCGAGTACGAAGTTCATGGTTTTATGGCAATTAGGCTGATTGAGCAAACGTAACTTATCTTGATTATACAAGGGTAACACCTCTAACCAGCGCTGGCTCACCCAAGAGGCATCTTCAAGGTGTACATCGTTCTCATAGAGGCCAAACAGCTCGGGGTTAACCTCATAAAACTGCTGCAGTGCGGCACTGATAAGCTCAAACTCCCCATAAATAGGCTCCTGTTGCCAATTGCTACAAGGCAAGACTCGGCAGATCCATGTGCCATCTTTACGCTCGGCCGCAGAAAGGATCTTAACCCTTTGCTTACCTTCGAGTATGATCCCTAATGAGTCATCATCGAGTTGATTAAAATCAATCACCTCACATTGAGTCGCAGTATCATAGCAGGGCGGGGTACTATTGGGCTTACTCATGCCAAATACCAACGGATAGTGTCCCTTAAGGGACTCGGCAATCATCTTCATACAGCGAGGAGCTATCACGCGGATCTCGACCCGCCCTCCAGGTAACAATAGAGCGTCGTGCGCTAGTAATGCCATCTCTTTAGTCTGCATAATAACCTCCCCCTCGAATAGGTAGGTCACATCATTTTTAAAGTCGCGAATAATGCTTAAAGTGTAGCAGCTGAACAAATTTCAGCCAGCACGCCTCAGCTCGCGACACCTACTAAATAGACAGGGAAACAGACGGTTTTATTACCCCTTTAGAGCATAGAGCTATAGCCTTTCTAAGTGCTCATGGAACACATTTTTATCAATAATTTCAGCTAAATCATCGGCTAAAACCTGACTCTTCGCCGCCGCTTTACGCCAATATTTAATTCTCGAGTCACTGTCTAAGCGCTTGAAATCCTCTCGGTCTGGTAGCTTGCCATAGGGCAGGCTCTGCAAGTAGCCATCGGTTGGCGCCAGAATAAGTGCATTATCGTAATTATCTCTAGCTAGGCGCCAAGAGAGTGACTTATCGAACCAGCCCGGCGACATCTTAGGGTAAAAATGCGGGTACAAGGTCAAACCTTGGCTATGGTTGAGTGGCAGATCGAAATGGTAGTCGGTGATCCCGCCATCATAATAATGCCCCTTAGGCGCACCATGGATCCGCTTTACCGGGGCTAGCACCCAAGGGATAGAGCCAGTCGCCAATAACACTTGGTGAATATTACTCTGTGACAGCGAATAAAACTGACTCGGTAGATCCCTAAGCCCAGCAAAGGGGGAGGAGTGTTGCTCGACACCAAAGATACAACGCTTAAAATGCCAAGATAGGCTCTTACGGCTGACGAGGTTTGTCATCGCCGCCGTCGCTAATCCAAGGGCCAGCGGCGCTTGTCCACCGAGGCGATTAATATGTCGAGCCTGACAGGCAATGTAGTGGCTATTGATCTGGGAATGACTGACTATCTCATCTGCGCCAGAGCTGCCCAGCAAGCCTTCGATAATATCGGTCACCTGCTGCGAGACTTCTATCGCTGTCGGCTTGGTATCATAGCGCTGACCGATATAGAGCTCCTCTAAACGATCATAAGCGGCTCCCGGCTCTGCCTGAGCAAGACATGCGAGTCGCCATGCCCCAGATGAGGCGCCAAGGGTATGCAGCGGTTGCTTCATGTCTTTAAAAAACTCGGTAAACAGGTAACGGTCAAGCCCTGCTATGCCAATCCACTTAGGCCCACCGGAGGCTGCAAGCAGCTGTGAAAACAGCTCAGGTTTGAAGCCATTTTCACTGAGCGTTTGATAGGCCTTAGGCCCAGCAATCAATCGTAACGAAGCCACATTCATCCTTAAAGTTAAATTACTTTCGTGCTCTAATCTACGCTTACCCTAAACTCGTTACTCGATAGACGCAACTCGGAAGTCTGCTCGATAGTAGCCAAAAGCTTAAATGTACGTTCGACGTAAAAGAGAGCGAATTTAAAGTGAACTCTTGTATCGCCTAAGGCCAGTTAAGGCTACACTTCGCTTCTTAAATGACAGGCGTTTCAGCCTGGCTTTGTCTAACTAATTTTAATGGTCAACTTTGACCTATTGTGAGCAAACATCATGATTGTTGATACTTTAGCGAACCGCCAAATCTACACTGCGATCAATCCACGCATTGCTAAAGCCCTCGAACACCTCGCTACTACAGATTTCAGTCAGCTTGAAGTCGGCAAGTATGAGCTAGAAGGCAAAGATCTGTTCGTCATCGTTAACGATTACCAGACTAAGCCTAAAGAGCTAGAGCCGTTTGAAGTTCACCAGCAGTATATCGATGTGCAGTATGTGGTGAGTGGTGAAGAGGAGTTCGGTTATCTGCCTTTGGCTAACCAGACACCGTCGAAGGCCTACAACAGCGAACATGACTACGCCAACTTTGATTATGAATCTAATAAAGGTGATGCCGCCTTTATCCCACTGAAGGCTGGCATGTTTGCGCTGTTCTTCCCAGATGATATCCATATGCCAGGTACTGGCGATAACGCTAGCCAAGTGCGTAAAGTGGTGATTAAGGTCAAAGTCTAAGTATTAAGGCTAACTATCTGTTCTGCCTCTTGAACTTATGCCTTAAGACTCACTCTTATACAAATTGATATTGAGTACAGAAAAGGAAACCCAGATGCGCTTTATTTTATTGCTAACTAGCTTGCTTAGCCCCATGGCGTTTGCAGCCATTACACCGGAAGCTTTACAGCAAATTAAAGCTGTGCAGTTTAGTAGCGATAAAGTAATAACTGCAGGCTTGCCAACCGAGCCTCAATTCAAAGTACTTAAAGAATCAGGTGTAGAGCTAGTGATTAACTTAATCCCAAAAGATAATCCTACTGCTTATGCCAATGAAGCAGAGCTGGTTAAACAAGCTGGCATGGACTACGCGCAAATTGATGTGGACTGGAAACAGCCTACTCTTGCAAATGTTCAGCAGTTTTTTGCCATAATGGACGCTAACCAAGACAAACAAATTTTAGTGCATTGCGCAGCCAATTATCGAGCGTCTGCCTTTTATTATCTGTATCAGTTAAAACGCGGCCAGAGTGATTCAGAGGCTTACCAACAGCAAGTCATGGCGCCATGGGGACAGCTTTCAAAAAGCTTAAAAGAGTACCCTCAATGGCAGGCTCTTATTGATCAAGTTAAGTCTGACTTAGCCAAATAGCGCTTGGTTTACCAAGCTGACAGACCTAATTCTAAAAAGCGCCTATCTAGGCGTTTTTTTATCTTGGTTGGCATTAATTCTCCCTCCTTTCCCCATGGCAACTGCCTAAATTAAGATTAACTTAGCTCTAGCTAACCAGAATCCCAGCCACTGAAAAACGTGATCTTGATCATTATCCTCAAGCTGCTAATATAGCCAACTCGAATTAGTTATACCCAAAAAGAATATAGTTTTCATTGTACATAAAATAACAATAAAGAGCCTTACGCCATGAATAACCACAATGAATTGACCCAGGTTTACCTAGATGCAAATGCAACCACTCCCGTGTTACCTGAAGCCGCTGCCGCCGCACTATCGGCCATGGAAACCCTATTTGGTAATCCAAGCAGCAGTCATATCACCGGCCTGAAAGCGAAAGATTTAATGGAACAAACTCGCCAACGGGCACACAGCTTGCTTGGCGTCGGTGAGGGAAAACTCATTTTTACCAGTGGTGCAACCGAAGGGATCCAGACCGCAATCCTTTCGGCGTTACTCGCAGCGAAGAAACGGCTCCAACCGGGGCAAACTTATAAGGCTCTCTATGGCGCAACAGAGCATAAAGCCGTACCAGAATCTCTTAAACATTGGTTAACGGTGTTAGATATTCCGGCTGAGATCATGGCAATCCCGGTCGATCAATTTGGTCTTTTAGATAATGATTTTATTGCGCAACACGCACCCAACGCATTGATGATCTGCACCATGGCGGTGAATAATGAAACGGGCGTATTTCAAGATCTTCAACAGTTAGAGCAGAGTATTCGCCATGCAAACCCCAATATTTTCTGGATGGTCGACTGTGTGCAAGCTCTGGGGAAAACCGCGCTAAATCTACAACAAACAACGATCGATTATGCCCCCTTCAGTGGTCACAAACTCTACGCCCCAAAGGGGATCGGTTTTGTTTATATTCGTGATGGTGCGCCCTTCACGCCCTTTATTGCTGGAGGCGGACAAGAAAGCGGTCTTCGCTCAGGTACCGAAAATCTACCAGGAATGGCGGCGCTCAATGTCATTTTTAAGATGCTACTTTGCCCCCAAGGCTCTGCCTTTAGCGACAGCCAAACGTTACAGGCTTATCGCCAGCAAATTGCCAACACCCTAACTGAGTGCTTCCCTCGTATCGTATTTAATAACAGCTTTGAACACAGTGTACCAACTACGATTAACTTTGCCGTGCCGAGTTTTAGCAGCAAAGAGATCATGGATCTGTTCGATGCCGCTAATATTCGCGTAAGCTCGGGCTCAGCCTGCAGCTCTAAAGTCACCCGCAGTTTTGTGCTCGACGCCATGGGCTTACCAACTTGGCAGAGCGAATCGGCGATTAGAATGTCATTTGGGCCCGCTATAACCCAGGCCGATGTTGACCTTGCTTGTGAGCGGATTAAAACCGCATCACAAGCACTAACTCAAAGCTGCATGCTGTTGGATCACGCTCGCGCTCTCGATGACAAAACGCCGCTAGATGGCTTGTTGCAACTTAGCGCAGGCGCGAGCTGCACTTGGGTCTATGTCGATAACAACAGCAAGCAAGCCTTGATTATCGATCCGCTACCAGAGTTACAACATAGACTCGATACACTACTTCAATGCCAGCAACTCGAAGTAAAAGCGATTATCGATACTCACGGACACGCAGACCATGTCTCGGGGCGTGAAGTATTAGCTAACCGCTACTTAGTCGAGCAAGATAGTGATATTTTGGGCTGGCCCTATCAAACTCAAACTGTTGAGCATTTAGGCGTTCAATATGAATCGATTGAGATTGGCTCACTGCAATTAGTCAAGGTGCCGACTCCGGGCCATACAGCTGACAGCATTAGTCTGCTCCTGTGTGAAAAGCCATTAGAAAATAAGACATTGTCACAAAGAACTAAATTTGCCTTCTGTGGTGACACCATATTGATGGGCAGCCTGGGACGTACTAATTTCGACTCAAGCTCAAGCGAGGCACTATTTGATAGCCTTAAGTTACTAAGCCGCATCATCAGCGCTGATACACTTATCTGTGCCAGCCATGATTACAACCATGAATTCACCACCAACCTGCAGGCAGAAATGACCCGTAATGCTTTATTGAATGCCGTCGTTAACGAACAGGTATCATTAGCAGACTTCATTGCTCGCAAGACGCAACTCGACAGTCACCTTAATGATGAAGTCGGCACCGAGATCATGTGTGGTGCCTATGTAGCGAGCTGCGATAAGTCAGCAATCAACGAATATGATGCAGAGGGCTTGGCCGCCGCGATAAACAGCCAAGATGAGGTGCAGCTAATCGACATTCGTGAGCCTCATGAATATGCCTTAAATCACTCTCTAAACTCGAGTCAGAATGTGCCTTTAACTCGCCTAGTGCAGTTTATCCATGAGCAGCAATACCAGAAAGATAAGCCTTGGGTACTGGTTTGCCGCAGTGGTAGTCGCTCTATGGTCGCCGCCCAAGCCATGCACCGATTAGGCTTTTCACAAATTTCTCATCTAAAAGGTGGCTATGCGTTAAGCCATTAATGGGCCCCACTCTTCTGCACACAAACCCAAGCCGCCGATGAACCACTATTGGCGGCTTGCTTCTTTAAACTCTACTTTGCTGCCATTACTTTGCCGCAAGCATCCGCGCACACTGCTCAGGTTTAACCTTAGCTTTTTTCTTTTTTGGCTTACTAGCAGGCTTGTTAGCTTTAACTTGTGCCAACTGAGTTTGAGTCAACTGTCGCTTCCACCAGCCAAGTTCATTACAACCATTACCGGCAGGAATCTTCGCCTGTTCACGGCAAAACTCACTCCCTTCAGGGCAGCGTAGCCTCACATGCATATGGTAAGTGTGTCCCCACCAAGGGCGTACCTTTTTAAGCCAGCCATCATTGTCTAACTCTAAATCACACAAGTGCTGCTTAATCACAGGGCTAACAAAAATGCGGGCTACTCGGCTATCTTCTGCTGCGAGTTTGACCATTTGCGTCTGTAACGTCGACCATAATTGAGTGTCGAGTGTAAATTGCTTCTTATCAACGGGATCTATCGCTAAAGGTTGTGCTAGCTCTGCAGTGGTTAACGGCTTACTCGCCCGCTGAAACCAAACATCCACATCCAGCCCAGTCTGATGACTGCTATGGCCTTGGGTAAAGTTGCCTCCCCTTGGCATCGACATATCGGCAATCAAAATGTCGTCAGCGCCAAGGCGATTTAGGCTCGAGGAATATTGCTCGATGAACTCGATAAGCTCTGGGTGGCCATAGTATCGCTGCC
Source organism: Shewanella sp. Isolate13 (assembly GCF_022398325.1). GTDB lineage: Bacteria > Pseudomonadota > Gammaproteobacteria > Enterobacterales > Shewanellaceae > Shewanella. The sequence continues at coordinate 183,404 of NZ_JAKEVD010000001.1, forward strand.
GCTGAGGACGGATAACCTGATAGCCGTTACCGTTTAACGGTAGGGCCTCAGCCCCTTTTAGGCAGCCATTAGCATAACTGCCGATAGCGCTGGCTTGACTGGCATAGGGAGTATCGGCTGCCTCCCATAGATTAGCTATCGCTGCCGAGGAGGCCAGTAAGTTTAAACCCAAAAATACCAGCGTCCGCCGTAAGCTCATCCACAACTTACTCGCCAACATAATCACCTCAAAATTCGCTTTTAAGATTATCCATAAAGATAGCTGAGATTTACGATGATGAGAAACCGAGTCGCTGGGGTTAGTCGAGAAGTTACAGGGAGAAAAAAAGGGGGAAGTTAAAGCAAAATGGATGCATTAAAAATGCGGAGCGCTCCTGCTCCGCGTACTAAATAAGCTAGCCATGCTAGGTAGGTTGTTCATTAAGATGGTTAGGCATAACCGCAAACTGGATTTCAGCTCGCGCCTTAATAAACAGAGTACCGCTTAACGACTCGCGAACCATATCGAAAAAACAAGATGCTGCGGTGATGGCAGACTAATGCGTCACCGCCATTATCAAGCTCTCTTTACCTTCCTTGGTAAAGAAAAATAAACCACGGCTCAAGGGAGACGTGAACAGAAAAGCATTACTTACGACCTTGGTAGATCCAACGGTAAAGCGTTGGCAACACCAGCAAGGTAAGCGCAGTCGAACTAAACAGACCGCCGATGATCACCACGGCCAGTGGCTGCTGGATCTCACTACCGACTCCCGAAGAGAGTAGAATTGGGATCAAGCCTAGGGCCGATGTCAACGCCGTCATCAGTACCGGACGCAGACGCCCAACCGTACCCTCGTAAACCGCATCATAGAGAGACTCATCACTCTCCTCTTTTACGCTGGCTCGGCGCTGGTTTATCGAGTCGACCAACACCACCCCGTTTAATACCGCCACACCAAATAGGGTGATAAAGCCGATCGAGCTTGGTACCGAAAGATAAGTGCCACTGGCAAACAGGGCTACCACGCCACCAATCAACGCCAGAGGCACGTTAGCCATGATCAGGCCCACCTGCTTCACCGAACCAAATGAGAAGTACAGTAGCAAAGCAATCAAGGCGATAGAGATTGGCACCACGAGCATCAGCTTTTGCTGAGCACGCTGCTGGTTCTCATACTGACCACCCACCACTACGGTATAACCCGGCGGTAGCTCGGCTTGAGGCACAATCGCGTAAATGTCGTTTACCACTGAGCCCATGTCACGATCTGACACGTTAGCCTGTACCACCACGCGGCGCTGAACGTCGTCGCGACGAATGTTTGGCGGCGCCATCTCAATGACCACATCGGCCACTTCACCAAGGCGCACGGTTGCACCGCTCACACCGGTAAGTAGTAGATCTTCTAGGATATCTGGCGAGCTACGATACTGCTCAGCTAGACGAACATAGATGTCGTAACGGGCGTTACCGTCAATCACCTGACCGGCACTGCCGCCACCAATACCCTGGCTAACCAGCGCCATGATCTCATCAACGCTAATACCATAACGTGCTAGTTGATCGCGCTTAGGGCGAACCACTAACTGAGCCTCACCACTCACCTGCTCAAGCGATACATCCACCGCACCAGGGATCTGTGACACTAACTCGGTTAGCACTTGGCCACGCTCTGACAATACATCGAGATCTGGACCAAAGATCTTAATCGCTAACTGCGCCTTAACCCCAGAGAGCAACTCATCGACTCGAGTCGCGATTGGCTGAGAGAAGGTAAACAGCAGGCCTGGATAGATGTTAAGTTTCTCTTCCATCTTACGCTGCAGTTCGAAACGATTGCTCGCACTAACCCACTCATCAACTGGCTTAAGGCCGATGTAGATCTCGATGTTGTTCACCGGTTCTGGATCGCCACCTAGCTCGGCGGCGCCGATACGGCTAAGGGCATAATCCACTTCAGGGAATTCAAGCAGCAAGGCTTCCAGCTTTGGCGCCACATCTAAAGAGGTCGAAAGACTTGCCGTTGGCGCGAGAGTCACACGTAAGTTAATGGTGCCCTCCTCTAGCTCAGGCACGAACTCGGTACCGAGCCTTGGCAGCAACATCATGCTCATTGCGAACATCACCACCGCGGTTATCACTACCACTTTAGGGTGGGCCATGGTAGAACTTAGCAGCTTACGGTAAACCGACTCAATCGGCTTAAGCACGGCACTCTCTCGCAGCACCACACCACGCCTGAATAGGTACACAGCAAGCGCTGGCACGGCAATCAAGGCCACTAACAAGGCCGAAATCATCGCTAGGATAATACTCACCGCCATCGGCTGGAATAACTTACCTTCAACGCCTTCTAGGGCAAACAGCGGCGCAAATACCACTATGATGATCGCGGTCGCGAAGAAGATTGGACTACACACCTCTTTCGCCGCCAGCATGACTCGCATGGCGATACCAGCACTGGACTCATCATGAGCCGTGGTTTGAGTACCATCTTCATCGGCGTGGTATGGGTCGGCTTCATTCGATGCACGCTTCTTAGCATTGGCAAGATGACGTCTATCGGGCTGAGTCAGGTGTTTGAAGATGTTCTCCACCATCACCACCGAGCCATCGACCAGCATACCGATTGCTACAGCTAAGCCACCTAACGACATCAAGTTAGCCGACATGCCAAAGTAAGACATCACCAACAGCGCAAGACCGATAGAGACTGGAATCGACAGCAGCACCAACATGGTCGCGCGGATGTTAACGAGAAACAGCGCTAAGATCACCACGATGAACACGAATGCCATCAACAGGGCATCACGCACCGTCGTCACCGCTTGGTTCACAAGATCTGATTGGTCATAGAAGACTTCAAACGACACACCATCGGGTAGCGCCTGCTCAATCATCGCCGTACGAGCACTGATATCATCGATGGTCTCTTTGGTGTTGGCGCCCATACGCTTAAGCACCACACCGGCAACCACTTCACCTAAATCTTGAGCGTTACCCGCTTCATCACGGCGAGTCATGGTCACGGCACCGACGCGAATTTCGCTGCCGTAATCGACCTTAGCAATATCGCCCACACGCACTGGTGTACCAGCAACTTCGGTCAGCGGAATTTGCGCAATCGCCTTAAGGCCCGCATCCCCAGCCGGCAGTAAGCCATAGCCACGTACCACTAACTGCTCTTGACCTTGATCCATAAACCAACCACCGGCGTTGCGGTTGTTGCTCTCTAAGGCGGCAGTCACCTGCGCCATAGATAGACCGTAGCTCAATAGTTTATTGGGCTCGATTTGCACCTGATACTGACGCACTTCACCACCGAAAGATAACACCTCGGTCACGCCACCCACAGGCATCATGATAAGCTTGACCATGTAATCGTTGATGCTACGCAGCTCAGCCGCATTGACTCCCGACTCAGGTGTGGCACGCAAGATATATTGATAGATCTGCCCTAGACCCGAGGTATTCGGACCAATTTCAGGCACACCGACCCCGTCAGGGATCATCTCACGCGCAGCCTGTAACTGCTCAAACACCTGCTGACGCGCGAAATAGATATCTGTGCCTTCCGCAAACACCACGGTTACGATCGACAAACCGGTACGAGAAAGTGAGCGCACCTCTGTCACCGCAGGTAAGGCGTACATCGCCGACTCAACCGGGTAGCTGATCAGTTTCTCTACTTCTTCTGCCGCTAAGCCTTCGGCGGCGGTATTTACAGTTACCTGAACGTTGGTCACATCAGGAAAGGCATCTAAATTTAGTTTTGGTAGCATGGCTACGCTGGCAATAATCAAGCCGACCAGCGCAAGCACCACCAAAAGACGGTTGCGAACGGCAACGTCTATGAGTTTCTGTAACATTGCAGCAGCCTCTTAGTGATTGTGGATATCGAAACCAGATTTAGCCTGTTCAGAGGCAAGGAAAAACGCCCCCGAAATAACGACCTTGGTATCTTTCGCCAAGCCACGAACTAGGTTCATGCCACGCTGACGTTCAACCACTTCAACCTCTAGTGCTTCAAAACCCTCAGCGCCTTCGATAAACACCTGCCAGTGACCATCGCTGCTACGAGTCAATGCCGAATCCGGTAAGATCACCCCGCCTTTCGATGCATCCGGTAGGTACAACTCCGCAAATTGGCCAGCGTGTAGCACATGACCTGCGTTTTCAAACGCCACCAAGATCTGCTCGGTACGGGTCACGCTGTCGAGCTCATGTGAACGACCAATAATGGTGCCTTCCATGCTCTTGTCGCCCACCTTAACCACGGTTTTGCTACCAATGCTCACCTTCTCGGCTTGAGCCGGTGTCAACTCGGCTTCAACCCATAGGTGTGACTCATCGGTTAGCTGCATCAACGCCGTACCCGCAGGCACGATTTGACCTAATAGCGCGATATCTTGCTGAACACGACCACTAATCGGTGCGATTAGCTGATAGCTCCCGATAGTTTCCGGCGCATTAGCCAGTGCCTTGATCTGCGCAGGCGTCATCTTCATCGCCTCAAGCGTTGCACGCTTAAGCTCGGCATCCACTTGCGCCTGTAAACGACGGCTAGCACTCACCGCGCTGGCACTCATACGTTTTACTCGGCTCCACTCTGCCGCAGCATTGATATAATCGGCTTGTGCCTGAGCAACCGCTACGCCACCAAGGGTGAGTAGTACGTCGCCCTTCTTCACTTCTTGACCCGGTACTACGTTTCTTTTCAATACTCGAACATCAACCTGAGGAGCAATGGTAACGGTTCTGTCTCTATCCACCACTATGGTTGCAGTCGCCACATCTTCTAGGCTAAATGTCTGCTCGCTAAGCTGAGCCACTTCAATCTTTGCCAGTGACAACTGCGCCGCCGTCAACTCGATACCATGAACATCTTCCTCGGCTTCTTCAGCGCCGTGTCCGTGACCATCATCTTTTGGCTTCACTTCTTCGGCATCGTGATCGTGGCTATCATCATGGGCAGTCTGCTCGGCAGCATGGTCATGACTATCGTCTTGCGCCTTAACGAGAACCACCTCTTTCGCGCCATGATCATGGCCATCCCCCGCGGTGGCCAGTGTCGGTAGCACAAATGCCGTGGTTAGACTCATTAAGAAGCCAAAGCTCATGGCGCGAGTGATCGCATTAAGATCGAATGAGCGAGATTTTTCACTGCCGTTAGTAAGCATCATTGTTTGTACCACTTCTTTATTGTTCGTTTTCATAATCAGAGCCTTAATTCATTTGCTCAGAGGCTGGTGCAGCGCCCTGAGTCGATAGTTGGCTATTGAGGTAGCCTTCCAATTGCCCACTTGTTCCCATCCAGCTCAGCCAATTTTCATAAAGGGCTGACTCGAGCGCTAGACCAGCTAAATAGCTGCCGCTCATCTGCCTTTGGCTCTGGAGGTAGTCACTAGTATTGATATCACCCGCTCGCCACTGTTGAGACAGTGAACGAGCCGCCTTCGAACCAGAGGTCAGTACTAACTCACTCCAGTCTTGGTAGCGCAGGGTTAATCTTGGAAGACTCAACGAAAATTGTTTCTGCTGCTGCAGCAAGGTACGCTCGGCCGCTAGGTAAGTCTGCTCGGCGATCACAACGCCTTGATTAGCAACAGCAATCGCCTCGCTATAGTTGTTTCTGATCTGCAGTGGGATAGACACACCGACGCCAAACTTATTTTCCTCGCCTTCACGCTCGGCGCTAAGGCTGATACTAGGGTCGGCGCTGCTATCTGCTTTGGCTTGCTCTGTGCTCACCTTGGCCAGCAAGACTTGCTGGTAAGCACTCTTAAGTGCTGGTAGCTCAGGAGAGACTTGGAGATGACTCGCCTGCAGAGACAATGCGTTTACGAAATCCTCGAACGGTAGTTCAAACTCCCCAAACAGGGCTAAAACCGCGCCGTCAGCGGCGATAGAAGCTTGTTCCGCTAGCGCGTAATCGGCAGCGTTGCTAGCGACATCGAGCTGCATCAGTTGTAGCTCAACCTGAGACATATCACCCACTTCGGTACGCTGGCGGGCAATATCTAACTGAGCCTTAGCAATTTCAAACTGTTGGCGCTGAAACTCAAGCGCCTTACGCGCCTGGCTCTGACTGGTTAATGCTAGCAGTCTCTCGGCCAACATCTGGTTACGCTCAAGCACGATATTAGATAGCAAAATTTCACTCTCTAACTGAGCGATGCGCGTGGCCACGCCACGCTTATCACCCCAGTCGATTGTCTGGCTGATATCTAAGCTGTAAGTGTCTTCACTGGCATTTTGATAACCCAATCCTAGCTCTGGGTTATAGACAGCTTTGTCTGCCGCCTCAATGCTCATCTGTGCCTGCTGACGACGTGCTGCTTGAGCTTGCACTTCAGGCAAGCCGTTAAAGCGTTGCATCACTTGAGGAAGCCAGTCACTAAACTGACCAACTTGGCTTGCGCTAGCGCTAACCTGAGCCTGAGCTTGGCTCACATTAGTCTCTGCAGCAAGGGCTTGAGCGGCTGTTGCTGAGCCTGAAAAAAGCCCTAACAACAAACTAGCGATTATTGTTTTTTTCATCGCGGATCCTATCAACCCGGCAAGATCACTTGATACAGCTATCCTTAAATCTAGATATCACATCAGATTCAATTTGGCGCTGAATAACTCTTGCTCGGGTGTAAATCGATATTAGGTCGGCATGAATATCACCGTACAGCTAGCGCAATAGCATTACGTCGGCCGATCACAGCAAAATTCACACAGTATTTTGATAAAGATTTAGCGAAGTGGAAGTCAGGCTATTTGGCCACTGGGCCATAGATGGTCAACCACCAAACCGAACTTCAACCCCGATAGGGTTAAACGATTGGAGGGCGATAATCAGGAAGTTGTTCTGGTGGTAAATACAGGGCATCTATGCTGTTGAGTGTATCACTCACAGGCACCGATGGCACCATAGCAACAAATGACATGGTCGTTGCATGACCGCCATGACAAGGGCAGTCTAAGCAGAGATCGAAATTTTTAGATTCGGTTTTACTCACAGTATGGCTGTGAGCCGGCTCGTCGACGCTCATACTCGCTTGCGGATCCAGTGAGCAGGTACAGTCAACGCACTCGCTCAAGGTGATAACCTCGGCGGTAAACTGCAGATGTGGATGCGGGGCACTTTCCTCCTCATGATCTCCTAAATGCAACTGATGCGCGCCGATGTTGCCGCCTGCAAACTGCAGAAGGACAACGGCAATCAGCAAAGCTGCCATTCGATAGAGAGATTGAGGGGTAAATAAACGCAAGCCGCACCTATAAATTTGTTTTAAAATCTTACAATTAACGTATCTTGTTAATACGACCCGCATCATAAACGAAAGTTCACACCGAACAAGCTATTATCTAACTCTTAGTGAACTCGCTCTCATTTTCAATGCGAGCCGAACATTAATAGTTATTTGAATACACAATGCTTTGCATAATCAGCAGCTTCATTCGCTGTCCAATCGCCTGACGGCTTTTCTTTCATCTGCTTACACCAAGCTTCGCTGCCAACCTCTGGAGCGCACGCACTTAAGCCAAAAACCAGTGCACAAACCAATGATAATCCTGACAGTTTAGATAAAGACATTTGTAAATCCTTCTATATTAATACGCGACATTAAAAAGCAATCTTGGCTAATGATACCAAAATTTAATCAAAATTATTCACACAGCTCGGTACGCACGGCAATCCATTCTACGGCTAACGCTTTCTGCTCTAGAGGATACCAAGCCACCTCACCTTGCATGAATGGCCCCATCAGCCTCACTGCATTACCAAACCAATCGGGCCCGCCCACTAGCACTAGGGCGTCAAAGTTAGGCAACTGCACCTCACCACTGCCCGCTAGCGACTCATGCTGCCAGCCTTCTAACAGCACATCGGCTTCGACATAGATGCAGGTCTTGCCTGTGGTATCACGATAACTTTCGATTAGCGGCTGCATGATCTGACCATAATCTTCGGTCGACAAGCGTCCGCTGGCAAATAAACTGATCACGCCCTTGGCAATATCAGGGATCTTACACAGCATAGATTGGCTCCATAACACAAAATCGCTGAAGCAATAGGTACTTCAATATTGCTTGATAATAGCAAACCCAGAGTGAAGGAAAAGTGGACTCGGCCCTTATTTGCGCTAAAAGTCTGTTAATATTGACCTAAGGCAATCTAAGACCGAGTGCGAACAGCATTCCAACGCGCACTCAAAATAATGGATGTGAATTTTTGGCAGCAATAAAGATATCTAACTCAGTATCGATTCAAGATAGTGAATTGGAGTGGCAATTTATCCGCTCTAGCGGCGCAGGCGGGCAACATCTCAATAAGGTGTCGACGGCGGCGCAGCTGATTTTTGATATCAAGCAATCCTCGCTGCCAGAATATTACCAGCAGCGCTTGCTCGCAAAAGCCGATCATCGCATCACCAAGAGTGGCAAGATCATCATTAAGTGCCAACAAAGCCGTAGCCAAGATTTTAACCGCCAAACAGCACTGGAGCAGTTTATCGCTCTGATAGCGAGTGTAAACGCGGTGCAGAAAAAGCGCATAGCCACTAAGCCGACTAAGGGCAGTCAGCGCCGCCGTGTCGATGCCAAGAAGCAAAAGGGAGCCACTAAGGCCCTAAGGCAAAATAAACCCAGCTTTTAGTGCCGATACTCGCGCTGCTGTTGAGAAATACTCACTTATTTTGCCATTCACTCTACAATGTTCGACAAGCAGCAGTTTTTTTGTTGAAATCAACGCTATAAGCGCACACTCACTCAGCGCACATTCAAAGTGTATAGCAAGGGAATACTCATGAGCAGCCAAGCCAAGATCCTATTAGTCAATGGTCCCAATTTAAACTTACTCGGACGTCGTGAGCCCGGCCATTATGGTCACCATACTCTGGAGCAGATCGTCGATGATCTTAAGCAAAGCGCTGCCGCGGCCGGAGTCGAGTTAGAGCACATTCAATCTAACGCCGAGCATCTGCTTATTGAGGCTATTCACAACAGCGATGCCGATATGGTGATCATCAACCCAGCCGCCTTTACCCACACGAGTGTCGCTCTTAGAGATGCTCTGCTTGGCGTCGCCATTCCCTTTATTGAGGTGCATCTTTCTAATGTGCACAGCCGCGAGCCGTTCCGTCATCACTCCTACTTTTCTGACAAAGCCGTTGGCGTGATCTGCGGCTTAGGTGCCCAAGGTTATCAGTTCGCACTACAAGCTGCGATAGCCCGCATTCATACGGCAGAGAAATAAGGTTAACGACACTCCATGGATATTCGTAAGATCAAGAAACTTATTGAGCTAGTGCAAGAGTCTGATATCGCCGAGCTAGAGATAAAAGAGGGAGAAGAATCGGTACGGATCTGTCGCCACAGCCCAGTGCCGATGCAGGCCAACTCACAGGCTTTCTTAGCACCAGCCAGCGCTGTAGCCTCTGCAACGCCTCGCCCACACACAGGTAGCAGTGATAACTATGATGAAACAGCCGATGATGAGGCACACCAGCTCATTTCGCCTATGGTCGGCACCATTTATCTGACGGAAAAACAGAGTCAGCAGCCACTATGCACCTTAGGGCAGAGAGTCACTGCCGGTGATGTGGTCTGTATTATCGAAGCCATGACCATGAGCAATCGGATCACAGCCGATAAAACTGGCGTGATCAGCGCTATTTTGGTCGAAGATGGGCAGCAGATAGACTTCGGACAAGCGATTCTCGTGATCGAATAAGCTCATTGAAACAAAGATAATATCAACAAACCATTTAGCAAAGGAAAAGGACCACTATGATACTCATTACCGGCGCTAGCAGCGGGTTAGGCGCAGCACTCGCTAAGCTTTATGGCAAAGAAAGTCCAATTTGTATCAGTGGTCGCAATAGTGAGCGTTTACAAAAAGTCGCCACAGACGTCGGCCAAGCTTGCCAGACTCAAGTTACCGACCTAAGCGATGCCGATGACGTAGCGGCGCTGTTCGATAACCTAGCCACGGTGCCATCGCTGATAATCCATAGCGCCGGCAGTGGCTATTTTGGCCCCATCGAAACTCAATCTCCTGAGGCGATAAAAGATCTCCTTAATAACAATGTCACCTCGGCGATTTTTTTACTGCGCGAGGCGGTCAAACGTTATAAAGAGCAAAGCGTGACCCTAGTAATGGTGATGTCCACCGCGGCACTGGTCCCTAAAGCCGAAGAGTCCACTTACTGCGCCGCTAAGTGGGCGGTAAAGGCCCTAATTGAATCGGTACGCTTAGAGTTAAAAAACAGTCCGATGAAGCTGATTGCCGTCTATCCTGGCGGCATGGCCACCGGCTTTTGGCCAACCAGTGGCAAAGACGCTAATACCGATAGCTTTATGAGCGCAGATGAAGCGGCCAGCATGCTAAAACAGGCACTACAGAGCAGCGAACACGGCTACATTAGCGACCTCACTATCGCGCGTGGCTAAGTGAGTAAGATTAAGAGAGCAAGATTAAGAAAGTAATAGAGAGCAGGGTAGAGACACTAAATAAAATGAAATCGCTGTCGTGTTTTCTATACTTATACCAGCTTAGCGTTTCAGATGCTGTTTAGAGATCGGCAGCGTTCCTAATCAAGGAGAATAAATGCGAACTTGCCTACTCATGCTGGCTTTTTCAGTTTTATGCCTATTTATCGGCTATTACGCCTACCTGTTTATTATGCCCAGCGTAAAAGTGATTAATCAGTCTGGGCAGCTACTCACTCGAGTCGAAGTCAGCCTGCCTAGCAATAATCTAGTCTTTGATAATATCGCTCCGAAACAAACCATGCGGATTCACCATAGCACCGAGCAAGCCGATGGCGATTATGCTTATCGGATCCGCTTATCATCGGGGGCTTACATTAATGGTCGTTGTGGCAATGTCACCCATGACCAATATATGAAAGTGCTGAAACTGACCATCAATAACGATGATCAAGTGAGCTGTATTGAATAGTTAGAAGCTATTCACTCAGTAAAGAGGCTATCTGCTGAAAACTGGTTTGCCAGTTTTTATAATCAAGCTCGATAAGACAAAACTCGCCATTCACCAGCAGGACGATTGAGGGAAAACCTTGGATAGGCAGGTGCCGGGTACGACTGACCTCCTCCTCAAGTTTCGCCTTCGTCGATTCACTCAATAGCGCCTCGGTAAATAGCGCCCTATCTAGGCCCAAGCCAACTGCAAGCTCGATTAGGGTGGCGTTATCGGAAGGGTTTTTAGCTTCTAAATAGTAAGCTTGTTGAATCGCTAGCGTCATCTCCTGCTCGAGACCAACATCTCGCGCTAACTGTACGGCACGGCAGGCTGGATAGGTAGAACGGCGGGGCTGACACTTATGCCAAAAATCAAAGTTGAACTTAGTACCTAACTGCTCGGCAATCTTGTTCCATGTTTGCTGCAAAAATTGCTGCATATCATCGGGCATAGGCTCGTCACTATCTGGAGCTAAGCCACCTAACTTATATTCGATACTGAGCTCAGGGTAACTCATTTGCAGCTTAGATTGCAGCGCAGACCAAGTCGGCCTATAGCCCCAACACCAGCTACACATAGGATCGTAAACATAATACAGAATCGCTAAGTTCATTAAATGATATTTCCCTGTTCATTTTAGAGTTCCTAGACTACCTAGCCAGACAAATATGTCTAGTAATTCAAACCGCCGCATTCAAATATATCGATATATTATGGCGAAAAAAAGTATTTTTGCGGTGATTAGGCCTAATAAGGAGCTGAGCTTAAAAGTTATCTTAAAGACTTAGGAAACGAGCTTAGAAAAGCATTGCGAAACGTGAAAAGCCCCAACCTTTTCAGTATTATATACACACCATTCATCAGTTACAGCCCAATAAGTGTCTAAACTCAAGCCCGATGTCACTATTGTTCGTAGCGGTATCTTCACCCAGTGGGATGAGGAGAGCAATAACCTACCCCGCCTATTAAAATCAACCATGCATATACCAGCCGAGATAGATATCGAGTTTGGTTTTATCGCCCAAATCAAGAAAGCTAAGAATCAAAAACTGAAATACTGCATCTATCATCCAAATATCCCCGATGATAACGGTCAGATTCGCCCACCATTCGATGGCGAAGTGTTTGTAAAGTCCAACGACTGGAAATTTTACCTAGGCGACACAATCTGGGCTCCCGAGCATAATAAAGTCGGCAACTGGCGCATGACCCTAGAGCTTAAAGGCAAAGTCATTGCCGAGAAGACCTTTAAAGTGCACTTGAATGAGGAAGAAGACAAGATAGCAGCTTTTTGGAAGCACAGAGGATATTAATGGGTCTTCTACGGCAAAGATCGTAGTGACAACGAGTTAGGCGCTGTACTACAAACCTCACTCACTTTCTAAGTACGCGTCTTTGATAGCTCAAGTGAGCCTTGAGCTATCATTTATCCACTTTACTTAGTGTTAACCGTCACCTCTCGATAGCTAAACTTGCCGTTATCTAACTTCTGCTTACGCTCCTGCTTGGCGGTAAAATCCAACTGATTCAAGTCGACTCGCGTAATCGTGCTGTCATGCATGGTCTTATAAAACAGCAGCCCATTACTCTGATCGATAACCGAGGTCCATTGGGTTGCACTGGGCAAGGCAGGTATATGAGACTTATCATTAAACTCACTGCCGATAGGAATATCGAAGTTATTTAAGATATGGAACGCCTGTGAAACGGCTTGCTCCGCACTGTTTAAAGTCGGTGCTGTATTAACGTAAAACGCCGCGCGCACGAATCGCGATGGTGGTGAGATATCCCCAGGTAAGCCAACAAAGTTAGAGCCGACACCAAAAGATTGCGCCTCTACAGCGTTAATCTTCTGCGGCGGACTGATACCCGGGTGTAAGTTGATGTAGTTGTTGAGGTTGGTCACCTGCCAATTGTAATCCGGTGAGTTGGTTAGCACCTTAGCCGTGTTCTTATGGATATTGATCTTGCCGTGATCCATGATTTCAATCACTATGCTGTTGCCCTGTTTATCAGACACGCGCCAGTGCGCCGTTGGCGAAGGGTTACCTTGCTGATCGAAATAAACAGTGACAATCTTAATTTTATCTAATGCCGCCTCGACCTGGGCAACGGTTTCAAACTGACTTAGCATCCAACGCACAAAGTCCATATCGGTGATATTGTTTGCAGTCTGTTTCGGATCGTACTTGGCCAAAGAGCCATAATTACGGAAATAGAATAACCCGGCGGTCAGTCCTTTCTCGTTAATCCCCTCGGCAATAAAGCGATCGTCACTCACCGAGATCCCAGCAAAACCATATTGGCTTTTCCAGGTGAGGCCTTGCTGCTGATCCGGCATAGTCGAGGTATATTGGTAATTACGAGGCGAGACAACCAGCTTGCTATTGAGGTCGCTATGCCCCCATTCGATAGTGCGCGCCTGGATCTGATCGTTAGCCGTAGTCGATAGGGTGATGCCGGTACAGGCACTCACGTTGTAACTGAAAACCGAGGCAAAAACTAAAGCGAGTAGTGATTTTTTCATGATTTCAATCTTATACAGTTAGTATCAATTTATGCGAAAGGAGATAGCCAGAACCTGTCCGATTTAGGGCCGCTCGATTGCTATCCGACAAGCTAAAAGTACACCCGAAAAGCTGAAATAACAAAAGATTTTACAGCATATTATCTAGGCAACCTTAGATTGTTAAGCATAAAAAGCTGTATCCACACTATTTAACGGCAAACAGCCCCGCGACTTAAATATGCCACAGTAGAAAACAAAAAAGGGCCAGACGGCCCTTTTCATCAATCAAATTCGCTTAGTAGACGCCCTGCGCCTTCATCGCATCAGCCACTTTAACAAAGCCTGCTACGTTAGCACCCAATTCATAATTGATGTGCGTACCTTCACGACCATACTGCTCACAGGTGGCATGAATAGAGTACATGATATCGCGCAGACGCATATCGACTTCATCGCGGCTCCAGCTTAAACGCAGCGCGTTTTGGCTCATCTCTAGCCCAGAGGTAGCAACCCCACCCGCATTAGCCGCCTTACCCGGTGCGAACAGTACTTTTGCTTCATGCATTAACGCAATAGCTTCAGCCGTGCTTGGCATGTTCGCGCCCTCGGCAACCATCTTCACGCCATTGGCAATTAGCATTTTGGCATGTTCGCCATCGAGCTCGTTTTGAGTCGCACAAGGCAGAGCAACGTCAGCCGCAAACTGCCAAGGTGTACCGCCAGTCACATACTCTAGACCATTCTCATAGGCGTAATCGGCAACACGTCCACGACGTTCGTTTTTAACTTCCATCAGCTTAGCAAGCTTCTCTGGGGTAAAGCCTTCAGGGTCAAACACCACGCCGCTTGAATCTGATGCTGTAATGACTTTACCGCCCATCTCCATCGCTTTTTCGATAGCATATTGTGCCACGTTACCCGATCCCGATACGGTAACGGTTTTGCCTTCTAAGGTTTCACCCTTGGCTTTTAGCATGGCTTCCACAAAGTACAGCAGACCGTAACCAGTCGCCTCTGGACGAATTAAGCTACCACCGAAAGATAAGCCTTTACCGGTAAACACACACTCTGCGCTATTAGTCAGCTTCTTCATCATACCTGTCATGTAGCCCACTTCACGCGCCCCTACACCGATATCACCCGCTGGCACATCGGTATCTGCACCTAGGTGACGGTGTAGTTCAAACATCAGGGCCTGACAGAAGCGCATCACTTCACCGTCACTCTTGCCCTTAGGATCGAAGTCACTACCACCTTTACCACCGCCCATCGGCAATGTAGTTAATGCGTTTTTAAAGGTCTGCTCAAAAGCCAAGAACTTAAGTACCGACTGATTAACAGAAGGATGGAAACGCATACCGCCCTTGAATGGACCGATCGCCGAGTTGTGCTGAATACGGAAAGCACGGTTAACCTGCACCTTTCCTTGATCATCGACCCAAGAAACACGGAACTGGATCAAGCGCTCAGGCTCAACAAGACGCTCTAAAATACCCGCATCTAAATATTCAGGGTGCGCAGCAACAAAAGGCCAGATAGAAGTAAGCACTTCTTTTACTGCCTGCAAGAATTCAGGTTGGTCAGGGTTACGGACAGCAACGGTAGAAAGAAAACTATCGAGAGTCAGATCGCAGCTCATTTTTGTGCTCCAGGGTATACAAAGAATTGAGATTACTACTGCTTGGAATGCGCTGTGCTTACATGCAGTTTATTTTGTGAAATGGTTTATATCAGTAATTGATGGTTAATGAATACAATACTTTACTGAACCTGTGTGATGCCTCAAGAAATTCGAACATTATTCCTTAAGGCTAAGAATTCCTTAATAAATAACACCAAAAAACAAGAAATCACTAATTTCTGCCATTCTACTCTAGTAAAAGAACCTTTCGCGGCCGACTAGTGTTTGAAGTTAGCGAAGAGCAACGGCCTCCTCGCTTCATTATAGAGAGGTTAATCATGCTGTAAGAAGCCTACGCCTCTTGCAATGTCGATGATAAAAACGCCCCATAGCGCTACCCATGACGATTTACATCACATTCCTTATAGCTCATAAAACACCAGAACCTTAAAAATCAACAACTTAAAAATGCAGCGACAATTTGCCGCATATCACTTTCCTCAAACCCTTCTTTATGATGCCGTCATTTCTATATCAAAGGATGAACTAATGAAACAAGCCGCCTTTCCCTTTTCGGCTATAGCCCTAGCAGTAATGATGACCTTACCAGTATGGGCAGGCTCTCCCGATGAAACACTTGTCATTGTGGGTAGTCGAAGTGCTGCTGCCATCTCCGACGTCAGTGGTAGCGTGGCAGCTATCACATCTGATGACTTAGCGCGTCAGTTAGCGAGCAATCTGCAAGATGCAATAAAAGCCGAACCCGGAGTTGAAATGGCGGGTACGGGTAAGTTTGGCTTAGGCAGTTTCAACATTCGCGGTATGAGTGAAGATAGAGTTAAGTTACTAATCGATGGCATTGAGCAACCCGTTTTTTTTAAGGCCAGTAACAGCTCTCCTCATACAGATGTAATCAATCAATATTCGGGAAGTGTAGAGCTCGATACCCTGATAGCCATTGAGATAAATAAAAACTCGGCCTCAAGCTTATATGGTAGTGATGCTATTGGCGGCGCCGTTATGCTGCGAACTAAAGCACCGGATGATCTGCTGCAAGGACAGACTCAGGCGTTAATTTTTAATGCGGGATACTCTGGAGCCAATCAAGGATTCAAAAATACTTGGGAATACGCCTATGACGCGGGCAGTTGGCAGGGAATGGCGATATATACATTCCGAGACGAATCAGAGACCCAGTCCCACGGTGACGGTAAGGATGTTATTGGTGTAGAGCGAGGCCTCGCCGATCCTGCAGACTACCTGAGCCATAACTTGCTGATGAAGGCGGTGACACAGTTAACAGACGAGCAGAACTTATCCTTGACCGCCGAGTTCTACCAACGTGACGGCGATACCGATCTCTGGTCTATGGAAGGCTATCTAGTCCCCGACCGCCGTGGTGGACCCGATACGATCTACACCAATAACCGCCTGGAAAGCCAACAATCACGCTGGCGACTAACCTTAGCCCATGAATGGCATGCCGATAGCGATTGGTTCGACACTTCCAGCTGGCAACTGAGTTGGCAACAAGCCGTCACAGACAATGACAACTACCGAACCAAGAATACTGACTGTTTAGACGGCTGCAAGTTGGTTCGCAATCGCGAAGACAAAAACCTGCAACTTCATGGTCAGTTTGACAAGCTGATCAACTGGCAAAATGTCGAACAAGAACTGGTTTACGGACTATCTGTGGTCAACAGCGCATTTGATTCTTTCTATCAAGATGTGGACTTAGGCACAGGTCAAGGCTCCAACACCACCACGACAATGCCAAATGCCACAGCCGTGCGTACAGGCCTATTTGCTAAGCAGCAACTACGCTTCGATACTTTGCCGCTGCAATGGGATCTCGGGCTAAGATATGATGACTACCGCACCAATCCCGATGGCGATCTTAAGGAACACCAAAGCGATGTACTGACTTATAACACAGGACTCATGCTACGCCTTAATGAGCAACTTAGCTCCTATGTCTCCATCACGACCGGCTATCGAGCTCCCTCGTTATACGATCTCTATTATCGACTCGATCTGCCCCATGTGATTATTTTGCCAAATGAAAACCTCGAGGCCGAAACCAGCACTAGCTATGAAATAGGTATGCGTTGGTTTGGCGATGAGGCACGGGCTGAACTAGCGATATTTTATAATGATTATAAAGACTTTATCGACAGCGTCACCGATGACTCAGGCTGGCCAAGTATTATGCAATACCAAAACGTTGGTAAGGCTTGGATCTCTGGCGTTGAGTTAAAAGCCGATTGGGATCTAGAGCAGTGGCTAGATGGAGCCTACGTTAAAACGGGTATGGCTTGGGCCGAAGGGGAGAATCGCGATACAGGCCGAGCTCTGGATAGCGTTTCTCCATTCAATGCCAGTTTAACTCTAGGTTATGACGACCCCAGTGGCACCTGGGGCGCAGAGCTGTTTGCCAAATATGCCGCTGAAAAATCTGGAGATGATTGGACTGAAGAAGATAATTTGACGGCACCTTCGTATCTTTACCTAGATTTGACTAGCTACTGGCAGGTCAATGATAGTTTAAAACTGCAACTTGGGGTGATGAATCTGACTGATGAGAAGTACTGGCTGTATGGCAACCTAGGAGGACTACAACCCGATCCTCAGCTAAATCCAGATCGTCTAACGCAGCCCCGTCGTAATCTGAATGCTGCCCTGCAGTATCGCTTTTAAAGGGGCAGCGATGAAGGTTAGTCAATCTCGCAGCCCTTGGCTGACAGTATTTCAATGGATTATCGTCGCTATCTTTGTCGTGACCTTGCTTCTGGGCTGGTTACTACCAGAGCACAGCGAACTTTGGGTACGCAACCTCTTTTGGAGCCTATTTTGGCCAACCACAACGGTAGTCTTACTGCTGTTGGCCGGTCCAATATTTTGCGGGTTCTGCCCGCTAGGCACATTGGGACGCTTTATCAGCGCCAGAGGCTCCAGACGACGCTTACCAACATGGTTACAGTGGGCAGGCTGGAGTCTATTAATGCTGCTTGGCAGCTACTGGCTGGTTAATACTGTTTCTTTGGGTTATGGACGTTTGCCTCTCTATGCAACGATGATTTTCTTCACTGGCTTCTTATTACTGATGCTAGGCTTGTCTGTTCGATACAAAGATGCACCGTTTTGCCGTTCGCTATGCCCCTTTGCAGTATTGGCCAAAGCATTTGGAAAACTTGGCTGGTTGGGGCTCAAACGTAGCCCAACCTCCTGTAAGCATTGCGATGAGCCTACTTGCAGCCAAGCCTGCCCTCAGCGAAAATCCGTTCATCGTCAGCCTAGTAACCAGCTGACATCAAGATGTAATTTGTGTCTCGAGTGCTACTCTGGTTGCAAAAATATCCAATTTGGGTGGCGACGACCGACCTCAAGTTGGTTGTTCAATGCCAGTCAGGTAGATGGCTGGGCATATCTGCTCCTGACCGCAATGGTAGTGATCCTGACTCAATTAAAACACAGATGGGATCGAAGTGCGTTGCATGAACAATTGCCCTGGAATCGCTTGACGGATTGGTTACAGCCTTGGGTCTCCGCTTCTTGGATAGATCTAAAGGGAAGCATTCTCGCTTTGTTTGCCATCGCGCTAACACTGGGTGTGCTCTGGTGTTGTGTCGCAGCGGCAAGCGCAATAACGGCTAAACCATTGAAGAAAATGATGCCGAGCATGGCAGCAGTCAATCTGCCCTTGATTCTCTGCTTGCTATTTTCCCATGGTGTATTGGTGTTTCTTAGCCGAGGGGTTGTTGGATTGACTGAGGGGGTGAATCAGCTACTCGGCACAGAGTTTGTGATGTCAGGAATAAGCAGAGGCTCAGTGGTAGCATCGATACTGGGGTTATTGGTCTGGGTCGGTGTGGGCTGGAGCTTAATCCTCGCTTGGCGCTGGGCGAGTCACTACTCCAGTAAACAAGTGACAAGAGTACCGCTGTGGCTACTGGCCTCGGGAGTAACCTGGTTATACTTACTGCTACGAATAGGCGGTACCATGTTGAGTGCGCAAGCTCCGCCTTGCCACTAACTACCGCTGAAAACGAAAACGCTATAACGAAAAAGGTTTCCGCTCTCTATTACAAGAGTGGAAGCCTTTTTTCTTGAATATGGCGCAGAGATAGCGGCTTTAGCTCTCTATGAATAACAGGAACCCTAGGGTTCTTCTTTATAAATCGCAGATAGCAAAAAGCCCGCTATAAAATAGCGGGCTTTTCTATGAATGTGGCGCAGAGATAGCTGGTTCTAAACAATAGGAACCCTAGGGTTCAACTTTTATTTTAACATACGAAAAAGGGCCAGTCTTTCGACTAGCCCTTTCTCTAAATATGGCGGAGAGATAGGGATTTGAACCCTAGATGGGCTACAAACCCATGCCGGTTTTCAAGACCGGTGCATTCGACCACTCTGCCATCTCTCCGAACGCCGCAGATAATAAGGATACTCGACTTCAATGTAAAGCCCAATTTGAACTGAATGGTCAAAAAATGAAAAGATCGACTCACTTTTAGGGGATTGAGCTGCATTTATCCTCAAAACCTTAGTGCACTCGTACAAATAACCGGCACCAAGTGCTAGCCACTAGCGGAAAGAAACAGAAATGATTCGAGATAGCGGCTTTAGCTCTCTATAAATAACAGAAACCCTAGGGTTCAAAGTATAACGCCCTAAATGCGAAAAGGCCCCAGCATTTCTGCAGGGGCCTCATCTAAATGTGGCTCAGAGATAGCAGCTCCAAACAGCAGGAACCCTAGGGTTCTTCTTTATAAATCGCAGATAGCAAAAAGCCCGCCATAAAATAGCGGGCTTTTCTATGAATGTGGCGCAGAGATAGCTGGTTCTAAACAATAGGAACCCTAGGGTTCAACTTTTATTTTAACATACGAAAAAGGGCCAGTCTTTCGACTAGCCCTTTATCTAAATATGGCGGAGAGATAGGGATTTGAACCCTAGATGGGCTACAAACCCATGCCGGTTTTCAAGACCGGTGCATTCGACCACTCTGCCATCTCTCCGAACGCCGCAGATAATAGGTGTCATCGGCTTCAATGTAAAGCCTAATTTTATTCTAATCGCTCGAATGACTAAAAAACCAGCCAATCTCGTAAATTAATACTTAATCAGCTACTTTTCAATCAATTACTCCGCTAATAAATCGAAGAATAGCCACTCTAATCGCTTTTAGTGGAGATCAACCAACCGACGGTAGTAGGTTAAACATCTGCATCAACTGCACGCTAATGATCAACACACCGGCTAATGTCGCCGCAGCTAAACCTAAGTTACCGCCTTTTACCCTATATCCCTCTATACCCAGTTGCTTACGCTGTGCAGCAACCATGGCGACAGGCAAGAATACCGCTAAAATCACTAAGGCAAAGGCTGCATAACCTAGCGCAGTGATAAATCCTTGAGGGTAAAACAAGGCAAACCCCAGTGGTGGCAAGAAGGTCACTAGACCGACTTGTAGTCTGTGGCTAGGCTTAGCACTGCGTTTAAGCAGATCGGAAATAAAGTCAAACAGACCTAAACTTACCCCAAGAAATGATGTCGCTAAGGCGAGATCGGCAAAGATGGATACCGCGCTGGCAATCATAGGATTTTCCAGCATACGGCTCAGAGAGCCAATAAAGCCATTCAAGCTTTGACTAGCCATTAACTCCTGCTGTGGCAGTACGCCCTGACTCGCTAGCATCCACAACACATAAACCATTAAAGGCAGTGAGGAGCCAACAACGATGATCCAGCGTAGCGCCTTGGTATCTTTACCTAAATAGCGTACCACCGACGGAATAGAACCATGAAAGCCAAAAGAGGTGAAGATAACAGGTAGAGACGCAAGCACTAAACCTTGATGCACAGGCAACTCGACCAAGTTTTCCACCGAGACATGGGGTAGCAACAGAAACAACATCACCACCAGTGCAATCAGCTTTAGTGAGAATAGACTGCGATTAATCAAATCCACCGAGCGTGTACCGATGGCAACCACAGCGCCGATCAACAAGGTAAAGATGACCGCTCCCGCTTGCATCGGTAGCTCGAGCCCAAACCAGCTCGTTAACTTGCTGTGCATCTGCTCTCCTCCACCGGCGATATAAGCCGCGCAGAGAGCGTAAAACAGAAACATCATCGAAAAGCTAGCGATGACCTGTCCTTTGCGACCCAATAGCTTATGAGCCAAGGTGTGCAGCGTGGCATCGATAGGCGCATGTTGATGCACTTCAATCATAAGCAGTGCGGTATAGGTCATCAAAGACCAAATTAGCAACATGATTACGCTGGCCATGCCAAAGCCTAGACCCGATGCAGCGAGAGGTAATGCCAACATACCCGCACCGATTGTCGTACCAGCGATAATGAGCATACTGCCGAAGATTTTACTTTTGTTCATTTATGGTGTTCCAAATTTAAAGATAAAGAGTTCGGAACAGGCTTTGATGGTGGCCAACTTCCGAAAGAAAATGGAATTGCCACAATGGAGTGATTTAAAGCATGAGGGGGGGATGAAATAACCTCTATCTACGCCATTGTGGCTATAGATAGTAATACGCTTCTATGGGTGTTAATAACACGTAATTTTCCTTGATAGATTCTGTTAATCAACAACTTAACAAACAGAATGATATATGAACCACCACGATATGTTGTCCTCGCTCAACTGTCAATAACCCTGTTATATTTATTGTTAAAAGCCGATACCACGCGTGCTGGCGACGAGTACCTTTCACTACCGAGCAGCATAACCAAGTTACATGCTGTTGCAAGCTAGGCTTATACATTCCGTTAAAGCTCTGTTATTTTAAAGACCTTTTAAAGAGAATGGATGCCAAACGTGAAAGCCCTTAGCACAAAAAAAGCCATTAGCATGAACAAGGCGCTTCGCTGGGAAAAAGCACTAAAACTGACTTTTGCCAGCCTATTGCTGCTCACCATTTCAGGCTGCAGCAGTGCACCAACTCCAGTTGAATACCTCACCTATGTCAAGCCCGGTGACAGCGCGCCTGTTACTCGATTCGTTGACACTCAAGGCAATGTGCAAGATCTCAGTGAGTCAAAAAATAATAAACTACTGATCTTTTTTGCCACTTGGTGCCACGACTCCCAGCGGACCTTGAAGCACCTAGTCAACTCCGATCTACACCTGAGTCCTAACGTGGATATCATAGGTATCGGTCGCGAAGAAACGAGTGACGTCTTAGATAAATTCGCCGCCGAATATGAGCTTAACTTCGCGTTAGTGGCCGATGTCGATAGACAGATCTATGCTCAATTTGCCAATGCGGGCATTCCAAGGCTGATCTTGCTAGATGCCAATAACAAGGTAGTTAAAACCATTATCGGTGAGACTGAAAACGCAATCACAGACCTTGTATGGTAAAGGAAAACCAATGAGCAAATTCATAACCCAGACACAGAGATTAATTATTAGGGAGTTTAATCTCGATGATGTCCAAGCCGTCTATGATTTTAATGCCGACGAGCGAGTTAACCGCTACACAGGAGATGCAGGCGTCATTCAGTCGCTGACGGATGCCGAACGCATCATTCGTGATATTTGGCTGACAGAGTATTTACAATTTGGTTATGCACGCTGGGCCGTCGTCTTAAAAGAGAGTAATCAAGTGATTGGTTTTTGTGGCTTTAAAAATGATTATCGCATTAATGAAACCGATATCGGCTATCGCTTGGCTCCCGAACATTGGGGCAAGGGCTATGCCACCGAGGCCAACCAAGCCTGTATTGAGTACGCCAAAGCTAAGATGGACCTCGACTATATTGTCGGCGATGTGGTCGAGCAAAACCAAGCTTCAATCAATGTCCTATTAAAACTAGGCATGAAGTTCAATAAGCGATTCGACGACCTAGGCTTTAAAATTATTCGCTACGATATGTATCTAAAGGCCAAGAGTTAACGCCTCATACTCCACAGTTCCTTATCTAAGCTTGCAGATATCGGCTCCAAGCACGAATGGAGCCTATTAACTGGCGAGTTCTTTAATTTGAGTGTCACAGAGCTGGGTCCTTGAAGGGCTAATACTGTTTAGGTGCTCTATCAACTTAAAACACAGTTCAATATATTGAATCGCTTCGGCCCCGCCCACTTCATAGCCCACCGCATGAGCAACCCGATTACGTAATTGGCGTAGTTCACTGAATAACTTTCCCTGTTTGGTATCGATCAAGGCTTCGCTAATCAAGATATTCTCAATATGTTTATATCGGGTATTTTTATCTAAGGTGATGTTATCGCAGTGAGACTTGATCAAGCGTTCGGCCGCCAAATCAACCTGCTCCCAAGCCTCTATGATGGCGGAATTGGGCAGGTGGTTAGCAGAGGCGATGAGCATGGACTTTTTATCCGTTTTCAGTTCAGGAAAGACCCCCTGAGCCTGCTCAGTTACAGCCTTGAGTCCCTCACCAAACTCCACTTCCAGTTCTCTAAACTTTAGCTTTTTAGCCAAGGGGATCAACTTAGAGATAGGCCGTTTTAAGGTAATAACGGCAAACACTAGCACCGCAGGCCAGACTAGCTTATCCAGCAGTTCTATGGTGAACTCCATCCAACTCATTCAGTATCCTTCCATGTATTCACTGTTTTCTGCGTTCAGGGTACCAAGTTTAAGCGCCAGAATAAAATGGCGCTCTAGCGGTTATTTTACCTTTTGCTAGGTACCTGTTGGTAGGTCTTAGAGTCCCAGTCATAGACATACTCAATGCCCTGCCACTCATAAACCGTGCGTCCCTCTCTTTGGATCACCCGTGCATTATCGGGCAAACGCGTCAATCCTGTAGAGTAGCTGACACTGGTGGTCACACGCTCGGGCGGCGCGACCACCTTAGGTTTTGGCTGCTTATACTCGGATCTATCATAACGGTAGGGATACACATAACGGCTGTTATAACGGTAAGGGTAGCCCCAACGCCAGTTGTAGCCAGGACGCCAGCCCGGTCGATAATAGCGGCTTCCATAAGGGTAACCGTACCAACCATTAGACACGCCCACATTCCAGCGCCAAGGGTCACGGTAACCATGATTACTCCAACCGACACCAACACTCACGTTATTGATCACCGATGAATTGGCAAAGAGGTACCTGTGCTGTTGTTGGGCAAGCAGACTCGGTTGCTCGACTGCAGCCGCGCTCGATGCGCCGAAAACCAAAAGGAAACTCAGGCTCCACTTGACTGTATTCATAGCCGTCCTCCTCGATAAGTTCGTCATAACCGATTAGTTAATCTTACGCTTAATCACCCGATTCGCCAATGTCAGCTCCCCCGCCTCCCCCCATGGCAGACAGCAGTTCAGTATTCACTGAATAATTGCGATACCACGCTTTGATGAACAAGCGTTTAACGCACGTTGGAATAGTGCTATAGTGCGCGCCATATCACAGTTTATAGCGATGAGAATTCCCCTATGAGTTTTAAGGATTTGCGTAGCTTTATAGACCACTTAGAGAGCAATGGTGAGCTTAAGCGTATTAGTCATCCCGTCGATCCTCATTTGGAAATGACAGAGATTGCCGATCGTGTATTGCGAGCCAAGGGTCCGGCTCTGTTATTCGAAAATCCTGTCGGCAACGACATGCCCGTACTGGCTAACCTGTTTGGTACCCCAAAACGGGTGGCAATGGCTTTGGGTAAAGAAGATCCTATCGCGCTGCGCGATGTGGGTGAGCTACTGGCTTTTCTAAAAGAGCCCGAGCCGCCTAGCGGCTTTAAAGATGCGATCGCTAAGATCCCTATGTTTAAGCAAGCCTTGAACATGCCGCCAAAAACTGTGCGTAACCCACCTTGCCAACAGGTCGTCAAAACCGGCGAAGAGGTCGACTTAACCAAGCTGCCAATCCAGCACTGCTGGCCAGGTGATGTGGCGCCGTTGGTAACTTGGGGGCTCACCATCACCAAGGGACCACGCCAGAAACGCCAAAACCTCGGAATTTATCGTCAGCAATTACTCGGCAGAAATAAACTCATCATGCGCTGGCTCGACCATCGCGGCGGGGCATTAGACTTTAAAGACTTTAAAGAGAAGCACCCGGGTGAGCGCTACCCAGTGGTTGTTGCCTTAGGCGCGGATCCTGTCACCATCTTAGGCGCGGTAACACCGGTGCCCGATGCCATGAGCGAATATGCCTTCGCAGGCCTACTTCGCGGTGAGCGCACCGAAGTCTGCAAAGCCATCAGTTGCGATCTAGAGGTACCCGCCACCAGCGAGATCATCTTAGAAGGATATATCGATCCCGAAGAGATGGCCGAAGAGGGTCCCTATGGCGACCACACTGGTTACTATAACGAAACCGACTCTTTCCCTGTATTTACGGTGACCCACATCACCCACAGAAAAGATGCGATTTACCACAGCACCTACACCGGCCGTCCACCAGATGAGCCCGCTATGCTAGGTGTGGCACTGAACGAAGTGTTTGTGCCGATTCTGCGTAAGCAGTATCCAGAGATCATCGACTTCTACCTGCCACCCGAGGGCTGCTCCTACCGTATGGCGGTGATCTCGATCCGTAAGCAGTACCCGGGCCACGCTAAACGAGTGATGATGGGCGCATGGTCGTTCCTACGTCAGTTTATGTACACTAAGTTCATTGTGATAGTGGATGAGGACGTGAACTGCCGCGACTGGAACGATGTGATCTGGGCGATCACTACCCGCATGGATCCCAAACGCGATACCGTGATGATCGATAATACGCCTATCGATTACCTCGACTTTGCCTCCCCGATCGCTGGTCTTGGCTCTAAGATGGGAATGGACGCTACCAACAAGTGGGAAGGTGAAACCGACCGCGAATGGGGCACGCCTATCGTGATGGACGAAGCGGTTAAGCAAAAAGTCGATGCCATCTGGGATGATCTCGGCATAGATGACGCGCCGACCCTATAGAGAATATAGGGCTAACCAATTAGCTAAGCTCGATATAGCCTGCCTAGCAGGCTAAAAGATTAATAGTGAATAAGCTTCCAAAGAGAAGCGCATCAAGGACTAAAGATGAACACAATAAGCTGTACTATCGAAAAAGTTGCGCCGTTTAATGACGCTGTCTATCAGGTGATTTTAAAGCCTAACACCGCTTTTGATTTTAAGGCGGGCCAATACCTTTGTATCGTGATGGGTGAGAAGGACAAGCGCCCATTCTCTATCGCTTCGGCCCCCGATGCCGAGCATATCGAACTGCATATCGGCGCGGCGGTGAGTGAAAGCTACCCGATGCAGGTTGTTGAGCGCTTAAAAGAGTGTCTCGCGGTAGGTAGCACTATCGAAATCGATGTTCCCGGTGGCGATGCACACCTACGTGCAGACAGTGTACGCCCCCGCCTACTGATTGCTGGCGGTACTGGCTTCTCTTATATCAAGAGTATTGTCGAGCAGAAGATTGCCCTAGGCCAAGAGATTGAAACCACCCTGTACTGGGGTTGTCGCAACCAAGATGCCATGTACTATGAGACCATCGCCCGCGAGTGGCACGATGCTCACCCATGGTTGAACTTTGTGCCTGTTATCGAAGAAGCGACCGATGACTGGAAAGGCAAGCAGGCTAATCTACTGGAGCAGATCCAGCACGATTTCGATAGCCTCGTTGGCTATGATATCTATATCGCGGGACGTTTCGATATGGTCGGCGCAGCACGTGAACTGTTCCGCACCATGGGCGTAGAGGAAGAGCACCTCTACGGGGATGCATTCGCATTTATTAAGTAAGCCATATAAATCAGATTTAAACCGCTCATTGAGAAAAGGCGAATGGATTCATAATTCATTCGCCTTTTTTATTGGTTTTATTTTTTACTGACGCTGGCTCGCTCGGTCACTCTTGGCTCAATATCCATAAATTGTTGTGGCAGACTTGGATCTTGCAGCCTAGCGATGAGCGCATTGACCGCCGCCGCGCCTAAACGCGCCTTAGACTGATGAATACTGGTTAATGCCGGTGTCATATATTTCGCTAGCTGAATGTTGTCGTAACCTATCACCGACAACTGCTGTGGGATCTGCACCCCAGTGCGCTGCGCCTCATGCAATACGCCGATAGCCATCATGTCATTACACACAAATAGGGCGCTCGGTAACTCGCCGGCCGCTTGCAGCTTAGCGAACGCCGCCTTGCCGCCTTCGGTTTCAAAGTTGCCTTCCACCACCCAATTAGGGTTAATCGGCAGATCAGCCGCCTGCATCGCATCCACAAAGCCTTGATAGCGCAAATCTGCCTGCTGGCGATTACGCGGCCCAGTAATGCAGCCGATTTGGGTATGGCCATTATCAATCAGGTATTGGGTAGCGAGCACACCGCCCTGACGTGAGTGCCCTTGAATTTTGTCACAAGGAAAATCAACTTGCCCCCAGTCCATCACCACTACGGGTAAGGCATCTAAGCGGCGATAGATCAGCGCATCTTCGCCTTCTAACATGGCGCACATCATGATTAAACCATCGACGCGGCGTTCAATCAGTGTGGTTAACGAACGCTTAAGGCGCTGGGCATCCCCCTCGGTATTACACAGAATAAGGTTATAGCCCTGCTGGTAACACGCCTGCTCCACGCTGCGAACCACCTCAGCATAGAATGGGTTAGTCGAGGTGGTCACCAACATACCGATGGTTTTGGTGCGGTTCTGTTTAAGGCTGCGGGCCACCGCAGAAGGACCGTGATAATTCAGTTGCTGCGCAGCCGCTTGCACTCGCTTTGCAATGTCTTCGCTGACAAAGCGAGTACCATTCATCACATGGCTCACCGTGGATGTGGATACGTTGGCAAGTTTGGCAACATCTTTCATGGTGGCCATTGGGGGTTAACTTCCTTAATTACTATTAAAATTCAATCGCAGATTAGTTCGTTGCGATAAACTGCTCAACTTCATCCCGTGATGGAATTGAAGTCTGTGCGCCAAAGCGCGTCACCGAAATCGCCGCTGCGCCATGGGCAAAGACAATCGCATTATCCATTGTTTGCCCTTCCAGCAGCGCGGTTACAAATGCGCCGTTAAAGGTGTCACCAGCAGCCGTGGTATCGGTAGCCTGTACCTTAAAGCCCGGAATGATTTTACCCGTCCCCTGCTCACTCAAGTAAACACCTTTCGAACCTAGGGTGATCATCACGGTAGCGATGCCTTTATCATGTAGCACTTGTGCCGCTTTTGCAGCGCTGCTTGCATCCGTCACGGCCACGCCCGTTAACAGTTCGGCTTCGGTCTCATTTGGGGTAATGATATCCACCATAGCGAGAAGTGCATCCGGTAGGCTACGTGCAGGTGCTGGATTTAATACCACCTGAGTCCCTTGGGCTTTAGCAATGCTGGCAGCAAGCTCGATGCCCGCAAGCGGGGTTTCTAACTGCATCAACAGGTATTTGGCTTGCTCGATTTTTTCGCCGTGCTGCTCAACAATCTCAGAGGTTAACCCATCGTTCGCGGCTGCAGCAATACAGATACTGTTTTCGCCACTCTCGCTCACTTGGATCATCGCAATACCCGTCGGCGTATTGTCAATCATGTGTACAGCAGAAATATCCATACCGTCCTGAGCAAAGGCCTGACGAATATTTTGACCAAAACTGTCGTCACCCACACAGGCGATAAAACCGATATCGGCACCAAGGCGTGCGGCGGCTACTGCCTGATTAGCCCCTTTACCACCAGGAATAACCTGATAGTTATGGCCATGTAAGGTTTCCCCTGGGCGTGGAAAAGAAGGCACTTGAAGAACATGGTCGGCATTCACACTGCCTAAAACGATTAACTGAGACATTAACTTTCCTCGATGACCTCTGTAGCAAATACCCAGCTCGCAATGATGTTGGGCTCAGAGGGAAAATACACCAATGATACTAGCTCAATAGGCACGCACTTTAGAGTGCACAGATATATGTAGGCTAGTGTGACAAATTATCAGTAAGATTACTGTGTTTGAGTAATGATTTTTAACGCAACAGGAATAGATTTTTCAACAACTTGGCCTTTTAATAGCCTATCTGCGGTGGCTATCGCCGTTGCACCGAGCAGCTCTGGCTGCTGGGCAACCGTTGCCGATAACTGCTGGCGCCTAACGGCGGCAATCCCTTCATCGGTACCGTCAAAGCCAATCACCATAACCTGCTTACCTGCGGCTTCAATGGCACGTAAGGCGCCGAGTGCCATCTCATCGTTCTGGGCAAACACCGCCTGCACATCACCATTGGCGGCAAGCATATTTTCCATCACGTTTAAGCCTTTTGAACGGTCAAAGTCTGCTGGCTGACTCGAAAGCATGTTTAAGTCATACGCCTTAATCGCATTATCAAAACCTTCACCGCGCTCACGGGCGGCAGAAGTCCCAGCGATACCTTCAAGCTGAATAACCTTGGCATTCGCCCCCAGTTGCTCGGCAATAAACTGCCCTGCTAGCTCACCACCCGCGATATTATCTGAGGCAATATGGCTGACGATGTCGCCCCGTTCTGCGGTTCTATCTAATGTCAGAACCGGAATATTAGCGCGGTTAGCGGTGCGGATCGCATTGGTCACCGCTAATGCATCGGTCGGGTTAATCAAGATAGCCTTAACGCCGCGCATAGTGAGATCTTCGACGTTTGCCAGCTCCTTGCTTGGGTCGTTTTGCGAGTCCAGTGCAATCAGCTTGTAGCCAAGCTCTTTGGCCTTGGCTTCGGCGCCATCTTTCATGGTGACGAAGAAGGGGTTATTCATCGTCGACAGCACGATAGCGATGGCGTCTTGGGCACTGGCGCCAAAGGATATCGCACTTGGCAGTAACGCTGCCGCTAACATCATTGATGCTTTCTTGTTAATACGTTGCTTCATAATCGCCTTTCAATACCCAGCCTTTATGATAGTAGGCTCTAGAATGATAAGAACTTTCAGAACAAAAGCAGGAACGATAAACGCCCCTGCCGAACCGAAATTACGCTTTTTGCTTAGTGTCGATAAGTACCGCTAACAAGATAACGCTGGCTTTAGCAATCATCTGGTAATAAGAGGAGACATCCAGCAGGTTTAACGCGTTATTTAAGAAGCCGATGATCAGCGCGCCAATTAAGGTCCCCATGATGCGGCCCTTACCGCCCATTAAGCTGGTGCCACCGAGTACCACTGCAGCAATCGCATCCAGCTCATAGCCCATACCTGCCGTTGGCTGCGCAGAGGACAGACGCGCAGTGACGATAATCCCCGCCAAAGCTGCCATCGAGCCACAGATGGCGTAAGCCGCAATCTTGACTTTATCTACCGCAATTCCCGATAGACGAGCCGCCGACTCATTGCCACCCACGGCGTAAATATAACGACCAAAGCGAGTATGATTTAGCAGATACCAAGCAGCAACAAACACCATCGCCATCAACCACACAGGCACAGGAATGCCCAGCAGATAACCCGTGCCTAACCAAGTAAAGCTGTCGGCGGTTTCGCTAAAGCCTGTCGGTACTGGGCGGCCGTCGGTATAGACCATGGTCACACCGCGTAGCAATGTCATGGTCACCAGCGTGGCGATAAAGGCCTGCACCTTGCCCTTAGCGACTATAATGCCGCTAATCGCACCTAATGCCGCGCCGGCAATCAGCGCCACTGGCAAAGCCACCACAACCGGTACGTCCATGCCGATTAGGGTTGCCACTATTGCGCCGCTTAAGGCCAAAACCGAGCCAACGCTTAAGTCGATACCAGCGGTTAAAATCACGATCGTCATGCCCACCGCAATAATCGCGTTAATTGAGGTTTGGCGTAAAATATTGAGTAAGTTATCGACGGTTAAAAAATTTGGGCTCAGCAGTGACACCACGAAAATCAGACACATTAAGGCGATGAGAGACTTATTCTCAATCAACCAAGCTTTATTAATGCGCTTGTAAAAAGGTTGCGCTGTTATTGACTGGCTCATGCAATATCCTTGTTTAATGTTTTACCGACTGCACAAGCAAGAATGGTTTCCTGTTCTGCTTGGGCGGCATCGAATTCACCGGTGATCTGGCCTTGATGCATCACTAAAATACGATCCGACATGCCCATTAACTCCGGCATATCCGATGACACTAAAATGATGCTCATGCCGTCGGCTTTGAAGCGGTTAATCAGATCGTAGATCTCTTTTTTCGCCCCAACATCCACACCACGAGTTGGCTCATCTAAGATCAGC
Source organism: Shewanella sp. Isolate13 (assembly GCF_022398325.1). GTDB lineage: Bacteria > Pseudomonadota > Gammaproteobacteria > Enterobacterales > Shewanellaceae > Shewanella. The sequence continues at coordinate 214,639 of NZ_JAKEVD010000001.1, forward strand.
ACCTGAGGTTGTGTCATTAAGCCCTTGGCAATGGCGACTTTCTGTTGATTTCCGCCCGACAGATTACCTATGCGTGCATCTCGAGTCGGCGTCTTGATATTAAACGCACCAATGAACTGATCGACTTCAGAGACCTCATCTTGATGACGCAGTTGTAGTCCGCTGCTGAGCTTTGAGAGTGCGCAAATCGACATATTTTCTTTAACCGACAGGTCCAGCAGTAAGCCGTCCCCCTTGCGATCTTCAGAAATATAGGCGATGCCCGCCTCAAGCGCTTGCTGAGGGCTGTTAACCTTGATGGGATTGCCGTTAAGGCTAATCTCCCCTTGGGTTTTAGCGCTCGCGCCAAAGATAATTTTCATCAACTCGGTACGCCCTGCGCCCATCAAGCCTGAGAAACCTAAGATCTCGCCCTTGTTAAGGCTAAAGCTGACGTTATTAACCCCTGAGCCCGATAGTTCGCTAACCGCGAGTCTGCAGCCTTGGTGTGTATTGGCGATACGCGGATATTGGTCCGCCAATTTACGGCCAACCATGCGCTCGATTAGACGGTCTTCATCAATATCGGCTATGGCACATTCGTGGATGAAACTGCCGTCACGCAATACGGTGACCGCATCACAAATAGTAAAGATCTCTTGCATGCGGTGGGAGATATAGACGATGCCACAGCCCTGTTCGCGCAGCTCATTAATCACCTTAAATAGCGATTGCGTCTCTACATCGGTAAGCGCATCGGTCGGTTCATCCATGATGATGACTTTAGAGTCAAAGGAGATGGCCTTGGCTATCTCGACCATCTGCTGCTCGCCTAAGCTCAAGTCCCCCACCCGTGTTTGTGGCGCATGGGTAATGGCTAGGCGTGCTAACAGCGCCGCGGCCTGTGCATTCATCTCATCCCAAAGGATACGGCCAAAGGTGGATGTGATCTCACGACCAAGAAAGATATTTTCGGCGATGGTGAGCTCAGGTAATAGGTTTAGCTCCTGATGGATAATGCTAATACCCGCGGCTTGTGAATCTCGGGGGCCGTTGAAAGTGCGCGTTTCACCTTGATAGATAATGCGACCCGCATCTAACGCGTAGATCCCGGTGAGCACTTTCATTAAAGTGGACTTACCCGCTCCATTTTCGCCCATCAATGCCATCACTTGGCCTGGGTAAACGTTTAAACAGGCTTTGTCTAAGGCTTTAACCCCAGGGAAAGACTTTTCAATGGCTTGTAACTGCAATATGGCTTGGGTCATACGTGACTCCGCTAAGCTTAAAATACAACACCGGTTTTAAAAATCACATTGGCATAAGGCGTACACTCGCCCGTACGGATCACCGCGCGGCTATGGCCGCTGCGCTGCTTAAATGCCTCGTGGCTAATGTACTCGATAGTAAATGTTCGCCCAGTCGCTTGCTGCTCGGCTTCAATTTCGGCCAGCAACTGTTGATGACACTCTGGGCTGACATCGGCAAACTCCTCAGCCATCACCACGCCCTCAATTTGCGAGCTTGCTAGCCAAACCTTAACGGTTGCAATAAAACTCGGCACCCCATGGGTCAGCGCCAGATCAATACGTTGCACCTGTGCAGGGATAGGTAGCCCCGCATCACAAATAGTGACTTCATCGGTATGCCCCAATGTTGCCACTAGGTAGTTCATATCTGCATTGAGTAGAGCGTGTTTGTTCATCTATCAACCTAAAGTATTTTGCTATGCATCACGGCAGATGTTCTTCACCGCCAAGCCATTCGATCGAAACGTTTCGATAAGATAGCGTGAGATTAATCGAAACGTTTCGATAATGCATGGTTCAAGAATAAGATCTGTGAAGGATCTAACAGAAATATTTGCGATCGATGGGGAGACGTGAGTAAAAATGGGGAGTGATGATGGGCAAAACAGCTTTAAAAGAAGGAGCTAGATGCTAGGACGCTTCGCTGCGAGGACGGGCTACGCCCTGCTAGGAACAGCAAAAGCCAACAGCACCACCTTTGCCGCTTGTTAGCTTTGGCTTTACCGGCCTTTATCCGTCTCAGCTTTTCCGGCCTTTACCCGTCTCAGCTTGTACCGTCTTAGCTTTATTCAGCTCTTCCTAGAACCTAGAGCCTAGAACCTAGATCCTAGAACGCTTCGCTGCGAGGACGGGCTACGCCCTGCTAGGAACAGCAAAAGCCAACAGCATCACCTTTGCCGCTTGTTAGCTTTTGCTTTACCGGCTTTATCCGTCTCAGCTTGTACCGTCTTAGCTTTATTCAGCTTTTCCTAGAACCTAGATCCTAGGACGCTTCGCTGCGAGGACGGGCTACGCCCTACTAGGAACAGCAAAAGCCAACAGCACCACCTTTGCCGCTTGTTAGCTTTTGCTTTACCGGCTTTATCTGTCTTAGCTTTACCGGCCTTTATCTGTCTCAGCTTGTACCGTCTTAGCTTTATTCAGCTCTTCCTAGAACCTGCTCTCAACCTAGAACCGTCTTTTATTAAAGCTTCACCTTGTCATACTCATACCAAGCGACGAGGTTACCTAAAATAGGCACGATCCAAACTGCGGTGTCGGGATCTTTGTATATGCGGTAGAAATACAGGTCGCTATCGATGATCTCATGCTTGCGGATCTCACGATAAAAATGCATGGCAGACGAACTGACCTGATCTGGTTTTAGCAGCTCTTTTTGAGCCACTTTAACGTGGAATACATCTACGTCCAGATTGTCTATTTTCTCCTGATACTGAGTAAAGTCGCCCTTAATCTTGTACTTGATTGGGGTGGTCTTACACTCTTCATCGGTGACGCAGGCTGCTGAGTAAAACTTACCGCTATTCTCCCCCTCATAAATCAGCGATAGGCTGATGTCAGAGCGTACCAACATATTGTCCTTCACCGGGAAATATACATCGGCGTGATAATGATGTTCGATAAAACCGCTGGTACCTGGCTCGTCATGGGGAATAATGACTCGGTTGTAGCGAATGCGCTGCTCCATCTTATGGGTCAGCTCGGTAAAGGTCTTCATATTTAAGCCAGCTGGCGTCAAATCAATTGCAGTAATATTGATTAAGCCCTTACCTGAGCAGCCATAGACACTGGCCTCAGGACACACCGCCATAGAGTAATAATTACCGTCGGTTACAGCAAAGCCACTAAATTGACTCATATCCTCTAAGTGATTCGACTCTGGCGCGAGATGCTTTTGCCACATAGAGGCATGCAGGTGGCTAACATTATCTTTATGGATAAGCTGCACATCCTGTTTGATACCACCAATATTCAACTCGATATTCTTATCCGAACTCCAACTATTCTTAGCCTTGATCACACCGTGATAATCACTGAAGTACCAGATAGAGAGACAGATAAGTATCGCGATAACGATACCGCTAATTTTCACCAGTAAAGAAACATCTACGATAGCCGCACGCATAGACTCAGGATCGTTAACCGCGAGCATCTTGATATGGGAGCGAGTAGAGACATTGAGCTGATAACCGCGACCCGCGATGGTTCTAAGCACCACCTCAGGATAGGGTTCTAATTTCTTTCTAAGGGTACTGACACACTGGGTTAGTGAGGTCGCCGCAACAACGCGATCGGGCCAGCCTGCAGCCAATAACTCTTCTTTAGTGCATACAGAACTCATGGAGAGGATCAATTGATGTAAAACCGCAGACTCCGATACCGTTAAGGTAATGGTTTTACTGTTCGCATGATCAATTAACTGTTTGGCCTCTTCATCCAACTCCAGATAAGGAGTAACTTTATGCACCTTAAACCTCTTTAAATCAATTGACTACGACTAAGTTATTAACGAATTTTAATGTTAGTTTACTAAAATAGATTATTAAAAATGTGACTTCCACCGAAAATTAAATCAAGTAATCACGATCTGCTTGTTTACGCTCACATATATCACATTTTCATGGAACTCTGCATCCAATATTCAATACAAACATTGCCACTCCCCTTCTACGAGCCGATTAAAAACTGGAGTCATTACTCACAGCACAGACATACCACATCAGCTCACCTAAGCCGTTAGGCTCACAGGGTTCGACGCTGAAATACTCGATGAGCGATAGCCAACAATGCCAAGCTCCACAATAACATGGCACAGTAGAAGCCCAGTTTTCCCATGGTCGAGGAGGAAAGCAGCGCGAGACTGCCACTCCCCGCATCTGAGCCAACTAAGTTTACCGCTCGATACAGATCCGTTGGGTTAAGTGCAATTAAGGCATTGATCAGATACTGATTCATAAAGGATAGATCCGCCACTAATATCGCCAGCAAGATCAAATCGTAAATCAACACAAACACAAACCATAAAAATAAAATGCTGCCCACCGCCTTAGCCTTCTCTGTCGATTTAAGGCTGACTATATAGCCCAGCAAGATAAAGGTGATGGCGAGTAAAATACTGCTGACGATAAACTGAGCAAACCGACTTAGCACCACTTGCGCTTCATAGGTCTCACCGAAGAGCAGTAGCAACACTGCGGTTAGTCCAAATGCAAAACAGCTAGTCGCACTCATGATCAGAGCATGACCCAGTAACTTACCCATTAAAATCTGCAATCGGCTTATAGGGTAGGACATTAACAGCAGTAGGGTTCCAGACTCATCTTCACCGACAAAGGCATCGTAGCTCACTAACATGGCCGCTAAGGGGATTATAAATACCGAAACCGTCGACAGGCTCGACATCAAGGCATCGAGCTCCGGCAGAGAAAGGTGCCCGGCGACAGCGCTTCCGGCGAAGGTAACGCTAAGAGACAAAATCAAAAATATCAACGCGATAAAAATAACCCAGCGATTACGTAGACTATCTTTGATCTCTTTTTGAGCAATAACCATCACCACAGATTGCATCATATTAATTCACCACTTCGCTTTGCTTACTCTGACCCATATAAAGGTGATAAATATCGGCCAAAGTCGGCTCTTTAAGATTGAAATCATAGCCTTGGCACTCAGACATTAATAGCTGCAGTACCTTAGCCTTAGACTCAAGATCCAGTAACAGTGCATCATCGACATAAAAGGGCGCCAGCCGTGGCTCCTGCTCTATCCACCTCGCCAAGTTAGGCGATGTCAGCCGAGTTTTAAGGGCGCTGTTTTGCCTAAGCTCGGCTAGACTCCCCTGGGCTAGACTCTTACCCTTAGCTAAAATCAGCGCGATATCGATATTATTCTCAATCAGCGATAACTCGTGGGTGCAGACGATAACGCCGCAGCCTTGCCGCTTTAGCTCATCGATTTTGCCATAAAGAAACTGTGAAGCCATAGGGTCGAGCCCCACCGTTGGCTCATCAAGTAGCAGCAGCTCTGGCTGACACAAGATCGCCTGAGCAAAGCCTAGGCGCTGCTTCATCCCTTTCGAATAGGTCTTTAGCGCCCTGTCTTGGGCGTACTCGAGTCCAAATTCTTCAATAAGCTGGCTAACTCGTGGTTTAGTAACCCTTTTAAGCGCGGCAAAGTAACTTAAAATCTCCTTGCCCGTCAGCTTGTCATAGAAGCTAACATTCTCGGGTAGATAGCCAATTCTCAGATCCGCGCGCTGCTTAAGCTCACTATGGCTTTGTCCAAGTACAATCGCCTCGCCCGCACAGGGCTTAAGCAGACCCAGTAGAATTTTTATCAGGGTGGATTTACCCGCGCCGTTATGGCCTAACAGCGCCATGGTCTGTCCGCGCTCCACCTCAAAGCTGACATCATTCAGTGCGCTAAAACCGGCAAACTGGTGCGAAATATTGCGCGCCGATACTGCTAAACAAGGATTCATTGATTCTCCGAACACGTCCAATGAGCAGGCCGCGAGAGCTAAAAAGTCGCCTGATGGCTGATAGTCACTACCTGTTAGCCACTGCCGATTGATAGTTGAATGCGGGATTAGGCGTTAACAGGGGAAAACTATCGATAATGCCACTTGGCTCACCGATTTCAAATTGGCGCTGCACCCAGCGAAGCACCACCACTATAGCGCTATCCATCAAGAAGTTAGCCTCTGGATAGAGCCAAAATAACTTATCAATATTATCATTAGGTCGATAAGCCGTATTGCCCACGCCATCTAAATTGTGATCCCAACCTAGGTATCCACTCCAGTAGTTGCCACGCCCTGCATGGCTCCACTCTAGCAAGCTATCACCCACATATTTCACCTGGGAAAAGTTATCGATAAACTGGTTTTGATAAACTTGGTTACCCTCCCCGCCCATCGCCATATAAAAGCCGATATCGCTGTGGGCGAAGTGGTTATTAATAATGGTATTGTCACGGGCGCCATAGACAAAAATGCCTTTGCCTTCTTGCCCCAACACCTGATCTTCTTTGCGATTAACAATGCGTTCGACTCGATTGTGGTCCACAAGAGCCTGCTCGGTCATATTAAGCAAGATCCCAAAATCGATCGCATCCCAAACTTGGTTGCGGTGCAGGTGAATTCGCTTTGAGTTCATCAAAGCATAACCGCCATCGACCTGATAGCTCTGGTTATTGAAGGCTTCGTCATCCATGGTATACATATAATGAATACCGTATTGCTGATCGAATAGCTGGTTATCGAAGACCTTACTTTTACTACTGGACTCTAAATACACACCATCTCGAACTTGCGAAATAGTATTGCCCGTAATGACTGAACCAGTTACATGCTGTAGATGAATACCGTCGCCTCTATCTAAGATATATAACCGGTTATTACCCACAATCACGTTATCGTTTATCTGAATATTATTAAGCTCATCGGCGCGAATACCAAAGCCGTCTCCGCGTAAGTGATTGTTGTGGATCTTAACGCCATGACTACCCGGCTCAAGCAAGATCCCAGCATCGCGCTCATAATGATCATTGCCCCAATTCTCAATTCTAAGTCCCGATAGCTCGACATTAGCGGCAAACACGGTAATGGCACTGCCAACGCCATTGGCATCTATGATGCTGTCTCCAAGGCTAGTTAAAGTAATCGATTGATGAATTTGCACCGGGCCTTGATAACGCCCCGAATCGAGGATAATTCTGTCACCATCTTGGGCATTAGTCAGTGCTAATTTAAGCTCTTGGTTATTCGAGACAGCGAGACTCTCGGCGTAACTGTTAAAGCCACAGCCGAGGGTAACCGCGAGTATAAGCAGAGGTAGAATGGCCGAACTTAGAGTCTGCCTTGTAGGGTTTAACAGTGATATCTTCATCGTTTAATACCACCTCATTTGGTCGCTAATGGGAAAAAGCGCTCCAGGCTATTTCAACAATTTTACTCACCCGCCAACAGCTCGATGGTGATCTGATCATAGGTGAGCACGGCGCCGCCAAACTCGCTGGCAAACTTTGTCGCTCCCTCTTCTGTAGCAAACGAAGCAACGGCAGGTCCCATTACCGCTTTTTTACTGGTGCCGTACACATACCACGCTGATTTCGCATCAATAAAGGCACTATCCTCAGGATGTTCCCAGTCTGTCACCGCCATATCATGCACTTTCAGCTGAGTGATCTGACGCTGATTCTCAGGCTGTAGGGCAAAATTGAACATATCCCTCGTCGAGCAGAACTTAGGCACTATGGTTTCACTCTTCAGCCTTAGCTGTCCCTTGGGCCCAGGGTACTTGGTGATCATCATGCCGCACAGGTGGCAACGGTCATGATCATGAATCGCCTCGGCATGGGTCGGCTGCGAAGCGGCATCGCCTTGACTACAAGCAAACATAAAGGGGACAAACAAAAAAATGAGCATCAGCTTTTTCATACAACTTCCAACTCGAATCATTAGGAGGGGAACTCTACACCTTGCTAATCCATGGAGATAAACCAACAAGGTGAGAGAGAACTATCACAACAGACTCGGCTCCCAATAGCGTCTTGCAGGGACAACGTATTAGGAGCGAACCTATCGAACCTAACTAAATAGCCAAGGCTAGATAGCGAAGTTTTGGCCTGCATACAGAATGAACATACGCAAACACATCATACCGGTCACGGCGCAAACACCCGACAGGTAAAAGGCTTTAGCCGAGTGGCTAAATGTCTTACCCGTGGCGAAGTTCAGTAGCAGAGGACCACCAAAACCTAAGCCCACAACACCAAACCAGAACACCGCCGCCCACTCTCCGGTATGGAAAGCTTCAAACGCACTCTGTGCTCCGGCGTTGCCTGTCATTAGAGAAGTCACGATCATGAAGATGAATAGTATTTCAGCAAACATGATTGGCCACTCTGCACCATGCAGTAGCTTCATATCTTGGCTATGTAGGTCTTCCTTAAACATCGATACCGCCAGCATTTTGGCTGCTGCAGCACCCGCTGAAATACCTGAGGCGATAAATAGCGCCGGCAATACAGAGGTATTGATGATAGGAAAACGAATCAACGCCGAAATAAGGAAACCGGTATAAGCACACACTGCCAGTGCTAATACTAGAACCGCCATTTCACATGGACGACGCACGCCTTGTAGCTTTTCAACCACTGGCACTAACACTTTCAGTGCAGGAACCGAGCGGATCTCTTCTTCGAAGGCAAATAGACAGATGAGTGCCACTAACGGGATATACACAGATAGTGCGATAACACCGATAGACATCACTGAATTTAGGTTGTAGTAAACCAAAATTCGCCAGAAGAACAGCGGATTGGTCAAGTCTAAAACCAGACACAACATACCTAAGCTGATTGTTACAAACGAGATCAATGCAGCCGCTTTATAAAATGGCGTGTTAGTGGTCTGCTTCTTGTAAAATCGCAGGAACAGTGCCGTGGCTAGCGCACCACCGGAGATCCCCGCAAAGAACAAGTACACAGCAATTGGCCAAGGCCAAGCAAGCCCCTGAGACAAGCCCATTGTAAACTCAATATTGCCGTCCATATCTATACTCCTAGCTTAACAATAGGTATGTAACGTAAGCTTGGCTCGGTACCAAACCCTGGCTTAATACGCACAGAATCTTTTACCCGTAATAGCTTACTGATATAGGATGTCGGATCGTTAATATCACCAAAGATCAGCGCATCATAACGGCACTTCTGCACACAAGCTGGTAACTCACCAATGGCAAGTTTGCTGTTCAAGCAGAAATCACAGTTGTCGGCGACATCGGTTTCTTTATTGATAAAACGCGCATCGTATGGGCATGCAGCAATACAATACTTACAACCTGCACACTTAGCCGCATCCATGGTCACAATGCCGGTCTTCTCATCTCGGTGCGCCGCACCCGTTGGGCATACGGTGACACAAGGAGCGTTCTTACATTGCTGGCACGAGACACGCACAAACTTACGCTCACAGCCACATTCAACTGTCTTGCCGCAGTGCGGACATGGCTGACCTTCAATGCCACCCGAATGCTGTTCCATTAGCAGTCTAGACTTACCTTCAGGTAAGTTGTTAGCTAAGTTACAGGCCTCTTTACACTCGCCACAGCCAGTACATTTGTTTTGGTCAAACACCATCGCATAATGGGGCTTGTTTGGGTCTGGCTCCCCCTCTTTGACTGAACTACACCCTAAGGGCGCTATTATCAAAGAGCTGGCTCCTAAGCACTTAAGGAACCTCCGTCTCTCTATATTTTCACTCACAGCATCCTCCAGCTACCAGCTATTTAGCTGATATATTTATACTTATTAGGTTTTACGTGACTTTTACTCAGATGCAGCCACTGAACGATTAGCTAATTTTTGCTCGGCTCTATAAATTGCATTATTAATTGAGGCTCGGTTAAAGTTCTGCTTATCGCTTTTGAGTAGGGTCAGCCATTGCTCGATAGCTTTCTCATAGTCGCCATTTAGATAAGCGTGGGTGGCCAGTAACAGGCGAGATTGAGGCTCATATTCGTCGAGCGCTAAGGCTCTGGCGATAACCAAATCAATGTCTAAACTCATCTCTCTTTTATCGCGGTAGTACATGGCATTCGCTTTCATGCCTAGCACTGTGGCACTGTCGCCAGAGAGTGTGAGTAGGTCATCTAGGGTCTGCACCGACTCGCTATACAGGCCGCCATCCACATAGGATTGAGCCAAATTTAATAATGCAATTTCATTGCTAGGTTGCTCATTTACTTTCTTTGCGTTTTTATTGATCTCTGCGGTGATCAGATAATCAATATTTTCGTCTACCACTCCCTTGTTCCAGCCATCGAAATGACCAAGCTGTGCATAAATTAATAAGGTTGTTGTACAGAGCACTATGGACAGTCCAACGGCAATTTTAAAATCGGCCTGTTCAACGCCTTGGTCATTGCTGAAGGAATTAGCTACCGGCATTACACTAAGCTTTTGACTAGAGTGATGATGACGCAAAATTAAAGTGGTAACTGCACATAGGGTGACAGCAATACCGATAGCTAAACTGTTCATAGTGACTCTCTACAATCGAACTCTATAATCGAATTAACACTTAGTACGCTCTACTAACTAGTGGCCGCCGCCCATCATGCCACCCATGCCCATACCACTTAGGCCCATGCCATGAGCGTTTTCACCTGGCGCTTCCACTTTAACTAACTCCACCTCAAACACTAAGGTTGAGCTTGGTGGGATAATCCCTACCTGCTTATCGCCATAGGCAAGTGCAGCTGGAATAGCAAACTTGTAAGTTGAGCCTTCACTCATTAATGGAATACCTTCTTGCCAGCCTTCAATCACACTCATCAAGGCAAAGCGGTTTGGTTCATTGCGCTTATAAGAGTCATCAAACTCTGTACCGTCGATTAAGAAACCTTTGTAATGCACGGTAACCACATCTTGTGGGTTAGGCTTACGGCCTTCACCTTCGCTAATCACTTCGTATTGCAGACCTGACTCAGTCTCTTTTACACCATCTTTCTTTTTGTTTTCAGCTAGAAACTCATTGCCAGCTGTAACGTTTGCCAAGGCTATCTTGGCTTCAGCCGCTTCACGGGCAGCGTTTAGCTGCTCGGCGCGCTGGTTAAGGAAAGTGAGAATTTCTTCATCTGAAAACTGTGGGTTGTTTTTTAGTGCATCCACCACACCTTCAATCACTAGATCGACATCCACTTCAGCACCCAGCTCTGTTTGACTGTAGATTTGGCCAGAGATGTACTTACCTAATGAGGCGCCGATACTGTAAGACTCTTTTTGAACATCAGATGTCAGCTCGGTAGCGGCCATTGAATTGGCAGACATAAACAGGGTGAAACCTGTCACAACAGCTAGGGTAGTTTTTGTAAATGTTTTCATAATAATTATCTCTTTAAATCAATTCGGTACGAACTAGGTTTATGACCTAACATCCTGCTGTTATGGTTTTTCAGTTACTCGATTCGACAAGCGCCATCCGTATATTCCATCAGGCATTTGCAAAACGTTGGTGTAACCCATCTTCATCGCCTCATGAGCAGCAATTTCGCTGGCATTACATAGGCGGTTAGCGCAATAGAACACCATTACTGCATCTTTCTTAGCTGGCAGTAACTTTTTCCAATCTTTAACATTGAAGTAAATCGCACCTGGAATGAAACCTTCTGCCCAAAGCTCCAGCGTATTCACATCAAAGAAGTAGACGCCCTCTTTGCCAACTAAGGACTCAGCTTCCATCATGCTGATGGTAGTAAGCTGGTGCTCATAACGATGAGCAGGTGCCATCTCAGAACCACCACCTGCTAGACAGTTGGCTGAACTTGCAATTAACGTAAGGCTTAACAGAATTTGACCCAGTGCTTTTTTCATCATTTTTTTCTCTTTATTGCCTCGGCAATTATTGCAGTGCAATGCATGCCGAGGCGGTTAACTAGTTAGGCGGCTTATTTAGCTGCGTAACCTGTTCCATCTAGAATGTTTTGCGCTTGTGTTACATAAGTAAGTGCAGCATCTAGACGCTTCTGGCTATAACGGAAGCCATGCACACCCCAAGAACCATCTTTCTTGATTAGGTCAACAGTTTCTTGTGCCTTCTCAGCTAGCATTAGCACTTGAGTCTTGTCTTCAGTAGACAGCTTAGTGACTTCTAATAGCTGGTCGATGCGTACAAGAGCTTGCTCAACTTTCGAGAAAACTTCTTTAACAGGTGTTTGCATCTTCATTACTTCACCGTAGATCTCTAACTGGTCTTCGTAATGTAGGCCTTTTTCAAGTTCAGACTGGAACTGGCTGTGACAACCCTTGTTCTCAACCACGTCATGGTCAGAGATAGAGGTACGTGCACAAGACCACATTAAGTCTAAGTAGTTGCGACCTTCTTCGTTCTTAGCAACAGTCCAACCTTTACCAGCCTTAGGACCTTGAGTACGTGGCTCACCTTCTGGTGGGTTTAGGGTCTTCAGTGTTGGATCAACCTGGATCTTCCACATGTGTGACTTACGTACTGCGTCGAAACCAGCTTGGTCAGGGAACTGCAGTGCCTTGAAGTTTTCACAGCTACCCATGTTAGGCATGTGACAGCTTTGACAAGTTTGCTGGTTGTGTGTATCTGAGTTCTCAGCAATCAAAGTCTGTGCTTCGTGACAGTCTTTACAGTCTTTCTTAAGCTTTGGAGTAGTGAAACCTGACTGCCAATCGCCATCAGTCACTTCGTGTGGATCGTGACATGTAGTACAACGCATGCCCTTCTCGTAGTGCTCAGAGTTATACATCTGAGAGCCTTCGGTACCACATGATGGACATAGTGACTTCATCTTCACACCGAAAGCGTATTCACGCTTCTCTTGTGCTTGAGGCGTGTCAGCAAGTGTTGGGTCATACTGGAAACGCTGGTGACAACGTTCACAGTTAGACTGCATACCGCCAGTACCACCATCTAAGTGACCGCCCGCGCCATGACACTCTTCACAAGCAATACCACGAGAGATTGTGTGCTCTTGTAGCTTCTTAGGGTCGCCTAATGCGTCGAAGAACTCTTGCTTGTTTTGGAAGTCAAACTTGAACGTATGACAAACTTCACAGTAAGAACTTGCTGGTTGGAACAACATCTCTTTTTCGTACTTAGCACCGTATGAACTCATACCTTGCTGGTGCGAACCTGAACCACCGAAACCTGCTAGGGTTGTTGGGAATTCTGGAATAACATCGTTAATTTTCTTAGACATCTCTGGCGTTAACCATTCTGCCCAACCACGAGAGAACTGGTTAGCACCCGCAACCATCTTACCGCTACCGTCACGTAATAGACCGTCTCTGATGTGGTAAGTACCACGTACTAGCCACGCATCGATGAAACCGTATTTAGTACGTGGTGTACCAACAGTTGCATAGATCATGTCTGGCGTAATACCGTCTGGCAAAATAGACGTGTCTTTGGTGTTGTACATGGTCTTTTCAATATCGTTGTCCACTTCTGGGTGTTCACCAGGGAAACGAATTGTTTTAGCGTGACGCGAACGTTGCCACTTCTCATATTGAGTCGCATGACATTCGGCACACTTCTCAGGGCCAACGAAGTTGTTTGGATAATCTAGAATTGATTTCGCACCTAAACGATACTGAACTGCGCGAGGTGTACCTACGCGCTCACTATAGTTAGGGCTGTGGCCGGTATCTAAATACTCTTCACCACGGTCACTAATATGGTAATCACCAATCAAGTTGCCCGCTTCGTGGTATTTGAATACTGGGTGGTTTTCAAAAAGATAATTGAATAACTCTTCTTCTTGAACAATATAGTCCTGCAGCGTTTTCACGCCGTTGACTTGTTGCATACCGTCATAATTAGCAATAACCCCTTTAGCGGTTTTACCCATCTGAGGGATACTGTCGTATTTTCCAGCAGCGTTCGCATTGGCAATGGCACCAAAACAAAACAGCACGCTTAATGCTACCTTGTGTTTCCACCGTCTCATCATTCACTCCTACTTATCATTATTTTATTTTTTCACTGTTTTTTGTGGGCTTTTTTAAGCACACATTTTTAAAAACTAACCGTTCACCGATTGAGCTAGACAACTGAGCAAGGGCTATTTTCCACATAAAAAACAGTAAAAATCTGAGCTACAGCACAGTTAAAAATCCATTAGAAGCAATCAGATATAAAAACAGAATTTACGATATAAAACAATGAGTTAAATAATAATCAAGAGATCTTTTTAGATGTAAAATTCACAACTTTAGCTTTCTTGAATCGCAAAAAAGTTGCAAAACGGCGGGCAAAAATAAAACTAACAATGAGCAGATAAGCGCGCAAACTTAGACGCTATAAGGCCTCGCACGGTGATAACCATTAAGAGGTAGACTGAAGACGATACATTGCAGCAAAATAGTAGAAAGGTATCCGCCTAGATACCGAATAAGCTGTCAAAGGCCATTTAAAGGTGTTTTAAGGAGCGAATTTAAGGGACTAAAAGACTCAATATTGCTCAGGGTGGTGTGCTATCAATATGCAACACAGAAAGGGAAAGCTTGGGAAAGCCGCTTTAGCCGAGATGGCGTCAAGGAGTTTGCTTTAATAGGGGTCAAAATGGTTAATACACAGGCTACGCCTGAGCATGTACTCAAGCCTAACCTAACAACTATCATCGTAGGTTTGTAGCCCACGCGAGACCTAGAATAACGTTTCCAAACGCACGGTTCTCACCACCAAGCACGACACTCTCATCAAAAGCACCAAGGTAAACCAGCTAGCCATGAAAGGGCTTAAACAGCCCTTGCTCACCGTCTCAGCGTCCTTCGGGGAGTAGGTTTAAGCCAATATGGATTAACCGATAATGCTATCAACGGGGCAAGCATATATAAACGCAAAAAAATCCCCCGAGGTGGTTAACCTACGGGGGACTAAGGTGAGAATAACAGCCTAACTCTGGCTTAACAGCGCTTTCTGCTGTTAACTGCGATTACCAAATAGCTTACCAGCCAACTGCTTTACCGCGCTTGAGCAATCCTGTAGAAAGCTTTGCTTGCTGGGCTCTGGCAGTGACTCAATATCAGCGAGCATTTCTAGTAATTGCACCCGCTCATTTGCAGTTAACCAATCTTGCAGATCTGGTAAGCGGTTTTCGGTGGCCAATCGGCAAACAAATTGTTGCTGCTCATAACCCTCATGTACAGCGAAATACACTAATGCAGCCTCAGGTACGCCCGCTTTATCGAGCCAATTAAGTGCCCAATTTTGCTTAGCCACATCGAGCGCATCACCAATATCACTGTCGCCGTGGCGCTCATTGCCAACTTCTGCGTGCAGCCAACGCTCAGCCATTGTAATCTCACCCGCTTGAATACGGCTCGCCACATAAGCCTCTTCCATCGAAGAACGCCCTAACCAATGTAAGCCGCGCTTACCAAGTTGAGCTAAAAACAATGCCAAACGCTGTGCCATTTCCGGCGGCAACAACCAGACAAAATCTGCAGGCCCCACTTTACTGCGATACATAGGGTAAGGATTCCAGCCCTGCAGCTTTGGTTTATTCAACGCCTGCGGACTCAAGCTCTCTAAGCCCTCACCACTGACTAGATAAGCCATTACTTTGTCATACAAAGTTTGCGCGCTATCGTCCTCAAAATCTTCTTTTAAGGTATTGAGCAGAGCGACTTCAAACATCGGCATTATCGGTAATTCAAGCCCTGGATTGAGCGCTTTAAGATGTTGGAAAAATTCCAAAACCTGATCTTCACGACAATACTCCAGCTCACGCAATAACGCCTCGAACTGCTTAAGTTGCTGGCGTCCAATCATGCTGGTGTCAGTGCTATCGACTGCAGCATATTGCTCAACTTTGGCTGCGTAACGCTGGGCAAATCGGGCATTGGCCGGGCGATAATCGGCAACTTGCTGATCTGCCATTAGTGTGAAAGCTTCCAGCATAGAATCGCTGACGCCGAATTGCTGCAATAAATCAAATAGCGATGCCTCTGCATCTTGATCATCAATCGCCGCATACAAGCCATAATTAGCTTTAAATTTAATGACGCGATTAATTGCTCGCTGCGGTGCGATGGCTAACCACATCTGCCAGTGACGTTTAGCAAGCTGAACAACTGGGCTCGATGGTGCGAGTAGCTCCGAGCTCTGGCATTGACTAAACCGACTCGCGCTTTGCAGCAGCAAGGTGGTTAACATGCAGCGCTGACCTGCATCATGAGTAAACAAGTTCCAGTACGCTGCTTGCTTACTGCTAATTTCAGGCCCCGACTTACCACCATCTTTTGCCAAACCGCTACGTACTAGCTCAATCATTTTGGCGTCAACATCGGCACTAGCTGTTTGCTCAACATCTGACTCTACACCACAAAGCCACTGGCGCAGTGCTTCACAGTCTTCCTCGGCGACTCTGCAAAATTTAAGCACAAAATCACTCAGCAGTTGACTTAAGTGTTGCTCAAACCACTGGCCAATTGCCATGACTTCATCATCGCTTGGCTCTTGATGCAGTCGCAAGGCTAAATAAGTACTGCTGCCTAAATGCAGCGGCATATAGGGCAGCGCCTCAATAATCTCTTGGCCGTCACGATAGCCAAGCTCATCGTTAAGGCGTTCAAGTCGACTTTGGGTAATTAAATCAGTTCTTGGATGCAAGCAGGTAAAGATCTTACGGCCCGTTGCTTCATCCCACTCGATAACTTCAACTTCTGGTTCAGGGGCAACTTCTGGCTCTTGTTCAACTGCTGAAGAAGCTTCTATCTCATCCTCTGCAGCTTGTATCCAGGCTTGATAGGTATTATCTAGCCCATTACGCTGAGCTTCAGCGACCGAGAAATACCCAGACTCACTGTGAGCTTCTGTGAGCGTTGCAGCTAACGCGATGACTTCATCTTCGACCTTGGCGCCACAAATCAGCTGTTGCTTAACCCGCTCGCTCCACTCACCAGGTTCATCTTCAAGCTGCCAGCGCTCACATCCCACCGGCCACGCCCCCATGGTGCTGTAATACTCAAACAGCAACTCGGTCAAAGAGCTCGACTCGTCAGCAAATACCAATATAGGGCTAGTTTGCAGCCGCGCTATTAGCTCATTTTTAAAATAAGCGTAATCCTCAGGCTGAGACTGCAGGTGCGATAGCAAGTCTGCTTGAATTGCGTCATAGTCGATGTCTTCATAAAAATAGCGCCGCACCTCAGCGCCATCACACCAGACATAAGCCTTGATCAGCTCGCGACTCCAGCCATGCTTGCCAACTAAACGGCTAAGTAAGCTCAGCGGCGCAGTCATGGTTTGCGTATCCCAGTAAGGCACAAGGAAGCGACCTAACATAGGGCTGTACGAAATGTCGCTTTCAATCAACATATACAAGGCTTCGATGCCTAACGCGTTGTAGTCATCTATCCAGAGATCGTTAGAGTCATTGCGGCTACGGGAGAACGCCACTAACGCCTCAAGTGTTGCAACCACCTCTGGCATCAGCTCAGGGAAGTTCAGTGCCGCGCCAAATAGCACGGGCTCAGTGATATAGCTCTGCTGCTCGTCAAAGCGACAAGTATTTAAGGCCTGCTCAACTAAAGCGCGGTTAGCGCCAGCATCATCTAAATTAAGCGTCGAGCCATCCGTCTTAACAAACTGCACATTGAGCAACAGGTTCATGGTTAAGCGAAAGGCCGAACCATCGCTTATTCGCTGACGATACTCGGCAAGTGCACAGGTAATACTCTCAGGGGATTGGGGATCGACAACGATAGAAACATACTTATCAAACTGAGCCATACAGCGTCCTTGGCGATTGAATAGAAATAGAAAACAAATAGATAGCGGGTTAAAAGAGTACCTTGGTGCAAGGTAAAATGCGAATCAAAGTGATGGGATATGCGCTAGTGTCACAGATCAGTACTACAGCTTCGCGCTTCGCTTGAAAAAGGTCGTGAACACTTATCTTGTGCCCGCCCAAGCGTTCCAAGTCGTCACAGGGATAAAATGCACACCTAATAGATTGTGGGTCGCCAAGCTATCGACGATGGATTTGTGCACCACTGTGACCGAGCTATGACCGACTTTAAACATCAACCTATCGCTTAGATTGATATTGGCCAACTCATTTGACAGTAAGAATCTATCAACGCCTTTAATACTGCCTCTTCTTATCGTCACTTTTGACTTTTTATCATCAATGAGTAAAATAAAGTTGATGACTTTTAACAGGTAAAATTTTTCCGGTTTCTGGTCAATATTGGCAGGAATAAATTGCACGTAACTTAAATCAAATGTGCGTAGCACAGCGCAGAGCTTTTCACTCAGTAGATACTTGGGCGAGTAGTAAACATCGGCTAGTTCTTCACTGTCACCTTTAATCGTCATTTTGTACGCTAAAGTCTCATCAACAGACAGCAGCTGTCTTTTATTTTGAACCGTTTCTGTAAATTCATTGGCAGCATCAAGCAAGCCAAACTGACAGTCTTCAGTCCAAACGTAATAGTCTTCGTTAATCATCAATTATTTCTTCCAGTTAGACTTCGTCTAACAAACTATCTTTTGAGCAATCAGACTCTGCTTGATTGCACATATCGACAAAGCTCAACTGTGGAGCGCCACAGCCAAACAAAGGGCACAAAAAAGCCCACATAACCGTGGGCTTCCAAAGTGGGATTCCATCCCACGACGTTAGTAGTTAGACGCAGTCTAACTTATAAGTCAGGCGCAGCCTGATGTGTCACCAAACTTGACCTCGATATACTAATATCCAAAGAATTAGATATCGAATCTCTCATAATGGTACCAAGCCGTCACTTGGCCAAACAGCGGGATAATCCAAACCGCAGTCTTGTGATCCTGATGAATTCGGATGTAATACACCTCTTCATCCTTAATATCGCGCTTTCTCAAATCGCGATAAAAACGCACCGCCGAGTCATTGAGCTTATCGGGTTTAATCAGGTCTTTCTGCTCAACATTGACCTTAAAGATATCCGCCTCTAGGCCACCGATCATCCCCGAGTACTGTTTAAACTTGCCGCGGATCTTGTACTTAATCGGCGTGGTTAGACAGTCTTGGTCGGTAATACAGGTCGATGAGTGAAATTCACCGGTGTCTGACGAGTCATAGATCAGCGACATGTTGATATCGGCGCGGATCAGCAGCTCATCTTTAACCGGAAAATACACATCGGCCTGATAGTTATGCTCAAGCAATGCCCCACCCGTGTCAGTACTTTCAGGCAACATCACTCGGTTATAACGGATACGCTGCTCCATGGCACTGGAGAGATCGACAAACTCTTGCAGATTAAGCTCTGCAGGCTCTGACTCCACCGAGGTCAAGTTGATTAAGCCTTTACCCGCACACTGCTCTTTATCATTACCAGGGCAAAGCGCCATGGAGTAATTCTCGCCATCGGTAGCGGCATAGGCATTGAAATCTTCATGACAGGTCAAGAAGCTAGTATCTGGAAGTAGATGCTTCTCCCACATAAAGGGGTGTAGATGCTGTGCATCATCTTTGTAAAGCAGCTGAGCATCGCCCTTTAAGCCGCCAACCTGCAGCTCAAATTGCTCATCGGCACTCCAGCGAGCCAAGTTCTGCTGGGCCTTATGCGCATCGCTAAAATACCAAACAACCAATAGCAGTAGTAAAGCGATAACGATGCCGGAAATTTTGACTAAGAGTGACACATCGAAAATCGCAGCACGCATCGACTCGGCGTCATTGACCGCTAACATCTTTACATGGGATTGAGTCGAAATATGCAACTGATAACCACGGCGTGCGATGGTTTTAAGTTGTACCTCACGGTAAGCGTCAAGCTTCTTACGCAAGGTGCTAATGCACTGAGTGAGTGAGGTCACAGCAACGACGCGATCGGGCCATCCAGCACTAAGTAGCTCCTCTTTAGAGCAAACTGGCTTAGAAGATAGCAGAAGACGATGCAGTACTGCCGACTCGGAGAAGGTTAACACCACCTTCTTACCACTCACATGATCAACCAACTGGTGAGCTTCAGTATCTAACTCCAAATAAGGAGTGATTTTTAACACAACTAACCTCGACTACTTATTATGCGCAACTGGTTTATGAATGCGTAAATTTTACAACTAAGTGCTTAAGTAGAATGTGATTATTGGCTCAAAATGGCCGCCATTGTGCGGCCAATCATCGCCAGTGTTCACAGATTTAGAATTTAGTGATATTACTCATTTAGTTGTAGAGTATTTTCGGCCCTCTTAACGAGTTTATCTCGGCTGGTTCAAAGCGGCTTACGCTTAAAAATTCGATGCGAGATAAACGTCAAAGAGGTTATCCATAATAGGAATAAGCCGTACATCGCCGATAAGCCCCAATCTGTGGTCGCTATCATCGCCAAGCTACCTGTGGCGCCCTCTCCCTCAATTGCCACTAGATTGATCGCACGATAGAGATCCGTCGGACTCATGGCGATCAGAATATTAATCAAGAATTGATTGGCAAAGGAGAAATCTGATACCAACAAGGTCAGAAGCAACAGATCATAGATCAGCACAAACAGAAACCACAGCAGCAATAAACAACCGATCGCCTTAGCTTTCTCGGTGCATTTTAAGCTGACAATGTAACTCAACAGAATAAAGGTCAGAGCCAACAAGTTACTGCTAAGCAGGAACTGCATAAATGCCGCCACTAATTCGCCGCCATCGTACTGTTCCCCAACGAGTAACAGTAGCGCCGCCGTCAATCCAAAGGCTACGCCTGTTGCGGTTAACATCACTGTGATGTGGCCGAGTAGCTTACCGAAGATAATTTGTGATCGCGTCAACGGGTACGACAGTAGCAACAATAAGGTGCCCGCCTCCTCCTCGCCGACAAAGCTGTCGTAGCACAGCAAAATTGCCGCCAGCGGAATGATAAATACAGAGATGGTGGATAGACTACTCATTAGACTATCAAGCTCTGGTAGATACAGGCTACCTGTCACCGCGCTGCCAGCGAAGCTAACACTCAACGAGAGCAGTAAAAAAATACTGCCCATAAAGGTAAGCCAGCGATTACGAGAGCTATCACAGATCTCTTTATGGGCAATAATCAAAATCGGGGATTTAAGTCTATTCATCTGCATTCTATGACTGCTCAACCGAGGAGCGTAAGGCTTGCCCCATTAAATCGTGGTAAATATCTTCGAGCCTTGGCTCTTTAATCTCAAAATCAAATACTTGGCATTGAGTAACTAGGTGCTGAACCATTTCACTCTTTTGTGATGCTGCGATCTGCAACAAGCCATCTTGGTAAAACTTTTGCAGATACGCATTGCTCTTTACCCGCTCACTAAGTTCACTGAAATCGATGCTGGTCTTAAGCGTGCAGGCACTTCTCAGCTCAGCGCAGGAGCCCAGGGCGAGACGCTTACCTTTAGCCATGATCAGGGCGCGATCCAGATGGGACTCAGCCAGAGACAGCTCATGGGTTGAGATCACCACGGCGCAGCCCGCCTGCTTTAACTGATTAATTTTGCCGTAGAGGAACTGCGATGCCTGAGGATCTAGCCCCACGGTAGGCTCATCGAGTAACAGCACCTTAGGCTCTGATAAAATCGCCTGGGCTACCCCTAGTCGCTGCTTCATCCCTTTAGAATAGGTTTTTAGCTGTCGATGCTGGGCGTATTCGAGGCCAAACTCTTCGATAAGTGACACGACACGCTGCTGGCTCACGCCTTTCAACGCCGCAAAATAGCGTAACACTTCATACCCTGTCAGCTTGTCATAGAAGCTAGCATCTTCAGGCAGGTAACCGAGACACACGCTATTGCTGGCCTGACTAGCCTGAGCGTTTTGCCCCAATATATTCACCGAGCCCCTTGTTGGCAGGATCAAACCTAAGATGATTTTAATCAGGCTAGACTTACCCGCACCATTGTGACCGAGCAAAGCGAGGGTCTGGCCAGCCTCGACGTCAAAGCTGACACCATCGAGTGCGGTAAAATCGTTATATTTAAGGCTAACTTCGGTTAGCTGTATTGCGAGTTCTGACATTGTATTCTCATGATTAACCCCATGGATTTGGATCGCAGCGTTCATCGAAGGCGCTCCCCGTCTATGCTGTCCATGCTTAGCAGCGGAAAGCTATCGACAATCCCGGTAGCGGGGCCGAATTCAAACTGTCCTTGCACCCAACGAAGCAGCGCAACCACAGGGCTGTTCATCAAAAAGCGTGCCTCGGGGTAGAGCCAAAAAAGTTTATCTAGGTTGTCGTTAGGTCGGTAAGGTTTATCGGCGATACCGTCATGGTTTGCATCCCACCCCATATGGCCGCTCCAGTAGTTGCCACGGCCGTGATGACTCCACTCCAAGAGGGAGTCACCCACATATTTCACTTGGGTCTTGTTATTAACAAACTGATTGCCGTAGATCTTATTCTTCTCACCGCCCATGGCCATGTAGATGCCGATATCACTGGTGGCAAACAGGTTATGACTCACTTCGTTATCGCGGGCGCCGTAGATAAAAATCCCTTTGCCTTCATTACCGAGCTCTGCGGTTCCCTGAGGGTTATGGCCCAGCGACAGGCGGTTATTACTGACAATACAGTGGTTACTGATATTGAGTAGCACGCCAAAATCTAAGGTATTGGAAGCCTGATTTTGGTGCAGATTAACAAACTCTGAGCTCATGATGGCGTAGCCACCATCGACGTTATCCACCTGATTGCCATAGGCTTCATCATGCTTGGTATACATGTAGTGAATACCATACTGTGCAGAGTGAAAGCGGTTATCGTACACGAGACTATTGGTACTGGTTTCCAGATAAACACCATCTCTAACATGGGAGATTTGGTTGTCGTGAACCACAGGGGCGTCAACGCCTTTAAGGTAAACACCGTCTCCCCGATCAAGCTTATACAGCTCTGGATTACCTGAGATAATATTGTTTACAACCCTGATATGGCTTGAGTTCTCTGCATAAATACCGAAGCCACTACCACTAAGACGGCTAGAGTCAATACGCACTCGGTCTGCCTTATCTTGTAGCAATATGCCGGAATCGCGTTCATAGAGATCGCCACCCCAGTTTTGGATCTGTAGCTTAGAAATGGTCACATCTGAAACATAAACGGTAATCGCGCTCCCGATACCGCCTGCATCAATAATCGCGCCCTTTTCCCCCGTTAGGGTTATAGGCTGATGAATGGCAAAATGGCCCGAATATACTCCCGCTTTCAACGTGAGCGTATCGCCGGCTTTTACGCTCTTAAGTTGCTGCTTAAGGCCTTCGGCGTTCGCCACCGAGTAGCTCTTAGCGATGGCAAGCGGGCAAATAAACAGGCAGAAGCAAGTGCTAAGACAGAGCTGTTTCGCTGCCTTTCTCAAACTGCTCTGCACTTGCTCTGAACCAAGATTAATCATGAGTTTCTTCATACTTTAGTATGTACAAAAGTAAGTAACGACTTACTATTCACCTGCTAACAGGGCAATATCAATCTTTTCATAGGGTAATACGGCGCCGCCAAACTCTTCGGCAAACTTAACCGCATCCTCTTGATTCTTAAAGCTAGCGACCGCAGGCCCCATCACAGCTTTTTTAATCGTGCCGTAGACATACCAAGCCTTAGTTGCTTCAGTAAAAGCTTCATCTTTAGGCTGTTCCCAGTCTGTAGCTGCGACGTCATGGACAAATAGCGCTTCAATTTGACGTTTGTTTTCTGGCTGCAGCGCGAAGTTAAACATGTCGCGAGTCGAGCAAAACTTAGGGACTACGTCCTGCCCTTTTAGGTGTACTTGCCCCTTAGGGCCTGGATACTTGGTGATCATCATGCCGCACAGATGGCAACGGTCATGTTCATGAATGGCCTCAGCCGTGTATTGCTTGGCATCGGCATTACTGTCGCTGCAGGCACCGAGCAAGGGTAAAAGGAATAACAAACAGATTAGCTTTTTCATTTTCTCTCCAAGTTCCATCATGCTTTCAGGCTAGCCCTTCGATAGCCTTGCAGGGGCGACACTCGAAGGGCAAGCTTACTCACAGCTAGCGCAATTAATTGCTGTAAAGCTAAAGCGAATAGTTCATCAAGCGCCCATAGGGAAAAGCGCTTAACGAGCCTATGCCTCAACACCACCACAATTTAAACTTGCTAGCACTATTAGTATTGAGTCTTTGGTCACTCCACCGCTAAGACATAGCCTCAGCGATTGGGGAGGAGTCACCGCAGACTCGCTACTCATTTTTGTTGGATTTATCGATAGCAGAGTTAACTTAGGGGTCGTTAACTTGCTAGCAATCAATCCGACTAGATGGCATTTAACTGACCAGCGTAAATGATGAATAAACGCAGGCACATCATGCCAACTACTGCACACATACCAGACATGAAAAACGCTTTAGCCGAATGGCTGAACGCTTTACCTGTGGCGAAGTTAAGCAGTAGTGGACCAACAAAACCAATACCCACAACACCAATCCAGAACACATTGGCCCAAACACCGGTATGGAATCCAGCGAATGCAGCTTGTGCACCTTCATTACCTGTTGCCAAAGACATGATAATCATGAATAGGAACAGGGCTTCTGCCGCCATTACTGGCCATTCTAGGCCGTGTAATGTGTGCATATCTTTGCTGTGTAGGTCTTCTTTAAATACTGATACTGCAATCATTTTTGCAGCTGCAGCACCGGCAGATAGACCTGACGCAACAAATAGCGCAGGCAATACTGAGGTATTGATAATAGGGAAGCGAATTAACGCAGAGATCAAGAAGCCGGTGTAAGCACACACTGACATAGCAAGTACCAGTACTAGCTTTTCAGATGGCGCACGAATACCGCGTAACTTGTCGATAATTGGCAACAAGAAGTGCAACGGCTTGTAGGCTTTGATCTCTTCTTCTAGTGCGAACAGTGTCACCAACGCTACCAAAGGAATGTATGCAGACAGGGCGATAACACCCACAGACATCACTGAGTTTAGGTTGTAGAACACCAAGATTCGCCAGAAGAACAGCGGGTTTGTTAAGTCTAGAACTAGACAGATCATACCCAGTGCAATCGTCACTAATGAAACTAAAGACGCCGCCTTAAGGAAAGGCGTGTTTTCAGTTTGCTTCTTATAAAAACGAATGAACAGCGCTACCGCTAATGCACCACCAGAGATACCAGCAAAGAACAGGTAAACCGCAATAGGCCAAGGCCAAGCGATGCCTTGTGAAAGGCCCATTGTAAATTCAATATTACCGTCCATGACTATACTCCTAGCTTCACAATAGGGATGTAACGCAGGCTAGGTTCAGTACCGAAGCCCGGCTTAATACGTACCGAGTCCTTAACTGCTAATAGCTTGCTCACATATGAAGTTGGATCGTTTGCATCGCCAAAGATCAGCGCATCGTAACGGCACTGCTGAACACAGGCTGGTAACTCGCCAATAGCAAGCTTGCTGTTTAGGCAGAAGTCACAGTTGTCGGCTACGTCAGTTTCTTTGTTGATAAAACGTGCATCGTAAGGGCAAGCACCGATACAGTATTTACAACCGGCACATTTCGCCGCATCCATGGTCACAATGCCGGTCTTCTCATCGCGATGTGCAGCGCCTGTTGGGCAAACTGTTACGCAAGGAGCATTCTTACATTGCTGACATGAAACACGCACAAACTTACGCTGACAACCACAGTCAGTTGTTTTACCGCAGTGTGGACAAGGTTGACCTTCAACGGCGCTTGATTGCTCTTCCATTAACAGGCGAGATTTACCTTCTGGCAAGTGGTTAGCCTTGTTACAGGCTTCCTTACACTCACCGCAACCAACACATTTGTTTTGGTCGAAAACCATTACATAGTGCGGCTTGTTGGTATCTTCCTTGTCTTTGACCGAGCTACACCCAAGCGGTGCCAATATCAAAGAGCTGGCTCCTAGACCTTTAAGGAACCTCCGTCTCTCTAGATTTTCACTCACAGCATCCTCCGATTATCGGTATTAAACCGACACGTTATTTTTTTAATTTAATATTTTTCTAGCGTTTATTTAGGCGTTAATGAGTTAGTCGAAACCAACTTGCGTGAGTTTTTGCTTAGACTTTTCAATCGCAAAATTAATAGCGTCACGATTAAACACCTGAACCTTATTGGTTAACACAATATTCCAGTTATCTATCGCCTTCTGGTAGTTACCATTGAGGTAAGCATCATTGGCGATGAGTAAGCGGGTATTGAGCTCTTCGTGATGCAGAGTTAGCGCCCTCGCGATCACTAAAGAGGTGTCCATGTTGATTACCCGACCATCTCGGTAGTACATGGATGATGCTTTTAACCCTAAGGCCTCAGTGTTCTCGCTGTTAATCACCAGCAATTTATCTAAGGTTTCGATCGCATCTTTATATAAGCCACCATCGATATACGACTGGGCTAAACCTAACAACACCAGTGGATCATCAGGATTCTTTTCGGCGAGCTTCTGTCCCTTGTTGATATCGGCAACAAGCAGATAATCGACATTGTAGTCAACCATGGCTGAATCCAAGTTTTGATATCGACCTAACGTCAGATAGAGAAAAACAGACACGCTAATTAGAAATAAACTAATGAATCCAAAAGGATAATTATTGTTTGAGCTCACATCATTTGGCGCGATGCAACTATTAGAGTCAAAACGGTTCCCAACCTCATTCTGCAAGTCTTGGATCTTGGTGCCATATCTAAAATGATGGCAAAAAAGAAATGCCGACGAACAAAATAAAACAATTGAGATACTTATAAGCAAGGTATTCATTTTGACTCTATATCAATAATTAATATCAAATTTATTTGTGTGGATTGGCGCCCATCATGCCGCCCATCATGCCGCCCATACCCATGCCACTTAGACCCATGCCGTGAGAGTTCTCACCTGGCTCTTCAACCTTGACCAATTCCACTTCAAATACCAAAGTAGATTGAGGCTGAATCATGCCAACAACACGTTCACCGTATGCAAGTGCAGGCGGAACTGTTAACTTAAATTTTGACCCTTCAGGCATTAAGGCAAGACCTTCTTGCCAGCCTTCAATAACGGTAACTAATGAGAAACGGTTCGGTTCGTTACGGTCGTAAGTGCTGTCAAACTCTGTGCCGTCAATCAAGCTGCCTTTGTAGTGCACGGTGACAACATCATTGCCCTGCGGCATCTTGCCTTCACCCATAGTTAGCACTTCATATTGCAAACCAGACTCCGTCTGCTTTACTTGACTGTTTTTGCGGTTTTCAGCCATGAAAGCCTCACCAGCAGCTAAGTTTTTAGCTGTCAGTGCATCTAACTTGACCTGCTTGGCCGCATTTAGCGTTTCAGCACGCTGATTTAGGTAAGTGACGATCTCTTCTTTAGACATTTTAGTTTCGTCCTTTAAAGCATCGAGTAAACCACCAACCAACACATCCATGTTTACTTCAGCGCCTAGCTGAGTTTGGCCATAAATCTGACTAGAGATATGATGACCAAATGAAGCACCGATACTGTACGATTCCTTTTCAACGTCAGTGGTCAGGTCGCTATTAGCGAAACACGACACCGATACTGACATGGTTAGACAAGACACAACGGCCAATACACTTTTTTTAAGCTTTTTCATACAATTAATCTCACTAAAAATAAATTTACATAATCCGTTATGGCTTTTCTGTTACTCGATTCGCTAAACGCCAGCCGTAGATCCCATCAGGCATTTGCAGAACGTTGGTATACCCCAACTTCATCACGTGTCGAGCAGCAATTTCACTGGCATTACAAAGACGGTTTGCACAGTAGAAAACCATGAGTGCATCCTTGTTTTTTGGCAGCAAGTCTTTCCAATTTTTTACGTTGAAATAAACAGCGCCTGGAATGAATCCTTCAGCCCATAACTCCAATGTATTGACGTCGAAGAAGTAGACTCCCTCTTTGCCCACTAAGGTCTGTGCTTCTACCATGGTGATCGTATTTAACGGCTCATCATAATATTTAGCAGGGCCCATCTCTTGACCACCGCCGGCATAACTGCCCGCCGATAGCATTGACAAAAAGACGGTGAAAACGACACTTCCCAGTACTCTATTCATAGTTTCTCTCTTAGTTACCTCAACCTAAGCGCACCTAGGTTGAGGCAGGTATTAACTCAATTACATCTTTTTAGCGCTGTAACCAACACCGTCTAGAATGTTCTGAGCTTGGGTAACATAAGTTAGGGCTGCGTCTAGACGCTTCTGGCTGTAACGGAAGCCATGAACACCCCATGAACCATCTTTCTTGATTAGGTCGATAGTTTCTTGTGCTTTCTCAGCTAGCATTAGGACTTCAGTCTTGTCTGCAGTAGACAGCTTAGTCACTTCTAGTAGCGTATCGATGCGCTCAAGAGCTTGTTCAACTTGTGCGTACACCTCTTTAACAGGTGTTTGCATCTTCATCACTTCGCCGTAGATCTCTAGCTGGTCGTTGTAGTGCATGCCAGTTTCTAGCTCAGACTGGAATGGGCTGTGACAACCCTTGTTATCCACAACGTCTTTGTCAGAGATAGCAGTACGAGCACATGACCACATTAAGTCTAAGTAGTTGTGACCTTCTTCGTTCTTAGCAACAGTCCAGCCTTTAACGCTTGAATCACGTGGCTGACCAGCAGGTGGGTTCAGAGTCTTACGCTCTGGGTCGATATCGATCTTCCACATGTGTGAACGACGTACGGCATCGAAACCTGCGTTGTCTGGGAACTGAATCGCAGCGAAGTTTTCACAGCTACCCATGTTAGGCATGTGACAGCTTTGACAAGTTTGGTTGCTGTGAGTGTCTGTGTTGTCAGCGATTAGCGCTTGCGCTTCGTGACAGTCAACACAGTCTTTCTTCAGCATTGGCTTAGAGAAACCAGATAGGAAGTCACCATCAGTCACTTCGTGTGGATCGTGACAGGTAGTACAACGCATGCCTTTCTCGTAGTGAGCAGAAGCAAACATCTGTGAACCTTCAGTACCACATGATGGACAAGCAGACTTCATGTATACGCCGAACGCGTATTCCATCTTCTCTTGTGCCTGTTCTGTGTCAGCTAGCTCATCAACGAAGAAGAAGCGCTGGTGACAACGTTCACAGTTAGACTGCATGCCGCCAGTACCGCCATCTAAGTGACCGCCCGCGCCATGACACTCTTCACAAGAGATACCCTTAGAGATAGTGTGCTCTTGAAGCTTCTTAGCATCGCCAAGTGCGTCGAAGAACTCTTGCTTGTTTTGGAAGTCAAACTTGTAGGTATGGCACATTTCACAGTAAGAGCTGCCTGGTTGGAATAGCATCTCTTTCTCGTACTTAGCACCGTATGAAGTCATACCCCACTGGTGAGAACCTGATGCGCCAAACTCTTCTAGCGTCACTGGGAACTCAGGGATTGCCTTGTTAATCTTCTTAGCCATCTCAGGAGTTAGCCATTCAGCCCAACCACGAGAGAACTGGTTACCACCGGCAACCATCTTACCTGTGCCTTCAGATAACAGACCGTCACGTACGTGGTAAGTACCACGAACTAGCCATGAGTCAAGGAAGCCGTACTTAGTACGTGGTGTACCGATAATCGCGTACACGTCGTTAGCACGAACACCATCTGGTAGCATAGAAGCTTCACTACCGTATAGCTTGGCGTTCAAGTCACCGTTTGGTACTTCTTTATCAGTAATTTCACTTGGGAAACGAACTACGTTTGCGTGACGCGAACGTTGCCATTTCTCGAACTGAGTCGCGTGACACTCACCACACTTCTCAGGTCCAACGAAGTTGTTTGGGAAATCCAATGTCGATTTGGCACCTAGACGGTACTGAACCGCACTTGGGCGACCCACACGCTTACTGTATGCCTGGCTTCCGCCAGTATCTAAATATTCTTCACCACGGTCACTAATATGGTAATCACCAATTAAGTTGCCTTCCTCTTGATATTTGAACATTGGATGGTTTTGAAATAAGAAATCAAATAACTCATCTTCTTGAACAATATAGTCGTGCAGTGATTTAACACCTATCGTTCTCTCTGTACCTGCATAGTTTGCAATTGCATTCTTAGCAGACTCACCCATTTCAGGAACGCTATTGTACTTGCCACCAGCGGCATTTACAGCACCAACAGCGCCGAAACAAAACAGCACGCTTGCGGCTGCTTTAAGTTTCCAACTTTTCATCATCACTCCTAGTTATAACCTAGTTATAGTATTTTCATCATCATTCAACTAAGGCACTCTCTTGTTTAGCTGAACCACTGAACAATTGAGTTGAGGCTATTTTCCACATCTTTTTTGCGAAAAATATGCGTCACCGCAAAAAATGAGATCTAGGAAAATACAGATAGTAAAAAATCGCTGAAAACAAAATTAAAACAATAACTTACACCAATATATGGCGCAGGTTTTTCACTTGTAATTCGTTTTTTTGATATCTAAAAGCTTGTAAAAAAAGGCTATTTACATATGAAAAAATATCAGATGTGGAATGGGGTTTGATAAAGGCTAGAGAGGTCACAAAACACTTCACTAATATAACCTACCCTAAGCCAAACGAGTAAGATCCGGCTTAAATAGAATGGCTAAAATAAAGATAATTTAAAAGAGTGTTAATTGAGATCAACTTTATTAGCCGATCATTTAACGCGCAACCATTTATAAAGCCAAATAATCACCAACGTTTAAAAGCAAATTATATTTACACAACATTTTCTTAGAACATAGAGAATTTAATAAGATGATTCCAGAACTCGGACTTATTTTTCTAATTATTAGTACGGTGTCAGCCTTAATGCTGTCATTTATTCCGCTCTATGCTTCTTATACTAAAAATAGCTATCTATTTAGCTATGTAAAGACGCTCACCGCCCTGATGACGGTCACCATTAGCGCCTCTATTTTATGTCTATTGATATCGTTTCTTACCAATGACTTCTCGGTGGCTTATGTTGCCAACCACTCCAACACTCAGTTAGCCACTTTATACAAGGTCGCCGCAGTTTGGGGCAGCCATGAAGGCTCTATGCTATTTTGGGTGGTCGCAATCGCGATTTGGGGCTGCTTAATCGTGTTCTCATCACGCTATCAGGACCCGTTATTTATTGGGCGCATGATTGCTATATTGGCGTTTGTGATTGCTGGCTTTAACCTGTTCATGCTGTTCACCTCAAATCCATTTGCCCGCTTACTACCCAACTTCCCGATAGAAGGGCGCGACCTTAACCCCATTTTGCAAGACATAGGTCTTATCTTCCATCCGCCGATGTTGTTCCTCGGCTATGTCGGCTTGACGATTACCTTTGCAGCGGCAATTGCGGCTTTGCTTGGCGGCAAGTTTACTCAGCAACACGCTAGCTACCTGCGCCCATGGGTATTAATGGCGTGGGTATTTCTAACCGGTGGTAATGCCTTTGGTTCATGGTGGGCCTATAACGAACTTGGCTGGGGTGGATGGTGGTTCTGGGACCCGGTAGAAAACGCCTCTTTTATTCCTTGGCTTGTGGCCACAGCACTTTTGCATAGCGTGGTACTGAGTCAGCATCGCGGCAGCTTTAAGGTCACCACGTTATTGCTCTGCCTGCTAGCCTTTTCCTTAAGCTTGCTAGGCACCTTCTTAGTACGTTCAGGCATAGTGCAATCGGTACACGCTTTTGCCTCAGACCCGACTCGCGGTATGTCTATTCTGTTCCTTTTAGGCGTCTTTGTTTGTGGTGCACTGACCCTGTTTGCCCTAAAGGCTAACTTGATAAAATCAAAATCAGACTTTGCGCTCGTCTCCCGCGACAGCTTGATTCTGCTGGGTAATATCGTGTTAGTGGTGGCGGCGATTTCGGTGCTACTGGGCACCTTCTACCCCTTGCTATTTGAGCTATTAAACCTTGGGACGCTTTCAGTTGGTGCCCCTTACTTTAACAGCATGTTCGTGCCATTAACCTTTGTCGCCGTACTATTAATGGGTGCCGCCCCTTTGCTCAAGTGGCAGAAACAATCGCTTAAGCCGCTAAAGCCGTTACTGTTGCTATTTGCCGCCGCAGCCGCGATCGGTATTCTCTTTGCGCTGCAAACCCGCGACGGTTTTAACCCTTGGGTATGGATTGGTGTCACTTCAGCGAGCTGGATATTCCTCACCCTTGGCTACTTAGTGTTTAGCTTACGTTCGCAGGGCACTGCGAAGATTGCTAAGAAAGCAGCCATGCTGATCGCTCATTTGGGTGTAGCGGTAAGCATTATCGGTGCGACCGCCGTGTCTAACTTTGAAACCCAAGAACTACTCAGAATGGGGCCAGGGCAAGGTAAGGTCGTGGCAGGCTACACCTTTGTCTATGAAGATACTGTCGATGTCGATGCCACTAGCTATACCGCTATTCAGGCCAATATTCGTGTCACCGATAGCGATGACAACTTCATCGGCTATATCACGCCCCAACGTCAAACTTTTAAAACGAACGCTATGGAGGTCTCAAAGGCGGGCATCATGCGCAACTTTGCCCGAGATCTATATGTCTCCAGTGGTCAGCAACTTAGCGAGACGGAATACCTTGTACGCATCAGCCATAAGCCGTTGGCCTGTTGGATCTGGATTGGTGGTTTGATGATGATGTTCGGTGGCGGTATCGCCGCTTTCTCGGGTCTTTATAGCCTAAGTCGCACACAGGCGAGATCGAAAACAATGCAGTACACAGCTACAGCCAATACACTCGAAGCTAAGGAGCTAGCATGAGCAAAGCATATACATCTACGCTAGCTGGCTTACTGGCAGGCCTAGCCATCTTGCTTTGTATCAGCATCTCGGCTCAGGCGGCCTCAGACAAAATCCATTACACCCCAGACCAA
Source organism: Shewanella sp. Isolate13 (assembly GCF_022398325.1). Lineage (GTDB taxonomy): Bacteria > Pseudomonadota > Gammaproteobacteria > Enterobacterales > Shewanellaceae > Shewanella. The sequence goes on from NZ_JAKEVD010000001.1 coordinate 247,200, forward strand.
ATTCGTGACTTGGGTTTTGAGATTGCCCATGAGCTACGCTGCCCGATGTCGGTCAATCAGAACCTATTTGACTCAGGCGCGCCTATCGCCAGTGAGCTGAAGGGACAGATCTTTTTGATGCTAGAGCAAGGTGAGTCAAAGGCTGAGATCATCGATTTTCTGGTGCAGCGCTATGGCGAAAAAATCAGGTATCAACCTAGCTTTTCGGCGGCTACTGCCCTGCTCTGGTTTGGCCCCATTCTTCTGCTTCTCGGTATTGTTGGCATCGCCGCCGTATTAATCCGTGAACAACGTAAACATCAAGATACTAATGGTAATACCTATGAATAAAACACATTTACTCAGCTGCTTACTGGTTTTCTCGTCTTTACTTATGCCAGCGCAGGCCCAAGTGGTCACGAAAAAGGTCTACAACACAGGTAAAGCGATTGAAAAACCACTGATCATGTCACGCTTTATCGAGATGCAGTCCGCTCGCGCCGTGCCCGATGTGAGCTTTACCGACACTCAGGGTGGAAAGATAAACCTCAAGCAATTTAAGGGCAAATTGGTATTGGTAAACCTGTGGGCGACTTGGTGTGCACCTTGTATTAAAGAGATCCCACAGATGGAAAATATCCGTCAGGTGAACAAGAATAACGACTTGGTAGTGGTGCCTATCTCTATCGATGAAGAGAGTGACAAGGTGCAGGCCTTCCTAGACCGCCATGAACTTGGTCATTACCAAACTTGGTTAGATCCGAAGAAAACTATCGACCAGGTGATGCCAGCAGACGTGGTACCTGCCACCTATGTATTTGACGGTTCAGGCAACCTAGTTGGCTTCCTACGTGGTTACCTTGATTGGGGTGACAAAGAGGTGCAGCCGTATCTTGAGAAGCTCACCGCCAAATATGCACACCGTTAAGTTTAGATTTTAGGTCCTAGGTCCTAGGTCCTAGGTCCTAGGGTGATTTGAACATTGCTTTCCTCGCTAAACACCCATCTCGGTGGGTAAATTCACCTCTCCATGGTGATCTTAGGCTATGCCATCGCCTTGTCGTATCCCAAACGACAAGGCGTTTTTTTGGCCGATAGAAAACAATTAAGCCAGAGCTTGCTCCGCCTCCGGGGACAATCGCTCAATCTTAAAGTCGTAATGAGCATAAGCCGCGCTGATCAGCGGACACACTAAGTTGAAAAAGGCGTATGGCAGGTAAGCGACTGTCGCAACCCCTAAGGTACTGGCCATATACGCGCCACAGGTGTTCCACGGTATTAGTGGGCTGGTGATCGTCGCCGAGTCCTCTAGGGTACGACTTAAGTTAACTGGCGCTAATCCACGCTTAGCATATTCCACCTTGAGCATACGCCCTGGCAGCACAATTGCGATAAACTGATCGGCGGTGATGAGGTTGGCACCGATGCAGCTGGCTATCGTGGTGATCATCAGGCTACCGCTAGACTTCACCAATCCAAGAACACTCTGCAAAATACGCTTTAATAATCCAGTGGCCTCCATGATGCCACCAAATGTCATGGCGCAAAGGATCAGCCACACTGTGTTGATCATGCTGCTCATGCCGCCACGACTCAGTAGGCTGTCTAACACCTCATCACCAGTTTCGGCGCTATAACCATTAAACATCGCCACCCAGATCCCTTTGACCAGCGCGACAACTGGCGTCAAGGTTTCATCACTGGCGAACTTAACCACATTATCGAACTGAAACAGCGCCGCACAGACCGCTCCCGCAATCGTACCTATGATCACCGTAGGAAAGGCCGGTACCTTCTTCCAGGCTAAGATAAATACCACCAGCAGCGGCAACAGCAGATGAATGCCGGGATTGAATTGAGTCTGGATCAAGGAGAGTGTCATCTCAAAATCATTACTCTCTATGCCTGCCTGAGCATTAAAACCTAATAACAGGAAGCAGATCATCGCGATGATGATACTGGGTGTCGTAGTCCAGACCATATGGCGAATGTGACTAAAGATATCGGTTCCGGCTACGGCTGGAGCCAAGTTGGTGGTATCAGACATGGGCGACATCTTGTCACCGAAATAGGCACCACTAATAATCGCACCGGCGGTGATCTCCACGCTGAGCCCCATCGCAGATGCCACACCGATTAAGGCAATACCTAAGGTGCCTGCAACGGTCCACGAACTACCGATACTGATGGCAACAACGGCGCACAGCAGGCAACATGCTGCGTAGAAATATTCGGGGTTTAACACCAACATACCGTAATAGATCATCGTCGGCACTGTACCGGCGAGGATCCAAGTGCCAATGAGCGAACCGACGGTAAATAGGATCAGTAACGCCCCGGTGGCAACACCGATACTGCGCACTATGCCCTGCTCCATCTCCGCCCAGCTATAACCATTTTTCCAACCGATTAATAGGCCTATACAACCGGCCATAATCAAGGCTATTTGGTTAGCACCATAGGAGCTGTCGGAGGAAAATAGGTAAACGGCGGCGGTGAGCATTATCACCAAGGCGACAATAGGTAAGAGTGCATCGAGCAGAGTGGGGACGGAATGCTTGCTATCTTGCAGCGGATCCATTGTCACGGATTCTGACTGTTGAAGATCATTATTTGAGCTCATATTACATCCTTTTCTTATTCTTATGACCTAAGCACTCTTTCTGAAATTAACTCTCTAAAACAAAATCGCTTTATCTCTAAAAAACAAACTAACGTGCTTAGGCTGGAACCACATCCTTACATAAAATTAACAACATCGTCTAGCGCAGCGCCCCGTGATGAAGAGTCAACAGCGGATGCAAATGTGACGAGCAAGCCTAGCAATTCAGCAAAAATGGCATATAGCGATTAAGCATGCAGAGAAAGAACATTTTTAAGGAGCACAATTAGGGTTGATAAAAATTCAGTGTAAGATGAGCAATAAGTTAAAAAACCAACAATTTTGCAAAGTTAATAGAAAACAGATACAGATAGGTTTAATGAGAGAAACAAGTGAACGACAAGCCTTTATGCAAAAATTTAGCATCAGCCGGTTAAACACCAGTATTGGCATCATTAAGCTCGAAGGAGAGATCTGCCAAGGGCAAATAATCGCTATCAGTCAATTTTCGATCATGGGGACTGACGGCTGGCTTGAGTTAGATATGGCTCATCAGCACACACAGACACTCATCCAAAGGCTCCAAGCCGAGGTGGTTTTACATCTACGCGGCATTACGTAATCCAGCATAGATAAACTCAGAACTTGCAACTTAACTCTATTTTCCGCCTTGTAAGAGCTTATCACTGGCCTGCGGATGCTTTCATTTAAGCAATCACTTCTTTAATATGTCGCCTGATTATTCACATTAGCAGCAAAGGCACATTACCGATGAAATTATCCGCTTTAGATCAGCCACTATACGATCACCTCTATCGCGATATTCGAGAGTTCCGCATGACTTTCGACCTACCGATCGAGGACAGCAATACGCTAGATGATAAAGCCGATACGCTGCACACATCCTTAGCTATCGAAGAGCTCACCGAGCTGGCCGAAGCCGACAGCCGTGTAGAGCAGGCCGATGCCATCGTCGACTCTGTGTACGTATTGATGGGACGCTTGGTCCATCTGGGCGCAACTCAAGTCAGCGATAGACTCGAGATCAGCTATGTTATCGATCTCCTGCTGCACGTTGCCAAGAACCGTGAAATTGACTTCGTCACCTGTTGGGATGAAGTCCACTCGAGTAACATGAGTAAGGTGTGCCGTAACGAGCAAGAACTTGAAGAGACCATCGCCTTTTACGCTAAGCAAGGGGTGGAAATTGTCGGTAGCACTAAGGGCGACTTCATCATAGCTAAGTGCGCTAAAGACGTCGAAATGGCGGGTAAAGTGGTTCGCCAAGGCAAGGTACTCAAGTCGGTATATTACCGCCCTGCGGATCTAGAAAAACTCGTTAAGGCTTAACCTTAAACTAGCCTAAGCCTTAAACCAAAAGGTTAAACCTGAGTAAGTAGTGACAATAGCCTCTGCTTACTCTTAGTTCCAGCATCGGCGCTACTGCGTATATAGGTAAAAAATCGATATAAGCGGCATCAATTTCAGCAGATTTTGTACAAATAAAAGGCTAAGCTGGGAGCTATATTCACGTTTGGCAAACAGAGAGGCAAACCTTGCGAATTAAAATCATCCTTGTTAGCTTATTGCTATTGAGTTTGCCATTGTTCAGCATGCTCTCTGCTTCCGCATTCGCCAATAACCGTAGCATTGAAGCCACAGCACACTTAACCACCCCCTTTAGCATTCCCCGCAGTCATACGGTGCAGATTAACGATCAAGAGCGCACCTATAAGCTCTATATCAAGCTGCCTAAGGGCTATAAAGCCTCGGAAAATAGAGACAGGTTATATCCGGTCATCTACCTCACCGATGCCATGTATACCTTCCAGATCATGTCCGGTGTCACTCGTTTCCCGATGAACTCAAAGCAGATGCAACCGGCTATCATAGTCGGGATCTCTTGGGAGCTTGGCCTTAGGAGTGATCACAGCCGCGTTAGAGACTACACGCCTAGTGTCGATAGCAGTTGGAAGAAGGTCACTGGTGGTGCCGACCGACACATGCGCTTCTTACGAGATGGAATCATCCCCTATATGGAGCAGAACTTTCGCGTTGATCCCAGCCAGCGAACCTATGTCGGTAACTCTTTAGGCGGTCTGTTTGGCGCCTATATTTTGCTAAAGCAACCCGAGCTGTTTCGTAACTATCTGCTAGGCAGCCCCTCTCTTTGGTGGCAAGAGCGACACTTTCTGACTCAGTTCGCCAAGAATATCGCTTCACTCAAGGAGATCGATGCCAATGTCTTTATCGGCATCGGTGCACTAGAGCATAACGGTGAAGGTGGGGACTCAGAACACGATATGGTGGCCGACGCTCAGCACTTTAAGGCGTTACTGAACAATCTTGAAGTGAACAACCCCGATTTAAACAGCAAGCTATTAATTATCGGTGAAGCTCATCACGCCACCGCGTTCGCGACTTCGGCCATTCATGGTATGGACTGGTTGTTTAATCACGAGGTGGGGGTTAGCCAGTAGGCATGCTAGCCGATATTGCGCTGCTCAATCTTTAGGATACAAGGTGTCTTGAGCCGAACTCTCGCACTCTTATGGATCAGCTCATACTCGTACCAATAGATATATAACCGCAGCTCGATATTGTCACTAAATTGATTGCTGTTATAGAAATCGCGATAGCAGCGACTGTGCTTTAAGTAGCCGCTGTGGTAGAGCTTTAGGATCCGCTCACCGATATGGATTTCGCGAAAATCTATGCCATAACGAGAGCTATGAGGAAAGTGATACTCACCGTAGCGGTACTCACCATTGAGCACCTCAATATTCTTCCCCATCGTCAATAACGAGCTGATTTGCAGGGCATCGACTCGACTGGTTAAACACAAGCCCATTAACGTAACACAGCTAACGATGGCCAGACTCCAACGTAAGAAGCCTTGCGCCTTAAGGCGACAAACCAACAACCAAATAAGCAAGATAAAAACCGCGATAAGCAGTAAGCCTAATTCATAGTGCGCCCACTGGTCTGCTTCATAAGCGGTAACCCAAGATGACATTATTCCCCCCTGTCGCATTCAAATCCATTTGTAACTTTAGATAGCATGACCGAAACAATGCTCCTCACGGCACTAATTAAGACAGTTAAGCGTAACTGCCTCAGCTTAATGAGCTCAGATTAACGGCCTCTGTCTCAGCTTAGTTATCCGAGCATCGCAGATACTTAATGTCCTGCTGTGAACCTTTAAAGTCTTAGTGATAAGTATAGTCAGGGATCTTCAGTGCGCAGGTATACGAAAGTGCGCTTGAGCGCAGATAGGGCACTGCCAGATTGAATCTCTGTGGATATCAAACATAAAAAACGCCTCTAGTGAGAGGCGTTTTTTATGTTAAGCAAAGGGACTAACCTAACACTAAATAATCCAGCGTCAGCGCGGCAAATAACACCATGCCAGCCCAGTTATTATTGAGAAAAGCGGTAAAACATGGCGCACGTTCACGGCCATAGATCAGCTTTTGTTGGTACAGGCCGAAGCCAATAAAGGCCGCAATGCCTAAGGCGTAGATCTCGCCTCGTCCAGCCACTAGCCCCGCGATAATAAAACAGCTCAGTGCCGCGAGTTGAAAAGCCCCGATGATATGTCTGTCATAGCGGCCAAACAAAATGGCGGTCGATTTGATGCCAACTTTTAGATCATCGTCTCTGTCTACCATGGCATACATGGTGTCGTACGCCACCGTCCAGCACCAGTTAGCGGCAAATAACCACCACGCCTCGGCAGGAACCGTCCCCGTTTGCGCCGCGTAGGCCATAGGGATAGACCAGCTCCACACTGTGCCGAGAAACATCTGCGGCATATTGGTATAACGCTTGGTAAAGGGGTAGATGATGGTAAGAATAATACCGACAACGGAGAGTTTAACGACTAAAGGGTTAAGCAGCAGCACTAGTCCAAAGGCAAATAGCGCCATAACGACAAATAGCAACAGCGCTTCTTTACTGGAGATCTCACCACTGGCTAACGGCCTAGCTTTAGTACGCTCCACATGGGAGTCGAGATCCCTATCGGCATAGTCGTTGATGATGCAGCCACAGGCTCGCATTACCACCACTCCGATAACAAAGATGATAAAGACTTTAAGATCGGGTAAGCCAGCTGCGGCAAAAGTTAAGGCCATCAAACAAGGCCATAATAGCAACAAGGTACCAATGGGACGGTCCATACGCGCGAGTCGCATATAGACATCAAGTTTATCCCTAAGATTCATATATTAGGCTCTCCTACAACGTCTTCGGCCTTTAATTTTGTAACCGCATTATGACTGAGCTGTAACAGTATTCAACCAGTAATGAGATAAATAAAATCGGTGCAGGTTTTATCGGCTAAAAATAAGGCTGAGTCTTAGCTCAGCCTTAGTAAACCGTAACGGTTATAACGACTCCAAGCGTGCGTAAGCGATCACTAACCACTTACTACCTACATCGAAAAAGTTAACCTGAATACGTGCCTGTGCGCCACTACCTTCATAGTTAGTCACCGTGCCCTCACCAAATTTAGGGTGCATAACACGTTGACCAATCTTAAAGCCTGAATCATTAAAGCTATCATCTTGCTTGCTAAAGCGACTGCTTACTGCTGGCGCTGAAACTTGAGTTCGCATGCGGATCTCCTGCACATATTGCTCAGGGATCTCTTTAACAAAGCGCGAGGGTCTAGCAAAGCTCTCACGGCCATAAATACGACGTGATTCAGCATAGGTAATGTACAGCTTCTGCATGGCACGGGTCATACCCACATAACATAGGCGGCGCTCTTCATCGAGGCGGTCGCCCTCATCTATCGCCATCTGACTCGGGAATAGACCTTCTTCTACGCCAGCCATAAACACCATAGGGAATTCAAGACCTTTAGCCGAGTGCAATGTCATTAGCTGCACTGCATCGGTAAATTCGTCGGCTTGACCTTCACCCGCTTCTAACGCCGCATGAGATAAGAAAGCGTTGAGCTCGCCCATATCTTCTAGATCTTCAGGCATCACAAAGCTACGGGCAGCGGTGACCAGCTCTTCTAAGTTTTCGACACGTGCACGCGCCTTCTCGCTCTTTTCTGCTTCATACATCGCCTTTAGACCCGAGGTTTGAATCACGTGGTCTGTCATGCGGTGCAGCGATTGCTCATCGGTGTCCATTCTCATGGCGATGATTAAGTCCATAAAGCCACGTACAGCGTTTGCAGCTCGGCCTGCTAGAACCTTCTCTTCTAGTAGGCGAAGGCTCGCTTCCCAGAGCGTCATCTCCTGCTGGCGTGCCGTGGTACGAATGATCTCTAAGGTGCGATCGCCGATACCACGGGTTGGGGTATTTACCACACGCTCAAAAGCGGCATCATCATTCTTGTTGTTGATTAGCCGCAGGTAACCCATGGCGTCTTTAATCTCTTGGCGTTCGAAGAAGCGTAGACCACCGTATATACGGTAGGCGATACCTTTATGCAGCAAAGCTTCTTCCAACACCCGTGACTGGGCGTTAGAGCGATAAAGAATAGCGCAGTCTTCGAGCTTACCCCCTTCATCTTGCCAATCGGTGATGCGGCCAACAATAAAGCGCGCCTCATCCATCTCATTGAAAGCACAGTACAGGCCAATCGGCTCACCGTCTTTATCATCGGTCCACAGCTTCTTGCCCATACGATCTGGGTTATTGGCGATTAGCTCGTTCGATGCGTTCAGAATGTTACCGCTCGAGCGATAGTTCTGCTCCAAACGAATGGTTTGCGCGGCTGGGAAATCGGCTAAAAACTTATGTAGGTTCTCCACCTGTGCACCGCGCCAGCCGTAGATTGACTGATCGTCATCACCAACGATCATCACGTTAGCCGTTGAGCCAGCAAGCACGCGGATCCAGGCATATTGGATGGCGTTGGTATCTTGGAACTCGTCCACTAAGATGTGCTTAAACCTATCTTGGTAGTGATCCAAAATATGGGGCTTGTTGAGCCATAACTCATGAGCTCTGAGTAAGATCTCAGCAAAATCCACCAGACCGGCGCGATCACAGGAGTCTTGATAGATCTGGTAGATCTTCAGTAAATTTTGCTCAATCGGAAAACCGCCCGCATCGATATGCGATGGGCGTAGACCTAGGTCTTTCTTACCGTTGATATAGCCTTGGGCTTGTCTTGGCGGATACTGTTTCTCATCCAAGTTAAGGCTCTTTAAAATGCGTTTGATCAGACGCAGTTGATCGTCTGAGTCTAAAATCTGGAAGCTTTCAGGCAGATTCGCATCTTTATAATGGGTGCGTAGTAAACGGTGCGCTAAACCGTGGAAAGTACCTATCCACATCCGGCTCATATTGCCACCAGCCACTTTTTCTACACGCTCACGCATCTCTTTTGCCGCTTTGTTGGTAAAGGTTACCGCCAAAATGGCATAAGGGCTTTGCTGTTCAACCTGCATCAACCAGGCAATTCTGTGGGTTAACACCCGCGTTTTGCCGCTACCTGCACCCGCTAAAACCAGCATACTGGATTGTGGTGCTCCAACAGCTTCGCGCTGCTTGTCGTTTAGGCCGTCTAGTAAAGAAGATACGTCCATTATTGCCTCCAAAAAATCAGGCGGGCAGTATAACAGAATCGACTAACTCGGGGATAGGATTCCCACAATGGGGTGGAGCGAGGAAGGAGAGGCTCCATTACCGAAGTGAGCTTTCACTTCGGTAATGGAGTCAGGTTAAGACTAAGGTTAAGCTTTTTCTGCTGCAACCACAGAGATCTCAACCAATAGTGCATCACGGGCCATCTTGGCTTCAACACAGGCACGAGCGGGTGCATGGCCAGCGGGTACCCATGCGTCCCACACTTCATTCATCTGAGCAAAATACTGCATATCTTTGATGTAAATGGTTGCCGACAGGATATGCTCTCTATCACTACCAGCTTGCTCGAGTAGGCTATCAACCTTTTCCAACATGGTACGAGTCTGCTCCGCAATACCTTGCTCAGCATCCTTAGCCACCTGACCACATAGATAGATGGTTCCGTTATGCTTAACAATGCGGCTCATACGGGTAGCAGTTTCAATTCTTTCAATAGTCATATTTAGCTCTTTCACTCGATTAATCATTCATAATTACAGTCATTTTCAATTAAGGTTTTCTAGGCCAACCCAAATTTACTAGTGAAAAGTAGCTATAATTCAAACTGATGTTTTGTTACATTTGGCGTATTTACCATTTTTGAATTTAGGTCCTATACTTATAGCCAGCAGTTAATCAACGGATGTGATTTCTGAACTTTTAAAGGACTAAATATGACTTATCCAATAGCCCAGCAAACATTCTCCAGCGTAGCTTACGCACCTAGTCCTAGACCTTGTCAGTTAACTTCACAAACAGCTTGCTCTTATCAGCAGCCTTAATCCTACTCGATTCAGTCGAAAGAGATAAAGTTTCATTATCAAACTCTGGATGTGATGTATGCAAATCAGTAATAAATTGACAATAAATCCATGGCTTCTTTGCCTTCTCATGACGATTTTGACCGTTACCCTAGGCATGCTTTGGATATTTAGCTCTGCATCACCAAGCCCAGTAATACAGATTATTATCCCCTTACTCTTATCGGCAAATATCGCCTTACTCGGCGGTCTCTGGCTACATTTCCACCAGCAGCCATCTCTGTCGAATGACGACAGTGAGCTTGATATAGAACAGCTCCCTAAGACTCAGTCCAATGTCACTAAGCTCCACTCATTAAATGAATTAAAAGCAAAGCGAAAACAACTCTGCAAAAACAGAACGGTCACAGCCGATCAAGATCTGATTCAAAAGGAAGTACAAACAAGTGGGCACCTGCTTGAGGCCGTGCTTGAGTCGGCAGCCGTTGCGATTTATGCCATAGACGATAAAGGAAAGTGTATTTTTGCCAATCCCCTCTGCGCCCAATTACTCGGGTATTCCAGCCCCGCACAACTACTAAACTTCAATATGCATGAGCTGATCTATCAAAGCAGCGCTTCTACTGAAGTGACACTGCAACTCGGTAATGGAGAGGTTAAAGAAGATATTTTTTGGCGAGCCGATGGCAGTAGCTTTCCTGTGGATTACAAATCGCAGCCTCTCGCGCTAAAGGACAACAAAAGTGGTGCAGTGATCTCTTTTTATGACAATAGTGAACGCCGAGAGGCAGAAGCGCTTATTCGCCACCAAGCCCATTACGATAGCTTAACCGACCTACCCAACCGTTTTTTAGCACTCAAGCGGCTCGAGCAGTTAGTCGAAGCCAGTGAAAGAAATGGCCAGATGCTAGCGGTTATCTTTCTCGATCTCGACGACTTTAAGAAAATCAATGATTCCTTAGGCCACGAAGCGGGCGATCAGCTCCTTATCAGCGCATCGAAACGCTTACTTAATGTCACCAGAGCCGAAGATACCGTTGGCCGTTTGGGAGGAGATGAGTTCATCATATTGCTAGATGGCCTATCAAGTGCCAGTGACGCACAACCCCTAGCAGAGAACCTCATTGGCGGGTTTAGAAAGCCTTTCTATATCGATAACAGACAGTTAGTCCTAACCGCCAGCATAGGTATCGCCATCTACCCTAATGACGGCTTAACGCCATCCGAGCTGTTACGAAATGCCGACTCGGCCATGTATCACACCAAAAGCATAGGTAGAAATACCTACTCTTACTTCACCCATGCGATGAATAAAGAGGTGTCACGCCGCCTAGCAATTGAGGAACAGATCCACGGCGCTCTCGAACGGGGTGAACTCCGGGCTCACTTTCAAATTCAACTCGATATCAGAGATGGTAGCATCATGGGCGCCGAAGCCCTGCTGCGCTGGAATAATCCGACTCTAGGTAACGTATCACCCGCCGAGTTCATTCCTATTGCCGAGCAGACTGGAGTCATTGAGCTGATGGGCGACTTTATTCTTAAATGTGCGTTAGAGGCGGCGTCCACTTGGCAAAAGAAGTTTAATGACGACTTTCGAGTCGCCATTAACCTTTCTCCAAGGCAATTTAGAAATCCAAACCTAGTACAAAGCATCACAGACCTAGTGCACACATTCGGCATGCGCCCTGAGGATCTGGAGCTTGAAATAACCGAGGGGGTGCTACTAAGTGGTCACGCCTATACCTTGGATGCCTTAAAACAGCTAAGTGATGCGGGTTTTTGTATCTCCATGGATGACTTTGGTACCGGTTATTCCTCACTAAGCTATCTAAGAACCTATCCATTTGAGATCCTAAAAATTGATCGCAGCTTTATTAACGATATGAACAAAGACGGTAAGAGTAACGAGTTGATCATCGCCACCATCGAGATGGCTCACGCTCTAGGGATCAGGGTGATTGCCGAAGGGGTCGAGACTCAAGAACAGTTAGATGAGCTTAGCTTTATGATGTGTGATTATGCTCAAGGCTTTCTGATCAGTAAGCCGGTGCCCTTCGAGGAGTTACTCGAAATTGGCACTCACTATAAGGAGATCCACGAAAATCTTGCGACTCAAGACAACCCTATTCCCCTGACGGCCATGTGAGGCATGGCAGAAGCAGCAATTAGAATTTACGACTGACCACGGCGCCATTGTAGTCTAAGCAATCGATAACTCTCTGCTTCTGAACATTGGAGAGCTCGGATAACGGCATGAAACGGTACTCACTGTGTTCATCACTAAGCCTAATACTGTCTTGGTCACTAAGTTCACATCGAAAGATAAAGGCCTGTGAGTCGTACGCTCGGTGGTAATAGACTCCGCTTAGGTAATTCACCTTAACGGCTACACCTAGCTCCTCTTGGCATTCTCGCAAAAGTGCTTCGTGAATCGTCTCTCCAGGCTCTAAAGCCCCGCCAGGTAGCCCCCAGCGACAGTCACCATAGCTAGCCTTTAGTAATAATACCCTTGGATCTGATGAGCCGGGTTTTAAGATAACCGCGTGACTACTGAGTCTAAACTTATCATCGAATGCCATCGGGCCCCTCTTAAGCGAATAGGAATAAAAACAGACCATTTACAAGTCCACTAATGAAAATGCTAGACCCTAAAGAAGGATCTAGCATCGTAATGAGTCACCTTTGGCCGAGCCCGCTATTGCTTATCTTCTTCCAAGCCGATGCTATTCATCCAGTGATCAAAATCCATCATATTGCCAGGTAGAATCACCTTACTCTGTCCAGAGCTGACACCGTCAAGTTGCTTAAGGTACTGCGCCCCGAGCTGCATGCGCACCACGTTCTTACCGCCCGGCGCTGCAATAACGGTGGCCATACGCTCGATCGATTCAGCCGTGGCCCGGGCAATGGTTAAGATCTCCTCGCCCTTACCCTCTGCCTCGTTAATACGGCGCTGCATTTCACCCTCTGAGTGGTTAATCGTTTCAGTCTTGATCCCCTCAGAACGATTAATCTTACTCTGCTTATCACCCTCGCTCTTTGCCAATAGCGCGCGACGCTCACGCTCGGCATTTACCTGCATCTCCATGGCATTTTTGACGGTTTCAGGTGGAGTGATATTTTTAATCTCATAGCGATGCACCCGAATGCCCCACATGGCACCTGCTTGATCTAGCACTTCGACCACTTTAGCACTAATCACGTCGCGCTCTTCGAAGGTGCGATCCAGATCTAGGGTGCCTATCACGCTACGGGTCGTGGTTTGCGCCAATTGAATTGCCGCATAGCGGTAATCGGTAACGCCATAACTGGCCTTTACCGGATCAACCACCGAGATATAGATAACCCCATCGACTTCGACATTCACTTCATCGCAAGAGAAACACTCCTGTGGAGGGACATCGATAGTCTCCTCTTTGAGATCGTGAATATAAGCCACTTTATCGACAAAAGGCACTAAGGCATGAAAGCCCGCGTCTAAGGTTGAATGATATTTACCTAAGCGTTCAACGATATAGGCCGATTTTGTCGGCACTAATCGAATAGACTGAAACAGCTTAACCACGAAGATGGCAAAGATTAGGCCCCAGATAGCCATTACAATTAAATCGGTATCTATTCCTGAGATGATCATTAGCGTGCTCCCTTCACTGAATTGGCAGACACCGCGTGAGTAACCTGCTCCATACCTTCAAAGAATCCCTCTATTTTAGCCAGCTCAGCGGGTACCACTGACACATCCGCTTCACCCAAGATCTTGCCAACCTGAGCAATAAACTGCTCTTTAAGCTGCATGTTCATCGCTTCATGCCCTCCCTCTTTGGCGAGCGCGGCAGAAACCAGCTCCATGCCTTCGGCCTTAGCACGGGCAATAATGGCAATCTCTTGCGCGGTACCTTTTGCCTCGTTAATACGGCGCTGTTTCTCACCTTCAGAGAGATTAATCGCTTCTTGGCGCTCACCTTCTGACAGATTAATCATCGCGGCTTTTTCTGCATTGGCCAGCGTGATCTCGGCGCGCTTACTGCGCTCCGCTTCCATCTGCTTCTCTAGGGTATGGATCACCTTACGTGACGGGGTGATATTTTTAATCTCATAACGCAGCACCTTGATCCCCCAGGGATCCGATGCTTTATCAATTTCTCGTACTATCGACTCGTTGAGGCTATCTCGCTCGGAGAATGTCTGACTCAGACTTAACTTACCTATCTCTGAACGCATGGTGGTTTGTGCTAGGTTTACCGCCGCGCGGCGATAATCTTCAATACCGTAGCTGGCAAGCTTGCCATCCATCACCTTGAGGTAAACTAAGCCATCGACTTCTAGCTGGGTATTATCTTTCGAGATACAGCTTTGTGGCGGCACGTCGAGCACCTGCTCACGGATTTCATGCTTATAGGCTACCCGATCAAAAAACGGGATCAAAAAGTGAAACCCGGGTTGAAGCACGGTGCGAAACTTACCTAAACGTTCAATCACATTGACCTCACGCATAGGCACAATTAACAACAACTTATAGAGGATAAAAAAGACAAATAGAACAAAGAATGTAAATGCGAACATAGAGATCCCTTCCTTACTTAAACCAATTACTTTTCTACGAAGTGCTCTTCTTCAGCCTTGATAGGCTCAACCACTAGCGCAATATTATCTCTGCAGATAATCCTAACCTGAGAGCCTGCCGCAATCTCGCTACCATCTCCCAATGCCGACCATTCACAGCCTTGAAATTCGATCCGCCCCATTTTTTGCGCCGGACCTATGGTCTGTTTGACGACAGCGAGTTGACCGTAAATGTCGAGTTCTTCATCGGTATTACCGACATGAGCATCACCGCCGACCAACTTTTGTGTGACTTGACGAAAGAGTAACAGTAACACCATTGAGGCAATAAACCACAGTGTTAAGCTTTGTACTATGCCTTCGACTAAACCTATAGCCAAGGCTGCAGCAACAACAAGACAAGCTGTGCCTAAGAGGATCACAATACCGCCCGGTAAAATGATCTCCGCCAGCATGAGGATAACCCCAATACATGCCCAAATTATTATCGGATTTGAAAACTCCATATTTCCCCCTGAAATGAAAGAGCCTCAGATGACTATATCAGTTGCACAGGTTTTATGCGACATATTATGTCACCCGATAGTTAAGATAACGACCCCCAACACATAATCAAATTGTTAGCTTGCCAGAGTGAGCATCAATTTCCCGACAGTTAAAATGCGCATCATCTACAAGTGAATTCACATTTAAAGACAATCGCCAACCACAACCTGCAATATCAACAACGCAACTATCAACAACTTACGCTAAGCGCATGCTAT
This sequence comes from Shewanella sp. Isolate13, assembly GCF_022398325.1. Classification (GTDB taxonomy): domain Bacteria; phylum Pseudomonadota; class Gammaproteobacteria; order Enterobacterales; family Shewanellaceae; genus Shewanella. Next base: position 262,466 of record NZ_JAKEVD010000001.1, read on the forward strand.
CCAACTCAAAAAGAATGACAAAACCTTTGAACATTGTTCACTTTACGCCTATATTCCCCGCCAGCAAAACTCACGTTTATTATTTAATAACTTACTGCGCCCTAAGCTCCTATAAAAATAAAAGGTTTTACGATGAACAAGAAATTACTTTGTTTGGCTTTGCTAGTCAGCCCAACAGCAATGGCTGACAATATGGTTAACTGGTGGGATGTGAGTGTCACTGCGCTATACGGTGAAAACTACGACCTCGCGCCATCAGAAAAACAGACAACCTTAACCTTTGAAACCGCTGGTGATTGGAAATATGGCGACTGGTTTGCCTTCCAAGACGTGACTTACTTTAACGGCTCAAATGTCAGCAAAGACAACACCACCTATGGTGAGATCTCTACTCGCTTAAGTGCAGGCAAAATTTTAGGTAAAACAGTAGGTTTTGGTCCTGTAACCGATCTATCGCTAGCACTCACACTTGAAGAGGGTGAAGGCCCAGTAAAGAGCTTCCTGTACGGTGTCGGTATGGATATCAAGATCCCATACTTTAGCTACTTCCAGCTTAATACCTACCGTCGACACGCAATCAGCAGCGATAACATCAGTGATGGTTGGCAGTTAACGCCCGCATTTAGAATGGATTTCCCTGTCGGTAACTCGAATATCGTCTTCGACGGTTTCATTGACTGGGTATTTGCAGCTGATGACGCAGCTTACGAGACGAACTTCCACTTCAACCCACAGCTTAAGTATGACCTAGGTGCGGTAGTACTAGGCGAGCATCAGAAAAACAAGCTATTTGTCGGTATCGAATATGATTACTGGAAAAATAAATACGGTGTCGATGGTATCGATCAGAACACTTACTCGGTGATCGCTAAGTACCACTTCTAGCACGGATCACAGTAAACAAAAAAGGCGCCATCGGCGCCTTTTTTATTGGGTTAAATCGCGGTTATGCAAGTAACTTTTTAGCCGCTGCCACAACGATAGAAACCGCACTGACTTCGGTTTTCTTCATTGTCGCTTCATCTGGGATCTCTTGCTGAGTACGGTTAACAATCACGCCGGCAACACATGCCGCGCGCCATCCCTGTGAAGCACACATGGTAAAGAGCGTCGAAGACTCCATCTCGTAGTTAAGCACACCTAAGTCTTGCCACTCTTGCATTGAGCCCTTGAACTGGCGCGTTATACGACCCGAAACGGTATCGTAACGCTCTTGGCCTGGGTAGAAGGTATCTGATGAAGCTGTAATACCAATATGTGGCTCAAGGCCCGCTTCGCGGCTCGCCTCAACCATAGCCGTTGTACATTCAAAGTTTGCTACCGCTGGGTACTCCATCGGCGCAAAGTGCAGGCTTGCGCCGTCTAAACGCACCGACGCTTGAGTCACAATCACATCGCCCACATTCACATGTGACTGAATCGCACCTGTGGTACCTACTCGAAGGAAAGTACGTACACCAAGCTGGGCTAGCTCCTCAACGGCGATCGATGTCGATGGACCACCAATACCCGTTGAACAAACGACAACAGGCTTACCCTCGATATATGCCAAGTAGCTGGTATATTCACGGTGACTCGCTAAAAATGTCGCATTCTCCATCAACTCGGCAATACGCTTAACACGCTCAGGATCGCCTGGCACGATCGCTAAACTAGCACCATCTAACATCTCTTTAGTTAAGCCTAAATGAAATACATCAGACATCGTGAAAACCCCTTTCATTTTTGAATTTATAAATCTAATTGAAGCGACTTTAACCTAGTCTTGGCGCTAAAAAGGTTAAGTCGATCACACTTTCTCCGCCAAGAGTAAATGATTTGTCGTAATCTAGTTACTAAATCAACTTAGACTCTGAGCTAGAATATAGCAGTTACTGGCCATACTGCCAGCCATGAAAGATGAGGTTTGATAAACAATAACACTAAGATCCTAGACCCTAGCTGACAAGAAATAAGTTACAGGTTAGCAACAGCTTAGCTAGCTCCTTCAAGCGAAGCCGTTACACTAGGATCGCAAGTTTTCTGGGCTCATTTCTGAAGCTTATTTATGGGGCATCATGGCAAAAATATCTCCGGCTCCAACGTGTATTTCTAATCGCTCACAATTTGATCGACATCACATTTAGCAGCAAGTAATCGCGGTAATTTAAAACTGTACCAAATGAACTATCCGCAAAAAACCGCTAAAAAGGACGCCTGCATGTTTCCAGAATACAGAGAACTTATCAGCCAACTAAAGACATCTGATAGCCATTTTCAGAAGAAGTTTCACAAGCATAACGAACTCGATGAGGAGATAAAGAATCTGGAGAAAAACATCGCTAGCGACTACACCTCAGAGCTGCATAAACTCAAGCTTAAGAAGCTACATTTAAAAGAAGAGATCTACGATATTTTGAAGGGGCATTCTGCTTAAAGCAGTTAGAAGAAAAAAGGGCGCTGAGCGCCCTTTTTTATCTTCTAACTGTGTTTATACATTTATAAAGTAGATGATGCTATTTCAAGTCTGCTAACAGCGCATCAGCTGTCTCATAGAAAGCAATCTTAGTTATCTGGTTATTATTAAGCTCAACCAAGGTCGCTTGATCCTTTTGCGCAGGCAAAGGCATAGTTAGCTCACCTTCGTTATCCAGCGCCACTCTATATGGAAACTTTTTAAACTGAGGTAAAGCGACAAAACGTGCAATCAAAGATGGCATGCCACTGATGTCCGCCACATAAATCAGGCCAGTATCTTTCACCAACTCAGGTTCAGCCTCCAGCGCCTCTTGGATAACAGTTCCGCCATCCATACTACGACTAAATAAAACCCGAGTTGTGCTGCTATCGACCTGATATTGCGCTTCATGTTGATCTTGCAACTTAATATCAATAATTTGGTCGCCAACTTGATAGGTGCTTGCCCAAACCGATGTGGCAAATAGGCTAGATAAAACAAAAATAACGGCTCTCATAATTGGACTCGGCTAATTAGTATTAACAAAAAGAGTAACCTATTCTTTAAAGACCAACAGTAAACTTAGCGGCAAAGCATGATCCTCTTCACGCAAAGCGTCCGCACTACAAAACAAACCCCTCCTATAGCAATACACATATAAAATATAAGTTACAAACTAGTGTATTTTCAGTAAGCTAATCGGGAAAGGTTGTCAGAAGGATACAAAAATGAATGAGCAAGGATTAGACCAAGAAATCGCGCAGCTGCAAAATGCCTATACCGCGATAACCGAATTTTTGGTGCAGTATAGCTTTAGTATTCTTGGTGCCATCATCATCTTCTTAATTGGCCTGTGGCTCGCCTCTAAAGCCGCCAACCTGGTCACGCGAATTTTCGAAAAGCATGAAATCGATATCACCCTGAGTAATTTTACCAGTAACTTCGTCCGCATCTTAATCATACTGATGGTGGCAGTGATAGCTTTAGGCAAGCTAGGTATTAGTGTCACTCCGATGGTTGCCGCAATCGGTGCCGCCTCTCTCGGTGCTGGCTTAGCCTTACAGGGAATGCTATCTAACTATGCAGCCGGAATTACCATTATTGTGACTCGACCTTTCATAGTAGGTAATACCATCGAAGTTAAAGGAGTCGGCGGCTTAGTTAAAGACATTCACCTTGGTATGACGGTGTTAACCAATGAAGAAGGTGAAGAGATCAACATCCCCAATAAGCATATTGTCGGTGAGATCTTACATAACTCCTTCGCCAATAAGCTGGTCGAAACCAAATTAAATATCAGTTATCAGGCCGATCCCCAGCAGGTCATAAACTTACTCGCTAAAGTCTTAAGTGACAGCTCAATCGTCTATCAGGGTGATAAAGCCCAAGTTGGCGTAAATGACTTTAACAGTATTGGTATTGAGATAGGTGTTCGCTATTGGGTGGCGACTCAAAGTTATTACCAAGACAAATACCAAACCAACGCGGCCCTCTTTAAAGCCCTTAAAGAGGCCGATATCGAGATCCCTTGCCCTGTTAAGCAGATACATATTCAGCAGCCTTAGGTTAATTAGCACTATAGCGGTGTCATATTCGCCGCTATCTATTGCTGTTTTTCATCATCCAATTTACTTATGGAAAAAGTCCCCACAGCCGTATTTTTGTGAGTTCCAACCTTTAGTTATGACCTACTCATAAGTAAAGCGAATAATCGTTATTGCATTTACTCTATCGCTCTAATTTAGCCAATCCCGCAAAATGCGCTCCATTGAAATGAGAGACGAATTAAAACTCACTGGAGATAACATGATGAACAAGACACTAATTGCACTAGCATTAATGAGTACATGTGGTTACGCCAATGCAGCCGATATCGATAACACTTGGTACATAGGTGCCGGTGCTGGTCAAAGCAACTATGAGTCAGTTGACGCCGCTAGCCACCTAGGCGATGACAGCGATTTAGCTTGGAATGCCCTAGTGGGTTATCAGCTAAACAAATACTTGGCCTTCGAAGCGGGTTGGCAAGATCTCGGCACCAACGACGACACTCACATGTGGGGCGGCCTAGACGGTAGCCAGTCTATCGATGTCGACGGCTTTACACTGGGTGCTGTGGGTACACTGCCTCTAAATGAAAAGTGGTTCTTAACTGGTGAAGCGGGTGCTTATCAATACCACCTAGCGCACCAGATGAGTGCGAATAAATATGTTAGTGCTACCGATACCGCCGCATACTTTGGCGCAGGTGTGGGCTACAACATCACTGACTCTTTAGCTATTTCAGCTAAGTACCGCCGCTTTGCCGGTATCGATGAAACCGCATGGAACACGGCAAACATGGACGCACAGACAGTGGGTCTACAGCTAACTTACCGTTTCGGTGTGAAGCCTACGACAACAACAGCCGTTGTGCTACCAGCCGTGATTGAGAAGCAGACTAAGCCTATGCCTCGTCCAGAGCCAAAGCCTGAGCCTAAGTATGAAATTCATACCGAAAAAAGCAGTGTAGCCGTACTATTTGGCTTCGACTCATCAGAGCTAACTAGCGCTGCCAAGGCTAAGCTAGATCAGGTTATTCAGCTTTCAAAGAGCAAAGAACAAGACGTTATCTTGCTAAACGGTCAATCTGATAACCAAGGTGATAACCAATACAACCTTAAGCTATCTGAAAAGCGTGTACAGCATGTAGAAGCCTACCTCGTTTCTCATGGTGTGGAAGTGAAGAAGATCGATACTCAAGCCGTTGGCGAACAAGATGCTCATGCCGATACCCGTAAAGATCGTGCCCTAGAGCGCCGCGTAATCGTGACTCTAACTAGCCAAGAAAAAGTGCAAGTTTCTTAAAAACACTGATTCAGATTAAATCTTGTATCACCAATAGGGACCCGACACCGCCAGGATGGCGAAACGATACGCTAGGATCCCACAAATCTTGCCATGCCCTTGGCATAAGGTTTTGGGGTGTAAGATTCACGTCAACTAGGACGGTTGACGTGAATCCTTACCAAGGAAATATACAGGGAATATTTGCACTTAATCTAAGGATAGACATGAGCCAAGGACGGCTTCATTTACTCCAGAACAACTCACACCAACATGATCTATTCAAGCTGAACTTTATCGTTTATAGTCAATTTGTTAATGGAGGCTAGGTAACATAATGCTAACTCAGCTCAATCTTGAACGACTGAAAAATTGCGATTTAAACCTATTGCTGGCCCTTGCGGTACTGCTCAATGAGGCCCATGTTTCCAATGCCGCCAAGCAACTTGGTTTGTCTCAATCGGCGATGAGCCAGATGCTAAAACGCTTACGGCTAATGTTTAACGATCCCCTACTGCTCAAGAGCAACAACGGCATGACCTTAACCAACAAGGCTCAAGCCATCGCATTAGAATTAACCCCTCTCTTGGATAAAACGGCCCGCATCTTAGAAGCCGAACACTTCAGCCCCAAAACGGCTCAGGGGAGAATACGCTTTATTATGAGTGATGTGACCGCTCAGCTAATTATCACCCCATTAATCGAGCTGATGAGCGAAAAAGCGCCTGGAATAGAGCTGGAATATATTTCACAAAACGCCAATGGTTTTCAGTTACTCAGACGAGGACAAGTTGATGCGGTTATCGGCTTCTACGATAATGTGCCAAGCCCAATTGTCAGTGAACCCATCGGCCTAGCCCCGTGGCAAATGGTCACCCACAAAGTGACCAACAAGCAAAATCTCCACGCCCATAAAGATGCTATCAAGCTATTACGCTATCAATTTCAAGAGCATAATCAGCTACAGTCAATTGAAGCACTTAAGCACCTCGATATACTCGATGCGGCATACGCTTTGACAACTAACTCTTTAAGCACGCTGCTCTATGCGCTGCAAACCAATAACACCGTTACCTTGCTGCCCCATTTCGCCATGCAGATTTTACCCGAGCATGAGACGAAAGATTTTGACTGGCTCGGCTCGCCCATCAATCTAGAACTTAAAATCTGCTGGGATCGCCACCACAGAGCACCTGAGCTACAGCAGTGGTTTAGACGTCAGTTAGTGACGCTTTTTCACCAACACTTTCCTTTAGCACAAACCTTATGAATCCAACAGACTTAAAGATTATTCAACAGTGCGATCTCAACTTATTGCTGAGTCTAGCTATTCTGATTGAAGAGCAAAGCGTATCTAAGAGTGCAGACAGGCTCGACATATCCCAGCCAGCCATGAGCCAAAACTTAAAAAAGCTGCGTAATATGTTCGATGACCCCCTGTTTGTAAAGCAGGGGCAAGGTATTCGTGCCACCAATAAGGCTCTGAGATTATATGGATCACTCACAGAATGGTTGCAGATGAGCGATCGACTCATCTCGCAAACCGCTTTCGATCCGATGGAAAGTCATGGAGTGATCCGCATTGCATTTATGGATGACCTCACCCAGACCATGATCCCCATGATGCTAAACAGGATCCTCGCTTTTGCGCCCAATGTAGAACTCGAATTTGTGCACAAGCCCAGAGATGTATTTTCACTACTAGAATCTGGCGAAATCGACATCGCTGCCGCAGGTACAGATACTCCACCAGCCAATATTCATGGCCGCCATATCAATACTGATAGTTACTGCGCCGCCTACAGCCGTAAACATCCCTTGGCAAAAATTGCACAACCAACGCTGGCACAGATTTTCGCCTATGATACGGCAGAGTATTCAGCCTCAAACTTGGTTGAGCTAGAAGTTTCTCAGCTTGCATTACAAAATCAACTACAGCGTAAAATAACCTTTGCAACTGGCTCATTTCTAGTCTTGTTACAGGGGCTACTTGTCGGAAAACATGTTGGCTTTCTGCCTCAACGTGTTCTCAAGTCTGCAAAATGGCGTTCACAATTAAAAGGGGTCGTACTCACCGAGCTACCTCAACTAGACAGCACTCTCTACTGGCACGCAAGGGTACACAAAGACCCGTTAATCCAATGGTTTAAAGACCAGTGTCTAGATATCATCAATCAACAACAGTTGCAAAGAGCTGGGGGCTGAATCACAAAGTTCGATTTAAAGTCCCCTTTGCCACTCCTGCCGCAACTGAATTTGAGCCGGTGCATTCATTGCAGTTTCTACCTGCGCGATGAGCGCTTGCTTATCTTTACCCAGCACGCCCTTTAGCACCAAGTAATTGGAGGCGTGATCCGAGCGAAAAACCGTTTTACTCAGCTCAAGTTTACTCAGCAAAATATGCATCTCTTCAAACAACTGCGCCTGATCCGGCAGCTGAAAGTGACCGTCAAAAGCCTCATCCATTCGCTCAGTGCCCAGAGGCAAAGTCACCACTAAGGTCGACAGATATTCAGGCTGCGCGGCATTCATCAACTTGGCGGAGTTTTCGGCGTGCTGCTTGGACAGTTCTACTCCACCTAACCCATTTAAGATCATCACCGAGGCCTTGATCCCCGCGGCTTTGATCTTCTGTAACGCCGCTAAGGAGGAGGCAAAGCTTTCCCCCTTATTAATGCGCGCTAATATCTCGTCATCGCCGCTTTCACAGCCGATATAGAGCAAACTTAGCCCAAGCTCTCTTAAACGCTGTAACTGCTCGGGGGTCTTATTATTGATATTACGTGGCAGGCAATAACTGCTTATTCGTGTCACGTTGGGCAGATACTTTTTTATCAATAGGCAGATCGCCTCAAGACGTGCAAAGGGGAGTGTCATGGCATCGCCATCGGCTAAAAACACTCGTGATATATGCGCACTCGAGTTAGCAACCGCGATAAGATCCTGCTCTATCTTGTCCGCTTTCTGCGCTCGAAATCGTTTCTGGGGCTGAGTATACATGTCGCAAAAGCTACACTGATTCCAACTACAGCCGTTGGTGACCTGCAGAATAAGAGATTTCCACTCCGATGGCGGACGAAATACTGGTTCGATATAGTTGAGCACCGCATTCTCCTTAATACGTTAATCACACGAAAAAAAGTTGAACACTTTTTCTCACAAAAATAGATGTTTATTGAACTGGCCCATTATTTATCGGATAAAAACTAGTCATATTAGCCGGCGGTTGTATACTTAACCACTACTGGATTAACACGCTGCCTATAGAGAGAAGAATATGCTAATTGCATTACAATCTAAAGAGAAGCGAAAGGCTCCACGCCATCATGACGCTCATTGGGACGCCATGAGTGCTGAGCAGAAGATTGCTCTATATGATCTACATAAGTTTGGCTTCCGCTTACTGTTTGTCCGCCAGCTGCCGTCAGGACCGCAAGCCTTTATTATGCAGAATAAGACCCTTGCTGTGATCAGTAAAAATGGTGACGTTGACTACTCACCCGATGTGAAGTTAAGAGCATAATTTACTTGAAACTTCCGCAAGTAAAATATTGAGCAACAAAAAAGCGCACTCAAGTGCGCTTTTTTTGTATCGGTTATTCGATGCTAGCTCTTTAAGGTTAACAACATATCGATATGGGGGATCCCATCCTCGAGATACATCTCTGAAACGGGTTCAAAACCTAGCTGCTGGTAAAAGCCTTTCAGGTGCTCTTGACCACCTAGCTGAATATTGTGCTCAGGCCATTTCTTAGTAGAAATAGCTATCGCTTTTTGCATTAATACATGAGCAACCCCACCACCTCGCGCAGACTCAGCAACAATGACACGGCCAACGCTGGCATCAGGATAGCTCACCCCAGGAGCCAAGACCCTCGCATAAGCCTGGATCACCCCCTGTTCATTGAGGCCAAGTAGATGTTGAGTTTGGCTATGGCGGTCTTTATCGTCTAGCTCTGGATAAGCACAGTTTTGCTCAACCACAAATACGTCTACCCTAAGCTTAAGCAGATCGTATAGTTCATTTAGTGAAAGTTCAGAAAAAGATAAAGATTTCCAAAGCATAGGAAGCTCTCCAAAACAACGCAATAGAGCCGCAGTCTAGCACTTAACCCTAAGTAATAACTACGCCAAAGTCGCGTTAAATCAACCACTGCCGTATAAAGCAGCGGTTGCATAGATTAAAGTGAGGATAGAAACGAATTTTCTATACCTGCTGTGGTATCGGTTTACGTATCGACAATACGGCAACAACGGCCACTAGGAGTAAACCCGCCATAATGAAGAACACATCATTATAGGCTTGCACCATTGCCTGCTGCTGCATGGTCTGCCCAAGCAGTGCCGATGCTTGCTGACTCGCGGTAACCGAGTTCGATCCTGCCGCTTGCAACATCGCCGCTGTACTGCTTAAGTAATCACTTGCCAGTGGACTGACTGCAGGCAAGGTTTCTTTCATCTGCGCTAGGTGAACTCTACCTAAGTTATCGATCAGGGTCGATACCATGGCAATCCCCACCGCTCCACCTAAGTTTCGCACCACGTTTAACACCGTCGATGCAGAGGCATTCTCATGCTTTTGCAGCCTAGCCGTAGCCAACATACCAATTGGCACCATGATAAATGGCTGGCCGATAGCACGTACCACCATAGAGGCGATTAGCTGAGGGCCGGCAAAATCGGCAGTCATATGGCTGTTCATATAATAACTTACCCCGAACATGAAAAAGCCAAATGCCGCTAGATAACGATTATCGAAACGCTGCATCAACATCGGCATAAATGGCAAAATCAGCAGCTGTGGAAAGCCCAGCCACATCAGAACCTCACCTATCTCTAACGAGTTGTAATCTTGGATCTGTGACAGGTATAGCGGCACCATATAGATGGATGAAAACAGCGCTAAACCTAACAAGAAATAGGCGATAGTTGAGATGCTAAAATCGCGATTAACAAGTAGCCTTAAATTAACCAGTGGCGCCTTGCTTTTTAACTGCAGATAGACAAAGAGCGCAATATTCACCGCCGCAACGATAGCAAGGTTACGTATAAACTCTGAACCAAACCAATCCTTACGATTTCCCTCCTCTAGTACCACCTCTAAACAGCCCATCCCCAATGCCATGGTGATAATACTACTGACATCGACATTCTTGAGTTCAGGCCAGTTAATTGGTTTTTTCACCAGACCATAGGCAAGCATCGACATCACCACAAGCCCCGGTGGCACATTGATATAAAACAGATAGTGCCAACTAAATTGCTCGGTGAGCCAGCCACCTAAAGTGGGGCCAATTGAAGGGGCAAACGTGGCGGTAAGGCCAAAAAGCGCCATACCTACCGCCCGTTTGCTGTCGGGAAGATATTCTAGAATCAACCTGAAGGCCATCGGGATCAAGGCGCCACCAAAGAAACCCTGCATCGCCCTGAACGCGATCATCGATTCTAAATTCCAAGCAATCGAACAAAGTAGCGATGCTAAGATAAAGATAGCGCTGTTCCACAGCATATAGCGACGTATGTCTAAGCCTTTACTGAGCCAACCCGATAGCGGAATGGCGATCATCTCTGCCACTAAATAGGCGGTAGCGATCCAAGAGCCCTCCTCCAGCGTGGCACCTAAACCGCCTTGGATCTCTTTCATCGACGCATTAGTGATCTGAATATCCAAGATCGCCATAAAGGCGCCTATCAAGCCGCCAAATACCGCGATCCAGGCTCTGCGACTACCGGGCTCAACCTGTTGAGTCATAGCAACATTCGTTGTCGTGCTCCCCACTTGGCTAACAGACATTACAGTTGCGCTCTATTGGCTACCATAGCCGAATCTAAGCTATCGCTTGCGGTATCGACTTTCACCAGTGCACTCAAGCCAGGCACAATCCTGCCCTGCTCAAGCTTTTGGGCGGCATTGTCATCTAGGCGAATTCTCACCGGGATCCGCTGCACGATCTTAGTAAAGTTACCCGTGGCATTTTCCGCTGGCAGTAGGCTAAATTTAGCTCCCGAAGCCGGAGAGAGGCTGTCAATCACCCCTGAAAATGTCTTTCCGGAAAACGCATCTAACTCAATCGCCACCTTCTGCCCTGCATGCATCTTAGCAATTTGGGTCTCTTTAAAATTGGCGGTGATCCACACAGCTTCATCAGGCACTAGACTGTAAATCGCTTGTCCAGGCTGCACATATTGCCCCTGCTGCGCACCACGCTTACCGACTATCCCTGTAAACGGGGCAGTAATTTGGGTATCTGCCAGTTGAATTTGCGCTAACTGTAAGCCAGCCTTAGCCTGCTCAACACTGGAATCAGCCTCGACTAACTGTGCGTTATAGACTTTAAGCTCTCTTTGCTTCGCCACTAATGCCGCATGCATTTCATCGACATGGGCTGTCGCCGACTCGAAGGCCGCTTGGGCTTCATCCACTGCATCTTGAGAGCTGTAATTTTTCGCCTTCAGTTTTGAGGCTCGAGTCAGTTGCTGCTGACTACGCACTCGCTCGGCCTCTGCTGCAACCACACTGGCTTGCGCCTGAGTTATAAGCGCTTGCTGTAGATCAACCTGCGCATTGAGTGTCTGCAGCTTAGCCTTAGCACTAGCTAACACGGCTTGGTTTTGCGCGACCTTAGCCCTGTATTGACTATCTTCCAATTGGGCGAGCAACTGGCCTTTTTTGACATGCTGGTTATCGGTGACAAAGGTGGCTGTCACATAGCCAGGAACTTTAACGCTGATATGAGAGATGTCAGATTCGACATAGGCATTATCTGTCGACTCAAAATTACGTACTTGGGTCCACCAATAATAACCGCCGGTTAATAACGCAATAATAAGAACAGGAATCCCGAAAAATAACTTAGTTTTAGACATGAATGACTCCTTGATTAGTGAGTCATAGTTTACTACTGTCTCTGTATATTTATTAGATAGCTAAAAAATTACCCACTGTTCCACAGGTGTAACAATGATAGATCTCAATCGCATTCAAATGTTTGCCCAAGTCGTCGAGCAAGGAAGTTTTACTCGGGCTGCCAACGCCTTGGGTCTGACAAAGGCTACCGTAAGTCGTAAAGTTGCCGAACTAGAGGCCGATGCGGGAGTACAACTGCTGCATAGAACCACTCGCGCACTTAAGCTCACCGAGGCCGGAGCCGACTACTTTCATCGTGTGAATCGGATCTTAACTGATCTTAAGAATGCCGAAGATCAGCTCAGTGCGAGGCAACAGACGATTAAGGGTCACCTTAAGATTGTCTGCCCTATCGAGATGGGGCAGCTCTATTTTGGGCGGATCTTCGCCCAATTTCTAGCGCTCTACCCCGATATAACTATCGAAGCGGAGCTGACTAATCGTCAGGTCGATGTGATAGCAGAAGGGATTGATCTATTGTTTCAGATCACCGCAGAAACCGATGATAGATTACAAACCTATGCCCTGATCAATACTCCAAAAATTCTGATGGCCAGCCCAGATTATCTCGATAGATTTGGCGAGCCCACCACCCCAGAGCAATTACGACAGCATCAATGTATCCGTATTAGCTCTCCCCATATTGACGGCAACTGGATGCTGTTTAATGGCAAAGAATGGGTGACAATAGAGCCAGAATCGAGACTCGAAACCAACAATATCACTCTGATGCGAGAGGCGGCGATTGAGGGCTTGGGGATCGCAGCGATACCGTTAGTGATTGCTCACAATGCCCTAGAGGAGGGTGAACTAGTAACAGTACTGAATGACTTTCCGATGAAGCAAAGCCTAGTCACTATGAGTATGCCACAGCGAGTGTACCTACCGCGGCGTTATCGAGTGTTTATCGAGTTTCTCTATCAAGCGTTATTCAATAACTGGCAAGATAAAGTGCTAGATGTACCTGATTTTATCGAGCGTCCTGAATTCGACAGTAATTAGCAACAGAAAAAAGGCGCTAGATAAACGCTATTCAAAATCAGCGGAAAACTATCTCGAATAGCGCTTAAATCGCGCCTCAAAAAGTCATGGGCTAGCTAGTTGCAGGGAGAAGCTAGCCCTTACTTTTTATTCCTTACGGTCAAACACGTGGTACTTCTCGATTCCGTATGAACGACCTTCAGCATGACAGGTTGCACAAGACTCAGATGTTGGCTGAGTGAACCATTCGCCCTTAGTATCAACTTCAAGATTAAGCTCACCACCATTTGAAATCATATGGTTAAGTGCTTGGTCATTGTTGTGACAGGCAAAACAGTTAGCAGTGATTGGACTTGTAGCCACACCCGATTGCCCACCATTGAAGGCTTTCGATAGCATGTACTGATTAGGCACCGCGTTTAGATCTATGCCGTCAGCATGACAAGCCACACAGTTTTCAGCATTAAGCTTAGTGGCAGAGTTCGGCTCACCTGTCACAGCTGAACTACCGACTCCCCAGTGCATGCTGTGAACCATAGGACCAAAGCCTGGTGCAGAGTTCTTCGAGCTACGATCTTGACCATTGTTATGACAAGCAACACAACCTAAACCACCATCACTGTAGCTACCATTCTTGTGGTAATTGGTTTCGTTGTTGTGACATGTTGTACAGCTATCTAGAGTGACACTATGACGACGGTTGTACTCTTGAAGTAACTCTTCATTTGAATCAACAACATCTGAGTAACTGGTCAGTGAAACGCCGTCATAACCACCATCATCATCTTGTTGCTTGAAGGTCACTCTTGAGCTTGCTGTAAAACCAGCGTTAGCAAAGCCAGCATCAATGCCATCTAAACGCACGTAACACACGGCCCTTGAACCATCATCCTTTTCCACGTATTGGCTATTTACCACACCACCAGAGTCTCGTGGACTTGGGCGACCAACAATAGAGTCATTATCATATGCGTGGATGTAGGCTCCAGCATAAGTTAACGTGCCTGCAGCATATAGCTCTGCAATATTAAGCTGAACAGCTGTTTCACCCTCAGTATTAAATAGTGCAATATCGGTACACCAGCCACCAGTGGTTTCATGCTCATCCCATACCAAGCTGCTATCAGTGTACGGCGCAGAGGTAGTCGTGTAGTGCTGCTCTCTTATGTCAGCTCTTTCACCTACTTTCTTATGGAATAGGCGCACATCATCTGACTCATCAAAGCTGCTATAGGTCATGGCTACTGCAGCTGAACCGACACCTGCAGCTTCATGACAGTCGGTACAGGTATTCATGCTATTTACCTTAGTGATAGGTTCAGCATGACAGGTGTAACAGTTAGCAGGTTCGAAGTCTTTCTCAAACTTCTGATGATTGATATGACCAATTTTCTGCATAGAGTTACGAGCATAGCCGCCATTATCACGTACCACATTGCCGTGACAAACCATACAACCGGCCACGAGATCGGTTTCACCATCGGTATTAATCGCAGTGTAGCTAGGATGCTTTAATTTAGACGCGGCATAGTCAACGTGACAACCGTGACAGGTTGCGGTTGAAGTGGTGTGTAACCCTTCGGACTTATCAACTATGATGTAATTTGATTTAGCGATATTCTCACCGCCACCAACAGCGATTCGAATGATCCCTTCAGTCCCCGCATTAACTGCCGGCATTGGTGCTAAAAACTCATAACGACCACTTTCCGTCATGGTAAGACTTGCGCCTTCGGTAGCCTCATTGGCACTGCCACCGGCAATGGTGCCTTCAAAATCGGGACGACTGCGGGCAATGCCTTTATCTGTCAGCTCCGCAACCTCGGCGCTCACTTTTTCCAGCCCACTGACAAGCAGACCTTCTTCATTAGTGACTTCAAACTCAAAACGCACCGCGCCCTCTTCTAGGGTGTGGCTCAGCATTTCAACATTGGTGATCTCAGTCGCCTCGACTACTGGTGGTAATGGGCTGGTACCATCTTCGCCATCACTACCATCTTTACCGTCAGTACAGGCGGCGAGGCCAAAAGCTGCGGCGACGATAAGCGCCGCTTTGCATCTATTAAAATTTCTCATCATCACTCCATAACTATAATTAAGTCGTGATCTTTTACTCCCCCTTAAATACCTTATTAGTAGTAGGTGATTATTTTTGTGATTAATTCCCCAACAATTAATTTATTTAAGTCCAATCATTAAATAAATAAACAAACA
>NZ_JAKEVD010000010.1 GCF_022398325.1 Shewanella sp. Isolate13
ATGTCTATTTAATATCTATTGTTTATACTTTCATTGGTTTAGTGTATGTTTTGTGTGCGGGTAAATAGTTTTATCTATGTGAAATAGATGTGAATTACCTATCTGTTGATGCTAGGGAATTAAAAAAGATAACGATAAATTGAGGTTCAGATGGTAGAGATAAGAAAAGAGGCGCCGTTTAAATTAGGCCTGTGTGAGGTCAACCCTAGCGACAATAGCCTTAACTTTTCTGATGCAACGTCCAATACCGAACCTGCTAACAAAGTCTCCATTCAACCTAAATTTATTGAAGTATTAAGTTACCTTGCGCGGCAATACCCAAAGGTTGTGACTCGAGAGGAGTTAATCGACACTATTTGGGAGGGTAATCGCTATGTGGGAAGTAAGGCGTTAACGAACGCTATCTGGCACCTGCGTAAGCACCTTAATCAAGGCTCGGATGGAGAGCAAGTTATCGAAACCGTGCGTAAGATGGGTTACCGTTTACTGCTTGAGCCTGAGTTTAATGACGCAGATCTGGTCGATGAGCCAGATCTATTTCAGCAAGCACAGCAAAAAATCAAACAGCTAACTCGACTTAATCGGACGCTCATCTTAGCTGGTGGATTATTTACCTGTGTGAGTACTGCAGCTTTAGGCTATCACCTCTACCAAGACAGTATTCGTTATGTTCCCACCACCAAACAGAACTTGACCACCGCCGCGGGTTCAGAGCTTTACCCTGCGGTGTCTCCCGATGGTCGCTGGTTAGTTTATGGCAGTCGTGGCAGTAACAGGTATGCCAGCCTTTATCTTAAAGATCTGCAAAACCCCGCAGAAACCCCTAAGCGACTCACCTCGACAAAGACTGCTGAGATCAGAGCCGTATGGAGCCCAGACGGTAGCGCACTGTATTACGGCTCCGAACATAGGAGTGAGAATAAGTGTTACCTGACTAAACTCAATTTAGACAGTAATGAAGCACTTAAATTGGGTGAGTGTTACACCTATAGCTCGGCTATCGATATCGCTCCCGATGCAAGTCGTTTAGTTTATATTTGGGATGCTAGCGAAGGTTTCGGCTCAGGGTTGTATGAGCTGTCTCTGGGCAACGAAGGGGAAGGGCCTAAACGCTTATCTTGTACTGAAAACTGTAGCTATCGTGACCGTGATATAGCCTTCAGTCCCGATGGAAACTGGCTCGCGGTTGCTCGGCGTTTCGGTAACATCTCTGAAGATATCTTTATATTGCATACTCAAACAGGTCAGGAGCAACGTTTAACCTTTGGTTTAGAGGATATTCGCGGACTTAGCTGGCATCAAGACAGTGAAAGGCTGATCTTTAGTACCGAAAATTCAGGGGTTAGAAACGGCTATATTGTGGGTATTGACGACAAGCAGATCTTGCCGTTAGAGGTGGAAGGCATGAGTTACCCTCGTTCAATCCCTAACAGCGATGAGCTGGTGTATTCCAACTATATGCGTGACTATCAGGTGGCATCGTTTGCGCTGGAGCAGTCAATCCCCACTGCGACTTTTCCACTGTTACAGGTTGAGTACAGTTATCGAAATCCCGATTACTCTTCGGTTACCCAGCGTATCGTCTATGTGTCCAATGAAACGGGGTTCAATGAGATCTGGTCCAGTGATGCCGATGGTAATCAAAGACGCCAACATACAGATCTTAAGCGTCGAGTAGCATACCCGAGCTGGTCCCATGATGGTACTAAGGTCGCTTTCTTAGCGCCGGATGATAAAAATGAGGGTAATAAGATCCATGTGCTGGATATGAGAACCTCTAATATCAGCATTCTTGCTACCCCCTATCTCGATCACAACCGCCCAAGTTGGGGCTGGAATGATGAGATGGTGCTGGCCAGCAGTAAAGACGGTATCACAGAGTTCTATCTCGATAATCGCTTACCTAAGGTCATTAGCCCTATCGATATGCGCTTGGGTAAGATGATAGCCGAAGATAAGTTAGTCTTTACTCAGCTCGGCAAGCGAGGGTTGTGGATGTTGTCGCTATCGAATCCAGCCCAGCCCAGTGAGCTGATTAGTGCTAACCATTTTGGTGAAGGCTACAACTGGGTTGCGGCCGATAAAGGGATCTACTTTAGAACGAGTCGTAGTGGATTTCAGTTGATTAACTTTTGGCGTTTTAACACCGGGCTTATCACGCCTATCTTAAAGTTACCATCGGGAAGTATTCCTCGCTCAGGAGCCATGAGCTATGTAGCGAGTCGCAATAGTCTGCTGATGACTCTTTCGCAGAACTACAAACGTGATGTGATTAAGCTGCAGCATAAGCTATTGTATTAGCTTATGCTGCTTAGAAGCCCTTACTCGTAGGGTTAAGCCGCTGGGAAGAAGGCGCCAAGCACAGCTTCTCTAGAAGCACCTGTGACAGCGGGCAAGTTACCCGGCAGGCCTTGATGGTATCGCATCGCTAACCAAGCAAAGGCGATACCCTCGACCCATTGGGGATCTATGCCAAGCTCTGAAGTGGTGACTACCTTATAGTTTGGCAGGAGTTTACGTAATCGGTGCATCAATTCGCAGTTATAGGCGCCGCCACCACAGACATAAAGCTCGCCATTTTCAGATAAGTTAAGCGCATCGTTGGCGATGCTGTAGCAGGTTAAGTCCAGTAAAGTCGATTGAATATCAGCTTCACTTAAATGGCTGAATTCAGATAGCTGCTGCTCAGCCCAAGCTTGGTTAAATAGCTCGCGGCCGGTGCTCTTCGGGGCGGCAAGAGCAAAGTAGGGGTGAGACAGTAGGTGTTGCAACATCTTTTGATCTGTGGTGCCCGACTTAGCCCAGGCACCATCTTTATCAAACGGCTGCCCAAGTTGATGCTGGATCCATGCATCGCTCAATCCATTACCCGGTCCGGTATCAAAGCCGGTGACATCTTGGGTGTTTCCCGGCAGGTAAGTGACATTGGCGATACCACCAATATTGAGAATGATGCGCTTGTGGTTTGGGCTGGCAAATACATGCTGATGGAAGGCGGGTACCAGTGGTGCCCCTTGCCCACCTAGAGCGACATCTTTGCGTCTAAAATCGGCAACGACATCGATACCCGTTTCGATGGCGATGGTATTGGGATCGCCAATTTGCAGGGTAAAGCCCATCTCAAGGTTGGGCATATGGCGCACGGTTTGACCGTGGCTGCCGATGGCGATGACTTGTGATTTATCGATCCGAGCTTTTTCCAGCAGGGCATTGACTGCTTTAGCGAAAAGCTTACCCATGGCGCGGTCTAAGTGACCGAGACGGTTTATCTCATCGTTTCCTGGCAGACAAAGCTTTTGTAGACTGCTCAAAAGCGCCTTTGGCAGCGCCTCGGTATGAGAGGCTATAAGGCTTGGCTTATCGCCTTCAAAATTAACCAATACCGCATCGATACCGTCCATGCTAGTGCCGGACATCAAGCCTACGTAATAACTGTTATTCATGGCATTAAACCTATCAATCGCACCGAGTAAAGTCAGAAGCTTTTGCAGCATTACTGCGCTGCAAGTTGCACCTGTTTGTTATGTTCAAGCTCTGCCATCATGGTTTTACTAAGCGTAGCAAACTGGGCCTTTTCTTTTTTCGCGATAGGCTCAGACTTTGGCAGCTTGATGGTGCGAGGGTTGCGGTGTACGCCGTTAACGATGAACTCATAGTGTAGGTGTGGTCCCGTTACTCGGCCTGTTGAACCTAAGGTACCGATGATCTGCCCTTGCTTAACCGATTGTCCGGTCTTTACCTTACGCTTAGTCAGATGAAGATACTTGGTGGTATAGGTGTCGTTGTGTTTAATAAACACATAGTTACCATTGTATTTATTGTAACTCGACTTGATGACTCGGCCATTACCTGCAGCCTTGATCGGCGTGCCTACCGCCGCAACATAGTCTACGCCGCGATGGGCCTTAACTTGGCCGGTAACAGGGTGAAGTCTGCGTGGGTTAAAGCTTGAGCTAACATATTTAAAGTCGACTGGAGAGCGCAGGAAGGCTTTACGCATGCTGCGTCCCTCTTCAGAATAGTAGTTACCATCCTTGTATCTTACCGCCGTGTAGCGGTCACCTTGGTTGGTAAACTCAGCGGCGAGAATGTTACCATTCTTTAGGAACTCACCATCGGCATACTCCTCTTCAAATATCATCGCAAATTGATCGCCTTTACGTAGATCTAAGGCAAAGTCGATATCCCAGCCAAAAATAGTGGCAAGTTGCATAATTTGGTTTGGTGTCAGTCCTGCATTGACACCGGCGTTCCAGAAGTTGTTTTGAATCGTGGCGCTAGCAAACTTGGTACGCGCCTCTACTTTCTTAGTGACGATCTGCTCGTGATAACCGCTGTCTGTATGAGTAACGATTAAGGTGGTGATCTTGTCGAGGTGATAGGTAAGCTTAGCCAGGTTGCCATCTTCAGTCTTAGCGATGACTAAATCATCGCCAGGCATGATTTTCAGTAGGTTCTTCTTGGCCTTAGGCAGCTGAGTCACATCGTAAACATCTTTAGCCGTTAACCCTGCGCGCTCAAATAACGCGGCTAAGGTGTCACCACTTTTTACTTGGAAGTGTTTCTCTTTTAATTTTGGCGCTGCCGCTTCTTGTATTTCAGGCTTGTCAGTCGCCTGAGTCAGGGCTTGTTGTTTGCTTGGCTCGCGGCTTTGGCTCAGGGGCTCACGGTGAGTTCGTTGCGATGGGCTTGACTCGCTTAATGATGCTGCAGGTGGAGTAGGGCTTCTAAATGCGAGTGGAACCTCATAACGGGTATTAACGTCATATTCACCGCTGGCTGATGGCGTTTGTTTGGATGCCTGCGCATCATCTGACGGCATTAAGATAATAATTAACGTGACAAAAACTAAACCGCACAAGAGCATTTGATGTAATTTTGGCAGTAATTTAAATAAAGTTATAACCTTTCCCATTGACCTTGATACCAAATTAGCCCTTTCTTAGTGATCCCTTTAGTGTACACACTTTCATTTGTGCTTGCTAACAAGTAACATGAGTGCCCATATTTTTTTGATTAGGCTCCCAGGAGTAACCGCCGATATGGCTGATTTAGAGCAAGCATTAGCAGAAATAAGACGTGGCACCGACGAGATATTACTCGAAGCGGATCTGCTGGAGAAGTTGAAAGAAGGTCGCCCATTAAAAATTAAATTAGGCGCTGACCCAACCGCGCCTGATATTCATCTTGGCCACACGGTTATTTTAAACAAGATGCGTACCTTCCAAGAGTTAGGTCATGAAGTGATCTTCTTGATTGGTGACTTCACTGGTATGGTCGGTGACCCAAGTGGTAAGAACAGCACTCGCCCGCCATTGACCCGTGAGCAGGTACTTGCCAATGCTGAAACTTATAAGCAGCAAGTTTATAAGATCTTAGATCCAGCTAAGACACGTATCGAGTTTAATTCTACCTGGTTGGAGCCATTAGGCGCAGCGGGCATGATCCGTCTTGCTTCACAGCAAACAGTGGCGCGTATGATGGAGCGAGACGACTTTAAGAAGCGTTACGCTTCGGGTCAGTCAATTGCTATTCATGAATTCATGTATCCATTGCTACAAGGTTACGACTCGGTTGCACTGGAGTCTGACGTTGAGCTAGGTGGTACCGATCAGAAGTTCAACCTGCTTATGGGTCGTGAACTGCAAAAATCTGCAGGTCAGAAGCCACAGACAGTAATCATGATGCCACTGCTTGAAGGCCTAGACGGTGTTAAGAAGATGTCTAAGTCTGCTCATAACTACATTGGTGTGAGTGAGCCTGCTGGTGAGATGTTCGGTAAGATCATGTCAATTTCAGATGATTTGATGTGGCGTTACTTCGAACTACTCTCTTTCCGTCCTCTGACAGAGATTGAGCAGTTTAAGGCCGATGTAGAAGCGGGGGCGAATCCACGTGATGTGAAGATTGCGCTTGCGAAAGAGATCATCGCACGTTTCCACGATGAAGCGGCGGCAGAGGCAGCACACCAAGAGTTTATCAATCGTTTCCAAAAAGGCGCGATCCCTAGCGATATTGAAGAGATAGAGATTGCTGCAGGTGAAGGTATTGCGATTGCTAACCTACTAAAAGAAGCGGGTCTGGTAAACTCTACCTCTGATGCGATGCGTATGATTAAGCAGGGCGCGGCTAAGATTGATGGCGATAAGATTGAAGATACTCGCCTACAGTTGACTGCTGGTACCTCTGCGGTATTCCAAGTGGGCAAGCGCAAGTTTGCTAAGATCACGCTAGTCTAAGCCGATTAAATCTTGGCTTAACTCGTCGAATTTAAGCGCTAATCACTAGAGCGAAAATTGGCTAGTGATTATTCGAACAACGGTCTGTACCAAAGTGCAGGCCGTTTTTACATTGCCAAGTTAATCGTGCCGCATCTAACTTCCAGCGATTTTTCTGCTTCTCCATTGAAAGAATCAATAGCATCTTAGGGTGTTCAGCACTCGCGCCACTGACATTATAGGTCACCACTTTTCCTTGGTACTGTTTAACTTTAGCCAGTTGAAAATTGCTGCCTGCATAGTGGGCTGAGATAGATTCTGGCTGTTTGCTCCAACTGCGCTTTTGTTGCTGGGCGAGTTCGAGTTTTTGATTGAACTTAAGGATGGGTTGATCGGCAAAAGAGACCACGATCGGTTGCTCAATGGCCGTAGCGGCACCACAAATGAGCATTGATAAGATAATCAGTGAGCGAATCGCGTTTGTAAAACCCATAACAACCTACCACAGATAAGGTACTTAATAGTTTGACACGCAAGCGGCAAAAAGTTTCCTGTAGTCGCAGGATTTTGTGATCTGAGTCGGTGGGAAAAGTGAATGCTTATTAGGACTACTGGTTGCAGGGAAACGTAGTAGTCCACCAAATTGAATGGTTATAGAGTAGGATTTACTGCACGGCGAGTTGGTCGGCCATGGTTTGGTAATCCATCAGATCTTGATGCTCTTTAACCCTCTGATGGGTCATGTCTAAGCGTAGTGTCGTCACACCAGGAATCGCGATGTCAATGATGCGCCCTGG
The DNA here is from genome assembly GCF_022398325.1 of Shewanella sp. Isolate13. Lineage (GTDB taxonomy): Bacteria > Pseudomonadota > Gammaproteobacteria > Enterobacterales > Shewanellaceae > Shewanella. The sequence continues at coordinate 7,016 of NZ_JAKEVD010000010.1, forward strand.
TTTACCAAATAACTCGCCAGGTCCTTTATAACGGTAGTTACCGATAAGCACGACTAAGGAGCCAGAGTTAAACATATGCTCGATATTAAAGTTGTACTCGAGTACGCCGCGATGAGCACGCTTTAAAAATTGTAAAATATGCCGTCTGCCAGTGTATTTTCGTCCTGCTGTTCTGTCGTTAAACACGCTGTCACGATTATAAAAAGCACTTAGGCTAGTGTAGTCTTGATGAGTTAGCGCTTGAATATATTTAATCGCCAGCTGCTGCTCTTTGGGCATATCACCGATATTGGCGAACGCCGGAAAGCTAAAGAATACAAATACAAAACTAAATAAAGCTAATCTCATTATTGTGGTGTCTTTAAATCAAAAGCAGGTAATGACAGGTGCCAACGAATAGCGGCTAATCTAATCACGAGTGCGGTACCCATTGCAAATAATAAGGCAAACATCTCGGCCGCTCCCCAATGTAGGCTTATGGTGTAACTGATCCCACCCACTATCGATGCCGTCGCGTAGATCTCAGTGCGCAGCACCATAGGTACCTGCTGACAGAGTAAGTCTCGAATAATACCACCGCCCACACCAGTGATTAAGCCCATTACAACGGCGGTCATGCCACTGAGTTCTAAATTTAACGCTTTTTCTACCCCAATAACAGTAAAGAGTGCTAAACCTAAGGCATCGGCAACAGGCAAGATGTAGCGTGGTACTCGCTTAGGTTTACGGACAAAAATAAAGGTCAGTATAACGGTAACTAAAATTACCGTGATGTAATTGGGGTCTTGAATCCAAAATACCGGCGTCGTGCCGAGTAATGCATCTCGAATACTGCCGCCACCAATGGCGGTTACCGAAGCCAGCACCAATACCCCAAACGGATCCATCCTATGTCTGCCCGCCGCTAACGCGCCTGAAAGTGCAAAGACTGCAGTGCCGCACAGATCGAAGAAATAGATCCAATCGATCATCTATCCATCTCTTTAAGGTGAATGTTGAGGGCATCCACCGAAATACGAATTTCGATAACAGAAAGCAGTAGTGAATAAAGCAGTAAGAATAGGCTGCAGCCAAAGATAAAAGCGCCCACCTTATTAAAGCCGATGTAGATAAAAATCATGCATAACACGCACAAAGCAAAGCTTAAAGCGCCTGACTCCTGCATACGTCTAATGATGGTTATTCTTCGGCGGAGGTTTTTCAATTGACTATTGTTGATTGGCTTTCCAGCATTACTCAAATTACGAATAAGTGCCGCTAAGGCAAAGAAGCGATTGGTATAAGCCAACAACAGCAAAGAGATTGCAGGAAAGAGTAGTGCAGGCGTTGTTAGTGAGACATGAATATTTTCGAACAATGGAATCAGCCCTAAACGAGTCAATATACGAATTTAGGAATCATACCAATGCCAATAATTTATACAAGATGATTACAATCTACTGGGTAAATAAGTAGCGCATAAAGGAGGTTATCAAACAAAACTCAAGGTATTAGCAGCACTTGGCTGCGCTAACCTTGCATTACTCGCAGCAGCCCCCAAATACTCGGCAAGATAACGATAGCAAGCGCCCATAAGCTGAAGGCTACAGAGTTAAGTTTAACCGCTCTCAATAAATCGTTCTCATCGGGGAGTTGGCCATAAGAGACCTTAGGCATATCGACTCTTTCCTCTTTGAACTTCACCGGGCCACCAAGCTCGATCGCTAACGCACAGGCGACAACCTCGCAGGTTTGATACTCATTCAGTGGTGTTGCGTTAACCTTAGGCACAAACAGTCTTATAAGGCTCTTTGGCCCCCCTTGAATGGCGAGACTAAAACTCCAGAGTTTTGCTGGAATATAGTGCATTAAGGTAGAGAGTAAATACACTGGCATACCAAAATAGCGGTAATGCGGATTATATACTGGCCAGCAAGATTCAAGTTGTTTGCTCATCCTAGCGATGATTAGTAAGGGGACGCCGCCAATAATAAAAAAAACAATGGCAGACACGGTGCCGTAAATTGAGGTAGTCGATAGTCTTTCAATGGCGGCCTTACACAAGCCCACGTTTGAAAGCGATACCGTACTGCGAGTTAACCAAGACGCCAACAAACTGCGAGCCCTGAGTTTATTATCCCGTTTGATGGCGATGACGACTTCATTGGCGATAGACCTGAAATGATCGTCTTGCAAGCAAAGGTAGATAACGATGGTTTCGAAGAACCAAGGGAATTCGGCCAGTTCAATCAAGAGGCTTATCACCGCCCCAAAGGGGATGATTAGCAGTAACATGGCAAGGGTACCAGCGATTAGCTGCTGTGAGGGCGCACGGTTAGCACGATTCACTTTTGCACTTAGGTTTTTAGCCACTTGAGATAACCACTCAAGCGGCTGTAGGCTACGCGGCAGTGGGGCGATCCGTGCCAATAGAATGGACACCAATAACACTAAGGCTCCAGTGTAAAGCTGACTATCTTGGGAAAAGATTTTAGTAAACTCTGGAACCATATTGCCGCGCTATCCTTGTGTTGCTTTAATTAAAAGCAGCTTAACTTAACACTCTTTCGCTTAAAGCTGCTTAAGCAGAGCGATAACCATCAATGCAGAGTGGTGGCCTGCTTTTACAATGTACTCGTCAAAGTCTACCGGTGAGTCGTTGTTAGCATTGTCAGACAATGAACGGATAACCACAAACGGTACACCAAATTGGTGACAAACCTGAGCGATTGCCGCGCCTTCCATCTCACAAGCAGCCATGGTTGGGAAGTTTTCTAGCATGGTTTTGGTACGAACTGGATCGCAAATAAAGCTATCGCCAGTACAGATTAGGCCTTCAATCGCTTTCACTTCGCCTAGGCTTGCAACCGCTTTTTGCGCAGCGTTCACAAGCTTGGCATCTGGGATAAATGCCGCTGGTTGCTGCGCCATCTGACCAATCTCATAACCGAAAGCTGTCACGTCTACATCGTGGTGACGTACTTCAGATGAAATTACGATATCGCCAATGGCTAGCTCATCGGCAAAACCGCCAGCAGAGCCTGTGTTGATAATCGCATCAGGCGCATACTTTTCGATAAGTAGCGTAGTTGCAATACTAGCAGTCACTTTACCAATACCAGAGCGAGTGACAATAACCTCTTTACCCGCAAGTTGACCTGCAACAAACTCGATACCGGCGATGGTTGTAGAGCTTGGGTTTTCCATCGACTCAACTAAATGCGCAACTTCTGGCTCCATAGCGCCAATAATACCGATTTTCATTTAATGACCTTTTTAACTACCTGAATGAATATGGGCGCTAATATACCACGGTGCTTAGCGTTAGTGAAAAAGCCATAGAGTTAAGATGAGAGATAGCGTCTAGATTGTTTCACTTTGATCACAGTGGTAGGTTAATAAGGTTCATCGTAGTTAATCATTTCCATCTTGCTTGGAAAAAGGAATTTAGCGAAATATGTCAGCATTTCCCCAATTAGAGACCGAAAGGCTAGTGTTAAACCAGCAAGTGCTAGCTGATTCAAAACTGCTTTTCGAGATGTTTTCAGACCCCGAAGTGATCCAGTTTTATGATTTAGATTTTAGTCATGAAGCACAAGCGATCGAGTTAATCAATAATGATGCTAAGCGCTATGAGCAATGTGAGGGGATTCGATGGGCGATTCGCGATAAAATCACCCATAAGCTTCTGGGGGGATGTGGAATTAATCGCTTTGAATGCAGTAACCACGTTGCCGTTATTGGATATGAGTTCTTTAAAGCGTATTGGGGCAAGGGCTATGCAACCGAGGCGATCGCTAAACTTATCGAATTTTCATTTTCTGAGCAGTGCCCTAAACATGTCAATAAGATCGAAGCTTATACCATGATGGGTAACCATGGTTCGGAAACTGTATTGAAAAAGCTAGGTTTTAAGTGTGACGGTATTTTAAGAGAGCATGGTTATTGGAAAGGTGCTTACCACGACTTAAAAGTATTCTCTTTGCTAAGATCTGATGTTGTTAACACCTGAATCATCTTTTTGAGTAAAAAAAATCAAAAGACTAAAATGATTTTTCAATTCGATTACAAGGAGGTTGCGTGAATCTAAATCAAGTGACTTTGCCCGTATGCGATATGCCCCAAGCGGTACAGTTCTATTTAACCTTAGGCTTTATACTGATAGTCGATACGCCGCACTATGCGCGCTTCGAATGCCCCGTTGGAGATGCCACTTTTTCGCTCTCTCTAGAGGATGAGGCTGGCAAGACTGTTGGAAAAGGTTGCGGCGCCATCATCTATTTTGAACATGAGAAGCTCGATGAGTGGGTGAGTTCGCTGAAACAAGCGGGCATTGAGTTTGACCAAGAACCGACGGATCATGCCTACCTTTGGCGTGAGGCGATACTGCACGACCCATCGGGCAACAAGATTAAGCTCTATTGGGCGGGCGAGAACCGATTGAATCCTCCATGGCGAGTATGAAAGTTAGATTGAGATCGAGAGAAAAATGCAAATCAAACTAGGCTTAATCCGTGACGACAAGGTGCTGGCGCTATTAAAAGAACACCATGAAGATATGTGCAGCCATTCGCCGCTAGAGAGTGTGCATGCGCTCGATGTGTCTGGGCTGGAGGCTGACCATGTTACCTTCTGGAGCCTATGGAGCGAAGATGAACTTGCTGGCTGCGGTGCGCTAAAGCAGTTAGATAGTACCCACGGTGAAATTAAGTCGATGCGCACATCCACTGACTTTTTACGTCAAGGCGTTGCCCAACAACTATTAGCCCACATCATTGCTGAGGCAAGATCACGGGGTTATCAGAGGCTTAGCCTTGAGACTGGCTCTATGAAAGCCTTTATTCCAGCCCGTAAACTCTATGAGCAGTTTGGCTTTAAAGAGAGTGAACCATTTGCTGATTACCAGCAGGATCCCTACAGCAGCTTTATGAGTAAGCAACTTTAAAGATACAACACTTAATCGGCTTGAATTTGTCCTACCAAGAGTACTGGCGCGGCATCGAGCTCTTCGGCGTCCATCATGGCAGCGATGCGCTCAACTGACGATAACAGTTGGCTCTGCTCCCACTGTTCAAGATTTTGATAGCGGGTGATAAAGTGTTCTTGCAGTGGCTTAGGAGAATCACTGAGCAGGGCTTGGCCATTTTCACTCAATGATAGGTGTACCTTACGCTTATCGGTTTCGCTGCGGGTTCTTATGACTAACTCGCGACTCTCTAGCCTGTCGATAATGGTAGTAACAGTGGCGGGGCTTAAGGCAACTTCTTTGGCGACCTCTTTTGCCAGCGGTGACTCAAGTTGCTCGATACTGTGCATTACCATCAACTGCGGTCCAGTAAGGCCTGACTGCTTGTTGAGCTGGCGAGAATGGATGTCGATAGCTCGGATCACTCGGCGCAGTGAAATCAATAGCTGTTCATATTTTTCCATCTGTTGTCCTTAGCCAAAAGGCTTTTGCCGATGCTCTTGAGCTGTGAGCTAATATCTGTGTGGTGATGGCCTGCGCTTACAAAAGTGCGGTACAACGCTTGAGCGTTATACCGCACAATTTATATAAGGCGCAAGCTTGCACTTGCGACTTGGCGGCGCTAGGTACTAGAGGTATAAGAAGTACTTTAGAAGTTAAAGGTTCTTGCTACCGATAGTACAGCGCGAGTGTCAGCGGTATCTATGTCCATGCTGGTATCTTCAACGGCTAGGTTAAAGTCAAAGCCTTTCCAGCTTGTCATGTATTCTGCGCGATAATGGTTATAGGCTTTGTCGCCATCCCAAGACCATTTGTTCTCATCGGTAGAAGTCGAACGGTCAAAGCTGATACGGATTTCATGCCCCTCGGTGATGGTAAATGTGTGCGCTGCCATTAAGATGTAATGACCCGCATCTACACCGAAGTAATCCCAGGTGTACCAGAAGTTGAGCTCTGTTTGGCCAACAGGTGAACCGTAACCAAATTTAGTGTACACCTCTGGGTACTGATATTCGTCTGAGAACGAATCACCATGATAAGTGTAGTAAGCGATACCGGCATCTACTGACACGCTTTCGCTTAGCTGGTAGAAGATACCGCCGTAAAAATCCAGCTCTAACCAAGTGTCATCACCTGAGCCGTAATCCACGTTTGATGCCCAAGTACCCACATACCAACCAGCATCGGCGGCGTAATCTAGGCTTGCCTGCAGCGCAGGACCGTTATCTGTTTGGCTCACACCGTTAAAGGTATAATCAGAGGTTGCAGTCACGGTTGAGCTCACGTTAGCCATTGTCGTTGTTGGCAATGCGATTAGACTCAGTAGCGCAAGATTTTTAATTGTTGTTTTCATCATTTCCCTTTTTCTTTTTAGTTAGCTAATTCAATTTTGCTAAAGTCGATTTTGTTTTCTGTTGGTGAGCGCTCAATCGCCGCCACCTTCTTGTATTTCGTCGCTAAAATGTAGCCAAAGCAGCCTAAGATTAGGCCAATAGCCAGTGCGCCAACCCACTGGATCTCCAAGAAGTTAAGTTGGAATAACAGGGTGAGGCCGCTCATCAAGGCGAGATTGCCTATGATGTATTTAGTCTTACCGAAGCGCTCAACAGTCAGGTTTAGATTGTCGGTGTACAGGCGAATTAACGAGTCGAGCGAGTTGACTACGAAGGTGATCCCCACAAACACCATGGCAAGATTGTAGAAGCCAGTCGTGGCGATCTCATTGGCGCTGTAGTAGTAAAGCACGGTGAACCAGACGGCGATTGGCAGTGATGGGAACACCATCATGGCAATCAGTACTTGATAGGTTTTCATGCCGCCGACAAAACGAGAGGTGAACTGACCAATCATGATGCTCCAAGCAAACCACCAGAAGAGGTAGAATTCGTGGTAATCGTTCATTGGTAGGACGAAGTGGTGAATATTGCCAAAGTAGTCGCCAATCAAGGCGAAGGTGTTAACAAACTCGCCCACAGCCGACTCTTTTGACATAAATGCACCAGCCCACATCAACACGATAAGACCTAAGAATAACCAAGTGCTGGCTAAGCTAAGAATACGCACATAACGTATGCTAGTACTGGAGTAGACTGCAGCCGCGATAATCACGAATACCATCAGATAGAAGCTGCTTACTACTGACTCGCCATCACCCATCTCTGGCAGGTACCAAGGTAAGTTGGTCAATAGCAGGTAAGCGGTAAAGGCACAGGTACCGATAATCACTAAGTTATTAATAAACTTGATCACTGGGATCTCGAAGAACTTCACTCTTGGCTCGATGACACAAAAATAGAAGCAAGTTAAGAAGTAAAATGCCCAGATTAAAAATGCCCAGAAGCCAAACTCAATTGCCAACGGATTGGTAAAGCCATACTCAGGGCTTGCGCTTAAGTCTGCGTAGCCTCCGAACTCCGTTAGCGGGAACATGATTAAGCCAACATCCAGACCCGAGGTAAACAGGATGGCGATAAAGGTAAAGGTGCGCACCGGCGTGACACCGATACACTTGACGTTACCCCAGCGATAGATCACGAAGGCAATGGCGGCGAAAGTAAATAATATCCCTATAGTTAGCCAGGTAGTCATTATTGAACTCCTGACTTATCATTATTAAACATGGTTTAGTCCTTGTTTTTATTATCGTTATGCCCGCTTTTAGCCAAATTTTGGCCGCAAAAATCCCTCAAGCCTTAATTGCCGTTTTCACATCAGCTAAGGTTTGATAAATTAAACGTGGCGATTAATGCCATTTAGCCGTAATGGCTTAGGCTGGCAGAGCCTATACGTAAACAGTTTGAAGAGGCGGCAGAAGGATTGCCGAACATCTTCATCTCGTTTGTGGTGGGCTAGGCTTAGTCCATGCTCTTAGTTTCAGTCTCAGTGTCAGCGCTGCGCGAGAACATGAGCTAAGCCGAAGCGATTATCTTGCTGGTGGTCGTTGCCTTTGTTGCTGTTGCCAATCCTGACTCACAACCACTTCGGCTGCACTTGGCGCGAGTGGCGTATGGCCTAAAATTAAGTCGGCTGCACGCTCGGCCAACATGATGGTTGGCGAGTTAAGGTTACCGTTTGGAATGGTCGGGAAAATAGAGGAGTCGACCACCCTAAGTCCCTGTATCCCATGTACTCGCGTTTCTGAGTCCACTACGGCCATCCCATCTTCTCCCATCTTGCAGGTGCAAGAGGGGTGGTAAGCACTCTCAACCGCGCTTCTTACGAAACTATCAATCTGGTCATCGGTCTGTACTGCTATGCCGGGCTGGATCTCTTCGCCGCGGAATTCATCTAGCGCGGGCTGATTGATTATCTCTCGTGTTAAGCGAACACAGGCACGGAAACCTTCGATATCGTCCTGATGAGACAGGTAGTTAAATAGAATGCTAGGTGCCTGCTTAGGATCATTAGAGACCACTTTGACACTGCCGCGACTCTTAGGCTTGTTATGGCCGATATGTACCTGGAAACCATGGCCTGCAAAGGCCTCTTTGCCGTCATAACGCATTGCTGCTGGTAAGAAGTGGTATTGCAGATCAGGCCATTCTAGCCCAGCCTTTGAGCGAATAAAGCCGCAAGATTCGAAGTGATTGGTCGCGCCTAGGCCTGATTTGTTTAAGATCCAGCGAGTACCTATGAATAGTTTATTCAGCGGGTCTAGTTTGCCGTTAAGAGAAATAGGCTTGAGACACTTAAACTGGAAGTAAAACTCGAGGTGATCTTGTAGGTTCTCCCCCACGCCAGGCAGTTCATGTATTTGCTCGATGCCAGCCTTGGCCAGGGTATCCGCTGCGCCAACACCGGAGAGCTGCAGAATATGCGGCGAGCCAATCGAGCCTGCCGATAACACCACCTCTTTGTTGGCATTAACCTCTAATATCTTACCTTTACGCTCAAAGTGCACACCTACGGCTTTGTTAGCTTCACCTTGCTTGGTTGAAAACAACACCTTGTGCACTTGAGCGTGAGTGATAACGGTTAAGTTGTCACGTTTCATGGCTGGTCTTAGGTAGGCGTTAGCCGTAGACCAGCGCACGCCATTCTTAACCGTCATGTGCATCGGGCCAAACCCCTCTTGCTGGGCACCGTTATAGTCGTCAGTGGCTAAGTAGCCAGCATCGACGCCAGCGGCAACAAATGCCTTATACAGCGGGTTTTTCATCTGGTTGCCGTTGTTGACGCCAAGCGGGCCGTCAACTGAGCGATAATCATCTTCGCCAAATGCCCAGTCTTCGGCTTTCTTGAAGTAGGGCAGACAGTGGGCGTAATCCCAGTTCTTTGCTCCGTGCTCTTGCCACTCATCGAAATCACGAGCATGGCCACGTACATACACCATGCCGTTAATCGATGATGAGCCGCCTAACACCTTGCCTCGTGGGCAGTGCATACGGCGGTTATCGAGGTAAGGCTCGGCTTCGGTTTCAAATTGCCAAGCGTACTTCTTAGTATTCATGGGGATCGAGAGTGCAGTGGGCATCTGAATAAAGATGCTTCTGTCGCTGCCACCTGTTTCAAGCAGTAACACCCGATTATTCGAGTCGGCCGATAAACGGTTAGCTAGCACGCAGCCTGCGCTACCAGCACCAACGATAATATAGTCGTATTGAGGATGAGTTGTGGTCATGTCAGCTCCTTAAAATGGACTTTCAAGCGGCTGCATACCTACGTATACGGCTTTGATTTGGGTATAAGCTTTTAGGGTCTCAGAGCCGTTTTCTCGGCCAATGCCAGACATCTTGTAGCCACCAACCGGCATTTCTGCAGGTGAGGCGCCATAGGCGTTGATCCAGCAAATACCGGCCTGCATCTGATGAATAACTCGGTGCGCGCGGCTGATGTCTTGGGTAAATACGCCAGCTGCTAGACCTAAGCGAGTATCGTTGGCGCGGCGAATGACTTCCTCTTCATCACTAAAGGGCAATACCGACATCACAGGGCCAAAGATCTCCTCTTTGCTCAGTGTCATCTCGTCAACGCAGTTGCCAAAGACGGTTGGCGCGACGAAGTAACCATTTGGGCTATTTTCGGGCTTTAGGGCATGACCACCAATGAGTAGTTCGGCGCCTTCTTTCTTACCTATCTCGATATAGCTCAGCACCTTGTCTTGGTGAGCCTTAGAGATCAGCGCGCCAAAATTTGTTTCAGGATCCATAGGGTCGCCGCAGACGATATTGTTTTGAGTGCGGCTCACTAGTTTTTCGATAAATTGCGGATAGATAGCTTGTTGCACAAATACCCGAGTACCGTTAGTGCAGATCTCACCCTGGGTGTAGAAGTTGCCCAACATAGCCGCCGAGATCGCGTTATCGATATCGGCGTCATCGAAGATGATTAACGGAGATTTGCCGCCTAGCTCCATGGTGACCTCTTTGAGCGAACCTGCCGCCGCGGCCATCACTTTCTTGCCTGTACCGACTTCGCCGGTGAACGAGACTTTAGCAATCTCATCATTATTGGTTAGCCAAGCGCCGACTCGACCATCTCCTTGAACGACGTTAAACACACCGTCTGGCAGACCCGCTTCGGTAAAGATCTCAGCCAGCTTTACTGCGCCTAAGGGCGTCTCTTCCGATGGCTTGAAGATCATCACATTACCGCAAGCCAGAGCCGGAGCTGATTTCCAGCAAGCGATCTGTAACGGATAGTTCCAGGCGCCAATGCCGGCGCAGATCCCCAAAGGTTCACGGCGGGTATAGTAAAAGTCATCGCCCACGGTTTGTTGGTTGCCTTCGATACTTGGCGCAAGGCCTGCGAAAAACTCGATTGAGTCTGCGCCTGTGACAACATCGACCACTGAGGCTTCCTGCCAAGGCTTACCCGTGTCTTGTACTTCGATGGCTGCCAGCTCATCGTTGCGCTCACGCAGCAGAGCCACGGCTTTAAGTAGAATGCGGCTTCGCTCCATCGCGGTCATCTTCGACCAAGTTGCAAAACCGGCTTTAGCACTCTCGATGGCGGCTTGTTGAATTTTTTCATCGGCGACTTCGACTAAATAGCTCACTTCTCCATTGGCTGGATTGATAACTTCGAAGGTTTCACCTGTGGTATTTCTGAGGGCTTTGCCGTGGATATAATTGGGGTAAACGACTAGTGACATCGGGTTTCTCCGTACTGCATGATCACTGCCTCGATAAAGGCTTTAGATAGAATTTGAGCCTGCTGGAACTCTTTCTCTGGTGCAGGGCTTAAGGCACTGCGCAGCCAGAAACCATCGATCATCGCTGCGGTCTGCTTGGCTGCGATAATGGCTTGAGAATGCGGAAGTAGTTTTTTGAAAGAGAACAGAAGGTTGCTATATAAACGTTGGCTATTGATGTGCTGGAGTCTGGCAAGGCCTTGCTCATGCATGGCTTGTGACCAAAAGCTTAACCAGGTTTTTGTTGCGGGCCTCGAGCGTTGTAGCTCAGTAAAGTTGGCTTCTACAATGGCATGTAGCCTTTCTAACGGAAGCATCGTCTTACCTGAGGTGCGGCTGAGTAATGCTTGTTTAAGTTGTTCTAATAGGTATTTTTGCGTTGCTTCAATGAGGCCTTGTTTGCCACCGAAGTAATGACTGATGAGCCCTGATGATAAACCGGCTAAACCGCTAATGGTATTGATGGTGGTGTTGTGTAAACCGTGGCGCTCAACAGAAACAAGAGTGGCTTCGATGAGTTGTTGCTGTCGAACGGTTTTCATTGGCGGGCGCGGCATAAAGAGCAAATTCCTGAGTACAGAGATTGAATGTTATTTTTGGTGTTATTTTTATTATTATTTTGTTTTATTTATTGTTGATTGAGCGTTCAATTAATAACAACTCTAATGGTTAGAGCTATAACGATCAACCTTTATCTAAAAGTGTGATGCGTGTCGTGGTTTTGATTTTGCAAATCGTGGCAGGTGTGGGCTGCTTGCAAGTTGTTGTTTATTTAAGGGTAAAAGCTCTGCTTTAATTTTGTTCAGGGCGGTTAAGTGAGCCGTAAAAAAATTTGGGGTGAAAATTAGTTTTAGCTGTAATCTTTATCAAAATGACTTAGTTTAAGTTCCTGAGAGTGCAGGACGGCGGTTAACGATATTAGCTGCTATTCGCCTTTTAAAGGGCTGATATTAAGCTTTGGTTGTGGCGGGGAGTCGGTGGTTGGGGAGTGGAATTGGTATAAAAGGAGAAGAACCAACAATATCACTGCCAAAAAAAGCGCTCCATTGGGAGCGCACAATCACAAGCAAACTTTCTATAAATCTCTTTTAAAAACGTCTTTAAAAACAGCTGTTAAAGCGTTCTTAAAATATTAGTCTTCGAAGTAATTCAAAATGCCCATGGCCGCAACACGGCCTTCTGCAATGGCAGTAACCACAAGGTCTGAACCGCGCACCATATCGCCGCCAGCAAACACCTTAGGGTTACTGGTTTGAAAGGGATTGTCGGCCAGCTTTGGCGCTTTCACTAAGCCCCATTCATTGAGCTCTATATTGTGATCTGCTAACCAATTTGCAGGACTGGGTTGGAAACCAAAGGCGATGATAAGCGCATCGGTGTCAAGTACTTGTTCGCTACCCGCTATCGGCTCAGGGCGACGGCGGCCGCTTTCGTCGGCTTCACCTAATTGAGTCTCGATACACTCGATGCCCACTACCTTACCACCGATAGTTTTGATTGCCGTTGGTTGGCGGTTAAACAGAAACTCGACTCCCTCTTCACGGGCATTTTGCACCTCTCGGCGTGAGCCCGGCATATTCTCCTCATCGCGGCGATAGGCGCAGGTCACTTGAGTCGCGCCTTGACGCACCGCGGTACGCACGCAGTCCATGGCGGTATCCCCCCCGCCGAGGACCACAACACGCTTTCCTTTAAGGCTGAGGTAAGGGTTATCAAGGCACTCGGTGCCCATTACGTTATGGGTGTTACCTATAAGGTAGGGCAGTGCCTGATGAACTCCCTGCGCATCTTCGCCGGGAAGGTTAGCCTTCATCGCGGTATAGGTGCCCATGCCGAGGAATACGGCATCATACTGCTCGATTAACTCTTTAAAATCGATATCCTTGCCAACGGTAACCCCAAGCTTAAACTCAATCCCCATGCCTTCTAGCACGGTACGGCGAACTTGCATCACCTCTTTATCGAGTTTAAATGAGGGAATACCGTAGGTGAGCAGGCCACCTATCTGTGGGTTTTTGTCATAGACTACGGCTTTGACGCCGTTGCGGGCTAAGATATCGGCGCAGCCGAGCCCCGCAGGCCCTGCGCCAACAATAGCGACGCGCTCTTTACGGGAAGTTACTTTAGACATATCTGGACGCCAGCCCTGTGAGATGGCGGTATCGGTAATGTATTTTTCGACATTACCTATGGTTACCGCACCAAACTCATCGTTGAGGGTACAGGCACCTTCACACAATCTGTCTTGTGGGCAAACGCGACCACAGATCTCTGGCAGGGTATTGGTTTCATGCACTAAATCTGCCGCTTCCATTATACGGCCCTGTTTGGCCAGTTTAAGCCAATTAGGGATGTAGTTATGCAGTGGACACTTCCATTCACAATAGGGATTACCACAGTCCAAACAGCGATCGGCCTGCTCACTCACCTGAGGTTGTGCAAAAGGCTGATAGATCTCAATAAACTGCGTCGCTCGTTGCTTGGCGGCGTGTTTAGTCGGGTCTTTACGGCCAACTTCAAGAAACTGAAAATCATTGCTCATTTTGTGTTACCCCGCTTTAACTGCTATTGCAGGTTCTGATTGCTCTAACTTCAACAGATCGCTTAGCTCAACATTTTTAGGTTTTACTAAGATGAAGCAATCTAGCCAGTTCTCGAAATCGCTTAAGATCATCTTGGCATGTTCACTGTTAGTCTCTTTGACATGTTGTTCAATCAAATCGCGAAGATGTCGTTGCTGAATGGGCGATTGGACTTTATGGGTGTCGACCATCTCAGTATTGACACGGCGATTGAAGCGGCCAAATTGGTCAAATACATAGGCGAAGCCGCCAGTCATACCTGCACCGAAGTTAACTCCAGTCTTACCGAGTACTACAACGATACCGCCTGTCATATATTCACAGCCGTTATCACCTAAGCCCTCAACAACGGCGATGGCACCTGAGTTACGCACGGCGAAGCGCTCACCGGCTTTCCCCGATGCGAATAGCTTACCGCCGGATGCACCGTATAAACAGGTGTTACCTAAAATAGACGAGCGCTCGCTCCTAAAGGGGCTTCCAAGCGGTGGGTAGACACAGATCTTACCGCCAGACATACCTTTACCCACATAGTCATTGGCATCACCGCAGAGCATCAGCTCGAGGCCGGGAGCATTCCATACGCCAAAGCTTTGGCCAGCGCTGCCGTTAAACTTCAAGGTGATAGGCGCCTTGGCACCATCGCGGCCAACGTGGGTGGCAATATAACCGGAAAGGCTAGCACCCACAGAGCGGTCGGTATTGTTGATATTAAACATCTCGCAAATCGACTCACCCGCTTTAATTGCTTCTTTGCAGTCCTCAACGAGACGCTGGTTTAACAGCCCCTTATCTGATGGCTGGTTAATTTCACGCCAGGTGACTGCAGAGCTTTCTGGTACTTCTGGGCGATATAGGATTGGCGCTAAGTCGAGGCTTTGCTGCTTAGCCGTTTCACCTTCAATGCTTGTTAACCAGTCGCTACGACCTATTAGCTGTTCAAACTCCGTGACGCCAAGGGCTGCCATCTGCTCTCGGATCTCTCGAGCGACAAACTCAAAGTAGGTCATCACCCGCTCTGGTAGGCCGTGATAATGTTCATTACGTAGGGTTTGGTTTTGGGTGGCGACCCCAGTGGCACAGTTATTTAGATGGCAAATACGTAGGTACTTACAACCTAGTGCAATCATAGGCACGGTTCCGAAACCAAAGCTCTCGGCGCCCAGTAGCGCCGCTTTGATAACGTCTTTACCGGTTTTTAGGCCGCCATCGACTTGTAACCTGATCTTATGGCGCAGACCATTAGCAACTAAAGCTTGATGTACCTCGGCAAGTCCAAGTTCCCAAGGGCTACCAGCATATTTTACTGAAGTGATTGGGCTTGCTCCCGTGCCCCCGTCATAGCCGGATATGGTGATCATATCGGCGTAAGCTTTGGCAACACCTGTGGCGATAGTACCGACTCCTGGTTCAGAGACCAGTTTGACAGACACAAGTGCCTTGGGGTTGATCTGCTTTAAGTCAAAAATTAGCTGAGCTAAATCTTCGATGGAGTAGATATCATGATGGGGTGGTGGTGAAATTAGAGTGACCCCCGGCCTTGCATTACGCAGTGCGGCAATTTCTACACTGACCTTATCGCCGGGAAGCTGACCGCCTTCACCGGGTTTTGCGCCTTGAGCGACCTTAATCTGTAGTACTTCAGCGTTAACTAGATAGTGTGCGGTGACGCCGAAACGCCCCGATGCGATCTGCTTGATAGCTGAGTTACCTTCGGTACCAAAACGGCGTGGGTCTTCACCACCTTCACCTGAGTTGGAGCGGCCGCCAAGGCGGTTCATGGCAACGGCGAGCGCCTCGTGAGCCTCGGGGCTCAGGGCGCCGATACTCATTGCCGCACTATCGAAACGAGGGTAGAGGGTTTTCGCCGCCTCGACCCGTTCGAGTTCAACTGGGGCTAGCTCGCCTTTGACTTGGATTAAATCACGTAAAGTAGCAATCGGACGGTCATCCACAAGCTCGGCGAAACGCTTGTATGTCTCGTAGTTTTGCTCCTTGAGGCTTGATTGTAAGGTGTTGACCACATCGGGATTAAAGCAGTGATATTCACCGCCCTCTACGTATTTGAGTAGGCCGCCTTGGGGCAGTTGCTGATGAGCTCTAAAGGCACTCTTGTGTAACAGTTGCTGGTCTTTCTCAATCAATTCAAAGCTCGCACCTTGAATACGGCTAATCACACCGTTAAAGCAAAGCTTAACCACTTCATCTGCAAGGCCTACGACTTCAAACTGCTGGCTACAGCGATAAGATGCGACAGTACTAATGCCCATCTTAGACATGATCTTACGTAGCCCTTTGTCGATACCGTAGCGGAAGTTCAACATCAGATCGCGGGTATTTTCGACACCATTTCGCTGGGCGAGATCTGAGATGCACTCATAGACAAGGTATGGGTAGATTGCGGTGGCGCCGAACCCGAGCAGCACGGCGAAATGATGCGGGTCTCTTGCCGATGCGGTTTCTACTATGATGTTGGTATCACAGCGCAGGCTATTATCAACTAATACCTGCTGCACTGCGCCCACGGCCATTGCCGCTGGGATCACTTGCTTTGACTTCGCCGTTGCGCGATCTGATAGCACCAGCAGTGTAGTACCAGAGCGAGCCAATCGCTCGGCTTCATCGCAAATGCGTTTTATGGCGGCCTCTAAGCCTTCACTGAGATCATAATTCAAATCGACCGTGTTGGCGCGATAGTAGGTGCTATCGAGTGCCATCAGCTGATTGAAATCACTAAATAGCAACACAGGTGAGTTAAACATTACGCGATAAGCATGACCCGTGGTTTCGTTAAATAGATTCTGCTCGCGGCCCGCACAGGTGGTTAGTGACATTACGTGTTTTTCACGGAGCGGATCGATAGGTGGATTGGTGACCTGAGCAAACTTTTGACGGAAGTAGTCATAGATGGTGCGAGACTTTTTCGACAATACAGCCATAGGGGTGTCATCACCCATGGAGCCAGTGGCCTCTTCACCCTTTTGAGCTAGAACCCAGATAACCTGCTCAAGCTCTTCTCGTGAGTAGCCAAAATGCTTTTGGTATTGCAGTAGTTGTGCTTCATCAAACTCGCGTTTGCCTTGTTCATTTGGACCAAACTCTTCAGCAGGCTTAAGCACCTTACTGTTTTTAGCCATCCACTCCTTGTATGGGTGACGACGCTTAAGGTCATTATCAATTTCAAACGAGGAGTAAAGTTGACCATTTAAGGTGTCTAGAACCAATAATTCACCAGGGCCGACACGGCCTTTTTCAATGACCTCATCGGGGCCATAGTCCCAAATACCCACCTCTGAACCTAAGGTTAATATCCGGTCTTTGGTGATCACGTAGCGTGAAGGACGTAGACCATTACGGTCAACGGCGCAGGCGGCATGGCGACCATTGGTCATCACGATACCTGCTGGGCCATCCCACGGTTCCATGTGCATGGAGTTAAAGTCATAGAAAGCTTTTAACTCTTCATCCATCTCTGGATTACTCTGCCATGCTGGTGGAATAAGTAGACGCATGGCTCGGTAAAGATCCATTCCGCCAGCGAGTAACATATCCAGCATATTATCGAGGGATGAAGAGTCTGAACCCGTCTCATTTACGAAAGGAGCGGCTTGCTGTAAGTCTGCTAATAATGGCGCGGTGAACTTGTAGGCACGAGCTCTTGCCCACTGACGGTTACAGGTGATGGTGTTGATCTCACCATTATGGGCCAGATATCTCAATGGCTGGGCTAGTGGCCACTTAGGTGACGTATTGGTTGAGAAGCGCTGGTGGAATAAGCAGATTGAACTCTGTAAGCGGATGTCTGCTAAATCGCTATAGAAAGCGGGGAGATCCGCAGGCATCATCAGCCCTTTATAAACGATGACTTGCCCTGAAAGACTGGCAACGTAGAAGTCTTTATCGTGAGTGAGTTGCTGTTCGACCCGTCGTCTTGCCATATATAGGCGGCGCTCTAAGTCTTTTTCTCGCCAGCCTATAGGCGCATTAATCAATACTTGTACTATCTGTGGTTGGCTGGCCTTACCTATAGGTCCGAGTACATCTGCGTTTACTGGCACATCTCGCCAGCCCGCAACACTTAAGGTCTCTTTTTGCAGTTCTTGTTCTATTAGCAGCTTGGCTTGCGACGCTAAAATGGCATCTTGACTGAGGAACAGCATACCCACAGCGAAGCGGCGGCTAAGGTGCCAGTCATTTTCTTCGGCAATCGCTTTAAAGAAGTTTATTGGCAATTGCATTAATAGACCACAGCCATCGCCAGTTCGGCCATCTGCAGCAATACCACCACGATGCTTCATTCGGTCTAGGCCGTGGATCGCGGTACGTACAATTCGGTGACTCGGTTCACCGTCCATCTGGGCGATTAATCCAAACCCACAATTGTCCCGCTCAAAACTTGGATGATATAAGCTCATTACTACACTCCCTAACCTCGACTGATACTACTCGGGAAATAAAGCAAAAAATCTATAGATATGCACCCGAATCAATCAAATTAACCCCAAGAGTATTAAAGGTCAAACCAAATTATTGCATAAAAAGTAACTGGCTTGTGTTGTTTTATACGCAGGTGTTAACAGCTTTACCTTAACGTAAACTGTAAAACTGCTTGTATAACCTTATGAATAAAAAGTATTTTAAATTTCGCGATTTTGTTTGTTCACTTTGTTGTAACAAGTCGGTGGATTATAACTGTTTTCAGTAAAGTGATTTTTATTGCAGATACAGTGAAATGATAATCACTTTTGCTTGTGGGTATTTATGCACTAGTAACCGTAAGAGTTGGCTGCTCAATCTCGACTTATCTATCTGTGCGGTATTACGGTTATTTGAGCTAGCGCTAATTAATGTTTTTTAGAACTGGTTAAAATAGCGCAAATTTTTTGGCTTGGATGATAGTGCAGTTGGGACTGGATAGTTACGTTAATACCTTTGGTGGTGTGTGCAAACAAAAATATGGTGAGCGGATCCGTAAGCTGACAATTGATGCAAAGTTTACTTGTCCGAATCGTGATGGCACGCTGGGCAAGGGGGGGTGTACCTATTGTAACGTGGCATCATTTAGCCATGAGCATAAGACCGAGTTGTCTATCCAAGAGCAGCTAGCTCAAGGCCGAGAGCGCCTGTCATCAAAGTCTTCGAAGTACATCGCTTATTTTCAGGCTTATACCAGTACTTATGATGAGTACTTGGTCCTTAAGCAAAAATATGATGAGGCGATCCAAGATAGCGATATTGTTGGCCTATGTGTAGGTACTCGCCCTGATTGTGTTCCCGATGAGGTGCTTGAGCTGCTAGTGGGTTATCAAAATGACAGGGTAGATGTCTGGTTGGAATTAGGTTTGCAGTCGGCAAATGATGCAACGCTAAAGAAGATCAATCGCGGTCATGATTTCGCAGCTTATGAAGATACGGTTATCCGTGCCCGCAAGTTAGGCATAAAAGTCTGTACTCACTTAATCTTGGGGCTACCAGGTGAATCCCATGAGGATTACCTGCAAACGCTCGACAAGGTATTGAGCGTCGGCGTTGATGGCTTGAAGCTGCATCCGCTACATATCGTTGAAGGCAGCACCATGGCCAGAGCATGGCGCAATAATAAGATGAGTCTACTTGAGCTTGAAACTTATGCCTTTAGTGTAGGGGAGTTGATCCGCCGTACGCCTAAAGAGGTGATATTCCACCGAGTGACGGCTTACGCGAAAAAACCTATGTTGTTAGCGCCTGATTGGTGCGCATATCGCTGGAATGGATTAGTCGCGATTGTTGACGATCTTAAAGCAAAAGGCGGGCAGGGAGCTTACCTTTAAGCGTAAAATGCAACAGTGGAACCAATAGTTGAGTAAAAAACATTCACGACTAGCTAGTGAATCGTGAGGCTTATAGTGAGTTTGTGTAACTCACTGTTATTAAAAAGTTAAATTAACGGTAATTTTACTATCATCTATTACTAGCTATTGCGCCCGTGATTATAGCGGGTATTATGTGGTAAAATTGATTTTTTGTATAAACGACAATATTTTGAGAGGTGCCTAAATGGCAGCAGCTGAGCTAGATTCAATCCTAGATCTTAATACACTGGAGCAATACTGCAGTGCAATTGGTGCAGGTACGCTACTTAAAAGCGTCGTTTTGTTTGAACAACTTATGCCTGAATACGTAGGCAATTTAGTCAGTGCGCAGCAAGCGAGTGATAAAGATACACTTTGCAGTGAAGCGCATAAATTTAAGGGCGCAGCGGGTTCTGTGGGCCTTAAACGTATTCAACAGTTTGCTCAGTTATTGCAGCACGGCGAAGAAGCGAGCTGGGAACAAGAGCATCAAACATGGCTAAATGAGATTGTTGAATATGCATCGAAAGATCTGCAGCAATTAAAAGAATATTTGGAGTCTAAGGTTTAATTAAACCGACTCCTGTATTCAATAGCGCAGCTTGGGCCTCCCACTGCGCTATTTTTTTATCTTGAATAGCGCTTCGGCAGCAGATTATCTTGTACATTTTTGATTCAGTTCACAAACCAACCAAGTTACTTCAAGGCTCACCTAGTTATTTATGGTAGAGTTAGATTGAGCTATTAGATAAATAATGTCACTGGTAATCTATTTTATGAAACATCTCCCCAGTTTAAAGAATCTGTTCTATTTAGTGAACTTGCACCAAGAGCAGAACTTCAATAGAGCCGCCAAAATCTGCCATGTTAGTCAGTCGACCTTGTCTAGCGGTATTCAAAATCTTGAAGAGCAGTTGGGGCATCAGTTAATTGAGCGTGATCACAAATCATTTATCTTCACTGCTATAGGTGAGGAGGTGGTAATGCGTTCACGCAAGTTATTGACCGATGTCGATGATCTTGTTGAGCTGGTAAAGCATCAGGGAGAGCCGATGACAGGGGAGATCCGTTTAGGTTGTATTCCAACGATAGCGCCATTCCTACTGAGTAATGTCGTTCAGCACTGTAAGCAGGTTTATCCAGAACTGACGCTATTTTTAAAGGAAGATACTACTGATAGGTTGATCGATGCACTGGGTAAAGGTGAGCTTGATCTACTGTTACTTGCACTGCCTGTGGATACCAGTGGCTTCCACAGCATGAAGGTGGGTATAGACCCATTTAAAATGGTGGTGCATAAAGACTTGACCGATGAGATCCATGAACCAATCGATTATCAAGATCTGCCTGATGAAAGTATTTTCCTACTACAAGCCGAGCACTGTATTACCGGTCATGCGATTACGGCATGTCAGTTAGGCGAAAGCGTTAAGATTAATCCGTTTGCTGCAACCAGCTTACATACCTTAGTACAGATGGTGAACTGTAAGCTAGGTACCACCTTCTTGCCTCAGATGGCGATTGATGCGGGCATTTTGAATAATACAGAGCTAACCACTATGGCTCCGCCGGGGGAAACCCCTTATCGCGATATAGGCTTAGTTTGGCGTCAAACGTCCAGTAGAATTCTCACCTTTAGGACACTGGGATTAGAGATCCAAACCTTATTAGATCAAGCTGACGATCTTTAGCGTTACAAGATAAAAAAAGCCGATATGATTATCGGCTTTTTTTTTTATCTGTACTTGGTCTTTAACTATTAACCATTTTTTGGGGTAACACCAAAAACTTCGATAGAGTGCTGTTTCCCCTTAAGCTTAATAGGACCTAAGCTGTTGAGGTTATACTGGGAGTCACTGTAGTCGAGCCTTGACTGTAAAGAGCCAGAGATCAGCATTCGCTGACCCAGTGGGTTACACTGATCTTGTAATCTCGCTAGTGTATTCAATACGTCGCTGAAGAAGCTAATCTCTTGCTTTTGCACGCCAACCACTGCCGCAACGACTTGTCCGCAATGGGCCGCAGCTTTGAATTTAGGGACAAAACCGTATTGCTCTTCGAAGTACTGTCTTTGCCAGCTAAGTTGTTGGCTAAACTCATGATAGATATTGAAGCAGCGATCTTCCTTAATACCATCTTTAAGTGGCCAATAGATTAAAACAGCATCGCCCATATAACGATAAATCTCAGCTTCGTTATTGGTGACAGTGTCAGAGAGTAGGCTAAAGCTGTCTTGAATAAGACGACTAAAACGATAATCACCAAGAGATTCGGCATGCGTGGTAGATGCTACCATATCGAGGTAAAGGAATAAGCGTTGCTCATACCTTGGTTTATGGTACTTACCTAACCCGATATTAAATAGCACTCTTGGGCCAACGAGTAGCGCCATCTGCTCGATAAAAGCAAGGCCAACACGCACCACAACCAAATAGACAATCAAAGCTTGGAATGATGGGCTATAGAGAATGTGCGCAGTTAGCATTTGGCGCAAGGTCGTCATGTGGTTCTCAATGGCCCACATGTTGAGGTATTGGGTGATATAAGCCAGAGTTGTGGCACCGAGCAATAAAAACAGCCCTTTGAATATCACTGAAAAAACATAAGGTAAGCGGTTAATTGCACTAAAGTCTGCAATTAGGTTCGACATCCAATGAAGGCTGCCAAAAATAAGACCCATGTAAATAGAAAGCGTGGCTAAATCAGCGGAACCAATGGCCCACTGTGGCAATTCAGGCGTTTGTGCGTATCTAAAAAATACGAAAGCCGCCATGGCTGCAGTCCATGCGAATATAGCAAAGGTTAATTTCTTCGCTTGTATACGTGCTTTCACTATTTAAGGGGATCCAAATGCTACATAAATTTAGGAGGCGCTAGTTTATAGAATAACCCCCTACTTTTACCAGCAGTATTTGTGATCTAAGTCAAATGAGTGTGAGTTTTGGCCAAAAAACGACTCAAAGTAACTGTGAAAGTATTCTCTGAGTAAATTGCGTCTTCAAATAGAAGCCTCTGGGATTGGTTTGGGTGAGTTCACCGTCTCGACCTATGCTATCGGTGAGCACCTGACTATTTGCCGCTTTGGGGCGAAGTTGCAACACTTCACCGTGACGAGCGGTCACTTTATCGACCTGTCCCATAGAGATAAACTCCATAATCTCTTCCCAGTCTTGCTTAAGTAACGCACTTTCTTCTGGTGATGGTTGCCATAAGATGGGCGAACCGATTTGACGTTGAGCTAACGGTATATTTCTGTCGCCTTGCACAGGGATCCACAGGACTTGTTGAAGTTTATGGCAAACAACACTTTCTTCCCAAGTCAGTCCTTGAATATTCGTTAGCGGAGCCGCCGTGACGTAGGTAGTTTCTAATACCTTGCCGAGACCACTTACCGGTATGGTTTTAAGCTCTATACCTAGGTGAGCAAAATCTTGCTCAGGTTTTGAGCCTGCTAATGCACCGAGTTCGAGTTCAATGAGCTGCCCAACCCAACCTTTATGTCGTTTTAGATCGTTAGGGATTTGGATTTCGTGGTAATTAGCGAGCTGTCCTAAGGTCAAACCCGCCATCGATTCAGCACGTAGCATTAACTCTTCGATGCTATTTGGAGAGTGGAGTGATTTCTTCATGGCGTAATTCTACCTAATTAAGGGCTTTTATCAAACTGGGACAAAAAATGAACAGCTATTCATTTTGTTGAGGATAACTTTAATTATCCTATCTAAGTTAATGAATTTATGAGCGATCTTTTATCGGCGTGCTAACTATTATCGATTCACTATACAGTTACACCAGTTCTTTCCCTCTTTTTCCAACATAGTTATCCACAGATTTGTTGGATAACTCCAACTTGGTCTTGGACTACTGCAATAAATGTGATCTGTCAACGCAATTTTTTCGCGGTTTTTGGCTTTTTTCTAACGAAAAACTATTGCACTTGTGAATAACACCTTTCGTTCATTTATCCTTTTTATGGTTTTAATTTTGCTGTTCAAATAGTGAACACTATCGTTGTTGTTCGGTCGGTATATTTTGATGTTGTGGTACAAGTATATGTTTTTTAGCTGTTTAATTGTTTTTTTGCAATGAGTTCTAAATTGGTTAATTTAGCTTAAAGCGACAAGTTATTAGGCTTTAACCGAGTTTCTAACAGAGATATCCACAGTTTCTGTGGATATCATGCCTTACCTGCCAGTAGTTCTGTTGATAAGGTTGTTGTTAATGGTAATTTATCCAAAGGATTGTACGTAACAGATATTTGCCGCCGGACACGCTTTGTGAAACAATCAAAAGATTAATAGTTAATAGTTCGGAGTCCATGTGATTGATAGTGACGGCTTTCGCGCGAATGTGGGCATCATTATCTGTAATCGCTTTGGGCAGGTTATGTGGGCAAGACGATTTGGCCAACATTCCTGGCAATTTCCTCAGGGTGGCGTTGACGACGGAGAGTCGGCAGAAGAAGCCATGTATCGTGAGTTATATGAAGAAGTAGGATTAAAGCCAGAACATGTGCAAATTCTAACATCGACGCGATCATGGTTACGCTATAGGCTACCTAAGCGGTTAATCAGACAAGATAGTAAACCCGTGTGTATAGGGCAAAAACAGAAGTGGTTTTTGCTACAATTGAAAAGTGCCGAAAATGCCATAGATCTCAACGCAAGTGGTCATCCAGAGTTTGATGATTGGCGTTGGGTGAGTTATTGGTATCCAGTAAGACAAGTCGTTTCTTTTAAAAGAGATGTTTACCGAAAAGTCATGAAAGAGTTCGCTTCGACTACGCTACCTTTACAGGTCAAAGAGTCGAATAACAGAAGACGAGGTATGCGTAGAGGCTAAATAGGGAGGTTTGCGTTAGTGCTCAAAACACTTAGAGATATCACACAAGCAGTTGCTTCAGCACGCGACCTTCAATACGCGTTGGAGTTGCTGGTTAAGCGAACCAAACAAGCCATGATGACTGAGTGTTGCTCTATCTATATTATAGAGGAGCAACAGCTTATTCTATCTGCGACAGATGGCTTAGACCCTTCAGCTGTTAATCGTGTCAAACTCCCCGTCACCCAAGGCCTGGTCGGGCTGGTAGCCCAAAGAGAAGAGGCTATTAACTTAGCCGATGCGGCTTCACATCCTAGATTTAAATTACTTCCCGAAGTCGCAGAAGAAGCCTATAGCGCTTTTCTTGCTGTGCCCATCGTCTACCAAAAATCTGTGATTGGCGTGATTGTGGTACAGCAGGTTCAAGCACGACAATTTAGTGAAGGCGAAGAAGCTTTTCTTATGACGCTTGCGGCGCAACTCGCCGTAGCGATTAAGGGGCTTACCCATAAGGTTAAGAGTGGGGATAGCCTGCAGCAGCGTTATTATACCGGCACCCAAGCATCAAAAGGGATTGCGATAGCAAAGGCGTTAGTGCTGGGCGGGCAGATTTCATTTGATTTAGTCGAGCAACAAACTCAATCCGCGGCAGGTGAAGAACTGCGTCTGCAAGAGGCTATGAGTCGCTGTAAAGATCTATTGGTTGGGTTGTCACAGCGTTTCGACAGAGAGAAAGATGAAGAAGCGGCGTCTATTTTTAACGCCTTGTTGCTACTGCTTGAGAAAGAAAGCTTAGGCGGCGAATACATAAAAGAAGTTAGAGCCGGTTGGTGCGCTGAAACAGCAGTTTGCCGCGTATCAAAACGCTATATCGAACATTTTGAGTCGATGAGCGATCTTTATCTGAAAGAGCGCGCTAGTGATATCAGAGATTTAGGGCAAAGAGTACTGAGGCAGTTAATCGAGCCCAACAAAATCTTTTTAGAACCTGAAACGCCGGTGATCCTGATTGCTCGAGAGGCGAGTACGACATTGCTGGCAGAGTTTCCTAGACAGAAGCTTGCTGGCATAGTGACCGAGTTTGGCGGCGCGAACTCTCATGCGTCTATTCTTGCTCGAGCCATGGGGGTGCCTGCGATAATTGGCGTTGATGGGATCTTAAGTGCCAATCTCGAGCAGTCCCTGCTTATCATTAACGCCAATCGTGGCCAAGTGATTATTGAGCCGTCCGCCATTGTGCTGTCAGAATACCAAAGCTTAATTGCCGCACAGGAAGAGCAGCAAAGGCAGTATGCTCAAGAGTTATCATTTAAAACGGTTACTCAAGATGGTAAGCGTATTTACCTCTACATAAACAGTGGTTTGCTTTCTAGCGTAGATTCTGAAACCGGCTCAGACTCAGACGGCATCGGGCTTTATCGCACAGAGATCCTGTTTATGATTAAACAGTGTTTCCCCGGTGAGATCGAGCAACTTGAAATTTATCGCAAGGTTTTAAAGGCGGCAGGCAATAAGCCTGTCGTGATGCGAACCTTAGATGTTGGCGGCGATAAGCCACTCGATTACTTTCCTATCATAGAAGATAACCCCTTCTTAGGATGGCGTGGTATTCGTTTATCACTGGATCATCCTGAACTGTTTTTGATCCAGTTGAGAGCGATGCTGCAAGCGGCGATTGGCTCGGAGCAGTTACATATACTCCTACCTATGGTCAGTAATCTCGAAGAGGTCGATTTAGCGCTTATCTATCTGGAGCAAGCTTGTCAGGAGTTAACCGCAGAACTTGGCAAAAAAATTACTATGCCTAAAGTGGGCATAATGCTTGAAGTCCCTGTGCTCCTATATCAGCTCGACGAAGTCGCGAAACGAGTGGATTTTGTCTCAGTTGGCTCCAACGATTTAACGCAATATCTGTTAGCGGTCGATCGTAACAACCCGAGTGTGAGTCCCTTATTTGATAGTTATCACCCTGGAGTGCTTAGAGCGCTTAAGTTTGCAGTAGAGCGATGTAACGAATATCAGTTACCGATTAGCGTCTGCGGCGAGCTTGCGGGGGAACCTATTGGTGCAATTTTGCTCATCGCTATGGGTTACGATCAGCTAAGTATGAACCAAGCCAGCTTGGCTCGAATCAATTACCTCTTACGACGTGTTTCCCAAACAGAGCTGAACCTGTTACTGGCGCAGGCGTTAAAGCTGAATAGTGGCGAAGAAGTGAGGTTGCTCGTGGGTCAATACTGTGAGCAAAAGGGACTCGCGTCAGTATTAAGTTAAAAGAGCTTATGCTCTATGAACTGCATCTTGATTGCTTTAAGCTTGATAAATAATAACAACTAAAGGTAGCGTTTGTGGAAAGCTGGCTATATATATTATGCATCTGTCTTATTCTAGGTGCGGGGATCGGTTTTATGGCTGGGCTCTTGGGCATCGGCGGCGGCCTGATAGCGGTTCCTGCGTTGCTACATATTCTTCCCCAAGCCGGTATTGCGTCAGATAGTTTACCCCATGTGGCAATTGCCACTTCTTTAGCTGCCATCATCCTTACCTCTCTTTCATCAGCTCGTGCTCATCATAAGCGAGAGAATATTCCTTGGCCGCTATTTAAGTCTATGTTGCCCGGTTTTGTGTTAGGTGCACTTTGCTCAGGGTTTATATCAGAGATGATAGCCGCTAAATCACTGCAGCAGATTTTTGCGCTATTCGTCATCTTAATGGCAGCGCAAATGGCTTTTCCATTTAAAGCCGAATCAAATAGATCTATGCCTGGGCCAATGAGTTTATTTTTTGCCGCGACATGCATTGCGGTTATCGCGGCGTTGATGGGGATCGGTGGTGGAGTGCTCTTGGTTCCGTTTTTAACTTGGTGCGGCCTACAGATGCGTTTTGCTGTGGGTTTTTCTGCGGCCACAGGGTTACTCATCGCTCTGTTTGGTAGTATTGGTTACACCTTGGCTGGTTGGAACGCCCCAAGCTTACCCGATTGGACTCTAGGCTACATCTATCTGCCAGCACTTATTGGCATCGTATCGACATCGATGTTGATGGCACCTGTGGGGGCTAGGGCAGCTACAACATTGCCCACTGCAAAGTTAAAGAAGCTATTTGCGGTATTCCTTGCCCTTGTTGGTTTGAAACTTGTTTTAGCATAATGTTCTACCGAGCAATTATTGGTAGTATTTCCGCGTTTAGCGCTGAGAGTAAGCTCAGCAACTCTTTTTTAAAGGTAGATAATCATGAAACAGTATTTAGATCTTTGTCAGCGCATTATTGATGAAGGAACATGGGTTGAGAATAGCCGCACCGGTAAACGTTGTCTTACCGTGATTAATGCTGATCTAGTCTATCATGTCGATAAAAATGAGTTTCCCCTTATCACCACCCGTAAGAGTTTTTATAAAGCGGCTATCGCTGAATTATTAGGTTATATCCGAGGTTATGATAACGCTGCCGATTTTAGAAAGATTGGCTGCAATACATGGAATGCCAACGCTAATGATAACCAAGCCTGGTTAAACAACCCTCACCGTAAGGGGGTTGATGATATGGGCCGTGTATACGGTGTTCAAGGCCGTGGCTGGAGTAAGCCTGATGGTGGTAGCATCGATCAGTTGCGTAAAATTGTAGATGACTTATCTAAAGGGGTTGACGACAGAGGCGAGATCTTGAGCTTCTATAACCCAGGTGAGTTTCATATGGGGTGCTTAAGGCCGTGTATGCATACCCATAACTTCTCTTTAGTAGGTGATACCTTGCACTTAACCAGCTTCCAGCGCTCGTGTGATGTCCCACTAGGGCTGAACTTCAATCAGGTTCAGGTATTTACGCTTTTGGCTTTAATGGCACAAATTACAGGGCACAAAGCGGGAACTGCATTCCACAAAATTGTTAACGCCCATATCTATGAAGATCAATTGGAGTTGATGCGAGATGTGCAGCTCAAGCGTGAACCATTTGCTTCGCCAAAGTTAGTGATTAACCCAGATATCAAGTCATTAGAAGATCTTGAGACTTGGGTGACAATGGAAGATTTTGAAGTGACTGGTTATGAGTATCACGATGCCATCAGTTATCCATTTTCTGTGTAATATCCCTTCATGATATAAAAGAAACCTTTAATGCTAAAACTCGCCTCTTAGGCGTGTTTTAGCAGCCGTGCTATTTTCATCACTTAGTTACAAACCTTGCTCTTATCTTCTAATTGAACTCTCACTCGGTTACAAAATGAACAACTACTCGTTATTTTCGAGTCGGGTAAATTATTAATTTTTGATGGTTAAATGCTTGTGCTGAGTTGTTATCTAATATAGATATCTTGTTTTAGTAACTTAAAAAGTGTGATCTATAACGCTTTATTGTTATTACCACCTTATAAAACGTGATTATTCTTCTCATGTTTGATATTTACTTTCCTTATGACTAGACTTAATACTTCGGATATCCCGATGTTTATGGCTGATGCAAACGATTATTCAGGTTTATCGTATTCGGCTACACTCGCGGTATTGAGATTTTATGGAGCGTAAAAAATGGAACGGGCAATTAGGAATTTTCTAAGCCAGGAATCGGCAGGCGGCATCTTATTGATGATTTCCGTCGTGCTTGCAATGTTATTAGCAAACTCACCGTTATCGGGTATGTACCAAGGCTTTCTGGAAACAGAAATGCAAGTGCGTGTTGGTAGCCTAGATATCGATAAGACACTTATTCACTGGATCAACGATGGCTTGATGGCAATTTTCTTCATGCTTATCGGCTTGGAAGTAAAAAGAGAGTTGCTCGAAGGTGCATTATCTAGCCGTGCTCAGGCATCTTTGCCTACATTTGCGGCGATCGGTGGTATGGTTTTCCCTGCCGCTGTATACCTGATTTTTAACTATTCAGATCCACTTACTCAGGTGGGCTGGGCCATTCCTGCTGCGACAGATATCGCGTTCGCTTTAGGTATCATGGCGTTACTCGGAAGCCGTGTGCCGGTCGCGTTAAAAGTGTTCTTGTTAGCATTGGCTATTATCGATGACCTTGGGGTAGTTGTTATCATTGCACTGTTCTACAGTAGCGATCTATCGACAGTTAGTTTAGTCGTAGCTGCGATTGCTATTTTGGGATTGGTAGGTTTGAACCGTAAAGGCGTAACAGCGCTTGGTCCCTATGGTGTTGTCGGCCTTATCCTCTGGATAGCTGTGCTTAAATCTGGTGTGCATGCGACATTAGCTGGCGTTATTATCGCATTCTGTATTCCGCTTAGAGCAAAAGATGGCTCGTCTCCATCTGAGAGTCTAGAACATAGTCTACACCCATGGAGTACTTTCATTATTTTGCCAATCTTCGCTTTCGCTAATGCCGGCGTTGATTTGAGTGGCATGAGCTTGAGTTCACTGCTATCGCCAGTGCCACTAGGTATTGCACTGGGCTTATTAGTGGGTAAGCCGCTTGGTATCATGTTATTCAGTTTTGTTGCCGTGAAACTTAAGTTGGCCGTTTTACCAGAAGGCATGGGCTGGAGGCACATTACACCTGTTGCCGTGATGTGTGGTATCGGCTTCACTATGTCAATGTTTATCTCTTCGCTTGCCTTTATAGGTGAGGGACAGATCTACGGTGATTATGCAAGATTAGGGATTTTGTTGGGGTCAATAGCATCAGCAACGATAGGTTACTTCTGGTTGTCGAAGGTGTTACCTGAGAAAGGAGAGAAAGCATGAGATTAGGATTGTTTGCATTAGTTATTGGTCTTGGCTTTAGTTCAGTAGCAACAGCTACACAGGTTGAGAGCTGCAACCAAAATATCGATAGTGTCGTATGCAAGAACTATCTAGAAGGTGTTGTTGACGGAGCCTTAATGTACAAAGGGGCTGCAGTAGGTCAACGATTAGAGACTGATGGTTATGAGTCTCGCGCACTTAAATACCGTGGGGGTAAACGTTTTCAAGAAGCTAACCGAGCATTTTGTCAGGATCGAATCCCAGATCGCGATTCGCTCGTTTCAGGATTAGCAGAGTCGTTCTCAGCCGGAGAGATTAAAACTACTGATGATTTAACTGCAGTAATGTTTGATTTAATGGACTGTCAGCGTCTTAAGTAAACTTAAAAAGCTAACGAGGCAACTGAATAAGTTGCCTCGTTTTTATTTACTACAACGGTGATCCACCTATGGCAAATCTAAACTATAACCATCTTTACTATTTTTGGATGATCCAGAAGAAGGGGAGCGTAGCAAAAGCCGCCGAGGCGTTATGCTTAACCCCACAAACTGTCACCGGTCAAATTCGCGTACTCGAAGCCAGCCTTAAGGGCAGCTTATTTAAACGAGTAGGACGCTCGCTAGAGCCTACCGAGCTTGGAGAGTTAGTTTTTCGCTATGCCGACAAGATGTTCAGCCTTAGCTATGAAATGCTCGACTTACTCAACTATCAAAAAGATGAAAATATCTTGTTTGAAGTGGGGATTGCCGCTGCGCTATCTAAGGCGCTGAGCAGCCGAGTATTGCTCTCTGTACTACCAAGCGATGGCTCGATGCATTTAGCCTGCTATGAAGCGACACATGAAGAGTTAATGACGCGACTACGTGAGCATAAACTGGATATGATCCTCTCAGATTGTGCCGGTGAGAGTCTTAAATACCCCGAAATTCTTTCTAAGCAACTTGGTGAGTCTGGTGTGGCTTTTTTCTCTGCCGAGACTTACTCCAAACCTTTTCCACAATGTTTAGAGCAGGGCAAGCTGCTTATTCCTGGAAGACGAACCTCACTGGGGCAGCAATTAGTGCGCTGGTTCGATGAAAAAGCTCTGAATGTGAGCATTCTGGGGGAGTTTGACGATGCAGCGATGATGAAGTCTTTTGGTTTTTTCAAGCAGGGGATCTTTGTTGCTCCTTCGATTTACAAGCAAGATATTTTAGCCCATGGCATGACCTTACTAGGTGAAACCTCAGAAATTAAAGAGGTATATCATGTGATGTTTGCCGAGCGAATGATCCAGCACCCGGCGGTTAAGAGCCTATTAGAAACTGATTTTACTGAGTTGTTCGCAGGCAACGACTTAAAAGTGCAGCAGTTGTGACACCTTCTTGATGAGGCAATCGTTGCAACCTACTCGAGTTTGTTATCGATAATAGCGTGTAGCAATTATCGACACTAAGGCTTGGCAGCTGGTACACTTAGCCGCAATATAATGATAACAGTTTGGAGTTTGTACCTTGTCTGAATCAACCCAAGAACCGATGAAAATATCGAGAGTTAAATGGGCTTGTCGTAGAGGCATGCTTGAGCTTGATGTGCTATTTCAACCTTTTGTTGAGGCGCATTATGAGGCGATGTCGGTAGAAGATAAGAGCGTATTTGTTAAGCTTCTCGAATGTGAAGACCCTGAACTATTTGCTTGGTTTATGGGACATGAAGTCTGCCCAAACCCTGCTTTTGCCGAAATGATTATCAAGGTTCGTGGACGTCCAGCAGCATAGTTTTGATGTTCGCTCTTCAAACGGTCAGCGACTCTCTCTGGCCGTTATTGCTGTTACTTGCTTAAGTTCCTTTCTTATTTGGCCCTACGCTGAAAATACTTTTTATATCTGGATAAAGTACCTCGTTTTTGCGGCTTGCTGTGGCTTTTTTATCTGGCAGTTCTATCGCTTAAGGTATTGGCGTTGCCAGTTTGTGCTTAAAGCTGACGGTGGAGGTAAGCTCGAGCACGGTATGGACTTTGTGCTAAGCGGAAAGCCAGTCATTACACCTTTTGCGGTGATGTTTGATATCGCCGTGATGGGGAAGAAAACGCGTCTGGTCCTGTGGGCGGATATGTTAGACGACACAAATTATCGGCATTTGTGTCGTCTACTTCAGTTAGCTTATCTGCGCTAGCTGCATATCTAGTCGGGCTGCAAAATAGTTGGCTTTGGCGATTCATCCTTATTGGGGTGATCGATATTATAGTGTAGGCCTCGACTCTCCTTGCGCTCCATGGCACAGCGAATAATCAGCTCGGCAACTTGCACTAAATTGCGCAGTTCAAGCAGATTATTACTGACCTTAAAGTTGCTGTAATACTCTTGAATTTCCTGCTGCAACATTACGCAGCGACGCAGCGCACGTTCAAGGCGTTTATCCGAGCGGACTATGCCTACGTAATCCCACATGAAGAGGCGAAGCTCATGCCAGTTATGGGCGATGACAACCTCTTCGTCAGAGTTAGACACTTGGCTCTCGTCCCAAGCGGGGAGTGAGCTTGGCATAGGGATTTTACCCAGTTGGCTTTCAATGTCTTCCGCCGCCGCACGAGCAAATACTAGGCATTCAAGCAATGAGTTACTGGCTAATCGATTGGCTCCGTGCAGGCCTGTATAAGCCACTTCACCAATGGCGTATAAACCGTTGAGATCGGTTTGGCCATGCAGATCCGTCATGACACCACCGCAGGTATAATGCGCCGCAGGTACCACAGGGATTGGTTCCTTGGTGATATCGATACCAAGTTCTAGGCAGCGCTTATAGATAGTCGGAAAATGTTTGATGATAAAGTCTGCCGGCTTATGGGTGATATCCAAATACACACAGTCAGAGCCTAAACGCTTCATCTCATAGTCAATGGCGCGAGCAACGATATCGCGCGGTGCAAGTTCGGCACGCTCATCAAAATCTGGCATAAAGCGTGAGCCATCGGGGCGACGTAAATAAGCCCCTTCACCACGAAGCGCTTCGGTCAGCAGGAAATTTCTGGCATCGACATGATACAAGCAAGTTGGATGGAACTGATTAAATTCCATATTGGCGACACGGCATCCAGAGCGCCACGCCATAGCAATGCCGTCACCAGATGCGATATCAGGATTAGAGGTATATTGATAAACCTTAGAGCTGCCGCCAGTTGCTAGCGCGACGAAACGCGCCTTAACCGTTTCAACTTGTTCTTCGTCTCTGTTCCAAACATAGGCTCCCTGAACACGGTTGCCCGGACGACTTAATTTACGAGTCGTAATGAGGTCGATAGCGTTGTAGCGCTCTAAGACTAGAATATTGGGGTGATTGCGAGCCTGATCCTGCAGGGTGACTTGCACCTCTTTGCCTGTTGCATCTGCGGCATGTAGAATGCGTCTGTGACTATGGCCGCCTTCACGAGTTAAGTGATAAGGCGCTTCCTTTTTACTGCCAGCGGGGACTTCTTCTTTATCGAAGGCTACGCCACAATTAATTAACCATTGCATAGCTGCTTTGGCATTTTCGGCAGTAAATTTGACCACGGGTTCGTCACAAAGCCCAGCTCCGGCAACTAATGTGTCGGCAACATGGGACTCGATCGTGTCCTCTTCATCGAAGACTGAGGCGATACCGCCCTGGGCATAATAGGTTGAGCCTTCGCTGAGTGGCCCTTTGGATAGCAAAATAACTTTTGATTTTTCAGCAAGATGCAAAGCTAAAGTGAGACCGGCAGCACCACTGCCGATAACCAAAACGTCAGATTGGTGTTCAACTACTTGTTTCATCAGGTATCATAGAGTTATTAGGGAGTCCGACTATGTTAAACCATGGCGTCGAATATGGATACTTTCATCGGTCGCATATAAAAAAATCAAAGCTTCCATAAAAGAAAATCACATCTTTGCAAATTTTTTTAGAACTTTTTTGAAACGCGCTAGTCTACATAAGTGAATATGATTCGAGCGGCTGAGAAATCAGTATTAGATTTAGGAGTAGTCGGCTCGGATGAGTGGACAAATAAGTGATCAACAATTAGTTGAGCGCGTACAGCGTGGAGACAAAAACGCTTTTAACCTTTTGGTACAGAAATATCAAAACAAGGTCGCGAATCTGGTATCTCGTTACGTACGAAATCAGGCCGACGTTGCTGATGTATCGCAGGAAGCTTTTATTAAAGCTTACCGCGCATTACCAAACTTTCGTGGTGAAAGTGCGTTTTATACTTGGTTGTACCGCATTGCAGTGAATACTGCGAAGAATCATCTGGTCGCTCAGGGGCGTCGCGCCCCAGCGAATGATGTCGATGCTGAAGAAGCTGAATATTATGATGGCAGTGATGCGCTAAAGGAGTTTGCCTCCCCTGAGCGTCTGGTTTTGTCAGATGAAATTCAAAAGGTAGTTTTTGATACCTTAGACACGTTGCCAGAAGAATTAAAGATGGCTATTTCTTTACGAGAGCTCGATGGTATGAGTTATGAAGAGATTGCCAATGTCATGGATTGCCCAGTGGGTACTGTAAGATCGCGGATCTTCAGAGCTCGAGAGGCAATCGATAAAAAGCTTAAGCCGTTGCTAGAACGTTAGCATCTTAGATAAAGATAGGTGAATAATGGATAAGTTAGGTCAGGAATGGGTATCTGCTGCTGTCGATGGTGAAATTGACGAGCACACGTTAGCTGAGTTAGTCGCTGACGCAGATTCACATGAACAGTGGCGTGATTATCATATGATTGGTGATGCGATGCGTGGTGAGTTACCAAAGACAATGTCTTTGGATCTTAGCGCAAGCATTATGGCAGCCATTGACGAAGAGCCTGCGATTGTGGCGCCTAAGCCTACCACCGTGGCTAAAGAGTCAAATAGTGCTGCAGCAGGTAAAGTTATTCCACTGTTCAAGCAATTTGGCCAATACGCCATTGCTGCGACTGTCGCTATGGTGGCTGTAGTCGGTGTACAGAACTATAACCAAGATAGCTTAGTGGATAACTCTCCACTGCCAGTACTCAATACGCGCCCATTAGTTGGTAGCGCTTCACCTGTGAGCTTGCAAACGGGGGCGGTACAACAAAATCAAAGTTATACCAATGATCAGATGGCTGACCAGCGTCGCCGTATCAATGCCTATATTCAAGATCATATGTTGCAACAAAGATTGAATAATGGAGTGAATATCGACGACAATAACGAGGTCGATACTACACCTGTTGCTCAATAATGAGGAGTTAGCTTGCGTCTAATCCTATTGGCTATTATAGCCATGAGTTTTCCCGCGATGGCGCGGGAAGACATGCCCGCCAAAGCTTGGCTAGAAAATATGAGCCAAGCCCTGCGAGAACAAGAATTTAAAATATCCCTTATCCAACTTCAGGCAGATCATATCCGGCCTCTGGTTTATATACACGGTAAAGTTAATGACGAAGAAGTGGCCTTTTTAGAGCATCTAAATGGACCGCCAAAAAACGCTGTGCGTGTGGGGAATACCGTTACTTTTATTGAGCATGATCAGCCTGCTTATAGCGTGCATTCT
The DNA here is from genome assembly GCF_022398325.1 of Shewanella sp. Isolate13. Classification (GTDB taxonomy): domain Bacteria; phylum Pseudomonadota; class Gammaproteobacteria; order Enterobacterales; family Shewanellaceae; genus Shewanella. The sequence goes on from NZ_JAKEVD010000010.1 coordinate 42,545, forward strand.
AATCGTATTCAGGGGGTTATTCCCGGTGCCTTTGCCGATGATATCTCTAAGTTAGAAGCGGGCTATCAGTTTGTTCTGGGAGGCCGCAGTCGAATTGCAGGTCGCCCTGGTCAACTTGTGCGCATTATTCCAACCGATGATAACCGCTATGGATATCAGGTTTGGATGGACATGGATACCTATCTGCCACTGCGTTTTGACATGATAAGTGGTGATAAACAGCTATTAGAGCAGCTGCTAGTGGTCGAATTGTTGGTGCTGGATGATGTTCCCGCAATTCTGAAAGAAGCCTATAAGCAGGAGTGGCCGCCAGTCTTGTCTCAATCTGATAGAGAGGGCGGTGAAGATTGGCAGTTTAGCTGGTTACCAGCGGGCTTCAAGGTATTGATTAAAGATCAACACAGGCTGATTGGCAGCAAAGAAGCGGTGGAATACATTGCCATAAGCGATGGTTTAGCCAATATTTCGGTTTACGTTGCTAAAGCGGGTGAAGCCCCGCTCCCAGAAGAGTTAGTCACTCGCAACGGCTTATCCCTTGCGACAGAGCGAGTTGGCAATGCCGAAGTTGTTGCTGTGGGTAAGGTTCCTGCTGAGACCTTGAGCCGTATCGCCAAGAGTATCATGTTACAGTAATGAAGGTTTTGTCATGATGGAAGAGGTCGCCAGAGTTGTTGCCAATAGCAACTCTGGTTGGGTCGTGGTAGAGGTCGAAATGAAGAGTGCCTGTAATCATTGCGAAAGTGGTGATACGTGTGGCACATCAGCCGTTTCTAAAGCTTTCTCATCTAAGGTTCAGCGTTTCTCTATTCAGAGTGATAGCCAGTTTGTTAAAGGCGAGCGACTAAAGTTAGGTTTGCCTGAGAGCGTGATTCTCAAAGCGGCCGCTTTAGTCTATATTTTGCCGCTTATCGGTTTATTTATCGGCGCCTTTTGCGGTAATCAAATTGCTGGCTTAGCCGATATCCACTCAGATCTGCTATCGATTCTTGGTGCGTTATCTGGGGCCTTAGCCTTTTGGGCTATGGGTAAGCGAGCGGCAAAGAGATTAGAAGAACAGGCACAGCCCGTCATAATCAAGTCTCTTGGCAAGCCTATAGAGATCGTTAATTAGCGATATCGAGACCCCAACTGTTAATTTTCCACTCTAATCGCACTATAAAAATTGGTATTAAAGCTGCAATCGGGTACAATTCTGCACTTTAAAATTTTTATCAACTTCGAGTTAAGTCATCCCAGCATAATGAAGCATATTAGAAACTTTTCGATTATTGCCCATATTGACCACGGCAAATCAACACTATCAGATCGCCTTATTCAAGAATGCGGTGGCTTAACCGATCGTGAAATGGCTGCGCAAGTTCTCGACTCAATGGATATTGAGCGTGAGCGTGGTATTACCATTAAAGCGCAAAGCGTAACCTTGGACTATTTAGCAAGTGATGGTGAAACTTACCAGCTAAACTTCATTGATACTCCAGGTCATGTTGACTTCTCCTATGAAGTATCGCGTTCACTAGCGGCATGTGAAGGGGCATTGTTGGTGGTTGATGCTGGTCAAGGTGTTGAAGCACAAACCTTAGCAAACTGTTACACGGCGCTAGAGATGGATATGGACGTTGTTCCTGTCTTGAACAAAATCGATCTACCACAGGCAGATCCAGATCGCGTAGCCGAAGAAATTGAAGATATCGTGGGTATCGAAGCGACTGATGCGGTTCGTTGTTCTGCTAAAACCGGTATTGGTATTAGAGACGTACTGGAAGTTATTGTAGACCAAATCCCGCCTCCAGAAGGTGATCCAGAGGCGCCGCTTCAGGCGCTAATCATCGACTCTTGGTTCGATAGCTACTTAGGCGTTGTGTCTTTAGTCCGTATTAAAAATGGCGTACTGAAGAAGGGCGACAAGTTTAAGGTGATGTCGACTGGCCAGACTCATAACGCAGACCGCGTAGGTATCTTTACTCCTAAGCAGACTGATACTGCCGAACTGAAAACTGGTGAAGTAGGCTTTGTTATCGCGGGTATTAAAGAGATTCATGGTGCACCAGTCGGTGATACCTTGACTCATGCTAAGCATGGTGCTGAAGCGCCATTGCCAGGTTTTAAGCGCGTTAAGCCGCAGGTTTATGCGGGTGTATTCCCAATCTCTACAGATGACTACGAAAACTTCCGTGACGCACTGAACAAGCTTAGCTTGAACGATGCATCACTATTTTTCGAACCAGAAACATCATCGGCACTGGGCTTTGGTTTCCGTATTGGCTTCTTGGGTCTGCTCCACATGGAGATTATTCAAGAGCGTTTAGAGCGTGAATATAACCTAGAGCTTATTACTACAGCTCCGACGGTAGTGTACGAAATCGTTAAGACCAATGGCGAGACCATTTATGTTGATAACCCGTCAGATTTGCCTGCGGTTAATAATATTGCTGAGATGCGCGAGCCGATAGTTGAGACCAATATTCTGGTACCAAAAGAGTATTTAGGTAACGTTATTACACTATGTGTTGAAAAGCGTGGCGTTCAGACCAACTTGGTTTACCACGGAAACCAAGTGGCGCTGACTTACGAGTTGCCAATGGCCGAAGTGGTAATGGACTTCTTCGATCGTTTGAAGTCAACCAGTCGCGGTTATGCGTCTCTTGAGTATAACTTTGTTCGCTTCGAACCAGCGGATATGGTGCGTTTAGACATCTTGATTAACGGCGACAGAGTTGACGCGTTAGCAATGATTATTCATAAAGGCTTGATCCGTACTAAGGGCCTAGCGCTTGTGAATAAGATGAAAGAGCTTATTCCAAGACAGATGTTCGATATTGCTGTTCAAGCTGCTGTTGGTAGCCAGATTATTGCTCGTTCGTCGATTAAAGCGATGCGTAAAGACGTAACCGCTAAGTGTTACGGTGGCGACGTTTCTCGTAAGAAGAAGCTGCTACAGAAGCAAAAAGAAGGTAAGAAACGCATGAAGCAAGTGGGTAACGTAGAGGTGCCGCAAGAGGCATTCTTAGCGGTACTTAAGCTTAATGATTAAGCGAGATCGTTAAGATTTGTTAATATATCGCTAGACTGTGCGCCGCAATTTGCGGCGCTTTCATTACTGGCGTATAACCATTACTGACCTTGGCGCTATCGCCATAAACCGATCATGTTTGGCAGGAGTTAATTTTATAATGGCAGCCTATTTTTCCCTAATTTTGGTGTTGGTTACCTTAGGCAGTGGCCTAATCTGGATGGCCGATGCTGTGTTTTTTGCGCCTAAGCGCCGTGAAAAGTTGGCAATGGCTCAAGCAGCACAAGCAGATTTAAGTGAAGAAAACGTTGATAAGATCATGCGTGAGTCGGCAATTGTCGAAACATCCAAGTCTATCTTCCCAGTTATCGCTTTTGTGTTGATCCTGCGTTCTTTTATTTACGAACCGTTTCAGATCCCATCAGGCTCTATGATGCCAACATTGCTTGTGGGGGACTTTATCCTTGTAGAGAAGTTTAGCTACGGCATTAAAGATCCTGTTTGGCGCACTACACTTAAAGAAACTGGCAAGCCTGAACGTGGCGACGTGGCAGTATTTAAATATCCGGTTAATCCGCAGATTGATTACATTAAACGCATTGTTGGCTTACCTGGCGACCGAATTATTTATCGCAATAAAGAGCTTTATATCCAACCAGCCTGTAAAGAGGGTCAAAGCCCTTGTCCAGAACTGAAGATGGTAGATAGAGCGCTAGTTAACCGCGGTGAGTTTTCTCAAAATGGTACGCCTTTGATCCGTTACAAAGAGCAACTAGGCGATGTGAGTCACGACATCTTAATCAATCCGACACGTCCAGATATGATTAGTCATTATTTCCGTCAGGATAATGTACCGCTTACTGAGTTCATTGTTCCTGAAGGCCAGTACTTCGCTATGGGTGATAACCGTGATAACAGTCAAGATAGCCGTTACTGGGGTTTTGTACCTGAAGAAGACCTAGTGGGTAAGGCTGTGGCAATTTGGATTAGCTTCGAATTTGACAGAACGCCTGCAGACTTTTTACCGACTTGGATCCCAACTGGGGTTCGCTTTAACCGTGTAGGCGGAATTAAGTAATATGGAACCGATTAAAAATATTCCACGTTTGTGCCGTACACTAGGGTATGAATTCAGTGAAAAATCATTTTTAGATCAAGCGCTAACTCACCGCAGCGCATCTAACAAGCACAACGAGAGACTGGAGTTCTTAGGAGATTCAATCTTATCGATAGTGATTTCCGATGCGTTATACCACCAGTTTCCAGCGGCGACTGAAGGTGACTTGAGCCGTATGCGGGCAACACTCGTTTGCGGCAAGATGCTGGCTGAAATTGCTATCGAATTTAAACTCGGCGATTACTTAAAGCTTGGTCCTGGTGAATTAAAGAGCGGCGGATTTAGACGCGAGTCGATTCTTGCCGATGCGGTAGAGGCCATTATCGGTGCGATCTATCTCGATTCTGATATCGAGAACTGCCGTAAGCTAGTGCTTAATTGGTATGAGTCGCGTCTAAAGGTGATTGAGCCTGTAAACCAAAAAGATCCGAAAACACTGCTGCAGGAGTACTTGCAGAAGTTTAGAAAACCACTACCAATTTACAGAGTGGTCCATACTGAAGGTGATGCTCACGAGCAAACTTTCACCGTTGAATGTATTGTTGAAGACTTGAGCAAAGCCGTTATCGGAGTAGCGAGTTCACGTAGAAAAGCGGAACAGAGTGCTGCTGCTCAAGTGTTGGAGTTAATTAAGAAATGAGTGACAACAAAGATTTACCTGAAAGCCACGAGCCAAGTTTAGACGAACTACTGGCGAATATGAACAATCCGTCGTCTGCGGTTAAGTACGCAGTGACCTATTGTGGCATGGTGGCGATCGTTGGTCGTCCAAATGTGGGTAAGTCAACGCTGCTGAATAAGCTACTTGGTCAGAAGATCAGTATTACCTCTAAGAAGCCGCAAACAACGCGTCACCGTATCATGGGCATTCACACCGATGGTCCGCGTCAGGTGGTGTTTATCGATACGCCTGGTCTTCATATTGAAGAGAAGCGCGCGATTAACCGCTTGATGAACCGCGCCGCAGCGAGTTCGTTAGCGGAAGTCAGCTTAGTGGTATTTGTCGTCGATGGTATGAACTGGACACCAGACGATGAGATGGTTCTGCGTAAACTGCAGAGTCGTGATGATGGCCGTAAGACGATTCTTGCGATCAACAAAGTCGATAACATTAAAGATAAAGAAGCACTCTTCCCACATCTTGAAGAGTTATCGAAGAAGTTTCCTTTCGATGAAATTTTGCCGATTTCTGCAACTCAAGGTACCAACGTACAACGTATCTTAGATATGGCCGTCGAGTCGGTGCCAGAATCGCCACATTACTTCCCTGAAGATTATGTGACAGACCGTTCGCAGAAGTTTATGGCGTCAGAGATCGTTCGTGAAAAGCTAATGCGTTTCTTGGGTGACGAACTGCCCTATGATTGTACGGTAGAAATCGAACAGTTTAAGATGATGGAAAACGGTGTTTATCAGATCAACGCGTTAGTATTAGTAGAGCGCGAAACGCAAAAGCGTATGGTGATCGGTAATAAAGGCGAACGCATTAAGAAGATTAGCTCTGCAGCTCGCGTCGATATGGAAGTCTTGTTCGATAATAAGGTGTTCCTAGAGATGTGGGTCAAGGTTAAGTCTGGCTGGGCCGATGATGAGCGTGCACTACGCAGCCTTGGCTACGGTGACGAATAATACTAAGCCTTAAGCTCTAAGTTTTATCGAAAATGGTGCCTCTTTTTAGTGATAAGAAGAGGCATTTTTATAACCAGTATATTAACGAGTTCCCCGTTTTTTTCAGTTTACAAACGGCTTGTTGGTTTTATGATACTGATTGGCATTAACGCTATTTTGCAAACGGAATAAGATAATCATGGAGCGTGGATACGTTCTTCACAGCAGGCACTTTCGTGACTCGAGTGTCATCGTTAACTTACTCGTCGATGGTGTGGGGAGAGTGGATGCTGTGGCGCGTTTAGGTAGCGCTAAAAACTCTATACGCAGTATCTTACAGCCGTTCCAGCCACTAATTTTTCAGTTGCATGGCAAAACCGATCTTAAAAACCTAAAGCAAGTTGAAGCTGCCAGTCCTGCGGTGCCACTTTGCGGCGATTGTCTATACTCAGGGCTCTATCTTAATGAGTTATTGATCCGCAGCTTAACGGTGCAGCACAGCGCGGAGAGCCTATTTTATGAGTATCATCGTACGCTCATTGCTATGGCGACTGAATTTGAGCAAAGCCAGCTTAGATACTTTGAGCATGCGCTGTTAAAAGAGTTAGGCACCATGCCATCTTTGGATTTTGACCCCAGTGACGCGCCGATAACACCTAGTGGTTTCTATCGTTTAGATCAAGACCATGGTTTTACTCCAGTGATCACAACCGAGTTTAATCGACATAAGTTCTTCACAGGAGAGATGTTGGTGGCGTTAAATCAACGAGCACTTAGCGTTGAGCACTTTCATGAGGCTAAGAAATTGATGCGACTGTTGTTAGCACCGGTGCTTGGGGATAAACCACTTCATTCACGAAGCTTGTTCGTCAAGCGAACCAAGGGTTAGCTTAACCCTCTTCAAAAGCGCTAAATGATTTTAATTTGACTCGCTGGATAAACACTATAGCTACCAGTACAATAGTTTTTTTATCTGTGTTGAATTTTTAAGGAATAATCATGAGCCGGATCTTATTGGGCGTTAACATCGATCATATTGCGACTCTACGACAGGCACGCGGGACCAATTATCCAGATCCAGTTCAAGCAGCAGCGGTTGCCGAGCACGCAGGTGCCGAAGGCATTACTATTCATCTGCGTGAAGACCGTCGCCATATTACAGATAGAGACGTTTATATTTTAGCTAAGACGCTAAAGACTCGAATGAACTTCGAAATGGCTGTCACTGAGGAGATGCTGGATATTGCCTGCGATATTAAGCCAGCTTATGTGTGTTTAGTACCGGAAAAGCGTGAAGAGCTGACGACCGAAGGTGGTCTAGACGTTGCGGGTCAGCAAGATAAGATTGCCGCAGCAGTTGAGCGTCTGACTAAGCTTGGTATTAAGGTCTCTCTGTTTATCGATGCCGACAAGACTCAGATCGATGCCGCCGTTGCCGTTGGCGCACCAGTCATTGAAATTCATACGGGCTGTTACGCCGATGCCGAAACTGATAGCGAACAAGCTGCTGAACTACAACGTATTACCGAGATGGCAACTTACGCCCATGGTAAAGGCTTAGTGGTTAATGCCGGTCATGGCTTGCATTATCACAATGTAAAAGCGATTGCGGCTATCCCAGAGCTGTATGAGCTTAATATCGGTCATGCGATTATTGCTCGTGCTGCTATCGATGGTTTAGCGACCGCCGTACGTGATATGAAACAGTTGATGTTAGAAGGCCGTAGAGGCGAATAAGCTTTTAGATCATCATTACCTATAAGCCGAGACATGAGTTCTCGGCTTTTATTTATGCCTATAAATTAGGTATTAGAAATAGAGAGTAACGTCGCTTAGGCCATTTAGCTAGCCTGAGTTAGTTTAGGGTTAAATAGGGAAGCATTATGATTGTTGGTTTAGGCACTGACATTGTTGAAATCGCGCGAATTGAGGAGCGTATTCCTAATGCAGGCGATGATGCGCTATTAAGCTGTCGTTTAGCAAAGCGAGTGTTAACCAAAGCCGAGTTTGCCCTCTTTGTGGCATCGAGCCAACCAGGGCGATATCTTGCAAAGCGCTTCGCGGCTAAAGAGGCTGTAGGCAAAGCATTAGGAACAGGCATAGGCCGAGGCGTGTCGTTTCAACATATAGAGATCAGCAATAATGCCAATGGTGCTCCCTTAGTGACCCTTAGTGACGGCGCCGCCCAGCGCTTAGCTCAGCTTGGTGGAAGCCGAGCACACCTCTCGATCGCAGATGAGAGGCACTATGCAACGGCTACGGTGATCTTAGAAAGCTAATGTATGCCTAATCGCCGAATTGCTCTAGAAAGGCTGTAGATGGCATAAAGAACAGGCAGCCAGTCTTAGCCTCTACAAAGTCGAGTAGACGGTCGTAGTGACCCTGTTCGTCCGCATTGATCATCTGGCTTAGTGAGGTTTCAATGATCGATGGTGTGGCGGCAAAACCAACAAACATGGTGCCATGTTCCAAGGCGTTACCGTAGGGGCGATTTTGTCTGAGCATTTTAATCTCTTCACCATCGATCTCCACTTTGCTTTTCGCGTTGTGAGCCCAAGCGGGTTTAACGTCATCACTTAGCTCTACATTATCCATCTTGGTGCGGCCAACCACCTGCTCCTGATATTCAGTACTCTGTTTATCCCATTGATCCTGACGGTCGACATAGCGCTGAACATGTAGGTAGCTACCACCTTGATGCAGTGCCACATCGTCAGCAACCAACACCGCCTCGGTGCGTTCCTTGCCGACAGGGTTTTCCGTGCCATCGACAAAATCAATCATATCGCGATTATCTAGGTATTTATAACCTTGGATATCTTCAATTAAGTTAGCAATATCGTTAAAGCTATTGCGAATATATTTAGCTGCCTGAAAATTAAGATCGATACGCTCGGACTTTATCATGACGAAGATATCACCAGGCGTCGATGGGAAGTGGCGTTCGCCATTACTCATCTCAGGAAAGGCATGCAGCTCGCTTGGTATTGGCAGATCTGGGAACAGCTTCGGCCAGGCATTAGCTGAAAAACCGATGGAAATATTCAGCCCAGCAGTGAGATCTTTTTGGTTGATAGATTTTTCTATGCCAGAAAGACTGGCAATGCAGTCGCCGATAGCATCTGCACACTCTACTTGGGGGAGCAGTGAAAAGGTGAGGTATTCTACATGTGAGCTAGGGTTGGACAGAACGCCGGGTTGGGCAAGTGAATATAGCTGTGTCATTAACTGTGTCTCCATAGGATCAAATTAGGAGTGATGATTGCTTTACAAAGTGTAGTGGAATTCATCGAGCTTAAAAACTATACGCCTTTGGTTAGTAATGTGAAATGAACTCTAGTTAATCTGGATTTTAGTGATGCTGGTTATGAATCTGCCGATAAAACCAAGACTTCAGTTTATGTTGTTTGTGAACGGCTCTCCCTCTGTGTATCCTGCAGTAGTTTTATCTAAGCTTATGTTTTACAAGATGCTAATTAACCTAGATTGTTGTCTATTTAAATTTAATTACAAGAGCAAGTCAGATGCCGTTTATCACTAGAACAAAGCGTTATACCTATCTTATAGGGCTGATGATAAGTGTTGGAGCGTTAACGGGGTGCGGCGGTGACATACAGCTTCCTATTAGTGAGGACGACCTAGAGCTAACCTCCTGTGACGCGAAATATCAAAGTGATTGCCCTGAGACTTATCGTGGCGAACTGTTTACAGGCATTGCGACCAGTTATGCTTATGGCAAGGCATTTTATAGAGCGGCTCAGTATCAAGATGGAGTCGAGTATGGCTATAGTTTCTCGACACTTGACAATCAACTAACTGAAACTGCTTGGTATAAGGCGGGTAAGTTAGACGGTAAACAAATCAGTTACCATTTTTCAACCACAGGAAAACCACAATGGGTGAGACTGTATCAAGCTGGTGTGAAAACTGAGCAGTGGCTTTATGATGAGCTGGGCGTAATTACCAGCTATAAGCGTTTTGAAGGCGACAAAGAGGTTGAGAGCATCAGTTATGAAAAGGGCCGTGAATGGCGTTTGTATTATTTTGTTGATGGTGAAAAGCGGCAGCGCCACAAGGACTATTATGCTAGTGGGCAACTTGAGAGTGATAGTGAATTCATTTATGCCGATTATAAGAAACTTAATGAGAAAACCTACTATCCTAGTGGTCGTTTAAGAAGTCAATTTAACTACGACAGAGCAAGCAAAAGTGGGGTGTTAGAAACCTACAGCTCAGATGGCTGGCGCCGGTCAGAGCAGCATTATGGCTATAACCCACTAAAAACTCGCCATGGCGTGCAGTTAACCTTTTGTGGTGAAAATGGTCGAGTTGAGTCTCGCGAACATTACAACATGGGCGTGGCTGATGGCGAGTTTGCTCATTATCACTGTAATGGTCAGTTAATATCCAAGCGAACCTATGTCAACGGCGTGGTGACAGATAAACAGATTAAAATCTATGATGAGAATGGTCTGGCGGTGGTTATTAAAAAGCTTGATGGCAAAGGTAAGGTCACACAGGAAAGCTATTATGATGATGAAGCTGCTAAATGGGTAACTTATTCGACGACTGAGTAGCCGCAATAAAGGTTCCGCTGCTTTGGAAGGCATAGTGATTCAGCATAAGCTGCTTTATGACCGAAGTTTACAGTCTAAAACGCTATTTTGAACTTTTACTCTATTAAAATGTGACAAGATCCATTAGGTTAATATTTAGTTAAATAAGATGGGCTTTTTAAACAGGCTAGCGCGCTTTTAGTTGTTGGTTAAGGCTGAGAGCTCGTCAAATCACGGACTAACGTTTAACAAAGTGACTTGAAAAAGTGCTTATAGAGGGCGCTTATAATGGAGAAGAGCAGATGAAATCCGCCGAAGAACAGCTATCTACCTACAAGAGTGTGCATTTAAATCCAAAAAATATTAAGACCCATTTTGTTGGGATCCCGCTGATTATCTGGTCGCTTTTTTTATTGCTGAACTTAATCCCTGTTAATTTTGCCATATCAGAGGATCCGGTTATTACCTTTAACGTTGCCACAATTTTTACTGTTGGGGTGCTTATTTACTATGTGTTTTTACATGCGAGGTTAGCGGTAGGCTTAGCACTGTTTATTATTCCTGTGCTTTATACTTCAAGTTTAGTGGCGCAAACATCGAATGCATTGTGGATAGCGCTAGCGGTATTTTTTGTCGGCTGGGTGATCCAGTTTATCGGTCATCACTATGAAAAAGCCAAACCTGCCTTTGTTGATGATTTAAATCAGCTGTTGATTGGCCCGTTTTTCTTGATGGCAGAAGTGTATTTTATGTTAGGCATGGAAAAGAAACTCTTAGCCGATATAACGCCAATGGCGAGAGATAAACGCAGAGCCATAGAGGCAGCCAAGAAGTCGACATAGTCGTATGAGTACTCCCCCCAGCAAAAGAAACTGTAAAAAAGGCGCCGATTGGCGCCTTTTTTACATCGTTCTTATTCAGCTATTAGCTGGCTTTTTTGGTGCGAGATAATGCATGGGCATGACACGAACGGTTTTAATCATGTTATCTGCCACATCAATCACTTCTAGTGGATAGCCATATAGACGCATAGAGGTGTTTGGCTCGGGGATATCTTCTAGGTATTCCAGCACTAAACCATTAATGGTCTTAGGCCCATCGATAGGGAAGTGCCAGTCCATCTCCTTATTGAGTTCGCGAATATTGATACTAGCCTCAATCAGATAACTACCATCTTGCTGTGGGGTGATATCTTCGCTCGGTGGCGCGACCATCGAGGTAGTAAAGTCACCGACAATCTCTTCCAAAATATCTTCTAATGTCACTAAGCCCTGAATATCGCCATACTCATCAACAACTAAGCCGATGCGTTCTTTATTATGCTGAAAGTTCGACAGCTGTACATTGAGTGGGGTTGCTTCCGGAATAAAGTACAGCTCTTTTACCGCGCGCAAGAGTGATGATTTACTAAATTGTCCTTTAGATTGAAGGCGCAGCGCATCTCTTAGGTGGACAAAGCCTACTGCGTCATCGATTGTGTCGCGATAGAGTAATACTCGGGTGTGTGGGCTTTGAATGACCTGCTTATTGATGCTCTTGAAGTCATCATTGATGTTGATGGCATATAAGTCTGAGCGTGGGATCATGATGTCATCTACGGTGACGTTCTCCAGATCCATGATTGAAAGCAGCATCTCTTGGTGGCGCTGTGGTATAAGCGCGCCTGCTTCATTCACAACGGTTCGAAGCTCCTCTTGGCTTAGGGCATCATCGGCTTTTACTGAGTGGATCCCCAATAGACGCAAGAAAGTTGAGGTAATAAAGTTAACGACTTTGACTAACGGGGAGAGGACGACTAACAGGCCCCGCAGGATAATGCTAGAAGGAAAAGCGATGCGTTCTGGATGCAGCGCCGCAACGGTTTTTGGAGTGACCTCGGCAAAGACCAGAACCACCAAGGTTAATACACCGGTCGAGATGGCGACCCCCACATCACCAAATAAACGTATGCCAATAATGGTCGCAATAGCCGACGCGAGAATATTAACTAGGTTATTGCCGATAAGAATAAGCCCAATCAGTCTGTCGGGCCTTTCAAGCATCATAGTGGCGCGTTTAGCCCCTTTATGACCACTATTAGCTAAGTGACGAAGGCGGTAGCGGTTGAGCGACATCATGGCGGTTTCTGAGCCAGAGAAGTAGGCTGAGAGTAAGATTAAGACGAACAAAATAGTTAAAAGTACGCCAGTGGATATATCGTCCAAAAGTTGGAACTCCGCTGTGGTTTAAAGAAAGGGCGAATAAAAAGGCACTAAAAATTAGTAATTACAGAAGTTTCGAGAGGGTGTCAAGTTTGACCCGCCAGAGTTAGACGGGTCAATAGACGAAAGTTGAGTCTTAGCTGAGGATCAACTCTTTAACTACACGGGCGCCGAAGTAGGCTAAAGAGAGTAGGATACCACCGGTTAAGGTGTAGGCGACAGCCGCTCTAATACGACAACCGACCCAATACTGCTGGGCTAACATCGCGATATAGACACACCAAGCCATGATGGATAGTACCGCTTTATGGCCTTTGCCCTCTTCAAACATATCATCGAGGAAGATGAAGCCTGTTGCGAGTGATAAGCTTAATAAAATCACACCCACAATCACTAGATGATAAAGCTGCTTTTCAACAGTCATCAGTGGCGGCATGGCCGAGGTCATCACCAGTTTTTTGCTCTTAAGGCGGTTTTGAATAATCGCTAATTGAATGGCGTAGAGCGCGGCGATCATCAGGGCACTATAAGCCATTAATGACAACACAACGTGAACTAACACGTCTGGATGGATTTCAAAATGAATAATGTATTCTGGTGGCACTAGCCAAAGCAGTGCAACCGATATCACCGAACAGGCATAGACAACAGGCAGTACGACGATAACTTTGAGCCTGAATAGCAAGATGGTAAAGCTGAAGGTGATGATCCAGTTAACCATAGATATCACATTGGTTAAGCTAAAGTTTTGCCCATCACCTGTCACAATGGCTTGATATAGCGCCGCAGCGTGTAATACAACACCAACGGCAGCCACGCCAGCGACTAACTTTCTGTTTGGACCGTCAACATGAAAAAGTCGGCTTGCGACGAGAACCAAAGCAATACTGTAAAACAACATGGCTGAAGCTGAGAAAATAACCATTGAGTATTAACCTATTTGTTTTATAAACCTGATGCGTTAACACATGCTTTTAATGTTTGTGTAAAGCAGACTAACTGACTTGCATACTAGCGTGATTCATACCTGAGTTAAATCACTGAGTGAACTAAAATATCGTGTCTCGTCAGCCCGCGAAAGTCATTTCGACTTTAATCACTAAGTTAGCACGTAACATTATGGTGTAGAATAGCATGAGCTAATGGGATTTGGGCAGTGACCTCGGTTGCAAAAATAGGTCGATTTTTTGCCTTATAAGTGATTTTTGGCCATTTTTTATCTTTAACAGTCGTTAGTTGTCAAAGTAACTTGATTCATTCTGTAGCATAATTACTGGGCATCGCTATAATACAGCCCTATCAATAGCAATTTTAAACGGTAAAGAACTGGATAATGTTTGAGAACTTAACTGACAGATTGTCACGGACTCTGAAAAATATCAGTGGCCGTGGTCGCTTAACGGAAGATAACGTTAAGGAAACCTTACGCGAAGTCCGCATGGCTCTTCTTGAGGCTGATGTTGCCTTGCCTGTGGTGCGTGAATTCGTAAATAGCGTTAAAGAACGCGCTGTTGGACAAGAGGTTTCAAAGAGTCTAAGTCCAGGCCAAGCCTTTATTAAGATCGTTCAAAGCGAACTTGAAAACGCCATGGGCGAGTCGAATGAAGCTTTGGATCTATCGGCTCAACCGCCAGCAGTCATCATGATGGCGGGTTTACAAGGTGCCGGTAAAACGACCAGTGTTGCCAAACTGTCTAAGTTCTTACGCGAGCGCTCAAAAAAGTCGGTGCTTGTTGTTTCGGCTGACGTATACCGCCCTGCGGCGATCAAGCAGCTAGAAACCTTGGCTGGCGAAGTGGAAGTGGAGTTCTTTCCATCAGATGTTAGCCAAAAGCCAGTCGATATTGCTAACGCTGCGATTGCACATGCTAAATTAAAGTTTATCGATGTCGTTATCCTCGATACTGCAGGTCGCCTGCACGTAGACGAAGCGATGATGGATGAGATTAAAGAGCTTCATGCTGCAGTTAAGCCTGTTGAGACGCTGTTTGTCGTCGATGCGATGACGGGTCAAGATGCAGCCAATACTGCTAAAGCGTTTAACGAAGCCTTACCGCTAACTGGTGTGGTACTGACAAAAGTCGATGGTGATGCACGTGGTGGTGCGGCGCTTTCTATTCGTCATATCACGGGTAAGCCAATTAAGTTCTTGGGTGTCGGTGAAAAGACCGATGCACTCGAGGCGTTTCATCCTGAGCGTGTAGCGTCACGTATTCTAGGTATGGGCGATGTGCTATCTCTTATCGAAGAGGTTGAGCGTGGCGTAGACCAAGAAAAGGCGATGAAGCTTGCGGCTAAAGTCAAGAAGGGCGGCAGCTTTGATTTAGAAGACTTCCGCGAGCAGCTGCAGCAAATGAAGAATATGGGCGGCATGATGAACATGATTGAGAAGCTACCAGGTGTGGGGCAATTACCACCTGAAGCGCTTGCTCAAGTTCAAGATGGCAAAATGACTGGGCAGATGGAAGCGATTATCAATTCTATGACTCCTGGTGAGCGTCAGCGTCCTGATATCATCAAAGGCTCGCGCAAACGCAGAATCGCGATGGGTTCAGGCACACAAATTCAAGATGTGAACCGTTTACTTAAGCAGTTCACCCAAATGCAGAAAATGATGAAAAAAATGTCATCGAAAGGTGGCATGAAAAAGATGATGCGCGGCATGAGTGGTATGCTGCCTCCTGGCATGAAAATGCCGGGCCGCTAGGCTATCTTTAGATTCTGCAAAGTCAAATTTACAGACTAGATTGAATTTCAATCTGGTCTGTAAATCGTTTTAGGTGTAAAAAACGCCGATTACGGTTGCATTCGCCGGTCAGTCAGGTAAAATCTGCCGGCTTTCTATCTGGGGCTCTCCGCGAACACGGAGTTTCAGTTTTTACTTTTGCTTGATAAAAAGCAAATCATTAGAGGATACAAAACGCATGGTTACCATTCGTTTAGCTCGTGGCGGCGCAAAAAAGCGTCCATTTTATAACATCGTTGTAGCTGACAGCCGTAACGCCCGTGACGGTCGTTTCATTGAGCGTGTTGGCTTTTTTAACCCTGTAGCTCGTGGCCAAGAAGAAGCTCTACGCTTAGATCTTGACCGTGTTGAGCACTGGGTTGCTAACGGTGCTGCTACTACTGATCGTGTAGCAAAATTGATCAAAGACGCTCGTAAAGCTGCTGCTTAATAGCGTTAGGGTATAGATTGATGAGTAGTAAACAAGAACCTGTCATCCTTGGCAAAATTGGTTCAAGTTATGGCATTAAAGGTTGGTTGAAGATCACTACCTATACCGACTCTGTTGAAGGTATTTTTGACTATTCACCTTGGCTTATTAAAGAACAAGGCGAATGGCGCGAGGTTAAAGTCATCCAGTGGCGTTTCCAAGGTAAAGCAGTCGTTGCTTGTCTTGAAGGCGTAACAACACGGGACGAGGCTCAGGCGCTCACAAACTGTGAGATCGCCGTAACCCCGGAACAGATGCAAGAACTTCCAGAAGATGAATTCTACTGGCGAGATCTTATCGGATGTGAAGTGGTTAATACCAAAGGCTATAACATGGGGACGGTACAAGAGATCGTGGAAACAGGATCGAATGACGTACTTTTAGTTAAAGCAAACGCGAAAGATGGCTTTGGCAAAGCGGAACGTATGATTCCCTTTGTTACTGAACAGTTCATCCAAAAGGTGGACTTGGCAGCAAAACAGATTTTAGTGGATTGGGATCCGGACTTCTAAGTCGAGGTACAACATATGTGGTTAGGGGTAGTAACCCTGTTTCCCGAGATGTTTCGTGCCGTAACAGATTTTGGTGTAACGGGTCGTGCAGTTAGCAAAGGGTTGCTAGAGTTGCAAACGTGGAATCCTCGAGATTTCACCCATGATAAACATAAAACAGTGGATGATCGCCCATATGGTGGTGGCCCTGGAATGTTAATGATGGTGCAGCCTCTACGTGACGCTATTCATGCAGCGAAAGCTGCAGCTGGAAACGAGGCAAAGGTGATTTACCTTTCTCCTCAAGGCCGTAAGCTGACACAGCAAGGCGTTGAAGAGTTAGCGCAATCATCCAGTTTGATTTTGGTGTGTGGACGATACGAAGGTATTGACGAGCGCATCATTCAGACTGAAGTGGATGAAGAGTGGTCGATTGGAGATTACGTGCTTTCGGGCGGTGAGCTTCCAGCGATGACTCTGATTGATTCAGTATCAAGATTGGTTCCTGGCGTGCTAGGAAAACAAGCTTCCGCAGAGCAGGACTCCTTCTCTGATGGTTTACTGGATTGTCCCCACTATACGCGTCCTGAAAGTTTGGATGGTTTGGATGTTCCAGCCGTATTGCTAAGTGGCAACCACGAACATATTAGACGCTGGCGTCTACAGCAAAGCCTAGGTAGGACTTTGTTGAGACGGCCAGAATTACTTGAAAATCTAGCTCTGACTGGCGAACAAGAGAAGCTTCTAGCTGATTTTGTTGACACCATCAAACAAGATGATTAGTCGAAGCGCAGTTATTACTAGTATGGAGTTTATTTAATGAATAACATCATCAAAATGCTCAACGAAGAGCAAATGAAAACCGACGTACCACAATTTGGTGCCGGTGATACAGTAATTGTTAAAGTACGTGTTGTAGAAGGCGGTAAAGAGCGTCTACAGGCGTTTGAAGGCGTTGTAATCGCTAAGCGTAACCGCGGCGTTCACTCTGCATTCACAGTACGTAAAATCTCTAATGGTGAAGGTGTTGAGCGTGCGTTCCAGACTCACAGCCCAATCATCTCTAGCATCGAAGTTAAGCGTCGCGGCCGTGTTCGTCGTGCTAAGCTTTACTATCTACGTGATCGTTCAGGTAAGTCTGCACGTATCCGTGAGAAGCTTGCTACTAAGTAATTTAGTACTCGCTATAAATAAGATGCAGTGTTCGCACGAGAAACCGCCTATATGGCGGTTTTTTGTTGCCTAAATTTGCTATTTTCGTCACCCACCTTCAACATTTCCCCTTTTTCAGCATAAGCTCCCAAGTAGTATAAAAGCCACTCAGCCTATTTAGCTCCTATGCTCAAATTCAAGCTAGCGTGGTGCAAGCTTGTATGATTCATAGCGCAAGCTGAGGTCGTTATTGCTCCCCTATGTAACTATTCACTCAATAACCTAAGATTAGAATTTTTCATTTATTGGAAATGCCCCTTGATCTTATATCTGGGTAAAGGCATAGTGTTCCCAAGGTGTAATGGTGTACCGTTACGCTATTATCCTTGATGAATAGTTTACATAATCGTAGAGACGTCTTCCGTGTAGTAAAGGTCGTTGAGTTATAGAGCAGATAAGAGATTAACAGGTGGTAGTCATGCAACAAGATACAATTAACAATGTCCATATTAGTTCTGAGCAAGTGTTAGTGACTCCTGAGGAGTTAAAGCGCGAGCTACCTCTGTCTAAGCATGCCTACCAATATATCCTCAACGCGAGAAAGACTGTTGCAGATATTGTCCATAAGCGTGATAACCGCGTACTAGTGATCTCGGGTCCTTGCTCGATCCACGATATAGAAGCGGCCAAAGAGTATGCCCTTAAGTTGAAGAAGCTGCATGATGAACTTGGTGAGCAGTTTTTTGTGTTGATGCGAGTCTACTTTGAGAAGCCACGCACCACCGTAGGCTGGAAAGGGATGATTAACGATCCTGATATGGATGAGTCATTCGATGTGGATAAGGGGCTTAGGCAGGCTCGCGAGCTGATGATCTGGCTGGCCGAACTGGAGTTACCTGTAGCGACAGAAGCGCTCGACCCCATTAGCCCACAATACATGTCAGAGTTGGTGACCTGGTCGGCCATAGGCGCACGCACCACTGAATCACAGACCCACCGCGAGATGGCATCAGGCCTTTCTATGCCGGTAGGCTTTAAGAACGGCACAGATGGGAAACTTGGGGTGGCCATCAACGCATTAGAGTCCGCTGCTAGCCCTCACCGTTTCATGGGGATAAACCAGCAGGGACAGGTTGCACTGCTGCAAACGGCCGGCAATCCTGACGGTCATGTGATTTTACGTGGTGGCAAACAGCCTAACTACGATGCTGCCAGTGTGGCGGAGTGTGAGATTCAGCTGCATGGAGCCAATCTGAGTGCTCGCCTCATCGTCGATTGTAGCCATGGTAATTCATCTAAAGATCACAATAAGCAAAAGCCTGTTTGTGAGGATGTGTTTAATCAAATTGCAATGGGTAATAAGTCTATTATCGGTGTGATGCTTGAGAGCCATCTAAACGCAGGCAGGCAGAGTAGTGATCTACCAATGGAACAACTCGCCTATGGTGTGTCAGTAACCGATGCCTGTATTAACTGGCAAACCACTGAAGCACTATTACGCGAGGGAGCCGAAGTGTTAGCCTCGGTATTACCGGCAAGATTTGATATGCTAAAAGTTGCAAACGACTGATGGAAGAAACAAAGATGAATGAGAAGACCACCGCAGAGCTTGAAAATCTACGAGGTTTGATTGACGGTGTCGATCAGCAGTTGCTGCACCTGCTACGTAAACGATTAGATTTAGTCGCTCAAGTAGGGGCGGTAAAGCACGGTGCGGGTTTACCTATCTATGCTCCCCAGCGCGAGGCCAATATGTTGGCTAAGCGGCGAGAAGAGGCTAAGGCGATGAATGTGTCACCGCAGCTCATTGAAGATATCCTGCGCCGACTGATGCGCGAGTCCTACCTTAATGAGAAAGATGTCGGCTTTAAGCAGGTGAAAGCCGACTTAGGCCATGTGGTTATCGTGGGCGGTGAGGGTAAACTTGGTGGCTTGTTTTCACAGATGCTGACACTTTCAGGTTATGAGGTCAGGTCGCTTGATAAAGATGACTGGGCCAATAGTGAGACTATTTTCGATGGCGCAGGCTTAGTGATTGTCACTGTGCCCATCAATATCACCTGTGAGCTGATAGCTCAAAGGCTGACTAATTTGCCGAAGGATTGTATTTTGGCAGACTTGACCTCGATTAAAGGCGCGCCGATGGAAGCGATGCTTGCAGCACATTCGGGTCCAGTGCTTGGCCTGCATCCGATGTTTGGTCCCGATGTGGGTAGCCTAGCTAAACAGGTCGTAGTCGTGTGTCATGGCCGAGATAGCGAGGCTTATCAATGGCTGATTGAGCAGATCCAGATCTGGGGCGCACGTATTGTCGAAACGGAACCGACTAAACACGATAAGGCGATGCAACTGGTACAGGCTATGCGCCACTTCTCCTCTTTTGTATATGGTTTAAATCTTTATAAAGAGGAGGCGGATATTGAGTCTCTACTGCAGTTTAGCTCGCCAATCTACCGCTTAGAGCTAGCCATGGTAGGTCGACTATTTGCACAAAGCCCTGAGCTTTACGCCGATATTATTTTTGCCCAAGAGGAAAGTTTAGTGGCCATCAGCGATTATCTCGATAATTACTCTCAAGCCTTGTCTATTCTCAAGTCTGGTAACCGAGAAGCATTTGTCGCCCAGTTTGAAGAGGTCTCTCGCTGGTTTGGTGACTTTGCACCACAGTTCCAAAGAGAGAGTCGTGCGATGCTGCAATCGGTTAACGATATGAAAACTGGCTAGTGTGTTGAACCACAGAAACAATATTGAAAAGGAGCTTAGGCTCCTTTTTTGTGCCCTTAACAGAGCTTTTAGGGGGATTGAGTTCTAGGGGGGATTTTAAGTTACTATTTTTATGAGTGTTTATTTCAATCATCGGCTAAATCCATACCGCCTAAATAAATGTATTAGACATTACTTAAAGTGATCTCTTTCATAGTTTTGCCCATTAGTTTCAGAAAGTCCTTTAGCTATTTTCCAAGAAGCGTAGACTAATCTTAAAACATGTAAAAAATATGCATGATTAAAAAATAGGAGTTAGTGTCGTGTTTTGTATTCAATGTGAGCAAACAATTAGAACACCTGCGGGTAATGGCTGTAGCTACACTCAAGGTATGTGCGGTAAATCATCTGATACTTCAGACTTACAAGATCTGCTTATCTATATTCTCCAAGGCGTTTCATCTTACGCAGCGTTAGCTCGTGAAGTCGGTATTATCGACCACGAAATTGATACCTTTGTGCCGAAAGCATTCTTCGCTACGCTAACTAACGTTAACTTCGATGATGACCGTATCATCGCCTACACCACTCAGGCTGAAACATTCCGTAATCGCTTAAAAGCGGCTTATGAAGCTAAGTGTAGCGAACTCAATATCGAAGCAAAGCCAATGAATGCACCGATGCAGCTGGTATTGGGCGCGACTAAACCTGAAATGCTAACTCAGGCGCTTCAAGCTGTACCTAATCGTGGTAAAGATGAAGTTCATGAAGATATCATGGGCCTACGCTTACTTTGCTTGTATGGTCTAAAGGGCGCGGCAGCATACATGGAGCATGCTCGTGTACTGGATCAAACGAGTGATGAAGTTGCCGGTGAATTCCATGAGATCATGGCTTTCCTAGGTGAAGACTCTGTCGATGCAGACAAGCTATTTAACACTGCAATGCAGATCGGCCAGCTTAACTACCGCGTGATGGCGATGCTCGATGAAGGTGAAACCCACGCCTTTGGTCACCCAGAGCCGACACAGGTTAACACTAAGTCTGTAAAAGGTAAGGCTATCTTAGTGTCTGGTCATGACATGAAAGATCTTGAGCTAATCCTTGAGCAAACTGAAGGTAAGGGCATTAACGTCTATACCCATGGTGAGATGTTGCCTGCATTGGCTTATCCAGAGCTTAAGAAGTACTCGCACTTAGTGGGTAACTACGGTAGCGCATGGCAGAATCAGCAAAAAGAATTTGCGACATTCCCAGGCGCAGTTGTAATGACGTCTAACTGTATCATCGACCCAAATGTGGGTGACTATTCGGACCGTATCTTCACTCGAAGCATCGTAGGTTGGCCTGGTGTGACTCACTTAGTTGGTGATGATTTCAGTGAAGTGATTGCCAAGGCGGAGTCGCTAGAAGGCTTTATCTATGATGAGATCCCCCATCTAATCACCATAGGTTTTGCGCGCAATGCACTGATGGCCGCTGCGCCGACCGTAATTGAGAATGTGAAGAGTGGTGCAATCAAGCATTTCTTCTTGGTCGGTGGTTGTGACGGTGATAAGCAGGAGCGTGGTTACTTCACCGATATCGCGACTCAAGCGCCAGCAGACTCGGTTATTCTGACTCTGGGTTGTGGTAAGTATAAGTTCAACAAACTTGAGTTCGGTGACATCAACGGTATCCCACGCCTGCTAGATATTGGTCAATGTAATGACTCATACTCAGCGATTCAGCTTGCTATCGCACTGTCTGAAGCCTTTGAGTGTGACATCAATGAGCTACCGCTAACATTAGTGCTATCTTGGTTTGAGCAGAAAGCCATTGTTGTACTATTGACGTTACTATCTCTCGGTGTGAAGAACATTATCACTGGCCCAACAGCGCCGGCTTTCTTAACCCCTAACCTGGCAAAAGTGCTAGAAGAGAAGTTTGGCCTTCGTAATACCACAACCGTTGAAGCGGATCTTAATCGCATTCTTAACGTGGCATAACGGCTAAACCGTTGCTTATGATGTAAGTCAAAGTGGCCGCCAATGTGTGGCCACTTTTAGCTTAGGGATAACTCGCTTTAAGCGGGATAGGTAGGTTTTGAGTGAATATGGCAATCAATAAACAAGCGTCTACGGCAGAGTCTTTTTCCGCAGTACAATGGCAGTCTGGTGAGCACCAATTGGTGTGTGTTGAAAAATGGAGTGAAACTCATGATGTAATGAGCTTTCGTTTCCAAGGAACGCAACCGGTTAAGTTTCATTTTAAGCCTGGGCAGTTCTTAACGCTATTGCTTGAAATTAATGGTGAGAAAATTGCGCGCAGTTATACCATTAGCTCTTCGCCTTCTCGCCCTTATTCAATAGTATTAACTGTTAAGCGTATTGAAGGTGGCAAGGTTTCTAACTATTTGGCCGATAACCTTGAAGTGGGTCATATGGTGCGAGCGCTGGGGCCTGACGGTGTGTTTAACCTGGTTGATATTCAAGCCGATAAGTATCTATTCTTAAGTGCAGGCTGTGGTATCACCCCCATGTACTCGATGTCGTGTTGGTTAACCGATACTGAAATCGGCCCAGATATCAGCTTTGTTCACAGTGCTAAATCAGACAACGACCTGATTTTTGAGAGCTCACTGGCGCAGATGGCAAAGCGAAGTGAGAAGTTTACGCTTAACTATATTTTAGAAGAGCCTGGTGAATCTCTTAATGAGTATACCGATCCTTTGGCTGGTCGATTAAGTGGTGAAAGGCTAGAGCGCTTGGTGCCAGATTATAAGACTCGAACCGTGTTTGTTTGCGGCCCTGAGCCCTATATGCAAGCGGTTAAAGCACTGCTTGAGTCATTGGGCTTTGATATGAGCCAGTTCCATCAAGAAAGCTTCGGTAGTTTTAAAGGCGATAGTGCAGAGCTTGATGCGGCTAAAGAGCAAGCGACAAGTCACACCACTGATACGAGTGGCTTTATGTTGAGCATCGGTGACAGAAATCGCCCCTTATCTGCAGAGCAAACACTGCTTGATGGTATTGAGGCTGAAGGCTTACCTATTATCGCCGCTTGCCGTTCGGGCGTTTGCGGTGCCTGTAAGTGTAAAGTTGTTGAGGGGGAAGTCGAGTCTTCGAGCCAGATGGCGTTAACGCCTGACGAGATAGCTCAAGGCTACGTGTTAGCTTGTTCTACTAAGTTAAAGTCTGATACGAGACTAGAACTTTAGATTATCCTTTCAGTGTTATCAATTGGGTTTGTTCAAGTCAATTGGATTAAATTACTGAAATAAATCAGATGCGAAAGTTGCGTAACTCACAATGAGAAAGTAAGGTTAAAGACAGGCATGATGGATTTGCGCCTGTCTTTTATATCAATTGATATCATCTTTCGATGGAGTGGCGTATGGCATCAACATTACATTCTCAGTCGCTAGCGCTAGAAGACACGAGTCTTGCGCATCTGCTATATGCGCTTATGGCATGTTTTCCTATCATGCTGTTGCCTGCCGCCCTAAGCTTACTCATTAACCTTTACCAACCTCAACAAAACCCTAATAGCATATTGGCTATTCATTTGCGCTGGCAACGCTGGTCTATTATAGGGATGTTTTTACTGATGACTACAGGCTACTTAGCGGCTCAAGTATGGTTAAGTGCGGCGCTTTATGTCATCGCTGCGGTATGGTTCAGTGGTAGGATAATTAAAGGTTGGCTTAGCCTAATTGAAGGTCGAACTATTTAACTTTTTCTGTCAACTCCCACCCGAGGCTCGCTTGTGACCAGTTATGAAATCCTCTGCCTGCTTTCTGCGCTCGCTTTAGTTATTTCACTCATCTCTTCACGATTACACCGTTGGCAACAGACAATCACCATAACGGCATTAGCATTATGTTTAAGCTTAGTTATCTTGATTGCCGGTAAAATTTTCGGACTAGAACTGTATTCCACCTTAGTAACCGATCTGGAGCAACTCGACTTTAAAGCGCTGCTGCTCAATGGCATGTTAGGCTTTCTATTATTTGCAGGGGCGTTGCAGATAAAGCTTAATGTTTTGAAACAACAGAGGTGGGAAATCTTAGTTTTGGCCTTTGTTGGCACTGTGCTGTCAACTTTGATCATTGGTGGCTTACTGTATGTTTTGTCTGGTGTTTTAGGCCTTCCGCTTAAGTTTAGCTATTGCTTACTGTTTGGAGCGCTGATCTCACCAACCGATCCGATAGCTGTGTTGGCCATTATCAAGCAGCTTGGTGCGCCCGAGGATATCGCGATACAGGTAGAAGGGGAGTCGCTATTTAATGATGGTATCGGCTTAGTTATTTTTGTAGCTATTTCTCAGGTCGCCTTCTCTACCGAGCCATTGACCTTTAGCAGTGTGACAGGACTCTTCATACGTGAAGCTATGGGTGGTGTGATATATGGAGCGTTATTAGCCGTGATTTTGCACGGCATGCTGCATCTCTCAGAGGAGCGCACCCAATACTTACTGATGACATTGCTGGTTCCCACTGCTGGTTATGTTGTTGCCGATATGCTTGGGGTTTCAGGACCATTAGCTATGGTGACTTGCGGCATTATTATCGGAAACGTCAGTGTCCCTAAACTGCTAAAAGAGAGTGAGTGGGGGCATCTTGATAGCTTTTGGTTATTGATTGAGTCTTTCTTTAACTCATTGCTTTTCTTGTTGCTGGGCTTGTTGTTGCTGCTCATTCATTTCGATGCCGAGTTATGGTGGTTTATGTTGCTTTCAGTTCCTATCGTACTCATCGGTCGGATCATTAGCATTTACCTGCCTTATTATGGTTTTAGGCGTTTTAGAGACTATAACTCTTACGCGGAAAAGATCTTGGTCTGGGGTGGGCTACGGGGAGGTTTAGCGCTAGCGATGGCGATGAGTCTGCCTACTGGAGTGATACTGGTGACTGGCAGTCATATTGATCTTAGAGAGTTGTTGATGGTGATGACGTACGCGGTCGTGGTGTTTTCGATTTTAATACAAGGTACCACTATTCCGATTCTGATTGATAAGAGTAACGCCGAGCAAGTTGCTCGGCGTAAACCTTAACTTAGGGTTAGTGATATAGATTTCTCAATAGCTCATTAAGTAACTCGGGGTTTGCTTCGAGGGCTGATGCTTCAAGCGCATTTAGGTTAAGCATCATACCATCGCCCTTCAACTGCTTAATCGCTCTAACAAATGTAGCCATCTGCTCTGTTTCGATGGCATAGCTTGGGTTCACTACAATAGGTAAGTGACTAAGGGCTTTTAGCTCAACGAGGGCAGCTAAGTCGAGAGACGGTCTACCTGAATTATTCAGAGTACTTACACCTGACTCGCATAGAATGAGCTGCTGGTTACCTTGGCCTAGCAGTGTTTCGGCTGCATCGAGCAGGTCATCGACACTCGCCATCGTATTTCGCTCTAGCACCACAGGAATAAGCAAGGAGCCGAACTGAGTTAATATTGCTTGGTTGTACATCAAATTACCCGACAACATCACCACATCGGCAAATTGAGTCGCAATGGGAAGGTCTGTTTCATGCTCAATAACCAATACATTGACTAGATCGAACTGTGTTAGCACGTGCTTAAACTTAGCGATTGAGTTAATTAGATCGCTTTGCTGGCTTAAACCTTGGATAGCCACAGCTTGGAAACCAGACTCTTTTAGATGCTTGGCCAATTGCTCAAATTGTTGAAGATCTAGTGGCAGTTGCACCTGAGCGATGGCACCGATATTTCCGGCGCCTAAATTTAGTTGACCGCAGAGAACCTGTGTCGCCTCGCTCTTGTATTGCTTGCTAACACGTAGCTGCTTAGCTGGCTCCGTTGCATTGACCGTCGTCGCCTTAGAGGTGTCAGGCTCTATCATCAATTGGCTATTGCTGAGTTGAGTCGGTTTAACTGTTTCACAGGGGTAGCAGCCAAGCACTTTAATAAAGCGAGTGGTCTTTTCTAACTCTTTCAGCGCAGCCTGCATTGGCTCGCTGGAAAGGTTGGCGTCAACATCTAAGTAGAACATCTCTTCCCAAGGGGTACCTGGAATAGGGCGAGACTCAAGTTTACTCATGTTGAGATTACGGGCCTTTAAAACTAATAGTGCTTCAACTAGTGCACCGGGCTTCTGTCCTGTGGCCATAATCAGAGTGCACTTTGCCGGCAGTTGAGAGGGGACTTCGACGGCTTTTCTAGCGACAACGATAAAACGGCTTTGGTTAACTTTTTGATTGGCTAGGCCGGTTTCAATAGCCTCAAGTTGATACAGGGCACCACCTTCGGCGCTACCTATAGCGGCAACACTGTTATCGTTTGCATTACAGACTTTTTCCATCGCTTCTGCACTGCTAGAGCAATACTCTAGTTTAAATTCACCATGTTGGCTCAGATAGCGGCTACATTGGCTGATTGGCTGAGGGTGAGCATAAACGGTTTTGATATCACTAATATTGCTATCGCTGTTAGCCAGTAGGCAGTGACCAACTTCTATAGTTGTCTCTCCAACGATGGCAAGACTCGTGTGCTGCAATACGTCATAGACTTCATTAATTGAGCCCGATGAGGTGTTTTCAATTGGTAGGAAGCCATAATCGGCATGGCCAGATTCGACGGCTTGCACGATTTCATCGAAGCTCTGACAGCCTAGATCTTGCATCTTTACTTGGCGTCGATCACAGTATCGACTCGCAGCGAGGTAGGAATAGGAGCCTCTAGCGCCTAAGTAGGCGATACAGTATTGTTGTTGCTGTGTCTCAGGGTTGGCACGGCCATGGAGGTAGGCTTGTTGATTCAGCACTGAGTCTTCGATAATGCTTTGGTACAATGAGATAACATAGTGGGCATCTAAGCCTTGTTCTCGGCCTTGCTTCACTAGGCGAGATAACAATTCTTTCTCTCTAGTTGTATCGCGTATAGGCCTTACATCAACCTCTTTACTACGGGCGACATCTAAACTTAACTCTCGGCGCTTAGCAAGCAGGGCCAGTAGTTCATTATCGAGATTGGTGATCTGTTCTCGAGTGTGATTTAAGGGTTGTGGTTTACTCATCTTAGCCTCTGAATCTAATTATGCTCTCAATACCCATAGTGGATAAACCTACGTATATATGCTTATCTTTGCTGATATAAAAAAGCCTCCCGTGTGGGAGGCTTTGGAATTTTCACTTTCGTTTTCACACCAAAATTCCGCCTCCGAGGGTGGGGGGCATAAAAAAGAAAGTAAAAATAACAGTATGGATTTTGTTCATGGAATTAAAACTAAAGGGGTGGGAGAAGCGTGTCAATCAAAACTTGGTTTTATTGAGTTTTTTGCATAAAAAAGCGCACCCGAAGGCGCGCTTTGCATTAAAACATAACAATGATATCAAGCTGCGTATTCCTCCTCTAAGTTGTCATCAAAGTCGTCATCAATGGCATCATCTTCTACTTTAAGTGCTGCGTGACGTTGACTTTCTGGTTTATGAGTCAGGCGATTTAGCTGTTTCTCCAGCTTTTGTCCCATTGCATTAATTGCTGCGTAAAGGTCATCGTGTTTCGCCTGGGCAAATAATTTGGCACTTGGTATGCCTACAGAAGCTTCAATCTTAAAACCTTGTTTCTCCTGTAGTATAATAATGTGTGGATTAATTAGCTGCACATCGTGTCGTGCTAATTTTTCTAATCTGGTCTCAATACGTTCGCGAATAGATTCAGTAACTTCGAAATGCTTGCTAGTAATCTTTATCATATGTCGAACCTTTTGTTGTTTCCTTGAGTTCAGATTACCAACCTGCGACGCGAAAGTCGTGATCTAAATCACGTTTTAATAGGTGTTTTGTACTGTTCGCCTTTTATTTGATCACTTAGACAAATATAGCCAATAATTGGCCAAATTTCCTTGTAAACAGCAAAAAACCAAGTCATATTGGGTTGGATAAGTCCCCCCTTATTTAGCGCTAATGTCGAAATTATTAGTGTAAATAACCCCATAGCACTCACATAATTCCCGCTTTATAATGACGTCTTGAAACCAATTAATTTTCGAGAGCGGCTGATAATGGAACAAAATTTAGTCAAGGTTAAAGTCTGGGATATCCCGACAAGAATTTTCCACTGGGCACTGTTGTGTTTGCTAGGTGGTTTGTGGTGGACAGCTGATGCAGGAGAGATGGAGTGGCATCAGATTTTAGCTTATGGCTTGATGGTGTTAATTGGGGTAAGGCTTATCTGGGGCGTCATAGGTAGCGAAACATCGCGCTTCAGTCATTTTATTCATTCCCCAAAAAAAGTGATCGCTTATCTCGTAAAAACTCGACGTGAAGGGATCTCAGCTTCGATTGGTCATAATCCGATTGGAGGCTATATGGTGATCACGCTTATCTCGCTGATTTGTATTCAGCTTATAACGGGGTTATTTGCTACTGATGAGATCTTTACTGAAGGTCCGCTATATTCTTTAGTGAGTTCGGACACTGCGAGCCAGTTAACTTGGTTACATAAAAAGAATTTTGATCTGATTTTGATTTTGGCAGCCATTCATGTTGTTGCCGTGCTAGTTCATATGGTTAAAGGCGATAGAATTCTAGGGGCTATGTTTAGCGGTTATAAAAAGCTGCCTGCATCAACCTTGGAAGCAGATAAAGCAACACAACTGAGTTTCGCCTCCTTGATAAAAGCGCTGGTTTTAGTTGTGGTTATCGGTGGACTTGTCGTCAATTATTTAATGTTGCCAGTGATCAATATGCTTTAATGGTGCACCCTGTATCAACAGATATAAAAAAGCCTGTATAAACAGGCTTTTTTTGTTATTTAACAGACTAGAGCTTTAGTCTTTTTTGTACATATCATGGCAGCCCTTACAGCTTTTACCTGTATTGCCAAAAGCCTTCTTTAGATCTTTCTTATTGCCGCTACTTGCAATGGTAGCAAGTATTGCTGCATTTTCTTGGAACGTTTTCATCTTGGCGTCAAAGTCAGCTTTATCACTCCAAATTTTTGCTAAGGCTTCAGTGTCACCTTTGTCTGAGCCTGGGATAAAACCTTCAAGTGGCAGTTTAGATAAAGCGGCTACGTTGTCAGCACGCATAGCAAAAACTTCAGCGTTAAAATCTTTCTTACCTTTTAGCATGGCGCCCATGTCACCAAAGTTGTAAGCAATCAAGCTAAAAGCTGATTGACGGTAGTGGACTGCATCTTCGGCTTCTTTAAAGTTATTCGCTTGAGCGCTGGTGGCCAATGTTACTGTTGCAAGCAGTGCGCTAATGCTCATTACTAGAGTTTTTTTCATATCGGATCTCACGTTTTTATTATGTTATGTGAACTTAATCGACTCATTGTAGCCAGAATTATCAAGCTGAATCCAATCGTTTTTTAGTTTAGTTACGCTTAGTTACAAATACTGTCTATCTATGCCTGATTCAGCTTAAGCTAATTAAATGGGAGGTGTGTATGTGACACTAGATTCTTGCTACACTTGGCGTAATGATGCACTAGTACATGATTGTGTCTCATAGTTGTAAGTCATGGTCGTAAATAGGAGTTCAAATGCGAGCAGAGTGGGATTTGGTTTTAGAGAAAATCTTATTGCAGCAAGATCTACAGAATTTAATCGTCTTATTTGAGTTGTTACTCACAGAGGAAGAGCGTAGCGCCGTTGCCGGTCGATTAAAGGTTTTTCAAACCTTATTACAAGGCGAAATGAGTCAGCGCCAAATTGCTCAAGAATACCAGATAAGCATTGCTACCATTACTCGTTGCTCAAATTACCTAAAGCATATGAGCGCGCAGCAAAGAGAAGAAATTAAGCAGTTAATTTTATAGAAGCTCAATTTGTTTTGTCTGGTAGCGGTAGCTATCGATTATGAGTATTACCAATATCGTGTAGTCGCTGCGTAGTGACGGTTTTATGTTTGCGGTGCATAGTGCGTCTTACCAAGATATAAAGTGCATAACTCAATAGAGTGATACTGATGATTGGCGCAAGCTTTGAGTCGAGCTTAAGTAGTAATAGTGCCATTAGTAGGTACAGATATGGAGTGTGCTCGTAGATAAATGCGGGCAGCTTACCCCTTCTTCGACGTTTTTGAGAGTCGGTACGGCGATTAGTCGAGCGCATCACATCGATGCGACTTCCTAATAAAAATAATAATGCAGCGAAGAGTTGGGCATAAGTTTGCTCCAGCATCATTAAGCTAACGCTGCCTAGCGCTATATAAGTGTATGGTAGGGCTTCATAAACGGGTCTTGATAACATTCGCAGTTCCTTTGCAAAAAGATGTTCTGAGCAATTCAATTGTTCAATTTGGATAGTGTAGACCATAAAAAAGCCCGTTTCACTTTAACCAGTGAAACGGGCTTAAATTTATTCTTTAGAACTAGAATAATTTAGTGTCTGCAGCCACAGCCGCCGTTACCATCACAGCCTTCTTTGGCTTCTTTTGTCTCATCGTCACTGCAGCATCCGCCTTCGTGTCCGTGATCGCCGCCACAGCAGCCACCTTCATGAGAGTGTCCATGGCCACCACATCCACCGCCGTGTGCGTGAATATGACCATGAGCGATCTCTTCTTCAGTCGCTGCACGTACTTCAAGTACTTCAACGTTGAAGACTAGTGACTGACCAGCAAGTGGGTGGTTACCGTCAACAACGACTACGTCGTCCTTAACTTCAGTAACTTGTACTGGACGTTGGCCCATTTCAGTCTCTGCAATAAAGCGCATACCTGGAACGATATCTTCGATGTCGCCAAATGCTGACATTGGGACTTCTTGGCGAAGGCCGTCATGATATGGGCCGTAGCCTTGTTCTGCATCAACAGTTACATCAAGGATGTCACCTTGTACTTTGCCTTCAAGCGCAGCTTCTAAGCCTGGGATCATGTTTTCTGCACCATGCAGATAGATCATTGGCTCGCCTTCAAAAGAACTTTCTACAAGCTGACCTTTCGCATCTGATAATCTGTAATGGATGCTAACAGCACATTTTTCGGTGATTTTCATATTGGCTCCAATCGGAAATTTGCGCGCATTCTAGCCTGCTTTAAAGGGATTTGCGATAGAATGAATGTACTTCTGCTACCTAAACCACATAAAAATAGAGCCAGCCTGCGTGGTTTGAATCTGAGATGTAAGATCTTTTTATCTTTTAGTCCTAATTTATCTAACGGTGCGCTTTAAGTTTATTTTCGTGATTAGACTCGGGGTAATTGGTTAAGAATACCTTTTTGGCTGGTGTAATTGATCCAGCTGAGTCGAGGGGGAAATAAGCGATGTTATGTCGTTGGTGGTTAACTTAATCTGTTTAATATCAAAGTTATACATGTTGATTCTGAGCTCCTGTTTACGTAAGCGTAAGTAGTTTCTTTGGCGTAATGCCTATCATGGGAGATGGTTAAGGGATATTTATGAAGGTTTACCTCGATATTTAGCTCCAAGGGTGATTAATTACAATAAACTTGTAATTAGGGGTTGACACTTGCCGGTGAAAAAGGCAATTCTGTTAGAACACAGATTAATCCATTTGGATAATAACGAATTTTCATGTTTAGCCACGTTTTAATGAACACCACCATTATTACAACCACCACGATTACCAACGTGGGGGCGGGCTAAGCACAACCTGATATAAGCAAAATATCAAGCCCGCTCCCCCTAAAGGAGCGGGCTTTTTTTGTTTCTTAGGTGGCGCGGTAAAAGGAGTTTTTGATGAAAGTTATGAAGTTTGGCGGTACCTCGCTAGCTAATTGGCAGCGTTTTAAAGGTGCTGCAGATATTGTTAATCATTCAGCTAATTCAGATTCAATAGCTGTGGTTTTATCCGCGCCAGCAACGGTAACCAATGGCCTGATCGAGATGGTTGAGGTCGCCGTTAATGGTGGTGATTACCGCGCTGTGCTAGCCAAGGTTGAAAAAGTATTTAATGATCTGTATGGCGCAGCAGCGGCAAGTTTAAGTGCAGAACAAAATGCGCTTTTGGCCGATAAGCTCAAGCAGCAACTTAGCTTTTGGCACGGTAAATTAGAGGGGATGAGCTTACTGGGTGAATGCCCTGAAAGCGTTGAAGCACAGATCTTGGTC
The DNA here is from genome assembly GCF_022398325.1 of Shewanella sp. Isolate13. GTDB lineage: Bacteria > Pseudomonadota > Gammaproteobacteria > Enterobacterales > Shewanellaceae > Shewanella. The sequence goes on from NZ_JAKEVD010000010.1 coordinate 74,619, forward strand.
GGTGGTGAGAAGTTATCATCGGCACTCATGGTCGAGGTAATCAGATCCTTTAACCATAGCGCCGATCTGTTACTGCCGGAGTCTCTGCTAGTGGGTTATGGTCCGCGCCTTGAATCTGCAGTCGATATTGAAGCCAGTAAGCTTCGTTTTAATGCTTTGGATTTGTCTGCTACAGATGTTTGGGTGATGCCAGGTTTTACCGCTGGTGATGCGCAAGGGGATATCGTTACCCTTGGCCGTAACGGTTCTGATTATTCTGCAGCGGTATTGTCGGCTTGTATTGGTGCGAGTTGCTGCGAGATCTGGACCGATGTCGATGGTGTCTATAATACCGATCCAAGAGTTGTAGCTGATGCTAAATTGCTGTCACAGCTAAGCTATCAAGAGGCGATGGAGGTCTCCTATTTTGGGGCTAAGGTTCTACACCCTAAGACTGTAGCACCAATCGCCCAGTATCATATTCCTTGTTATATCCGTAATACCTTCAACCCGGAGGCTGTTGGCACATTGGTGTCAGACAAGCCCGATGAAACTGGACTGAATGTAAAAGCTATTTCTAACCTAGACGACCAAACGATGTTTGATGTATCGGGTCCGGGTATGAAAGGTATGGTCGGCATGGCCAGCCGGACACTCGGCGCGATTTCTCGCTCGGGTGTATCTGTGTCTTTGATCACTCAAAGCTCTTCCGAGTACAGCATTAGCTTCTGTGTTGCCACTGAAGATGCCATTAAAGCCAAGTTTGCCCTAGAGCAGGAGTTTGAGCTCGAGCTTAAAAGTGAGATTTTAGAGCCTATCGAGATGCGCCATAACTTAGCGATTGTTTCCTTAATCGGCGATGGTATGCGCACCCATAAAGGTGTGGCTGCGAAGTTCTTTCAAGCGCTTGCTCAGGCAACCGTTAACATCGTTGCGATCGCTCAAGGGTCTTCTGAGCGTTCAATATCTGCAGTTGTTGAGCAGCGTAAGACTAAGCATGCTATCTCTGCTTGTCATCAATCTTTCTTCGATGTACAGCACTATTTAGATGTGTTCTTGGTTGGTTGTGGCAACGTGGGCGCTGGTTTGCTTGAGCAGATAAGGCAGCAACGTAGCATGTTAAAAGAACAACATATTGCCATTCGAGTCTGCGGCATCGTTAACTCTAAGAAGATGGCGTTAGATCCTCAAGGTATCGACTTAGCCAACTGGCAGGGGGTATTAGCCGACTGTGAGCAAGCGGCGGATCTTGATGCAATGTTGGTATGGGCGAAAGAACAGCAGTTACTTAACCCTGTGCTGGTGGACTGCACTTCGAGTGAGCTGGTATCGAATAAGTATCTCGATGTGATGAATGCAGGCCTACACGTGGTGACGCCTAATAAGAAGGCTAACACTCGTGATATGGCCTATTACCAAGATTTAAGAAAAACAGCACTAAAACAGCGTCGTCAGTTCCTCTATGAAACAACGGTTGGCGCCGGTTTACCGGTTATCGATAACCTGAAGAAACTACTGTTCGCTGGTGACAAGTTACTGCGTTTTAACGGTATCTTGTCGGGTAGCCTATCTTATATCTTCGGGATGTTGGATGAAGGCATGACGCTGTCACAAGCAACCTCGATCGCCAGAGAGAAGTGCTTTACCGAGCCCGATCCTCGTGATGACTTAAGTGGTATGGATGTTGCGAGAAAGGTGCTTATTCTTGCACGAGAAGTGGGGATGGAGCTTGAGCTTAGTGATATCCATGTGGAATCAGTGCTCCCCGAATCATTTGACGCATCGGGTGATGTTGAGCAGTTTATGGCAAATCTTCCTGCTTTAGACTCAAGCGTAGCTCAACGAATCGAGGCGGCTAAGGCACAAGGTAAGGTATTACGTTATGTGGGCCAGATTGATGATGAGGGCTGTAAAGTCAAGATTGCCGAAGTCGATGCAAGCGATCCACTGTATAGCGTAAAAGGTGGTGAGAATGCACTGGCCTTCTATAGTCGCTACTACCAGCCAATCCCATTCGTGCTTCGAGGCTATGGTGCCGGTACCGATGTGACCGCTGCCGGAGCATTTGCCGATATATTGCGTACTTTAAATTGGACTCGTGAGGTTGGCGTATGAGCGTAACTATTTATGCCCCAGCATCTATGGGCAACGTCGGCGTAGGTTTTGACCTGCTTGGTGCTGCTTTGGCACCTATCGATGGCAGTTTGCTTGGCGATACAGTCAAAGTTGAATCAGCCGAGCAGGGACTGTCACTCGTTCTTGCTGGCCACTGGGCAAACAAGCTTCCGCAAAATGAACGAGAGAATATTGTTTATCAGTGTGCAGAGTTTTTCTTAGGCCATCTCGATAAAGATGTTGGCCTTAAATTAACTTTAGAGAAGAACTTGCCTGTGGGCAGTGGACTCGGATCGAGTGCGAGCTCCGTAGTTGCCGCCTTAGCGGCCTTAAATGACTTCTTCGATCAGCCTTTCTCTGAGCAAGAACTGCTGCGTTTAATGGGCGAATTTGAAGGTAAAATCAGCGGCTCAGTCCATTATGATAATGTGGCACCTTGTTACTTAGGTGGTATGCAGCTGATGCTAGATACCCCTAAAACGGTTTGTGAAGCGATCCCTGATTTTAAGCAGTGGTATTGGGTGGTGGCCTACCCAGGCATTTCGTTATCGACCTCAAGAATGCGTCAGTTGATGCCAAACGAGTTTGATAAGCAGACCACCATTGATTTTGGGCGTTACCTAAGTGCCTTTGTGCATGCTTCATATAAGCAAGATGCAGAGCTGGCGATTTCGGTATTAAAGGATGTGTTGGCCGAGCCCTATCGCGCGCCTGAAATCCCTAATTATCAAAAGGCGAAGGCCGCTTTAGCCGAATTAGGCATGTTGACTACCGGGATCTCAGGCAGCGGACCGACGCTGTTTAGTATCACCGATGATCTTGATGTGGCCCAACAAGCGCAGCAATGGCTGGATGCAAATTACGTAGAGTCTGGAAAAGGCTTCTCCCATATTTGCAGGATCGATACACAAGGGACTCGTCGAGTCGATTAAGCACATTAACTAGACCCTATAAACAGAATTTTAAGGAAGTCGTCATGGAGTTGTATAACCTAAAGCATCCATCTCAGGTGGTGAGCTTTACTGAAGCGGTTAAGTTAGGTCTTGGCAAAGACAGAGGTTTGTTTTTCCCGAAAGTCATTCCGCAGTTGCAAGATGTTGATAGCTTGCTGGCATTACCATTTGTAGAAAGAAGTAAGAAAGTTATCGGTGCATGGTTAGCCTCAGAGCTTGGCCAAGACACAGTTGATAGATTAGTCGAACGTGCTTTTAACTTCGAGCTTCCTTTGGTGAAGGCAGACACTAATCTTTATAGTCTTGAGTTATTTCATGGGCCAACCCTAGCCTTTAAGGATTTTGGCGCACGCTTTATGGCCCAGTGTTTAAATGAGTTGGCAAAGTCGGAGAAGATTAACATTCTTACCGCTACCTCAGGTGATACTGGTGCCGCCGTTGCTGATGCTTTCTATGGCTTAGATAATATTAATGTGGTCGTGCTGTATCCAAAAGGCAAAATCAGCCTGCTACAGGAGAAGATGTTTACTACTTTAGGAAACAATATTCACACGGTTGCAGTAGAGTCTGACTTTGATGCGTGCCAGAGTTTGGTTAAGCAGTCATTTGAAGACTTAGATATTAGAGATGGCTTGCACCTTAACTCGGCAAACTCGATCAACATCAGTCGATTACTGGCTCAGATCTGTTATTACTTCGAGGCCGTTGCTCAATTTAAACAACACAATGAAGGCGAGCCTGTCATAGCAGTGCCGAGTGGAAACTTCGGCAACCTAACCGCGGGTCTGTTTGCTAAAGCGATGGGATTACCGGTAAAGCGTTTCGTGGCAGCGACTAACAGTAATGATACCGTACCTCGCTATCTAGATAGTGGTGATTGGCAACCGGCGACTACTGTGGCAACTATGTCTAATGCAATGGATGTGGCCGAGCCTAGCAATTGGCCGCGTGTAGAAGCAATCGTCGAGGCGATGGGTTGGTCATTAGGTGATATCCATGGCTTAGGGGTATCTGAAACTGATACAACTGATTCTGTGAAAGCATTAAATAATGCAGGCTATCTGTCTGAACCCCATGCAGCAATTGCAGCCTTGGCACTAAAGAAAACAATGAGTGCAGGTGAGGAGGGGATTTTCCTAGCGACTGCGCATCCAGCTAAGTTCAATGAAGTGGTTGAGCAGATCTTGCAAATCGAACTGCCACTACCTGAGCCGCTAGCCAGAGTTGTACCTAAGCGGATCCTATCGGCAACTTTACCAGCGGATTTTGGTCGGTTAAAAGCGCATTTATTCAAGATATTATCGACATAAAAGTTAAGCGTTACTAAAAAGAGGAAGCTGTTACAGCTTCCTTTTTTTTTGTTGGTAAATTGTGGGTATCCATTTAAATATACACTTGTATTGCAAGCGCGGTTTCATCACTTTGATGCTTAATGACATCTCTTAACATCAGTAACCAAATGTGTTTGCTCAAGCTGACTTACTGTGACTTGTGTCACAAATTGGCTTGGGGAATTTTTATATCTTGCGCCGCAGTTTTTAAAAAGCAGGGAATGATTGTGTTACGTGTTGTCATAGGTGTTCTATTAACAAGCCTGTTAACAGGCTGTGCAACAGAAGATATTGAGCTGTACCATCGAATTAATGAGGCCTATGACTTTGAGGTGACACATTGTGACAGCTTCGCAATGGTGACGGGATTTGGTCGTGGTGATAATGCACTCGCCGACGCAAGACTTAGTGCCATTAAGCAGGGCGAAGAGCTTAAAGGCACTCATATCGTATGGCTACAATCAGATTTAGGTGAACCAACAAAAGTGGTCGCTGTGATCTATAAGTGTTTAATGTAATTAACGCGCTGCCTTATATTGATAGCTATTAGTGTTTAGCAAGATAGCGTAACCAGTTAATCTCTTCCTGCCATAATTCTGGGCGTACAGTCTCCAAGATCAGTGGGATCTCTTTTACAGCCTCTAACTTCATGAGGCTAGCAAATGCCTCTTGGCCTATCTCTCCTTGCCCTAAGGACTCATGACGGTCTACTCGACTGTTGAGCGGCGTCTTGCTGTCATTTAAGTGCATAGCCTTTAGGTATCGATTGCCTATTACCTTATCGAATAATTCGAACGTTTGTGCACAGGTGTCCTGAGTGCGAATATCGTAGCCTGCTGCAAATAGGTGACAGGTATCGATACAGACACCGACTCTAGACTTATCTTCTACCCCATCAATGATCTGCGCTAGTTGCTCGAAGCTGTGACCAAGGTTTGAACCTTGCCCTGCGGTGTTTTCAATGACAGCGGTTACGCTCTGTGTACGTTCGAGAGCGAGGTTTATCGATTCGCTGATATTAGCTAGGCAGTCATCGATGGGGATTTTACGTAGATGGCTACCAGGATGAAAGTTAAGTAACTGCAAGCCAATCTCTTCACAGCGCTGCATTTCATCATAAAAGGCTTCACGTGACTTATTGAGCAGTTCAGGATCTGGGTGTCCAAGGTTAATAAGGTAGCTATCATGGGGCAATATCGCCCTAGTTGAAATATCTGCTTCATGACAGTTGTGCAGAAATAGCTCTATTTGTTTAGGATCTAACGGAGCAGCTTGCCAGCGGCGCTGGTTTTTGGTGAAAAGAGCAAACGCATTTGCGCCAATTGCGGCAGCGTTGAGAGGAGCGTTTGCTATACCACCTGCTGCGCTAACATGTGCTCCAATAAGGTGTGAGGCTTGCATCTATATTTGTCCCTGCTGAGCTTAAGCTTGTTAAATCGTTATTATGCCACGGGAGATCTGCACTTGAGTTTTTATATTTATTGTTAGTGAACTTGTTGGCTGCAAGTGTTTGTTAGTTAATCTAAATTAAGTTGATCTTCATCACTAACTTCATTATGAGTGCTTTGATATATTGGGCGTTATTTATACGGTTTACTAATATAGAAGATAGTGGGTGCGAATTAGGATGGAGATGACTATGCTAGCGAGACTCATGCATGACCATAAGCATATTGCCATTTTGCTTAAGGTTTTAAAGGCTAAATATACTAAGTTAGCTGCAGGTGAAGCGATAAATTATAATGTGGTACGAGATATAGTGGAGTATATGCAAAGTTATGCTGAGCATAGCCACCACCCATTGGAAGAGGTTATTTCAGAGTTTTACTGGAACAAGCTTGGTAGGGCACATATTAACGAGAAACTGACTTCGGAACACTCAAAGTTAGGCGAGGCGTCAGCTTCTCTAATGGCTACATTAAACCTGATTTTAAATGATATTGTAGTATCGAAAGAGCAACTAGTGGCCGATCTAGAAAGCTATGTGCGAATGCAGCAATCACATATGGAATATGAAGAGGCAACGGTATTTCCCAAGTGGAATGAAGTGATTACCGATGATGACTGGAAAACAGTCGCGGCGATGTGCAAAGCACGTTTGATTGATGACCCTTTGTTTAATGAAAGCGACAAAGCATTATTTGAAGAGTTAAGGGAATACTTAGAAACGGCTGAATAGGTGATACCTAGTAATAGAATTAAAAAGAGCGCTGAGCGCTCTTTTTATCTTTGTGTTACATCAGGAGGGTATCTAGCTCACCGTTGAAGCTATTATCCATCTCTTGAAGTTCTTTGAGTAAGCGATGCTTCTCTTTTAGAGCCTCAATTTCACGCCATTTTCGCTTTTTATTGGAGCTTCTTGAGCGGCTTGGCTTCTCAACAATGTTATCTAGCGCACTACCATAATCGAGTCGATTCATGGCAACCTCCTATTGTTTATTTTGTCTTCAATTTAATAGCATGATTTTTATTCATGGTGCAACTAAAATGTTTCAATAATGTTAAATCGGCATGAAGTTTTAATGTTTTAGTTTGAGCTAGAGGAGGTGATATATCAGTGTTTTTCAAGCGGCTACGGAAGGCTCTGCTGGTTAAAAACAAAAAAGCCAGTCGAAACTGGCTTTTTGAGGAGTGGCAGTGGCTTAAATATTGCCCTGTCTAAACAGATTGATTAAAGCATTACTGGATGAGTCTAGCTCTTTGGCCTCATCATCTGCAGTTAGACGTTCTAGCACATCGTTACCGAGCTGCTTACCGAGTTCTACGCCCCACTGATCGAAAGAGTTTATCTGCCAAATTGCGCCCTGAACAAAGGTTCTGTGTTCATACAGGGCGATGAGTGCACCTAAAGTAGCGGGTGTTAACTTATCCATTAAGATAGTGTTGCTTGGCTTATTACCTGGCATCACCTTGTGTTTAGCGATGAGCTGCTTTTGTTCATCGCTAAGCGTGCTTTGGCTTAGCTCCGCTAGCGCTTCATCGAATGTCCGCCCTTGCATTAATGCCTGGGTTTGGCCAAAGCAGTTAGAAGCAAGTTGTACATGGTGCTCACCAACAGGATTGTGGCTGTTGAGTGGCATGATAAAGTCAGCAGGGATCAGTGCCGTACCTTGATGCAGTAGTTGGTGATATGCGTGTTGACCATTGGTGCCTTCACCTCCCCAGATCACCGGACCGGTACTGTAATCGACATCTGTACCGCTTAGGGTGACAGATTTACCGTTACTTTCCATATCGAGTTGCTGGAAGTATGCCGGTAGGCCTCTTAGGTAATGATCATAGGTCAGTACGACATGAGACTGGGCATTGAAGAAGTTACCATACCACAGAGAGAATAAGCCCATAATAACAGGCATATTATTTTCTAAAGGAGTGTTAGCAAAGTGCTCATCCATTTCGTGAGCGCCGGCTAATAGCTCGCGAAAGTTATCCATACCGATAAGTAGAGCGATTGGCAGTCCAATTGCAGACCACAATGAATAACGACCACCGACCCAATCCCACATAGGGAAGATATTGTTGGCATCGATACCAAACTCTGTCGCCTTAGACACATTCGAGCTGACGGCAACAAAGTGCTTCGCAACATCGGCTTGGGATGCCCCCTGGCTTAAAAACCATGCTTTGGCGGTAAGGGTATTGGTTAAGGTTTCCTGAGTACCGAAAGATTTAGAAGACATCACAAACAATGTGGTTTGTGGATCCAGTCCCTTAAGCTTCTCAGTGATAGAAGTACCATCAACGTTGGCAACAAAGTGACAGTTTAGCTCTCCCGTCCAATATGGGCGCAGTGCTTGGGAAACGATTTTTGGCCCTAAGAATGAACCGCCAATACCGATACTTACCACGTCGGTAATCGTTTTACCTGTGTAGCCTTTCCACTGACCTGATGTCAGTGACTCGACGAACTCACCCATTTTTGCCAGGGTTTGCTGAACTTCGGCGACAATATTATTGCCATCGACTCTAATCACTTTATCTGCGGGCGCACGCAGAGCGGTGTGCAGTACTGCTCGTTGCTCTGTGTTGTTGATTGCCTGCCCAGCAAACATCGCCTTAATTTTCGATTCAAGCTGAGATTCTTTCGCTAATTGAAACAGTAATGACATCGTCTCTTTTGACGCGCGGTTTTTAGAGTAATCTAACAATAGACCGCATGCCTGAGTCGACATATCGCTGAAGCGTTGGGGCTCAGTCGAGAATAGTTCGCGCATATGAGGAAGCGTCTTACAGTGCTTCTCCAGTGCTTGCCAGCTAGCTTGTTGAGTGAGTTCTGTCATTGTATTGTCCTAATTACGTTAAGACGAAAGCTTATCTTTTAGCATAACTTCGAGCTTACCTTGGTCGATAGCGAAGTTACGAATACCTTCGGCTAGTTTCTCGACGGCCATAGCATCTTCGTTAAATTCCCAACGGAATTGGGCCTCAGTCATATCCGCTTCTGGCGCAACAACTTCAGTTGCAGGGAGGAGCTTCTGTACGATAGGGGTGTTGCTGTTAGATAGCTCTTCTAGTAGTGCAGGGCCAATAGTGAGTCTGTCACAGCCAGCAAGCTCAATGATTTCGCCTGTATTTCTGAAGCTTGCACCCATAACCACGGTATTAAAGCCATGACGCTTGTAGTAGTTATAAATGCTAGTAACAGAGACAACACCTGGATCTTCAGCCGCGCTGTACTCAAGGCCTGTGTCTTTCTTGTACCAGTCAAGAATACGACCAACAAAAGGAGAGATTAGGTAAACTCCGGCTTCAGCACATGCGCGTGCTTGAGCGAAGCTAAAGAGTAAGGTTAGGTTACAGTTAATACCTTCTTGCTCAAGTTGTTTCGCGGCGCAGATCCCTTCCCATGTAGATGCTAGCTTAATAAGGATACGAGACTTGTCGATACCTGCAGCTTGATATAGGTTGATTAGCTTGTGTGCCTTAGCAATTGAGCCTTCTTTATCGAATGAAAGGCGGGCATCCACTTCAGTCGAAATGCGGCCAGGAACGATTTTTAGGATCTCTAAACCAATATTGACGGCAAGCTTATCACCGGCATCTTCAACCTGCTGTGCTAGATCACTGCTCTGGCCTTTAGCCCAAGAGATGGCATCTTTGATTAATGCACTGTATTCAGGGATTTCTGATGCTTTTAAAATGAGAGAGGGGTTGGTTGTTGCATCTTCTGGCTGGTAACGTTTTATGGCTTCAATATCGCCTGTATCGGCAACAATGGTAGTGAAAGGTTTAAGTTGTTCTAATGTATTTGCCATGCGTATTACATCCTTACTCTATGTACAGCATCTGTGTGACAGTTAAGTTAGTTGCTATTAAAAGCCATTTTAATGAACATTCCAACTATATATGAAAAAAAATTACACAAAAGTTGCTGGAAATCATTAGAACGGTCATTTTTGGTAATCTAGCAACAATATTTTACTTGTTGTTAGCTGGGTAAAAGCTTAATCAGAAAGTATAGCTTTTTTGCGAACTGATAAAACTAAAAAGCCCACGCTTTGAGAAGCGTGAGCTTTTGTTAAGTAAATTGATTTTTACTTAAGTACAGGCACTTTTTCCGTGCCAGTGACATGGGCTTCGATACGACGGTTAGCCTTATTGGCTTCTGCTGAACTACCTTCAATCAGCGGCTGGGTAATACCGTAGCCTTTAGATGAGACTCTACTCGGTGCGATGCCATACTCATTTACTAGAATTTCGGCAACCGCTGCTGCGCGGCGTTCGGAAATATCCATATTGTAGGCAGCCGAGCCGGTGTTAGATGCGTGGCCAGAAATCATGACTTCTGAGTTTGGATGCTGATTCATATAAGCGGCCAAATCCTTAATATCGCCATATGAAGAGGGCTCTACCTTAGCGGAGTTATTAGCAAACTTAGCTTCGATATCAAACTCGTCTTCAGCCTCCTGGTAAATCGTACAGCCATTTGCGTCAACTTTATGGGTCGGTGGGGTATTAGGGCACTGGTCTAAGTCGTCGGTTACGCCATCGTTATCGGAGTCTGCCACCACGATTGGCGCAACGACCGGAGCAGGCTTAGCTTTACTGCCAAAGCGGTAGCTTAACTCTAACCCCCAGTAGTTACTCTCCATCTCTAGGGTTTTCCACTTATCTTCATCTAAGTTTTCATAGCGGCGGTATTTAGCTTGAAGCTTTAGATTATCGGTAATGTTATAACCAATACCTGCGCCAACGTATGGAGCAACGCCACTGTCACTATAGTATTCGCTACCATAGTTCTTATTATTAGAGATAAGGTAGTTGAAGGCACCTGCTTCTGCGGATAGGCTCCAGTTACCGGCAAATGGCCAAAACGCTACTAAGCCAAGGTTCATTCCCTTGGCGCCAACGTCATTGAGCTTATTTGAATAGTCGACCCATTCGGCTCGACCTAGGTCGCGATAACCCAGCTCTACGCCAAAGTGATCATTTAACAGGTAACCAGCGAATACGTCCCATGCGTAGGGATCATCATCGCCGCAACTTTTCATGGTTTTTTGATCGCAATTGGGTTCGTAATTGTTGATGCCGACACCGCCACCTACATACCAGGGGCTCATGCCATCAGCTGCGTTTGCAGCAAAAGGTAACATCGAAGTAAGCAGAACTGCTTTTAGTGTGTTGTTCATCATTCAAAATCCTTATGTTTTATAATAAAACTCCTCCGTCTGCTCAATATCAGTTTAAGCAGTGCTAGCGCTTATCACGGAGATCCATTATGTTTTAGCTAGCTGCAACTATTATCAGTTGCAAATGCGATATTTTCCACTTTATTTTCTGTGTAACATAGCGTACTAAAGTTGTAAAAAGGGCGCTATTTGAAATAGCGCCCTTTTTTTTAGTCTAATTTAGCGTCGTAAATCTGAAGTTTAGCGAGTCCAAACCCAGTTTTCGATGCTCTCTGGATCAACACCGTTGGCCTTGATGTAATTTCTATGGTCGACTAGACGCTGAAGCATATCTGTAGTGATAGCAACGTGCTGAGTCTCATCAATTACCCCTTGTTGGAATAGCTTATACGCCATATCGATAACAAGGTGGTAGCGTGATGTGCCGTTACGTACGCCCATATCAAATGGTGTTGTTGTAGAGCCTTCCTCTTCATAGCCCTTGATTCTGAAACGATCGCTACCTTTATAGTCAAACACAAGTTTCTTAATGGTGTTTGGATAACCATGGTAGTTAAATACTACCCCCTTGTCGGCAGTAAATACTTCATCCATCAACCAAGGCTTGCTTTGGAACTCTAAGCTACCTAGACCACTGCTGGTAAGTTCTGTCACACTGACAAAACGAATGCGTACGCGTGGTAATAGCTCACGAATAAGTACGAGTGAAGCCATCGCCTCTTGCGTGACGTAGTCACCACAGCCCACTAGAACGACATCTGGATTTGCATCTGATGCAAAGTCCCAAACCATCACGCCATCTTTCGCTTGCTGACGAGCTTCGTCCAGTGTTAACCACTGTGGTAGCTCTTTCTTACCCGCAACTAAGATGTTGAGCTTGTCACGATCGGCATAGGCGCGCTCGGTGTAAACTAGGGTGCTGTTACCATCTGCTGGTAGGTAAGCAGAGATAATCTTAGGGTGCTTCTCAAGCATCGCCCCTAAGAAAGAGGGGTTTTGATGCGAGTAACCATTGTGGTCTTGGCGTTCAAGCAGTGATGACAATACGACGTTACAGGCTGGCACAGGTTTACGGAAATGTACCCCTTGGCTGGCGTAGACGTATTTACAGTATTGGTCAGCCATAGAAGACACGACTTGTGAGAATGCCTCATAAGTTGGGAACATCGCATGGCGACCTGTTACCGTGTAGCCGTGTAGCATACCGAACAACAAGTTTTCTGATAGTAACTCGATGACGCGACCATCACGGGACATGTCTTCATCCCAGCTTTCGATAGGCCACTGCCATGCACGGCTCGTTTCTTCAAATACAGCTTGCAACTGATTTGAGTAAGTTTCATCTGGACAGAAAATACGTAGGTTGCGCTGGTCGCGGTTGAGTTTAAATGCATCACGCATCCACTCACCCATCTTATACATAGACAGGCCACGTTGGCCCCGTGGAGTTTCCGCACCGTAGGCCAGTTTTTCAAGATCAGGTTGTGCTAAGGCGCGAACCACTTCACCGCCATAGCTTAAATGTTGACGGCCGCATGTGAGTTCTTTTGGTGGTAGTAGCGATTGAATATCTTCATCGAAGATAAGCTCGCCTTGATCGTTGATGCTGTATAGCTCGCCAAACTTGTAGCTGGCTAACCAGGTATTCAGTGCATCTAGGTGGGCTTTATCGCTTGCACACTTATTAACGATAACTTGGTGGGATTCACAGTTACCTTCTAGTTTCTTCCCGTTAAACTCGGCGGTACCTGTCCAGCCCTTAGCGGTACGCATCAAGATCACTGGCCAGCGTGGCTTAACAATGTCTTCGCCTGCACGCGCTCGGGTTTGGATGTCATTGATCATTTCATATGACTTGTCCATTGCCGCAGCCATTTGAACGTAAACGTCTTCTTCTAGCTCGTCGTCAACAATGATTGGGTGGTAGCCTAGACCTCTAAATTCTAGATCGAGTTCTTCGTGGCTCATACGCCCCATACGAGTTGGACCCGAGATCTTATAACCATTGATATGAACGATAGGCAGTACGGCACCGTTGTTCTTTGGCGAAACAAGACGGTTTGCATACCAAGAGGCAGCAAGCGGACCCGTTTCTGACTCGCCATCACCAATTAGACAAGCGGCGATGAGATCGGGATTATCTAAAACCGCGCCCCAAGCTACAGAAAGTGAGTAACCTAGCTCCCCGCCTTCTAGAATTTGGCCTGGAGCCTCAGGGTTTGCGTGAGAAGGGTAACCATAAGCGGCTGAGAACTTCTGACAGATATCAGTGATACCCTCTTCGTTATATGGAATAATGTCAGGATAGAAGTGACTTAATGACCCTTCCATAAATAGGTTTGCCTGAACGGCAGGGAAACCGTGACCAGGGCCGACTAAGTAGACAAATGAGCGATTGTGCTTAGTGATAAGTCTGTTAACGTTGGCATAAACAAAGTTGATACCAGGACAGGTTCCCCAGTGGCCAAGTAGCCTAGGCTTGATATCGCTATGCTCGAGTGCGCGTTTATGCAGCACGTTTTTCTTTAAGTAAATTTGCGATGTCGCTAGAAAGTTAGTTGCTCGAACAAATTTCTTGAGTGCGACAATTTCTTGCTGATGTGCCATAAATAACCCCATTTACGTAATCATAAAGTTAAACAAATTTCATATTAACCACTATATTTGTAATTTTATTACAAAAACGTGGGCAAGCTCTGATTTATTGAAAGCAGTTTGTATAAAAAGTATCTCCGACCAGGTGTAAATATAGTGTTAATTTGGTTATTTTGGCTGATGCTATTTGTGTGTTGGTGTGATGCTGATGTCAGGTAAGTGATGAATTGTGATCTATATCGCTCGGGGTTGAAGCGATGCTATGCTATTTTGCTGCGCGGATTACAGCGGGCGTGATGTAATTTTTTCACGTTTAAGATAATTTGAAAATAAAATCTGCTGTTATTTAAATACTTAGGAAGGTTAATACAGGATAAACACGATCGAGGGACGATTTGTTCGATTGGGTTTGTCATGGGGATTGAAAAAAATGATAGAAACAACGGTTAATTTTCTCAATGCGCTGCTTTGGGGAAAGCTTTTAGTATATGGTCTGGTGGGAGCCGGGCTGTATTTTACAGTTCGACTGACATTTATTCAGCTGACGCATTTTAAGCACTCTGGCAAGATTATGCTTAAGAGCCGACAAGGTGGAGGCCGTAGCGGTCTTTCATCTTTTCAAGTTTTTTGTACTAGCATGGCTGCACGTGTCGGTGCCGGTAATATGGCTGGTGTGGCGGTGGCAATTACAGCCGCAGGCCCTGGCGCGGTATTCTGGATGTGGCTTATTGCCATCTTAGGTATGGCTACCGCTATGGTCGAGTCTACATTGGCGCAGGTTTACAAAGTGCGTGATGAAGACGGACAATACCGAGGTGGCCCATCTTATTATATGGATAAGGGACTGGGTCAACGTTGGATGGGGATCCTATTCTCTATTTTCTTGATCATCGCTTTTGGCCTCGTATTTAACGCTGTTCAGGCTAATACAATTACCGGTGCAATGACTCAAGTCTTCAATTTAGATGCAACTTATGTTGGTATCGGAATTGTGATTGTCAGTGCCTTTGTGATTATGGGCGGCCTAAATAAGGTGGCCAAGGTCTCTGAAGTCGTTGTGCCGATCATGGCTTTAGCCTATATCTTGATTGCTTTTGTTGTTGTGGCAATGAACTTCGATAAGCTACCTGATGTATTTATGCTAGTGATTAAGAGTGCCTTCGGTCTACAAGAAGCTGTGGCTGGTGGTGTGGCTTACACTATCGCTCAGGCGATGCAAGCGGGTATCGCTCGTGGTTTGTTCTCTAACGAAGCGGGTATGGGTAGTGCTGCTAACGTAGCAGCGAGTGCGTCACCAAACCCTAACCACCCTGCATCACAAGGCTTTGTGCAGATGATGGGGGTATTTGTCGATACTATTGTGATCTGTACTGCTACAGCTGCTATTATCTTGCTAGCGGGCGACTTAGGCTCGGAAGGCGATGGTATTAAGCTGACCATTGAAGCGTTAACTCAACATGTTGGTCCATGGGGCGGCGGATTCGTAGCACTCGCTATTTTATTGTTCTGCTTTACCTCAATTATTGCTAACTACTCTTATGCTGAAACCAATGTAATGTACTTATCGGGTAACAGTAAGAAAGCATTGCCGATCTTTAGAGTGTGTGTATTGGGTATGGTGATGTTTGGCGCTGTAGCTAAAATCGGTCTAGTGTGGAATTTAGCCGATGTGTCTATGGGTCTAATGGCGACAGTGAACATCATTGCCTTACTGCTACTATCAGGTTTAGCGATTCGAGTGATTAACGATTATCGTCAACAGCTGAAAAGCGGCGAAACTCCAACGTTTGATGCCAGCAAGTTCCCAGAGCTATCTAATTTAGAAGGCGGGATCTGGACGAGCAAAACGGTTGAAGAGGAAGCCAAGGCTCAGGCTAAGGCCGAAGCGAAAGCAGAAGCGGCTAATGCTTAATCTATAAGCTTTATCAGTACAATCTAAAAAACCACGCTGTTTAAGCGTGGTTTTTTTGTTTTTGTTCAGTATGATTGTCCTATACCAATGAGTATAAGAAACTGAGCTGCTCATAGCGCATTTTGGGGAATAAACTCAAGCCCTTTAGGTGATAGAATCATTATGCTCCTCACTCGCAGCCTTGTCTCTGAAGCGCTAAACTTTCGCTCAGTGAACAAATCGTTAAACTGATTGGTATTAGTTTAAGTATTTCTCTTTAAAGGACTCATGAATGCTGATCTTAGTCTCTCCTGCAAAAACGTTAGATTTTGAGAATCCACCGGGCAGCGAAAGCTATTCAATGCCAACGTTACTCGATCAAAGTGAACAGTTGATTGAGGTTTGCCGTAAGTTAACACCCGCAGATATCGCAAGCTTGATGAAAGTGAGTGATAAAATAGCAGGCCTAAATGTGGCAAGATTTAGCTCTTGGCAAAAGGATTTTACCCCGGCTAACGCTAAGCAAGCTTTGTTTGCTTTTCGTGGTGATGTATATACGGGGCTTGATGCCGATACACTTTCTCCTCAGGCGTTAGATAAGGCGCAGCAGCAACTGCGGATTTTGTCGGGTCTTTATGGTTTGCTTAAGCCACTAGACTTGATGCAAGCATATCGTTTGGAGATGGGCACTCGTTTAGCTAATGAGCGGGGCATAAACCTCTATCAATTCTGGGGCGATATCATTACTAATGAGATCAATAAGACCACAGAGGAACAAGGGGATGAGTTTATAATCAACTTGGCTTCAAACGAGTATTTTAAAGCGGTTAAGCCTAAGCAACTTAAAGCGCAGGTGATCACGCCAGTCTTTAAAGACTGTAAGAACGGCCAATACAAGGTGATTAGCTTTTATGCCAAAAAGGCAAGAGGCATGATGGTGCGTTATATTTTAGATAATAATATCGACACGTTAGAGGCATTAACCCACTTTGACACGGCGGGTTATTACTATAGTGAGAAAGACTCAACAGTGAATGAGCCTGTGTTCTTACGTGAAGAGCAGTAGTTTTGCTAGTGCAAAGATGAGTGATATGGATATAAGTAAAAAGCAGCTGTCAGGCTGCTTTTTACTTAGATAACCGAGAAAGTTACGGCTCTAGTACAATCGGGCGGAGTTCAATTTGGGATTGTGCCATTAAGTAAGCAAACTGAGCGTAAGCGGCGACATTTTGCCTAAGCGCTTCAGGGTCTATCTTATCTATAGTATCGTTTGGGGTGTGGTGATAGTCGAAGTAATCGCTGCCGTCTTGTCTAAGTGAGGCAACGGGAACACCCAAAGCGGGTAGCATGGATACGTCTGGGCCACCAGAGGCGTTGTTACTGCCCATAGTTACACCATTTGCTGTCATTGGTAGGCTTGTCTGTATTAACTGCTCAAAACCTTGTTCACTGGCTCTAAAGTCTATTTGATAGATGCGGCCCGCGCCAAAATCGGATTCAGCTGCAATATAATGCTTTTCAAGCTCCTCCTTGTGAGTACTCGCATAAGCCTTGCCACCAATGAGGCCTAGCTCTTCTGCTGCATATAACACGACTCTTACGCTGCGAGCGGGTTTAATGGGCAGGTCTTGGATCAGTTTTGCCGCAGCAGTGACAATGGCGACACCGGCGCCGTCATCAATAGCACCTGTGCCTTCATCCCATGAATCTAAGTGAGCACCAATCAAGACTATCTCCTCGGGCTTAGTGGTACCTGTTACTTCAGCAATCACATTGTAAGAGGTGGCAAATCCTTGGTTTTCAGAAGAGAGCGCTAATTTGACGGTGATTTCATCGGTGCGTTTTAGCATGGCATTGATAAGATCAGCATCGGGATTGGACATCGCTGCAGCTGGGATCTTATGGACTCCATCTTGATAGCGCATCATTCCTGTATGAGCCATACGGTCGTGATCGGTACCAATAGAGCGGATGATAATGGCTACAGCGCCCTTTTTTGCGGCTGCAACGGCTCCTTTTGAGCGGCCTCCAACACTTTTGCCATAGCCTTTCCCCGTCTTATGGCGCTCGGTTTCGTGATCGATAAATACGATTTTGCCTGTAACCTCTGCGCTGTCGGCTTGCTCTAACGCTTTCAGGCTATCAAAGCGTATGATTTTCGCTTCTATCCCACCATTAGGTGTGGCAATACTGCCCCCTAAGGCGGTGATGACCAGAGGCTGCGGAAATGGAGCTGTGATTGATGCTTTAGCTTCACCTCGGTGCCACACGGGTACTTGTACTGCTTCTTTATAGACTTTATCGAAGCCTAGGCTCGTGAGTTTAGCCTCAGCCCATTGCACGGCCACTAAATCTTTCTCACTTCCAGCAAGTCTTGGGCCTACCTCAACGGTTAGGGACTCAACAAGCTCGTAAGCAAGCGTCGAATTAAGGGCTTTTTGTTGTAACTGAGCGGAAATAGACTCGTCACTATTATTTGTATTTGTGTGTTGGCAACCAATTAAGCCAAGGAGCGTGAATCCACAAAGCAGATTGAGATAGTTGTTTTTCATAAGTTTTTTCGTTTTTTATTATGTATGTCCCACTTTTAAAAACAATCTAGCAAAAAGTGTGCTTTATGTCCCGACTATATCTGTAAGGCAACGCTATATTAGAGCGTCGGTTTGTTTTAGGAGAAATGGCTCGTAATGAATATAGAACTAATGCAGCAACGAGCAGACCATGCCGTTGTATTGTTGAAAGCGTTAGCCAATGAACGTCGTCTGTTTATCTTGTGTTACCTTCTTAATGAAGGCGAGATGTGCGTTGGTGAAATGAATAAGAAATTGGGTTTAAGCCAATCAGCTCTGTCCCAGCATTTAGCTTGGTTACGTAAAGATAATTTAGTAGAAACACGCAAAGAAGCTCAAACAGTTTACTACTCGTTAAAGAGTGATGAAGTTGCTGAGATTATTAAATTACTGAACAACATCTATTGCGATAGTTTAAAGACTGTAGCCTAGTGAAGTGAAAGCCAGTTGTTAGCGCGATGAGAGCGTTTGCTGATAGCTGGTTTTTATTGGCAAGTTAAAAGTTATAGTGTAGATGAGTAATGGAGAGGCCTGCCTCTCTATTTTTTTGCCTGCAGTTTACGCCAGGTCGATAGAAACGGCTTCATTTTACTAATGGTTAGGCTGTAGAGACGAAAAAGTTGTAGGCATAAAAAAACCGGCCAAGGCCGGTTTTTAATTTGCTTTAAAGCTAAAGATTAAGCAGCAAGTGCTTTGATTTTAGCGTTTAAGCGTGACTTATAACGAGCAGCCTTATTCTTGTGAATAAGACCTTTAGTCGCCATACGGTCAACAATTGGTTGTGCTTTAGCGAAAGCAGCAGTAGCTGTCGCGTGATCACCTGCATTGATTGCAGCAATTACTTTTTTAACGTAAGTACGTAACATTGAGCTACGGCTAGCGTTATGTTGGCGACGCTTTTCAGATTGAAGCGCGCGCTTCTTTGCAGACTTGCTATTAGCCAAGGTGCAACTCCTAAAACTGGGTTTGGTATTTTTAAGGTCGAGGAATATGCCCTATTTATGTCACTTTGTCAATGACAATGATTGAATCAGTCTGATTAACTCAAAATAATCCAACCAGCTTGGCTATCTTCAACCTAACTCGTGTAATATGTGGCGCAATTCTAGCAGGTATTGCTATGAGACAATAGAGGCTAATGCTAATTTTTACGCGATATTGCCTAAGTTATTTAGCTCTATCCAGAGGTCGGGGGCGTTTTGAGCAAGAAGTTAATTAAGTCAGGCATGATTGTCAGTGCTATGACGTTGATTTCCCGCGTTTTAGGTTTAGTTAGGGATGTGGTTATCGCTAACTTGATGGGCGCGGGAAGCAGTGCGGATGTTTTTTTCTTCGCAAATAAAATACCAAATTTTTTAAGACGCCTGTTTGCAGAGGGGGCATTTGCACAAGCTTTTGTGCCAGTTTTAACTGAGTACCAAGAAAAAAATACCAAAGAGGAGGTGCGGGAGTTAATTTCTAAAGTCGCCGGAACCTTAGGAATACTCGTCACTATTGTGACGTTAGTGGGAGTTATCGCATCGCCTGTGTTGGCGGCTCTATTCGGCGGTGGTTGGTTTTTAGCTTGGTTAAATGACGAGCCTAATGGGGCTAAGTTTGAACTGGCCTCTTTAATGCTAAAGATTACCTTCCCTTATCTGTGGTTTATCACTTTTACTGCGCTAGCGGGGTCGATATTAAATACTCGTGGGCGATTCGCAGTCTCAGCATTTACCCCAGTATTTTTAAACGTTGCTATCATCGCGGCGGCTATCTATCTTGCGCCTAACTTGAGTCAGCCGGAGATCGGCTTAGCTTGTGGCGTGTTTTTAGGTGGCTTGGTTCAGTTTTTGTTCCAAATACCTTTCCTTATTAAAGAGAGGGCGATGGTTAGGCCTAGTTGGGGTTGGCATCATCCAGGGGTAACCAAAATTCGCACCTTGATGATCCCGGCACTTTTTGGTGTGTCAGTGTCACAAATTAATCTGTTGCTCGATACCTTCATTGCGAGCTTTTTAATGACAGGTTCTATTAGTTGGCTCTATTACTCAGACCGATTGTTGGAATTTCCTCTAGGTTTATTTGGTATCGCTATCGCAACGGTTATCTTGCCTGCGTTATCTAAACGCCATGTAAATGCCGAAAGTAATGAGTTTGCCAAAACCATGGACTGGGGGGTAAAAGCGATTATTCTACTGGGGCTTCCGGCCATGTGCGGCCTAATTATGTTAGCTAAACCTATGCTGATGGTGCTATTTATGCGCGGAGCCTTCAGTTATGAAGATGTCGAGATGGCCTCATACAGTTTAATGGCCTATGGCAGCGGTTTATTGAGCTTCATGCTGATAAAAATCTTAGCGCCAGGCTATTACTCAAGACAAGATACTCGAACGCCTGTGCGTTTTGGTATTATCGCCATGGTGAGCAATATGGTATTTAACCTGATTTTTGCGATTCCATTCGGTTATGTAGGGCTGGCGATTGCCACATCGCTATCGGCGTTATTGAATGCATTCTTATTGTATCGAGGCCTGCATATCGCTAATGTTTACCGTATCCAAAAATCGACACTGATCTTTAGTGTAAAAGTATTGCTCGCTGCAGGGGTTATGCTTGCAGTGTTGTTTAAACTTGATCCTACTACGGCGCAATGGATCGACTTATCCTTTATAGAGCGCAGCTACACATTGGCAAAGTTGATTGCATTTGCAGCAATCTCTTACTTTATTTGCTTGGTTTGCCTTGGAATTCGCCCTTGGAAGATGAAAGCTGCTGTTTGAGTGCTGATTATAAAGGCTAGCTAGTATATAATCCGCCCATTTACTCTCATGCGTCGTGTAAGATAATGGAATTAATCCGCGGTATTCATAATATTTTGCCGAAACATCATGGTTGCGTATTGACGATAGGCAACTTTGATGGCGTCCATCGTGGTCATGCGGAAGTGATAAATCGACTGGTAAAGAAGGCACAGCATTTAGGCCTGCCAGCAGTTGTGATGACCTTTGAGCCGCAGCCGCGAGAGTTGTTTCAAGGTGAAAATGCGCCCGCTCGTTTGAGCTTACTGCGAGACAAGCTAGTCTTGCTAGATGAGTTGAAGATCGAGCGTCTATTGTGCGTGAACTTTAATAAGAAATTTTCGAGTTTTACCGCCGAAGATTTTATCGAGCAGCTACTCGTAAAAGCGCTCGGTGTGAAATATTTAGTTGTGGGCGATGACTTTTGCTTTGGTAAAATGCGCCAAGGTAATTTTGAGATGCTACGTAAAGCCGGTGAGAAATACGGTTTTGTCGTAGTGAGCACCCAAAGTTTTGTCTTAGGTGATAAGCGCGTAAGCTCGACAGAAGTTAGGCTGCAGCTTGCTAAGGGCAACTTAGAGCAAGCTAGACGTTTATTAGGGCATCCTTTCATCTTAAGTGGCAAGGTTGCTCATGGTGAGAAAATCGGCCGTACGATTGGTTTTCCCACTGCTAATATCGCTTTAAAACGTAAAGTATCGCCAGTTCGTGGTGTCTTTGCTGTGAAGCTGTATTGGGATAATAGCGATATATATGAAGGCGTGGCTAACGTCGGTTTTAGACCGACGGTGAATGGCCAAGTGTGTCAGTTAGAAGTCCATCTATTTGACTTTGATGGTGACCTTTATGGTAAATCAGTCGAAGTTGAATTGGTGGCGAAGATTAGAGACGAGCAGCCATTCGGATCGTTAGATGCGCTGAAAAAACAAATTAAATATGATGCCGATAGAGCGAAAGCCCTACTTGGTAGCGATGCAGGCTGAAAAGCTTAGCGAACAAAACGGTAAAGGATCAATGAGCGACTATAAATCTACTTTGAATTTGCCGGAAACAGAGTTTCCGATGCGTGGTAATTTGGCTAATCGTGAGCCAGAGATGTTGAAATCTTGGAACGAGAATGGACTGTACCAACAGATCCGTGAAAGCCGTAAAGATGCTAAACCATTTATTTTGCATGATGGCCCTCCATATGCGAACGGTGACATCCATATTGGCCACTCAGTAAACAAAATTCTTAAAGATATTATTATTAAGTCAAAGACCATGTCTGGTTTTGACGCGCCATACATTCCAGGTTGGGACTGTCATGGTCTACCGATTGAGCTAAAAGTAGAGCAGAAAGTTGGTAAGCCAGGGCATAAGATCACTGCTGCAGAATTTCGTCAAAAGTGTCGTGAATACGCGGCTAAGCAGGTTGACGGTCAGCGTGAGGACTTTATCCGTTTAGGTGTTTTTGCCGATTGGCAAAACCCTTACCTAACTATGGATTACAGCACCGAAGCTAACATCGTACGTTCACTTTCTAAAGTGATCGATAGCGGCCACCTACACAAAGGTGTGAAGCCAGTACATTGGTGTACCGATTGTGGTTCAGCTTTGGCTGAAGCTGAAGTTGAATACGAAGACAAGATGTCGCCTGCGATCGATGTGGCTTTCTCTGTTGTTGATAAGCCAGCTTTACTGGCTAAGTTCGGCGTGACTGATTATCCACATAACATCTCTATGGTTATCTGGACGACAACACCTTGGACTCTGCCAGCTAACCGCGCGCTATCTGTCGGGGCCAATGTCGAGTACACCTTGGTTGAGATGGTCAAAGAGGGTCAGGCTCAAGCATTAGTATTAGCCACTGATTTATATGAGTCATGTGTTGAGCGTTTTGGCGCAGAGTCACACACTGTACTAGGTACAGCTGCGGGTAGCGACTTAGAGCTACTACGTTTTAACCACCCATTCTACGATTTTGACGTACCTGTTATTTTAGGCGATCACGTAACGGTTGATTCAGGTACCGGCGTGGTTCATACCGCTCCAGGTCACGGTCAAGACGATTTCGTGGTTGGTCAGAAATACGGTTTAGAAGTGGCTAACCCAGTTGGTGATAACGGTGTTTATAAGCCAGATACAGAGCTTTTCGCAGGTTTACATGTATTTAAGGCAAATAAGAACGTTGTTGAACTACTAGAAGAGAAGGGCGCGCTACTTAATCACGTACAGATTAAGCACAGCTACCCACATTGCTGGCGCCATAAGACGCCGATTATCTTCCGTGCAACGCCACAGTGGTTTATCTCTATGGATCAAAAGGGTCTGCGTACGCAGGCACTAAGTGAAATCGAGCAGACTCAGTGGATCCCTGATTGGGGTCAGAGCCGTATCGAGAAGATGGTAGAGAATCGTCCAGACTGGTGTATCTCTCGTCAGCGTACTTGGGGCGTACCTATCACGCTATTCGTTCACCGTGAAACCGAAGAACTTCACCCAGATAGCGTATCGCTAATGGAGCGCGTTGCTGCACGCATCGAGCAGGAAGGCATTCAAGCTTGGTGGGATCTTGATGCATCAGAGCTTTTGGGCGACGAAGCTGACCAATATCGTAAAGTGACAGATACTTTAGACGTTTGGTATGACTCGGGTTCTACTTTCTCGTCAGTTGTTGCTTCACGTCCAGAATTTAACGGCCACCCAATTGATCTGTACCTCGAAGGTAGCGACCAACACCGTGGCTGGTTTATGTCATCGTTGATGATTTCTACTGCGATGAACGGTAAAGCGCCGTATAAGCAAGTACTGACTCACGGTTTCACCGTAGATGGCCAAGGCCGTAAGATGTCTAAGTCTGTTGGTAACGTGATTGCACCGCAACATGTAACGAACAAGCTAGGCGCTGACATTCTACGTTTATGGGTTGCTGCGACAGACTATAGCGGTGAGATGACGGTTTCTGATCAGATCCTTAACCGTAGTGCCGATGCATACCGTCGTATCCGTAACACGGCTCGATTCCTATTGGCTAACATCAATGGCTTTAACCCAGAGACCGATATGGTTGCGGTTGAAGACATGGTTGCATTGGATCGCTGGGTTGTTCGCCGCGCAGCAGCGCTACAACAAGAGTTACTAGAAGCGTATGAGCAATATAACTTCCACCTAGTCACTCAGAAGTTGATGCAGTTCTGCTCTGTTGAGCTAGGTAGCTTCTACTTAGATATCATCAAAGACAGACAGTACACAGCGAAAGAAGACAGCAATGCTCGTCGTAGCTGTCAGTCTGCACTGTACCTCATTTCTGAAGCTATGGTCCGCTGGATTGCGCCAATTCTAAGCTTTACTGCTGACGAAATCTGGAAGCTGCTTCCAGGTGAGCGAGCTGAATACGTGTTTACTGAAACTTGGTACGACGGCCTTAAGTCTGTGACGCTTGAATCAGATCTAAGCGATGAGTACTGGGATCAGTTACTAGCGGTTCGTGCAGAAGTGAATAAAGTGATCGAGAACGCACGACGTGAAAAGCAAGTGGGCGGCTCATTAGAAGCGGAAGTGACCTTGTATGCCGATGAAGCACTTCAAGCTGCACTTGAGAACCTTGGTGATGAACTGCGTTTCGTTCTATTAACCTCTAAGACTGATGTTGTTGCGCTAACAGCCGCACCATCTGATGCTATTGAGACTGAGCTTGCGTCACTTAAGCTCGGCTTGAAGAAGTCAGAAGCTGAGAAGTGCGAACGCTGCTGGCACCACAGAGAAGATGTAGGCACGGTTGCCGAGCATCCAACTTTGTGTACTCGTTGTGTAACCAACATCGAAGGCGATGGCGAAGTTCGTCAATTTGCTTAAAGGAACAGTCATGCCCACTACTTGGAAAGACAGTGGCCTGCGTTGGTATTGGGTAGTTGTGTTGGTGTTTCTTGCCGACCAACTATCTAAGCAATGGGTGTTGTCGAATTTTGAACTTTACGAGTCGATACAGTTATTGCCCATTTTTAACTTTACCTATGTGCGTAACTATGGCGCCGCATTTAGCTTTTTAAGCGATGCCGGTGGCTGGCAACGTTGGTTATTCACCTTCGTTGCGGTTGGCTTTAGTGTAGTGTTATCGGTTTGGCTGCGTCAGCAGCCAAGCAAAATGTGGCGCTTAAACCTTGCTTACACCTTAGTTATTGGTGGTGCGTTAGGTAATTTGATTGACCGCTTACAGCATGGTTTTGTGGTCGACTTTTTAGATTTCTATTGGAATACAAGCCATTTTCCGGCATTCAATATCGCTGATTCTGCGATTTGTGTCGGAGCTGGACTCATCATCTTAGATTCGTTTGTTACTGGTAAAGATGACAAGCAAACGGGTGATCTGAAGGAGTAGTTAAGTGTCAGAGATGCATTCAATTTTATGCCATATGAATATCGTGCTAGCAGATGGCTCAACTGCTGAGAGCACGCGCTCAAGTGGCAAACCCGCACGATTTAATGTGGGTGATGAAAGCTTAAGTCCTGCATTTGAAGCTGAAATTATCAACCTTAAACAGGGTGATAAGCACAGCTTTACATTGCAACCTTCTGACACATTTGGCGAGTCGAACCCTGATGCTGTGCATCATATGGACAGGAGCCGTTTCCCTGCCGATATGAAGCTAGAGTCAGGCGTGATTGTGAGTTTCGCAGGTCCAGGTGGCAGCGAGATCCCTGGTATGGTTAGAGATGTTGTCGGTGACTCGGTAACTATCGATCTGAACCACCCACTCGCGGGACAAGTGCTCACCTTTGAACTTGAAGTGGTACAGGTACTGTAATTATGAATATTCTTCTGGCAAATCCACGCGGCTTTTGCGCCGGTGTCGATCGCGCGATCAGCATTGTGGAGCGAGCATTAGAGCTGTTTTCACCGCCAATCTACGTTAGGCACGAAGTGGTGCATAACCGCTATGTGGTGCAGAATCTAAAGGATCGCGGGGCGGTATTCGTAGAAGAGTTGGATCAGGTGCCCGACGACAGCATCGTCATCTTTAGTGCTCACGGTGTGTCGCAAGCGGTTCGTAGTGAGGCGAAAAGACGCGGCCTTAAGGTATTTGATGCGACCTGTCCTCTAGTCACTAAGGTTCACTTACAGGTTGCAAGGGCGAGCCGTAAAGGCATCGAGTGCATCTTAATTGGCCATGCCGGACATCCTGAGGTAGAGGGCACCATGGGGCAATATGACAATGCTGCCGGTGGTGTCCACTTAGTTGAGTCACCTGAAGATGTGGCAAACCTTGTGGTCAAAGATCCAGATAACCTTTGCTTCGTGACTCAGACAACCTTGTCGATGGACGATACTGCAGATGTTATTGCCTCTTTACAGAAAAAGTATCCTTCTATTGAAGGGCCTCGTAAGGATGATATCTGCTATGCGACCCAGAATCGTCAAGATGCGGTGCGTAATGTTGCAGAACAAGTTGAACTCTTTATTGTGGTTGGCTCAAAGAACAGTTCGAACTCAAATCGTCTACGAGAGTTAGCACAAAAGAAAGGTACAACGGCGTTCTTAGTCGATAATGCCGATGATGTGGATGCTACCTGGTTTAATGGGGTACAGCGTGTGGCTGTCACAGCAGGGGCTTCGGCACCTGAGGTACTGGTAAAGCAGGTTGTTGATGCCATCGCAAAGATGGCACCGAGTGTGGTCACAGAAGTTGAAGGACGTTTAGAGGATACTGTGTTTGCGGTACCTGCCGAGCTTCGTTGATCCTTCATCAAAATAAGATACAAATTGAAATAAATAAAAAAGAGGCTTAGGCCTCTTTTTTTTGTATGAAATTCAGAAACATCTGCTATGTTAATCAGTAATTATTGTGAGTCACCACAATACAACATTCGACTAATCTACTATTAACCTGTATGCTTTAATATTACTATAAGTCACCGATTTTAAACGGTAAAAAAATAATTTCAACGTCAAGAATATGACGAATAGAGAGGAATTGACGGAATGGAAACCAGAGAGAAGGGGCTTTCATTAATTGAAGTGCTAGTCGCTTTGGTTATTTTAACCGTTGGCCTAGTCGGCGTCTTTAATCTTCATATCATCTCTAAACGCGGTAGTTTCGAGTCTTTTCAGCAGACTCAGGCCTCCTATTTCGCTAACGATATTGTCAATCGTATGAGACTTAATCCAGAGCAGTTGGCTAGCTATGTCGGTAATTATAGTGGTACTCCATCAATTCCTACACCTGCCTGTACAGGGGCCGCACTTTGTACGCCAGCGCAGACAGCTACTTGGGATCTATATGAATGGCGAGCTGCCTTTATCGGCCAAGCAGAAACCGTGGGGACTCAAAACGTTGGTGGATTAGATACGCCCACAGGGTGTATCACTATTAACGGCAATACAGTCTCGGTCGTCATTGCCTGGCGTGGGATAAGGTCTACATCTGATTCTGGAAAGCTCCCTGATTGCGGAAGCTCAAGTGATCGCCGACGAGTCTACTCAATTCAAACGGTGATTATTTAGATGAAATGTTTCTCCAAAAATAGTTTCTCTTCGCAGTATGGCATGTCACTTGTTGAGTTGATGGTTGCTCTACTCATTAGTCTGTTTTTGTCTGCCGGTATTCTGACCATGTTTAGTATGTCCTCATCTAACGTGACGACGACCAGCCAATTTAATCAGCTACAGGAAAACGGTCGTATTGCACTCGCAATCATGGAGCGAGATATTAGCCAGCTTGGTTTTATGGGGGATCTGACGGGAACAGATTTTGTTTTGGGGGTTAATACAACGGTAGATGCGCCTCTTACTGGCGATGACTGTGTTGGTGCAGGCTTAAATAATGCAACGCTTCCAAATAATCAGCCTGCCCATTTTAGGCGATTGTGGGGTTATGAAAATGGTGTGAGTGCGCAAAGCTTAGGCTGTTTGACTGGAGTAAAAGAGAAAACAGATGTCATACAGATAAAGCGCTTTATTGGCCCTAGTGTCGCAGCTGGTGCAAGTACTGGATATTACGTGTCTTCAACGGCTAGTCAGGCCATATTTTTTAATGATGGTACCCCTTCAGCGAATTTACTAAATGCAAGAATTTGGG
Organism: Shewanella sp. Isolate13; assembly: GCF_022398325.1. Classification (GTDB taxonomy): domain Bacteria; phylum Pseudomonadota; class Gammaproteobacteria; order Enterobacterales; family Shewanellaceae; genus Shewanella. Next base: position 102,517 of record NZ_JAKEVD010000010.1, read on the forward strand.
AGTATCAACATCACGTCTATTATATTGATGAAGCTAATGATATTCCCATGTTAAACCGCAAAACGCTTAGCGCTACGGGTATGACAAATGATGAGCAGTTAGTCGAGGGGATTGAGAATATTCGTTTTCTATATGGCTTCGATAACGATGGTGATAGCACCCCAGATCGTTATATTCCAGCCGAAAGTGTTACCTCTCTAATGTGGGATAATGAATCGTTTCAGCGCTTAGTTGCCATTAAAATTTATGTGTTAGTGCGCTCCACAGAACAAGATAAGAGTTATACCAATGAAACGTCGTATCAGTTGGGCGATAAGGTTATCGCCGCACCAAAAGATAATTACAGACGTAAAATCATGTCGACAACGGTGGTACTGGAAAACCCAGTGCTGATCCGAAGTTAAGTGGGGACTTTGATGAAGAAACAACAAGGTGTTGTGCTTTTTTTTGCGTTGATAGTGCTTATCGTTATGACGGTAATAGGTGTCGCGCTTGCCGTTAATTCAACCCAGTCTTTGCGTATGGCTGGTGCTGGAGCAGAGCGAGTGGAAGCCAAAGCTATTGCCGATGGTGGATTGGCGCAGGTCATCGCCGATAATGCTGGTGCAAGGTTTGCCAACCTTCCGGCAGTTGCAACCGCTGAGCTGTTTGGCGGTTCTCAAGTACTTACTCCGTTACCGGAAGCTGGAGTGAGGGATGTGGCTTGCCAACGAACCGCAAATGCAACGGGGGCAAACCTTGTGAGTTGTCGGCGGGTTCAGATCACTAGCACGGTGACATTTGGTAGAGATAATCTGGGAACACTCACAGTTGCCTCGGGTGTAGAGCAACAGGTGCTGACAGGGAATTAGGATTATGATTAAAAATCTATTTTGTAGTGCAATCGCTGCCTCGATAATCGTCTCAGCCTGTAGCTTTGCAGATGATACCGAGCTTTACCTTGTCGACCCAAATAAGGCTACGGGTAAACTACCTCAAGTGCTATTTATTTTTGATAACTCCGGCAGTATGTCGACAGAGGATCAAAATGCGGTAAGTAAGTATTGCTCTGCAGAGGGAAAAGTCGCTGGTGACTGTAATTACGCCGAGGGCTTTGAGGATTACTTAGCGGGCTATTCTGGTTATATCAATGAAGCCGGGATCTATTGGAATGCAGGCGGTATTGATAATACCAGTAGCATGCCGGTACCGGATGAGCCAAAGGACTCTCGCCGTTTCTATGCCGATAACAATAACTGTAATAAGGCCGCTATTGCATTAAAAGAGCGAGGTCGCTATACCGGTTACCTACGCGAATTTAAATCCAGTGGCAAAACAGGTAAGTGGGTTTCACTCGCTGAAAACGAGGGCTTCAATCAGGGGGCAATAGTCGATTGCCAACAAGATATACTGGAGTTTGACTCGAAAAACCCCGGCAAGAAAAAGCAGGGCGGCGGCACAGTTGCCTTTGATGATGGTTATCCGATTGATACAAAAGCCATGTATACCGAGGGTTCAGATGTTAATGCTCAAAAGCTGAGTGTAGCTGGCACGGACTTTGGAAAGGGCAACCCGGTAACCCTATATACTTCACATTATTTAGTTTGGTATCAGTGGGTGACCACTACAGAGGATGGTCAGAACAGTGGCGGTACCGGAACCCGGTTGGAAGTTGCTAAATCAGCTCTAAGTAACGCTTTGGAGACTTTGAATATCCATATCGAAGCTAGCTTAGCTGTATTTAATTTAAATTACCCCTGGGAGAATGAAATTGATGGCGGCAGAATTGTGTCTAGTATGAAAGATATTAGAAAAGACTCGGCCAATTTAAATAATTTTATCTCTTTAATCAATGGCATGCCAGCACAAACCAACACCCCTTTGTGTGAGACATTATTTGAGGCCCATCAGTATTTTAGCGGCGGAGCTGTAACCTACGGTAATAAAGACAGTAATGCTCAAGGGCATTACAAGATTGATGGTTATGTTCCCAATAGCCCGCCTAGCATTATCAATTCAGGTAATTATACAAGTCCGTTTAAGAAGTGCCCTGATACGGCTTATGTGATCTATATTACCGATGGCGCGCCTACCTTAGATAGTGCTGCAGACGGTCTCATTAAGACGCTCACTGATAACGCTACAGAAGCAGGTAAGTATGAGCCTTTCGACTTTACCAATACGAGGGGGAACACGCAGACCAGTTACCTTCCGGCATTAGCGTCTTATATGTATAACAACGATCTTGTTGTGGGCAATACCGACGCATCTGGAGTCGATAATAAGCAAAATGTCATGTTATCAACGATTGGTTTTTCCGATGGCGCCGAGGATGCTGCAACCTTATTAGAGGAGGCGGCTTATCGAGGTGGTTACCCTAGAAATGATCTTGGAATATCTAAAGGTTATTATGTGGCAAAAACAGGCCTAGCGTTAGAGGAAGCTTTAAATACAGCACTTAAGTCGATTTTATCGGTCGACTCCTCCTTTACGTCACCCAGTATTGCCAGTAATAACTTCGATAAAACCCAAACCTATAACTCCGCCTATTTTGCGATGTTTTTACCGGGAGATGGCCCACGATGGAGTGGCAACCTTAAAAAGCTAAAGGTGACATCATCTGGCGATATCGTAGGGCCTGGCGGAACATCTAAGGCTATCGATGCCGCTGGCAACATAAGTGCCAGCACTTGCACTTATTGGAATACATGCACGGCTTCCAGTGCGGATGGGAATAAGGTTAACTCTGGAGGGGTGCTCCCCGCTTTAAGAGAATCTCTTAAGAGTAGGACTTTATATACCAATAACAGTAGCAGTTTACTGAGCGTAGAAGATGTCGCGTCATCATCTATGTATTCACTGCTGGGGAGTCCGGTTACTGCGGACTCTGAATCAACATCGGTTCGGCAACACTTAGATTGGCTCTATGGCGTTGATGTGGATGACGATGATAATGATGAGAACCGTACTGAGGCGAGAATCGATGTTATGGGGGACCCACTGCATTCTAAGCCATTGGCCATTAACTTTGGAGCCTCTTCTACCAGTTTAGATGTGCGGATCTTGGTGGGGACTAACCAAGGGTTAGTACATATGTTTAAAGATTCTGATAGTGGCAGTAAAGATTACTCAGTTGGAACGGTTGAAGAGTCTTGGGCATTTATTCCTGCTGAGCTTTTATCCAATGTGCCGACATTAAGATCGAACTTACCGACTGGAGCGCATAGTGTTTATGGCATGGACTTATCCCCTGTTGCCTATACCGAAACAGATACCAGTGGCAAGGTGAGTAAAGCTTGGGTCTATTTAGGGATGCGCCGTGGAGGCATGTCTTACTATGCACTTGATATTACTAACCCCGATCAACCTAAATTTAAGTGGAAGATCGATTCAAATACCACAGGCTTAGAAGAGTTAGGCCAAACATGGTCAGAACCTGTCGTCACCTTTATTCCGGGAGTTGAGAGCCCCGTATTGATATTCGGTGGCGGTATGGCGTCACCAGACGGTACAGGCGAAGCGGTTTATATTGTTAATGCCGATACAGGGGCCTACATTAATAAGTTTACCGACTCGGGTATGAGCAGTATTCCAAATAAAGTTGCTGTGCTTGACAGTAATAATGATGGTGTGACCGATCGCATCTACGCAACCGATATCGGTGGTAATGTATGGCGAATGGATCTGCCTTCAAAAGTAAGCAGTGATTGGTCTGTGTTTCAGTTCGCTTCAATTAGTGCGTCTTTGTCACCAAACAATCGTATGTTCTTTGCAGAACCTGCAGTCGCACAAACGCAATTTAATAATATTCACAGTCAGTCTGGGACGCTGAGTTATCAAAACATCCCTTATGATGCCGTCACCGTGGGAACAGGTAACCGTACGAACCCGTTAAATACCAGTACAGATGATATGTTCTATGTTTTCCAAGATAGGAACGTAGTTACCAAGACATTTTCAGGAACGAATGTTCCTAGCCCATTGCTGCTGACGGACCTATATGATGTTACCTCGTCAGCGCCAGTAACCGAGAGTGACAATGTGGCGTTTGGCAAGAAGCGGGGCTGGTATTACTCATTATTGGCCTCTGGGGAGAAAAGTCTTTCTGCATCACTCATCTTTGATGGCAAGGTCTATTTTACCTCTTTTATTCCACCTACTAACAACGAAATTGATTTGGATGTTGGTGTTTGTGGTTTCTCTGGGCAAGGTAGACTCTATGTCTTTGATCTACATAGAGGAACAAGAACGAATAGTCAGCTCTATTATGAAGTTGGAGAGCGAGTTCCGGATACTCCACAAATCGTAATTCCTGAGTCTGAAGACGGAGAAGAGTCAAAGGCTTATATTATCGGTGTCGGTAAAGGGGAGTGCGAAAATGGTGAGTGTAAAGGAACCGTTGAGCTTGGTAGTGGTTTGACAACTAATCGAATCTATTACCATTTGGATGAGAGTAACTAATAATGCATAAAACAAGAGGTTTTACCTTAATAGAGCTGATGATTGTGGTTGCTATCGTGGGGATCTTGGCCTCTATTGCCTACCCTTCCTATATTGATTATGTGACAAAGAGTGCCCGTTCAGAAGGTGTTGCGGCAGTATTGAGAGTGGCTAATCTTCAAGAGCAGTATTACTTGGATAATCGCGCCTTTGCAACGGACTTGAAGAAGCTTGGACTTGGCGCTAGCCCATTTATTACTGAAAGTGGCCACTACAGTATTGCCTCTGCTGGTACTGCTGCGTTCACCATAACCGCGACAGCAATAGGGGCTCAAGCTGGCCGAGACTCGACTTGCGCGACGATAACTCTGACTCACGCAGGCATTAAGGGCCCCTCAAAGGAGTGTTGGTAATGATAAGGCTTAAATATCTAGTATTGACTAGCGTTGCGGCGCTGCTATTGCCGACTTCTCAAGCGTTGGCTGTTGAATATGAAGAATACAAGTGCCATGTAGTGAGTAGTAAAAAGGGAGAGCAAGTCGTTTTTTATCGCTGGAGGATATCAGATTTTAAGCTTAAGTTCGCGAGCTTACCGGGTAAGCAGTTAACCGATCATAAAGGTAAAAAGTACTTTATAAGGGAGGTTACAGAGTGCGTTCCCTTAACTAAAGACTTTAGTTCTGAAAAGGCTAGGCGAGTTGATGAACGTACATTGAGATAGCGTTGAGGTGCGTTAGATGGTTTATAGTCCAACAAAAGGGGGCATGAGCCATCTAACGAGCTTATTAAGTCTAATTTAGTCAATCAAATAGAGAGTCATACCTTATTAAGCTCCTCCTTAATGACTAGCAGCTCTTTCCCTCCGCCCCATAAGAAACTAAACCACTGGCGCTAACCTTAACACTTTTAGAGTTTGTTGCTTTACCATTTGGGCAGTAGATAATTTCCCCACCTGATGAAAGCCCTTCAGAGGAGAATGTTATCAAGGCTGTTGAGCTTTTGATTTTGTCGTTGCTGTTGAAGCCATCTATTGCACGCAACTCTTTATCTGTGCCTCCAGCATCAGTAAGGTAGACTCTGATCCCTTTTTGCCATTCAGCATCGCTACCGCAAGAGACCTGACTTGCAAATGAGCAAACATTGACTCTGGTACCATAGCTAACGGCTTGGTTACGAGCAAAAGCTAAAATATTGTGAATTTTATCAACATTACTATTAACCCGAGTTTGTTCGTACATTGAGACTAAAGAGGGGACCGCAATTGATAATAATATCCCTGCGACAACAATTGTTATCATAAGCTCTACTAAGGTGAATCCTAGCTTCTTGTTCAACATATGCGCAATCCTTTCAGTCCCTTCCAATTCATGCCTGTTAGCATTATAAGCGAGAAAGTTTAGTATTTCAGCATATAAGTCGTTCTTTTTTAAAGTCAATATCTTGGCGAGTCTAGAGGTTTTGACATGTGGAATAAGCGCTCAGTTTGAGCACTCAATCTGATTAGCTTGAGAAAATCTGACCCTTCCGGCTTGATTTACAATAACGGCTTTGGAATAAGGGCTGGTGGGAGAGGACGGGCAGTACCTTAGTGTACCGTTAGAGCCGGATGCTAAACCATCAGGGTGAAATCGGACGGCGCTTCTGTTGTAGCTTACGATATCTTGTGGATTGAATGGAGATGTTTGAAGAAGAATCTTATCTGTATTATCTATCCGGTTCTTGTCACCCGAATCGGTAAAAACGGTAAGACCTAAGCGCCAGTCTTTACTGCAGCTATCATTTGTAATTGGGCATACGGTAACTCTTACCCCAAAGCTAATTGCGGTGTTTCTGGCATATTGCAGAGTCTGTTGTATAACACGAATAGCAGACTGTGCTCTTTGTGCTTCGTAAAACTGGCTTAACGATGGAACGGCGATCACGATTAGAATTGTCGCAACGACAAGAGTAATCATTAGCTCGATTAAGGTAAAACCGACGGTTCTGTGGTGCATATCAACTCTTCCTTGAGTTAGTTTGAATATTTACTTCCTGTAAATATCGCGCTGTGGGCGCTTTAAAAGTATAGCCTACCCCTGAGTAAACAAAGAGCCGATTAGTATATTGTTCGGTTATATGAAGACAGCATTTACTTTTGAGTGCAGCAACAAATCACTTTAGTCTTCTGAGTTTTGTCACTGCGTGATAAGCTACGATGTTATTAAATAGCGTCTTACAGCAAGTTTTTAGGGAGTTTTACAATGAAAAAAGTCGAAGCCATTATTAAACCATTTAAGTTAGATGATGTGCGTGAGTCGCTTGCTGATATTGGTATTACTGGTATGACTGTTTCAGAGGTAAAAGGCTTTGGTCGCCAAAAGGGGCATACTGAGCTTTATCGCGGCGCTGAGTACATGGTCGACTTTCTGCCAAAGGTTAAGATTGAATTAGTGATTCAAGATGAACTTTTAGAGCAGGCCTTAGAGGTTATCGTTGATACTGCGCGTACAGGTAAGATTGGTGATGGTAAGATTTTCGTCACCGATATTGAGCGTATTATTCGTATTCGTACTGGCGAAGAGAACGAAGAGGCTGTATAGCCTTAGCGGCTTTTTCGCATTATAGCGTGTTTAACATAATGCGAAAAAGTCGAGCCGGGGCTAAATTGAATCTAAGTTAAACTCTTGGTTTAGCCGACGAGTCTCTAATCACCGGCTCTGGCTGAAATACTTTCGCAAGTTCTGAACTCTGATCTCGGCGTTTAGCAATCAATAACTCGGTTGCGATATGCGCAATCTCTTCGTTGGGCTGATGCACGGTTGTGAGTTTTGGCCAAGTCTGACGTGAAAACGGACTATCCTCGAAACCAACAATAGAGATGTCCGATGGGATGTCTACACCTTCTAATCTTGCCGCAAACAATGCTCCTGCAGCGATTTCATCGTTACAAGCGACAATCGCAGTCGGTCTAATCTTTTGATTTAGTAATGCTTTAGCACCTTGAACTCCTGACTCAAATGAATACTTTCCATCGATAATATAACTGTCGTTAACTGCGATGCTGTTATTCTCGAGTGCTTGCTTAAACCCAGATAAACGCTCTTTAGTTGATTGGTGTTCATGGTCACCACTCAAGAAGGCGATATGCTTATGGCCAAGATCAATAAGATGCTGCGTAATTGAAACCGCACCGGATCTGTCGTTAACCAGAACCGCTAAACCAGAACCCGCCTCAACTTTTTCCCCCGCAATAATACGCACATAGCTGGCATCGATTTTATCGAGTGCAGCCAAGATCACCGGATCTTCAGAAAGTGGTGGTGTGAGTACTAAACCAGACAAACGATTGTGCTTAACCAACTTGGTCAAATCTTCGCAGATATTGTCAGCCCGAGAGTTACAAGGGTGGATCAATAGCTCGTAACCTAGGTCTTTACAGGCCGACAGGATGCCGTTCTGCATATCGATAATATAGTAGGCATTGGGATTATCATAAATAAAACCAATTACATAAGATTTAGTTCCAGCCAAATTCCTTGCTGCTAAGTTGGGCTGGTAGTTAAGCTCTTTAATGGCTGCGTGCACTTTATCTATCGTGGCTTGCTTAACCGAAGGCTCATTATTAGTAACCCGTGACACTGTTTTTATCGATACGCCAGCATGTTTGGCAACATCATTTATGGTGACTTTCATTAAGCGGGATTCTCATTAGTTAAACATTCTGTGACGCCAAAGCAGGGTAACACAAAATTAACAAATCGCGCTGAGATGGTGCAATTTGTCCTTAAATTTTGCGGTTATAGTGCGAAGTTTTATCAAAATTAGCAATGATAAGTCGCGAAATTTTTGTGTTTTTTCTTTCATATAAAAAAAAGTGAATTAATTATTCACAATATTCGAATGTAATTAACTACCTGTATTTAAATGGTTATTGGGTGAGCTGTTTCGCACTTTTGTTGTTTTATATAAATATAATTGGTGTTGCGGTTATTTTGTTGTGGCGCAAGTGTTAATAGTTGTGTAATCTTTGGTCTAGACATGACAGCGTTGTCATTCCGCTTCTGGAATGGTTATGGATATAAAAAAAAGATAATAAGTTATGGAAGGGAAACGAGATGCGACCATCTACCTTTAAGAAAAGTGTACTAGCTACAAATATCGCGCTGCTGATGAGCGGAGCTATGTCTGTTTCTGCTATAGCTGCAGAGGCTGATGCGAAAGCCGCAGCAGACGAAAACATTGAAAAGATTGAAGTTCGTGGTATGCGTGCTTCAATGAAAGCTTCAATTAATGCTAAAAGATTCTCAGACTCAGTTGTTGATGCTGTGACAGCTGAGGACATTGGTAAGTTTCCCGATGGTGACGTAGGTGAGTCACTTGCACGTATTCCGGGTGTTGCCGTTAACCGCCAATTTGGTCAAGGCCAACAGGTGTCAATCCGTGGTGCTTCAAGCCAGTTAACTCGCACTTTGCTTAACGGCCATTCGGTTGCCTCGACAGGTTGGTACGACCAACAGGCCATCGACCGTAGCTTTAACTATTCTCTACTTCCGCCTGAAATGGTCGGTGCAATCGAAGTTTATAAGTCATCACAAGCGGATATTCCAGAAGGTGGTATCGGTGGTACGGTAATCGTTAAGACCCGTAAGCCACTAGACCTTGATTCAAACTCGATATTTATCAGCGCTAAAGGCGACTACGGTACGATTTCTGAGGAGATCGATCCTGAGCTTTCAGGTTTGTACAGCTGGAAGAACGAAGATGAAAACTTCGGTTTCCTACTTTCAGCAGCGGCTTCTGAAACCAACTATCAACGTAATGGCATTGAATCACTAGTAGGCTGGGGTGATATCGTTCCAACAACATTTGAGCAGGAACGTGAGCGCACAGCAATCAATGGTGCATTGCAATATCGTCCTACCGACAACTTAGAGTTTGGCTTAAATATCATGAGTCTTGATATGAAAGCTAACAACGCTAACACCTCGTTGTTCTTGATGTTCCCAGATGATAAGGAAGCGGCCTGTGAGCAGACGAATGCTTCAGGTACTTGTACCTTCTATCGTCGTGACGGACAAGGTGAGAATCCAGGTTGGGCGCAAACATGGGCGCGTAAAGCGAGCATGGATTCAAATACTTACGATTTAGATTTTAAATATGAAGCAGACAACTACACCTTAGAGGGCCGAGTGGGTAACACTAAGTCTGAAGGTGGTACCGATATGACCGCTAACTACGGTTTCTGGTTAGGTCAGCCTGGTGATTATGCGGGCACATATGATGCGACTGGTGAAGTAATTAAAATTGATATCGCTAATAAGTCATTTGGGGCTGAAGATTTCGGTGGTCCACTTTCACCAGCTGGTTGGTCGCTTAAGAAGCAACCAAACTCGGATGAAGAGACTTACGCACAGTTTGATGTCACAGTGCCTGTAGATTTCGGTGCAATAACCTCATTTAAGACCGGTGTTCGCTGGGCGGATCATGATGTGAAGCAGGAAACGTTCCCTGCTATTGTTAATCCAGATGTGACGGCTAAAGATGCATCGGCTTACTACTCAGGTACTGTGTCTTCTGGTGCAGGCTTTACTCTGCCTAAACCAAATCTAGACGCCATGCTTGCAGATGCAAATGCGGCAATTGGTGGCTTTAGCAAAGAAGGTCCAGTTTATAAGTCTGGTTACGGTACGATTACTGAAGAGAACCTAGCGCTATATCTAATGGCTAATTTCGAGTCAGATGGTATTCGCGGTAATTTCGGCCTACGTTATATCTCAACCGATGCCTCTTCTGATTATTATAAGTTGCAATCTGACGGCACTTACGCTGATAACTTAAGCACAATGGATGCGAGCTACAATGATGTGTTACCTAGCGTAAACGTAGCCTTTGATGTTGCACCCGATGTGATTATTCGTACTTCGGCATCACAAGTTATCTCACGTCCTAACTATGGCGATATGTTTGCCTCTTCAGCACTAGCTGGTTATGCCGATGGCACAGCAGGCAATGAAGTGGTTAATACGGGTAACATTGCACTTGAGCCATTTAAGGCGACGCAAGCGGATCTAGGTGTTGAGTGGTACTTCAGCCCAGATGGTCTTGTTGCTGCGACTTACTTCATTAAAGATATCAGCTCGTTTGTTACTTCAGACCAAATTCTAGATCAAAGTATCGGTATTATTGACCCTGATTCGGGTGAAGATAGCTGGACTAAGTCAACTAAGAAAAATGGTACTGGTGGCCAAATTCAGGGTATTGAGCTGCAGTTACAAGATTCATTTGAAAACGGTCTAGGTTACTCTGCTAACTACACGTTTGCCGATTCAGATGCGCCTGCTGACAACTATCCTGACGAAGTGAGTGTATTCTCTGATTCATCTAAGCATACTGTTAACCTCGTGGGTTACTACGAGATGGAAGATTTCTCTGCTCGTGTAGCTTATAACTGGCGTAGTGAATACATGATCCGTGAACTTCCAGGTTTCTACGGCAACCGTGAGCACCAAGACTACGGTACTGTTGATTTAAGTGCTAACTACAACGTTACTGATTACCTATCTGTAACCTTCGAAGTAGTTAACTTACTTGAAGAAGACAGCGTGCAGCTCGGTGTAGCTCCTGATTCTGCAGAGGTTAAGCCAGAGCTTAAGAATGGTTACCCAGCATGGAGCTTCGAAGGTGAAGCTCGCTATAAGCTAGGTGTAGCATTACGCTTCTAAGTAGTTAATGTATTGAATAAAGCCCAGCAACGCTGGGCTTTTTGTTGTCTATTTAGAAAAGTTAATACTAATGATTTGATTGACTCTATAACCACTATGCTAGATGGTTTTTGGCGGGCGTTAAATACTTGGAGGTGAGATGGAAATTAAAAGGGTCGCGATAGTAGGTGGTGGTACAGCGGGCTGGTTGGCTGCAAACCATCTAGGTAAGGCACTGGTAAATAGCGAAAAGTTGTCTATAACCTTAATTGAATCTCCAGATATTCCAACCATAGGGGTGGGCGAGGGCACTGTCCCGGCTATCCGTCAATCACTTAAAAGCTTTGGCATAAGTGAAACTGAGTTTATTCGCCGCTGTGATGTGACCTTTAAGCAATCGATAAAGTTCGTTAACTGGCTCGATAAGCACAAACATGGCCAGCAGAACTTTTATCATCACCTGTTCGATATGCCTGGCACAGTGCTGCAGGATTTAACCGAGCGTTGGTTATCGAATAAAGAGGGATGCTACGCAGGTGCTGTATCGCCTCAACATGCCGTTTGTGAGGCTTTTAGGGCGCCAAAGAATATAAGCGATCCAGAGTATTCAGGAAAGCTAGGTTACGCTTATCACCTCAATGCGGCCAAGTTTGCAGAGTTACTCGGTGAGAATGCCAAACAGCGTTTTAGGGTTGAGCACCTTCGCGCCAATGTTAAGGAGGTTGTTCTTGGGCAAGACGGTGAGATAGCTTCTCTTATTACAGATTGCGCTGGTACGTTAGATTTCGACTTCTATATTGATTGCAGTGGTTTTGCTTCATTACTTATAGATAAGGCGCTTAAAGTACCTTTTATCAATAAGGCTGAGCAGTTGTTTGTCGATAAAGCTGTAGTGGTTCAGGTGCCAACTGCTAATGACGATATTATCCCCCCTTTTACCATCTCTACTGCTCATCAGGCTGGCTGGATTTGGGATATCGCGTTGAGTAATCGCCGTGGTGTAGGCCTTGTCTACTCTTCTAAGTATATGGATGATGAGACGGCAATTAATAAGTTAGATAAATACCTAGGTGGACAGCTTGCCCAGCATCAACACCGAATTATTCCTATGACGGTAGGCTACCGAGAGCGATCATGGGAGAAAAACTGCGTAGCATTGGGCTTGGCACAAGGCTTCTTAGAGCCCTTAGAGGCCACATCTATTCTTTTGACCGATTTTGCTGCCGGATTCTTAGCGCAGCGCTTCCCAACCTCGACGTCACAGCTTACCGGAATGCAGCAGCGTTTTAATCATGTTATGAATTATGCTTGGGATCGAGTCGTCGACTTTATCAAGTTGCATTACTGCCTGTCTGATCGCAATGACTCACAATTTTGGATAGATAATCGAGATCCGGCAACTATTTCCGATGAGCTAAAAAAGCGTTTGGCAATGTGGCAAGACTTTGTCCCTGCTAGAGAGGACTTCTTTAGCAAGTTTGAGGTCTTTGATTTAGAGAACTTTCTCTATGTTCTATATGGTATGGATCATACGCCTACGGATAAGGTTTTATGCAGTGAGCCGAGCGCGTATAGCGCGGCTTCATATCAGAGATTAAATAATCTGGTGACACATCTTGTTGAAGAGCTGCCCCAGCATAGAGAGCTACTTGATAAAATAAAGCGTTATGGTTTACAAAAATTATAGTTAGCTAGGGTTAAGAGCCAAACTCACGTTATTGCGAGTTTGGCTTAATCAATAAGGGCTTAGTGAGTCAAATCGTAGTGGTTTTGTTTTTCAATCAGACGTGGGATCTGCTGCAGTGATAGTAAATGAGCGTAGATTAGTGGTAGCAGGCCGTTCTCTTTTAGGGATATAAACTCTTCATTACTAAGCTGGTTTAACGCTTTCTCATCAACAACATATATACCGTCGATGTTTATTGGTTGCTGACTTTCGGCTAGCTTAACCGTTAACTGTTTTGCCGTGAACAAGCTCTTGGATGCTAGGAGCTGACAAATATTGCCTGTCTGTTCATTAAAAGCGGCTATTTCAAGTAGCGCTTGAGTTCGTTTCTTAAGGTATTCACTCTGCTCTTTATTATCGTTAAATAAGCGATGTGCATTCTCTGCAGCTTCGGTTACTAACGGGCTAGCGGTATCGACGCAGATTAGAACGTTGTCACTTTCTTGACTGGTCTTAACTAAAGATAAGGGGGCGTTATTAAAGCCTCGAGGTTTTATCATTGCTGGCCAATCACTGCTTTGACAGTAGAGGTTTAGGCCGTTTTTAACTCCCATCATGGCGACAGGAATAAATTGTCCAGTCTCGCTGTTCTTAACAAAAACCAGTGGAAACTCGGTCGCTAATTGATGAAATTCATGAAAAACAACAGGAATGAGCTGCTGCTCGGCAAAGCGGCGATAGTCTTGTGACTCGGCAATACACATTTCAAGATGATTTTCAGAGTTAAGTGGGACGATATTATTCTTCATTGTTATAGGGTCCTTGAGCGTAATCCATTTGCAAGCCACTAGAAAACTAACACAGGCGTGTTGCAATTGCGTGTTTTTTGTTGTGCTTAGGTATACTTATAAGTGACAACGTTGTCAATTAAGCCTCGGGAATAACACCTTACAGATCTAGATAGCTATGCTTTCGCCTCATCGGTACCTAGGTTAATTTTATCTACTGTTATCTAGGGCCTATTTCTTATATGAACCTTTTTTAGTGCCGCTAATGTTCATATCGGGTGTCAAAGAAGAGAGTCGTAATCAATATTAATATCGAGGGTTATGGTTTAAGGTATTGTTTTTATAATGCTTTACTCTTGATTGTCTCAGTAGGGAGAATATAAATACAGCTAAATGTCAGATAAATGTAGTTGTTTTGTACATATTTGTGTATATTCTGAATGACAGCGTTGTCATCTGCTTGTGTGACAGGTTGTTTGTAAGGTCTTCATGGACGGGAAGAGGTCTCTCGTTTCATGTCTTTGACGAACAATTATGTTTGTTACTCCTATATAGTCTCTCCCCAGAAACTAGCGTGGGCCGAGTACTTTAAGAGTACTCGGCCATTTTTTTATCTGGCACAATAGAGGAGCCTTACGCAAGGTATTGAGAAACAAGCGTGTTAGAACCTAAGTAATACTGAGTTCTCGTTGATTTTCATAAGGGGGAGAAATAACGAGACCGAGCTTGAGCATTTCACCTTTAAATAACAATAGAAATCATAGGGAATGTAATGAAGATTAAAGTGATAGTTTCAGCGGTAGCACTCGCGTTGTCTGTTGGTGCATGTTCTACGCAGAACGAAACTGAAGAGGTTACTCGTGTTATCTCCCCCACAGAGCAAGGCTCATCGCTTAGCCAACCAGTAAGTTCTTCTGGCTTGACTCAAGCTTCACTGAAGCTAATTGGTGAGACGCTCGATATTCGTTATCGCGTAGTGACCAATATCCCCGATGATAATTGTGACCAAGGTGCGGCAGATGGTCGCTGTTTCTTGGCTGAAATAGATCTAACTTCTCAAGTCGATATAGACAGTAAAGATTGGGCTATCTACTACTCCCAAATGCGACCCATTCAAAGTATCGTGGGTGATGAGTTCTCTATCACTCGTATTCAAGGCGACCTACATAAAATCACTCCGGCAGTGGGCTTTAGTGGCATTAGAAAGGAACAAACTAAAACGATTCAATTTCGCGGCGAGTTATGGCAGTTATCTGAAACTGATGCCATGCCCAATTACTATATCGTTGCCGATGGTTTAGAGCCTGTCATCATTGCTAGTACTCAGGTATCGGTTGATCCTGAAACTGGTATGGAAGTTCGCCCTTATGTGAGCGCCTTTACCGACAGTGATAGCCAATATAAGCGCCGTGAAACAGACAAGCTTCAATGGGCAACGACAGAGGTACTATATCGTAATAACCTCAACACGCCTGTCGATGCCAGCCTAGCAGAAAATACCATTTTACCTACGCCGTCAAAGGTTTCACTGAAAACAGATGCTAAAGCTATCTCACTAAAAGATGGAATAAAGCTCGAGCTTAATGGCGTCAGCCTAGAGGCTGTTGATGCAGCGTTGCAGCGTTTAGCTCGCATCGGCGTTGAGCAAAGTAACCCTGAGGTTGAAAGTGGTGTTAACACGGCACTGTATCCTTTAGCTACAGCGAGCATTGAAGGAGAATATCGTCTCGAGATCTCTAGCAATGAGATCAAGATTTTTGCCGCAGATGATGCAGGCTACTCCTACGGTTTAGCCTCACTGGCGGCACTCGTCGATGCCAACACCTTAACGGTTAACCCTATGATAGTGGAGGATACGCCGCGCTTTGATTTTCGTGGCATGCATATCGATGTATCACGCAACTTCCATAGTAAGCAGTTGATTCTAGACCTTTTAGATCAGATGGCGGCCTATAAGCTCAATAAGTTACATCTACATATGGCAGATGATGAAGGCTGGCGTTTGGAGATTGCAGGCCTAGCTGAGCTAACGGAGGTAGGAAGTAAGCGCTGTCATGATCTCAATGAAGATACCTGCCTACTACCTCAGTTAGGCAGTGGTCCCTATAGCGACACTAAGGTTAATGGCTACTACAGTAAAGCTGACTATATCGAGATCTTACAGTACGCGACCGCGAGACAAATACAGGTGATCCCATCGATGGATATGCCGGGTCATTCGCGAGCGGCGATCAAATCGATGGAATCGAGAGCTCGCAAGCTAAATGCTCAAGGGAAAGTAGAAGAGGCAAAGCAATACCTGTTATCTGATAGCCAAGATAAAACTGTCTATTCATCGATTCAGTATTATAACGATAACACCTTGAATGTGTGTATGGAGTCGACCTTTACCTTTATCGAAAAGGTTATCGATGAAATCGCTAAGCTGCACCAAGCTGCTGGCGTGCCACTGAATCTTTATCATATCGGTGCCGATGAAACGGCTGGAGCCTGGCTCGAATCCCCGCTATGTAAGGCCTTTATCGCCAATAATGATAAAGGCGTGACTAGCATGGATCAGTTAGGGGCTTACTTTATTGAAAGAACCTCAAAAATGTTAGCAGATAAAGGCATTGAAGCAGCAGGCTGGAGTGATGGCATGAGCCATACTCGCCCCGAAAATATGCCAAAGCAGGCGCAATCAAATATCTGGGACGTTATTGCACACGGTGGGCATAAGCGGGCACATCAACAGGCTAACCTAGGTTGGCAAGCGGTATTAGGCCAGCCAGAAGTACTCTATTTTGATTTTCCCTATGAGGCGGATCCAAAGGAGCACGGCTACTACTGGGCTAGCAGAAACACCAACTCAAAGAAAATCCATAGCTTTATGACTGGGAACTTACCCGCCAATGCCGAGCAGTGGACCGATATTGAAAACCTACCATTTGAAGCAGACGATACGCTTAAAACCGATGAGTCAGGCAAAGTCATTAGTGAGCCACTAAAGGCTCCGTTTGGCTTTGCGGGTATTCAAGGTCAGCTGTGGAGTGAAACTGTGCGTAGTGATGATGTGGCTGAGTATATGATGTTTCCTCGTCTGATGATGTTGGCTGAGCGTGCATGGCACAAGCCTAGCTGGGAAGTGCCATATCAGTATCAAGGTGCAGTTTATAATCAAAACAGCGGTTTCTTCACTAAAGAGATGCGTCAAGCACAGGCCAGTGACTGGCACACGGTTGCCAACACTTTAGGCGCTAAAGAGCTATTAAAGCTAGATAAAGCCAATATTGCCTATCGTGTGCCAACGCCTGGAGCCGTCATTAAAGACGGTAAGTTGTTTGCGAACGTTATTTTTCCAGGACTTGAAATTGAGTATCGTGATGCAACAGGGCGGTGGCAGAACTATGCCGAAGGGGTAAGGGTAACTGCACCTGTAGAGGTGCGTGTTATAGCCGCCGATGGCAAGCGTAAAGGCCGAACTTTAGTCGTTGAATAACAATTAACTAACAGGTGTTGTCTTGCGCTTGTTAGTAATAACTAAGCCTGAAGGTGGCAGCATTAAGGTGTTGCCACACTTCTACCCCATTATCTGGTAGGTTTAAAAAACAAATGACAACGCTGTCATTGTTGTTGTAACATGGAGTTAACTTAGTGGGCTTTAGAGGCGTTAATATGCATAAAGCCCTGACCCATTCTGCATTTAAAGAATGAGAACAATAAAGAGGTCTGTCATGGGCATGAGCCAGGCGAAAGAAGAGTCCCTATATATAGGTATCGATGGTGGTGGCAGCAAATGCCGCGCAACAATTTACACTCACGATTATCGCATCCTAGGTACTGGAGTTGCAGGCCGTGCCAATCCGCTTCATGGGCTAGCTCAAACATTTCAATCAATTGAAGAGTCCACTCAACTAGCCCTTATTGACGCGGGTCTTAAAGCTAGTGACAGTAAACAACTCGCTGCAGGTCTCGGTCTAGCCGGGGTTAATGTTCCTCGCCTTTATCAAGACATCGATAAATGGCAGCATCCGTTTGCTAGCATGTATCTCACAACCGATCTTCACACGGCTTGCATAGGCGCTCACCAAGGCCAAGAGGGCGCGGTAATCATTACCGGTACAGGCTCTTGTGGTTATGCACGCGTTGGTGATCAAGAGTTATTTCTCGGCGGACATGGATTTGCTTTAGGTGATAAGGGCAGCGGTGCTTGGCTGGGCTTAAAGGCCAGTGAGGCTGCGCTGTTAGACTTAGATGGTTTTGGCGAGAAAACATTACTGACCGAGCGATTGATGCAACACTTTGGGGTCAATAATGCCCTCGGCATAGTTGAGAACTTAGCGGGTCAGTCTTCCAGTACCTATGCCAAGCTTGCCAGAGTCGTGTTTGAATGTGCTCAGCTTAATGACGGTGTGGCCTTAGACATTGTTCGTGAAGGCGCTGCCTATATCAGTGAATTGGCTAGAAAGTTGTTTGACATAGAACCGCCTCGATTCTCTATGATAGGTGGTTTAGCCGAGCCTCTAGCACCTTGGTTGGCTGAAGATGTATTAGCTAAATTATCTCCTAGTCTGCAGCCGCCAGAGTGGGGCGCAGCCTTTTTTGCTAAGCAACAACATAGCAAAGCCTAGCAGGATCACTATTTTAGTAAGTGAGAATAAGATGAAGCAGACGATAATTGCCGACCGCGTATTTGATGGAGAGACATTTCATACAGATTTAGCCATCACCTTCGAAGATGGTCATATCCTTTCGTTCGACACGGCTCAAGGTGTAAGCGAATCTCGCGTGAGTGGGCTGATGGTACCGGGCTTTATTGATGTGCAAGTCAATGGTGGTGGTGGAGTTCTGTTTAACTCCTCTCCGAGTGTTGAGGGCATCGAAGCGATAGGTAAGGCTCATGCTAAGTTTGGCACGACAGCTTACTTACCGACACTTATTACCGATGATGTCGATGTTATGCGTCAGGCGGCCGATGCGGTTGCATTAGCCGTTGAGTCAAAAAGTGCAGGTGTCGTCGGAGTGCACTTTGAGGGACCACACTTAAGCGTGCCTAAAAAAGGTGTGCATCCACAATCATATATCAGGCGCATCTCCGATGCCGAACTGGCAATTTTTAGTCGCCAAGATCTAGGCATTAAAGTGGTAACGCTTGCACCTGAGAATGTATCACCAGGGGTGATAGAAGCATTAGTGAAGGTGGGAGTGAAGGTATGTTTAGGTCACTCCAACGCCGATTACGATACTGTTAAAAAAGCGCTCGCAGCTGGCGCGACAGGCTTTACTCATTTATATAATGCCATGTCGGCACTGGACTCTAGAAATCCTGGCATGGTCGGCGCAGCTCTGGAAAGCGCAGACGCTTGGTGTGGCTTGATTGTCGATGGTCATCACGTTCATCCTGCTTCAGCAAGGGTCGCTATTAACGCTAAGCCTCAGGGCAAGGTGATGTTAGTTACCGATGCCATGCCTCCTGTTGGTCTTGAAGATGAGGTCAGCTTTGAGTTATTTGGTACTCAAGTATTAAGGGCGGGGGATAGGCTTAATGCTGCGACGGGCGAACTTGCAGGTTGCGTGTTAGATATGGCGGGAGCGGTAGCCAATACGGTTAATATGCTTGGACTAGAGCCAGAGGAGGCGCTAAGAATGGCATCTTTATATCCTGCCCAGTTTCTCGGATTGAGTGACAAGATGGGCCAGTTACAAGTTGGTGGACGTGCCGATATGGTGCTTCTCGATGACAAATATCGTGTCGAGCATACCTATATTGGTGGTGAGTTGGCTTTTAAGGGCTAATCATAGCTGCTAGTTTGTTCAAATTAAGCTTCGATAAGCCTCTGTGGTGAATATGAACTAAAACCACCGGAGGCTTTGCTTTATATTGGCGGTGTTAAAAGCGGTAGAAAAGGGCTGTTTAGATGACAACAATAATAGATAAACCCCAATCGAATATCGTAAAGACAGTGGTTGAAACGGCTTCCAAGCCGAAAGCTAAGCTTAGGCTTAAGTCGTTAGATGCACTGCGCGGCTTCGATATGTTTTGGATCTTGGGGGGCGAAGCGATATTTGCCGCTTTGCTGCTATTAACGGGATGGGCCGGATTTAAGTGGTTTGATAGTCAGATGCACCACAGTGCTTGGCACGGTTTTACTTTCTATGACCTTATTTTTCCGCTGTTTATCTTCCTGTCAGGCGTTGCCCTGGGCTTATCGCCCAAGCGTTTAGACAAGTTACCCCTACCTCAACGTATACCCTTATATAAACATGCGGTAAAACGCCTGTTACTCTTGCTGTTATTTGGAGTGATTTATAACCATGGCTGGGGCACAGGAGCGCCATTTGTTGCCAGTGACATTCGCTATGCTAGTGTGCTTGGCCGAATCGCCTTTGCATGGTTTTTTTGCGCTCTTTTAGTGTGGCACACAAGTTTAAGAACTCAGATAGTGACAGCAATAACCGTATTGATTGGCTACGCCTTGCTGCAAGTCTTTCCAATGGTAACCCTAGACAGCAGCGGAGCCTTTAGTCAAACAGGCTCAATTAACGCCGCAGTCGATAATTTGTTATTGCCAGGCATAACTTATCAGAACGCTGCAGTGGATCCCGAGGGAATACTTTCAACGATCCCTGCAGTCGTAAATGGCTTATTTGGTGTCTTTGTGGGGCACTTTATCGTTAAACCTCACGTTAAGGGAGAGTGGTTTAAGGTTGGAGTTTTAACCATTTCCGGTTTTAGCTTATTGGCGCTAGGTTGGGCGACTTCGCCATGGCTCCCTGTGAATAAAACCCTGTGGACCAGTAGCTTTACCTTAGTGACTTCGGGCTGGAGCATACTCTTCCTAGCCTTGTTTTACGCCATCATCGATGTAGTTAAGGTACAGAAGTGGGCGTTTTTCTTTACGGTTATAGGTTGCAACTCTATCGTTATCTATATTGCGACTAGCATTGTAAATTGGAAGTACACAGCCAGCAGCTTGTTTGGTGGATTAATTTCTTCCTTGCCTAACAATGCTCAAACCTTAGTCAGTGTTGTTGCTTTGCTGCTAGTGCAATGGCTAGTGCTTTACTGGATGTATAAGCGCAACATCTTCATTAAGGTTTAAGCTATTAAGTTTACACTCAGCCTCGATTAAGCTCTTTTAGCAAGGGCGAGGCGAAGAGGAGCAGTAGCTTTAAATTCGTGGTTTGAGTAAAAATGACAGCGTTGTCTTTTTCGCCATAATGTTTTAACATCGGTGAAACATTAGGTTTGAAATGGCCTGAAGTTAAAACCAAGGTAGAGAATATAAGCAGACAGTCATCTGCATAAGTTAAAGAGATAACAATGAAGGGTGGGGTAGCAGTTTAATCTGGTATCATAAAATTAATTACTATAAGAAGCAGGTTTAATACATGACAGCAACGACTCAGGCTCAAGCTAGCCCCAAGAGCAGTTTACTGCCTATGACCATTATCGGTGTGTTATTTTTCATCTTCGGATTTGTGACTTGGCTTAACGGCTCGCTGATCCCTTTCCTTAAAATCATCTGTGAGCTAAACGAATTTCAAGCCTTGTTTGTGACGTTTGCTTTCTATATTGCTTATACCGTGATGGCTCTGCCGATGTCATCGATACTTAAGAGAACGGGCTACAAAAACGGTATGGCAATCGGCCTAGCCATTATGGTGGTCGGCTCTTTACTGTTTATTCCTGCGGCGCAGAGTGCAAACTTTATCTTGTTCCTTGGTGCTTTGTTTGTACTTGGTACGGGCTTAACCATTTTGCAAACCGCATCTAACCCTTACGTAGTGCATATTGGCCCTAAAGAAAGTGCGGCGATGCGAATTAGTATCATGGGGCTTATCAATAAAGGCGCAGGGGTTATTGTGCCCATATTGTTTACGGCGTTAGTGCTGTCAGGCTTTGAAAACTTCACTGCAGATCACTTAGCTGCGTTAAGCGAAGCAGACCGATTAGCACAAATTAATGAATTGTCTTCAAGATTGGTTATGCCCTACATCTATATGGCACTGGCGCTGACTTTCTTAATTGGTTTAGTTAAGTTCTCATCGCTACCTGAACTTGAGTTTGAAGCAGCTGAAGAGCATCAGGAAAAGGGCAGTATTACCCATTTTCCACAGGTAGTACTTGGCGCAGTGGCCTTGTTTGCCTATGTCGGTGTTGAAGTAATTGCGGGTGACACTATTGGCTTATACGGTGAAAGCTTAGGGGTTAATAACTTTGCTTCGCTGACCTCTTATACCATGGTGTTTATGGTATTTGGTTACATAATAGGTGTGACCTGTATTCCTAAGTTTATCAGTCAGGAAAAAGCGCTGCTTGGTTCGGCGCTTGCTGGAATCGTTTGCATTATCGGTGCGGCATTAGGTTCTCGTGAAAGTACTGTAATTGCTGACGTACTTTGGGGATGGAGTGGTATTCCGGTGATCCCTGATACGGTAACTTTTGTGGCATTGATGGGGCTTGCTCATGCACTCGTCTGGCCATCAATCTGGCCATTGGCACTTGAAGGGCTAGGTAAGTATACGGCTCAAGGTTCTGCTCTGTTAATCATGGGCATTTCAGGTGGTGCAATTCTACCATTAGTATTTGGTAAAGTAGCTCATTTTGCCGATAACACTCAGGTTGCTTATTGGGTTGGTCTACCATGTTATCTATTCATCTTATTCTACGCGCTAAAAGGCCATAAGATGCGTAGCTGGTAACATTGGATTAAGAAGCTCTTGCTTGGCAGGAGCCGTTATAAGGGAGCCTAAGGGCTCCTTTTTTGTTTTCAGACGACCAAACTCGGTAAAAGGCACTAAAGGCTGAATGAGAGCCGGATACAAGCCGACAAAAGCTAGGACGGTAAACGCAGAACCTTAGCCGGGTATAGGCCGATAAAAGCCAAGACGGAAAAGCTGAAAGGGCACAGGCGAAAGCCAAAGTACTGTCGGTCGGCATTTATGCCGTTTTAGTTCGATGGAGATTAGGGCGAAGTAAATAGCAGGTATAAAAATCTACTTGTCATAGATCGGGCTTTCTTGTTGAGGTTGTTAGCTTAACTTAGTTTGGAGCAGAGTAGTTTGAAGCTGATTGAACGACAGATACAAAAAAGCCACTCAGTGAGTGGCTTTTTTGTTTTTATGGTGCCGGCACCAAGAGTCGAACTCGGGACCTACTGATTACAAGTCAGTTGCTCTACCAACTGAGCTATGCCGGCTTATTTGCTTAACAAGTTACTAAGTAAGATAGTTAACTCATTAATAAATGTTGGTGCCCGAACCCGGAATCGAACCAGGGACACGAGGATTTTCAATCCTCTGCTCTACCGACTGAGNTCGAACTCGGGACCTACTGATTACAAGTCAGTTGCTCTACCAACTGAGCTATGCCGGCTTATTTGCTTAACAAGTTACTAAGTAAGATAGTTAACTCATTAATAAATGTTGGTGCCCGAACCCGGAATCGAACCAGGGACACGAGGATTTTCAATCCTCTGCTCTACCGACTGAGCTATTCGGGCAACTAAGCGCTACTAATGTATGCGTTAGATTTGCTACTTCAAACTGAGCCTTTAAAGCCCGTCTCGTTTGGAGTGCGCGTATAATATAGGGATGTTTTAGAAGGTGCAAGTGCTTTTTTTGTTGTGTGGGTTATTAGTAAGCTAATTCCTTGCCTAGCTCCTGTTGAGTGGTTAAAAAAGCGCTAACTATAGGGCTGTTAACTTCGGAGGCAGCACTATTTGTCACTATTATCTGGTTGTTCGCTGCCAGCCCGCGATCTTCTTCAGTGGTATGATCTCAATTCTGAACAGTAGTCTGAAGCCCTAAACTTAAAGGGCAAGCTGAATATAAAATAACACTTGCTTAAGGGAAGGGGGTTCTTATTGAGCGGTTAGCCTAACTTAGTTTGGGGCAGAGTCGTTCGGAGCAGAATAGTTTGATGCTGATTGAACGACAGATACAAAAAAGCCACTCAGTGAGTGGCTTTTTTGTTTTTATGGTGCCGGCACCAAGAGTCGAACTCGGGACCTACTGATTACAAGTCAGTTGCTCTACCAACTGAGCTATGCCGGCTTATTTGCTTAACAAGTTACTAAGTAAGATAGTTAACTCATTAATAAATGTTGGTGCCCGAACCCGGAATCGAACCAGGGACACGAGGATTTTCAATCCTCTGCTCTACCGACTGAGNTCGAACTCGGGACCTACTGATTACAAGTCAGTTGCTCTACCAACTGAGCTATGCCGGCTTATTTGCTTAACAAGTTACTAAGTAAGATAGTTAACTCATTAATAAATGTTGGTGCCCGAACCCGGAATCGAACCAGGGACACGAGGATTTTCAATCCTCTGCTCTACCGACTGAGCTATTCGGGCAACTAAGCGCTACTAATGTATGCGTTAGATTTGCTACTTCAAACTGAGCCTTTAAAGCCCGTCTGTTTGGAGTGCGCGTATAGTATAGCGATGTATTCGAGGGGGCAAGTGCTTTCCTGTCTGACTGCGCAACAAATAGTCTTTATGTGGGATTATTCCGCATTTCTGGTTTTGGTTGAGGTATATTTCGGCAATGCGGTTCAAATGCTAGGGTTAATTCGGTTAGATAAATATTTGAATAACTCTAGAAGGTGTTGCGCTCGGTGAGTACTAACAGAGCAAGCTCTAAAATCCAACGCCTTCTGATACAAAAAGCCAATCG
Source organism: Shewanella sp. Isolate13 (assembly GCF_022398325.1). Lineage (GTDB taxonomy): Bacteria > Pseudomonadota > Gammaproteobacteria > Enterobacterales > Shewanellaceae > Shewanella. Next base: position 126,733 of record NZ_JAKEVD010000010.1, read on the forward strand.
TTTATAGAGGGCGCTTGCTGAACGGTTAGCCTCGCTTGTCTTGAGCTGAATTTATTACAGACATAAAAAAATCTACTTGTTTATGGCAAGGACTTTTTTGTTGAGCAGTTAGTCTAACTTAGTTTGGAGCAGGATAGCTTGGAGCAGAGTAGTTTGATACTGACAAAACGACAGATACAAAAAAGCCACTCAGTGAGTGGCTTTTTTGTTTTTATGGTGCCGGCACCAAGAGTCGAACTCGGGACCTACTGATTACAAGTCAGTTGCTCTACCAACTGAGCTATGCCGGCTTATTTGCTTAACAAGTTACTAAGTAAATAGTTAACTCATTAATAAATGTTGGTGCCCGAACCCGGAATCGAACCAGGGACACGAGGATTTTCAATCCTCTGCTCTACCGACTGAGCTATTCGGGCAACTAAGCGCTACTAATGTATGCGTTAGATTTGCTACTTCAAACTGAGCCTTTAAAGCCCGTCTCGTTTGGAGTGCGCGTATCTTATAGCGGCAAAAAAAATCCTGCAAGGGCTTTTTTAATTAATGCCTACTGTTCGCCTAGTTTGTGTGCAGGGGCTTGAGTTTCGAACAATCATTGTCGCATTAATGATTAAAATACTAGCTAAAACTCAATTAAAAGCCGCCGTTATCGGCAGGTTGTTGGTCGATGAACGGCTAACATTTTTAATTTATGGATGAGGGGAGGTGAGAGTGTTATCTCAATTCATCGATATTATGAGCTTGTGTAGAGTTGATGGGAGTCTTACTTTTGAACGGCTTAGTACAAACTAAACAAAAAAGCGCCACCTAAATTAATTTTAAGCGGCGCCTTTGTCGGTTCATTTTAGACGTTTCGAGTCTTACTCGTCATCTTTTTGAGGCACATAACCCTCAATTTCAACTTCTTTACCTTCAAATAGAAAGTTTACCATCTGCTCTTCAAGAAACTTACGGTCATCGACATTCATCATGTTAAGTTTCTTTTCGTTGATCAACATGGTCTGCTTTGACTGCCAAAGTGCCCAGGCTTCTTTACTAATATTATCGAAAATACGCTTTCCTAATTCGCCAGGGTAGAGCTGAAAACCTAGGCCTTCTGCTTCTTTGTTTAAATACACGCAGTTTACTGTGCGAGCCATGATTACTCCTTATTTAATACAGAACCTAAGTCGGCCAAAATTCGCTCGGTAGCCGAGGCTAAACCAACTTTAGGTGGATGAGTTAAGTTATACCAGACAGTGGATGTTTGTTCCATGATCTGATTATCGCTATCTCCACTTGCACGCACCAGTACAGGTTGGACATCGAGGTGAAAGTGGCTAAAGGTATGTCTAAAACCAGTGAGCTCCTGCTCAGACACCACCTTCAGTTGTTTATCTTTAATATAGCTATCTAATTCATGGCGCTGATTGAACTGGGGAAAACACCAGAGTCCTCCCCAAATACCTGCCGGGGGGCGCTTTTCTAGTTGTACTCGATGGTTTTCTTCAATGACTAACAGCCAAGCCGATTTTTCAGGGATGGTTTTCTTTGGTTTTTTTCCCGGAAACTCACTCTGACGCCCGCTTAACTGCGCTTTGCAGTCGATAGCGACTGGGCATTGAGCACAGTTAGGTTTAGATCTGGTACATACAGTGGCGCCAATATCCATCATAGCTTGATTATATTTCTGGATATCTTTAGCCGGTGTTAGCTTTTCCGTTAATTGCCAGAGCGCCTGCTCGACAGGCTTTTTGCCCGGCCAGCCTTCAATTGCGCCATGTCGCGCTAAAACACGTTTTACGTTTCCATCGAGAATAGGAAAGTTAAGTCCAAGGGATAAAGACAACACTGCCCCTGCTGTTGAGCGCCCGATCCCTGGTAATGCTAATACGTCATCGAAGTCGGTCGGAAACTCCCCACTAAACTGTGATTGCATTGTTTGGGCGGCTTTATGTAGGTTTCGTGCACGAGCGTAATAACCAAGGCCTGTCCAGTAATGTAGCACTTCGTCTTGCTCGGCGTTCGCTAAAGCATCGATATCTGGGAATCGCGCGATAAATTTTTCGAAATAGGGGATAACGGTAGCAACTTGGGTCTGCTGTAGCATGATCTCTGAAATCCATACTTTATATGGGGTTTTAGCGATTTGCCAAGGGAGCTGTTTACGACCGAACGTGTCGTACCAATTAATAATTCGTGTTGAAAAGGAAGCGGTAGTTTTCATCGGCGCAGTGTAACTTTAGCCTTGGCGATTAACAAGGCAACACTTGCGCTTTATGCCCTAATAGGTCTCTACACGATCAGCTCTGCAGCTTATATAGAGGATAAGTGTGATATTTGAGCTGAAAACCCAGTTATTTGCGGGCAAAGTACAGCTGCAGCTCGCACAAACTGAGATTATTGGTATAATTTCGCCACAATAAGGCTTGCACTGAAGGTCTAACTTTGGATAATGCCTTTCTTTTTTTAAATAATAGCTGTCTTATGCGAGAGCAGGCTTAAAGCGAGGGCGAAAATGAGCGACGTAACAACCGCTGAATTCAATGAAGAAGGTAAATACCTTCGCAAAGTAAGAAGCTTTGTATTGAGAGAGGGGCGCCTAACTAAAGGTCAAGCTCAAGCGATGGAGCAGCAATGGCCAATTATGGGCCTAGATTATACTCCAGAACCAATCGATCTAGTCGAAGTCTTTGGTCGTGAAGCGGATACGGTTTTAGAGATCGGCTTTGGCATGGGCGCATCACTCGTTGAGATGGCGAAGGCAGCACCAGAATTAAACTTTATTGGCATCGAAGTTCATAAACCAGGTGTTGGCGCTTGCTTGGCAGATGCCGCCGAAGCGGGTGTGACTAACCTACGCGTTTATCATCATGATGCGATTGAAGTACTAGAAAACAGCATCGCAGAAGGCAGCTTGGCACGTGTGCAGTTGTTCTTCCCAGATCCTTGGCATAAAAAGCGTCACCATAAGCGTCGTATCGTTCAGGCACCTTTTGCTGAATTGATCCGCAGTAAGCTTAAAGTGGGCGGTGTGTTCCATCTGGCAACAGACTGGGAAAACTACAGTGAGCATATGCTAGAAGTGATGAATGCAGCGCCTGGTTATAAAAACCAGTCAGCAACTGGCGATGTGGTAGAGCGTCCAGAACATAGACCTTTGACTAAATTTGAAGCTCGCGGCCATCGTTTAGGTCACGGTGTTTGGGATCTTATGTTTGAGCGTATATAAACGCTAAATATATTCTTGTTTACTTTAAATATTGTTTTTTAGGAGAACAACCATGGCAGCAAACCGTAGTCGTCGCTTACGTAAAAAATTACGCGTAGATGAGTTCCAAGAGTTTGGGTTTGACGTTAACTGGACCTTTAATGACTCTGTAACTGAAGAGCAAATTGATGCAATCGTTGATCAGTTTATCGACGAAGTGATTGAGCCTAACGATCTTGGTTACCACGGCGGTGGACACAAAGAATGGGAAGGCATTATCGCGACTCAAGCTATCGGCAAATGCACCGAAGAAAACCGAGCTGCAGTTAAGGCATTCTTCGCTAACCAACCAGTATCAGATCTCGAAATCGGCGAGCTTTACGATATTTGGTGGGGCTAATGCCTGAATTGGCATTACTTGAAGAGATTGTCGACAAAGTTCGGCCTCTTCTTGGACAGGGCAAGGTCGCTGATTATATTCCAGCCCTTGCTCAAGTTGATGCTAACAAGTTAGGTATTGCAGTGACAACCTCCGATGGTGTCACAATAGGGGCTGGAGATTATCTCGAGCCCTTTTCAATTCAGAGTATCTCTAAGGTGTTCAGCCTTACCTTAGCGCTTATGCTGTATGAAGAGGATGAAATTTGGTCGAGAGTTGGCAAGGAGCCTTCTGGCCACTCTTTCAACTCGTTAGTACAGGTAGAATTGGAAAAAGGCGTTCCTAGAAATCCTTTCATCAACGCTGGTGCGTTAGTCATTGCCGATCTTCTGCAGAGTCGCCTTGGCGCACCTAAGCATCGTATGCTTGAAATTGTTCGTGGGCTCAGCGAAAACCATCGAATTGGGTACGACAAAGTGGTTGCCGCATCTGAGTATCAGCATAGTGCGAGAAATGCCGCTATTGCTTACTTGATGAAATCCTTTGGCAACTTCAATAATGATGTCGATACCGTTTTGCACAGTTACTTTCATTATTGCTCACTGCGTATGAGTTGTGCAGACCTGTCGCGCACCATGTTTTATCTGGCTAATGCGGGAAAAAGTCTTTCTGGTAAACAGCTTATTAGCCCAGTACAGACTCGGCAACTTAATGCGCTGCTTGCGACATCTGGACTCTATGATGGAGCAGGAGAGTTTGCCTATCGTGTCGGCATGCCAGGTAAGAGTGGTGTTGGCGGCGGTATTATCGCTGTGATCCCTGGTGATATGTCAGTGTGTGTTTGGTCTCCTGAGCTCGATACTAATGGTAACTCCTTAGCTGGCACTGCGGTATTAGAAGCCTTGAGTCAGACGCTAGGTCGTTCCATTTTTTAATCTTCCTACATCAACAGCCTATATATGCTGCTTGTGAAATTTGGCCAATTGTTAGTTTAATTGGCCAAATTATTTATTAATGCGGCTAGCCACTATTCTGTGGAAATCTAATAAACCTGAATAAAAACAATGGCTTTTATTGTTTGGCACAGTCTGTGCTTTATCTAATCAAGATTAAAGTCATACAGACAATAGCGATAAAGGATTGATGCGATGAAAAAATTACTTACCTCAGTTGGGATCTCCGCGGTATTGCTTTCGGCAACTAGCCTACAAACCGTTGCCGCTCATAGCGACCATGACGTTCATAATGAGTGTGAAGTCGCACTGAATTATGACGTCACCGTAGAACCGAAGAAGCTTATCGTAAGTGAGGTTGGTGACGAGAAGTATCGCATCGAGATGGACAAGCTGTTTGTTAATGGCAAGCAAATTTCACTCAATAGTGAGCAGCAGGCTTTAGTTAGTCAGTACTCACAAGAGGTTTCAGCACAGGTCCCTGAAGTCATTGCCCTCGTTAATGACGCCGTTGAGATGGCGTCAACGGCGGTGAGTCTCGCTCTGACTCCATTATTAGGCGATAGCGCTGGCGCCAAGATAGACGAAATGATGGCAGGCCTTGAGGAACGTATCGAAAGCGTTGCCTACCAACATGGTGATAAGTTTTACCTTGGTTCAACAGAGTCTTCTCTAGAAGATGCTTTTGGTGAAGAGTTTGAGCAAGAGATGGAAGAACTTGTGCAAAACTCCCTTGGTAGCATGATGATGAATTTAGGTGCGCAGATGATGTCAGGTGATGGCGACAGCTTCGAGCAGAAGATGGATTCGTTTTCACAGAAGATGGACTCTATCGGTGAAGAGATTGAGCTGCAGATGGAACAGCAAGCCGATGACATAGAGGCTCGTGGTGAAAAGTTATGTGAAAGATTTAAAACCTTAGTCGTGCTTGAGCAGCAGCTAAGAGACGAGATCCCTGAGTTAGCGAGCTATCCCCTGGTCGAAACAGCAAATACCACTCTGCTGGAGTAAATCGATTTAACCTGTTGCTTTTAGTTGATTTGCAACGCCCCCTGCATCCCACCTTTGTGCAGGGGCTTTTCCGTTTCTAGGCCACAATAGCGGGTAAACCAATCTTTTGCTTTGATTAGTCCAAACGACTTATTTGATGAGTTATGAGGATTTTTTGGTATACTTCTAAAAATAAAAGCAAAAACCATATATTGGTAAATAATTAAAACTCTACTCTAGCGTACATATATTCACTTAAGATATTGTTTTTATTGAAAACAGCATGTCTTAGCGATGGAAGTACTATTACTGTCGTAAACACCTTAAGGCGATTTACATGTTAGAACTTTTAGAACCGATCGCAATTTTTACCCATGTGGCTCGAGCGGGGAGTTTTAGCTCTGCGGCGAGAAAGTTAGGCATATCTAAGTCAAAGGTCAGCACCCAAGTTGCCGAGTTGGAGCATAAACTTGGTGTACAGCTTATTCAACGTACCACAAGAAGTCTGAGCCTAACCGAAGCCGGCCAGTTGCTATACGCCCAAGGTGAAGAGCTATTAAGAGATGCCGATCAGGCCGTCGCCAGCGTTCATAATCTTAATGATGCTACCCGAGGCGTATTGAAAGTGGGGATTTCGCAGTCGTTCGGCACCATGCATATTATTCCTGCTCTGCCTGAGTTCATGGCAAAGCATCCAGAGCTTGAGCTACAAGTTAGCCTATTAGATCACAAAGTTGATGTTGTCAGCGAAGGTTTAGATCTGTTGCTTACCATGTCTGAGCAATTACCCTTAGGTATGGTGGCAAGACCCTTGATGAAGTGTCAGTTCTTGTTGGCTGCCTCACCATCTTATGTTGAGAAGCATGGAGTACCTAGTCGCCCTGAACAACTGGTGGATCATAACTGCTTGGTATATCAAGGCGAGTGGCATGAGCACAGTGTTTGGCAGTTTAAACAAGGTGACGATTACTGTGAAATCGGTGTAACCGGTAATTTCAGAGTCGATAATGCCCCTGCACTTAAGTCTGCAGCGGTAAGCGGGCTGGGCGTGGTTTATCTTGCCAGTTACTTGCTTGAAGATGAGCTTGAGAAAGGCACGCTAGTTCCCATTCTTGAAGATTGGCAACTAACCCATCACTTGCCTTTGCAGGCTGTTTACCCAAGGCGTAAACACTTAGCACCCAAGGTGAGTGCCTTTATCGACTTTATAAAGGATCATATCGGCACCCCACCATATTGGGATGAGCCGCTAAAAGAGTTGTATGCAAAACGTAAGTAAAATGGGGAAACATTGTTCTAAATGCTGAACAGTGTGAACCTGTTCTAATATAGCAAGCTCTTATATCTCTTTAATTCAGTCGCTTACGTTAGTCTTTTGGTTGTTTAGCTAAGTCGAATTTAGGCTTGGCTAAACTGCTTTTTATCATTTCTGTTGCAGTTTGTTCTCATTTCAATACAATTGTGGGCAATTGATTCAAAAGTTCTGAGTCCTATAATGTAATCGAGAATGACCCCTCTCAATTGCGTTATACAGAGCAGCTAAAAAGCAGTTTTGTATCAATGCTGGCAGGCTTTAATAACTAAAACAATGTCAGCCTTAAAACCATCATCCTAGTTTTGGTTTACCTCGATTTTTATCGGGGTATTTTTCTTTTTGGCGATTGCCAAAGCCCCAGTTTTAGCCTTTTTCATTCGTTTGTTTTGTTTATGACACGGCTTAAAGCCCCTCATTCTTCAAACTAGTTATCATCACACTCGTTATACGGGCCAGCGGTTGAGACACGTTATGGCACTTTGCTCCCTTTTCTTGTTAAGTGTCGGGCAAGGTCTGTATTCAGGAGTAAAACACTTGAAAGTCGAGTCGTAATCATCTTAAGCTGCGGATAAAATTGAATTATTTTCTCTATTAGCCTTAGTCGAGCAATTTATTAAACATGTATGGCAATGAATAAATTTATTAAATCACTCTTTTCTCGCTCCACGGACTCTGAGTCGGCATCTGAAGTTACCTCACCATTAGCTATTCAGACGGAATACACTTTTCAGCACCATCGCCTGTTTTATGGTGGATTTATCCAGTTACAAATAGTGAAACGAAGTGGCTTCAATGTTGAGTTACTGGACCAGGTTGAATTGCTTGATAGTGGTAACTGCGAGCTGCTTTTGGCTGAGTGGCTAGATAATGGGCGTTTTATCGCTGTGGACTCTACGGGGCGACTTTATAGCTCTGGTTTCAGCTCTGCTTCTAACTCTGTTAGCTGTGAATTGAGTCGTTGTGAAGGGAGTGGCTCGGTCAATAAGCCGAGCCTGTCGCCGATGACGTCCTTGGATCTTTATCCAACTAAGGATGCATGCTTTTACAATGGCAAGCTTTGGCTGGTCGGCGCTAAACGAGGCGGGCGACGCTGCGCCGAGTCCATGTACTGTATCGACATAGCTCATGCGCTTAAGCGAGCGATACGCTCTGGTTCATTTGAATTGATCTCAACGGATATCTGTTGCTTGGAAATGCCATTTAGGTTTGTTAATGGCTCTATGGTCTGCGTGGCCGACAATGAGTTTGTGTTTTACCAGCGTGAAAAGCATCGAGTGCATCAGCTTGTGAGTTTTAATCCACTGACTTCTGAAACTAAAGTCCATCCGCTTGAGGGGAAATCTACACCAACGGAGATCTCCGTTCGTAATAGCTTTTTTATGGATAACAAGCGCGGTATTGCGCTGCTCGCCAATACCGAGTCGCTTGTTTTGGCTCAGCCTTCAGATGATGCCTCTAAATTATCTGTGCAGGCTCCGAGCTTTGACTTTGTATTGCAGTTAATCGACTTTCAGCAAAAGAAAACACTGTGGAGCCGCAGTGTTAGAGTACTTAGCCCATCGCAAATTTGCGCCGATTATGAGGCTGAGGATTTAGTTGAATCATTAATGGTGATTGCTGCTGGCGATAACAGCTCGAGCCATCATGATGAGCTGCAAACCTTCATTGAGTGTCTAACATCGGCAAGCGTTAGCAGCGATGGCAAGAGTATCTGGCTCGGTTGGCAAGATGGGACGGTGCAGCAACTTTCGCTGACAGGCGATGCTATATCGCCCTTATATAAATTGATGAAAGATAGTATCAATGGCAAGCGGCGTTCAGTACAAGTCTTTGCTCATGAACCCGTTGTGATTAAAGGTCAACTGGATAAGCAATTGATAGTGGCTGTTGGTGAGGATGAAGATGCGTGTATTTGGCAGGTAGAGTTGCTAGATAAACAGGGATCTTCATCTATAAAGCAGGCTGAGAGTCATCTCTGTACAGTTAGTGAATATCGGAGCCAAGGAGAAAGTCAGAAGCAAAACCCAGTTAGCACAGTTATTCCAGTCGTCTGTCAGTCAGCGGAGTTCAACTTGATTATGCCAACAAGGCTAATGGAATTACCGAGCTTGAATGGCCAAATCGATATTTGCCTGCAAGATGTCAATGATACTGCAGCAAAGATTAGTTCGCTTGAAAAGCTTAATGCTCTTATGCCTAAACTTGAAGCCCATTACCTTCAAACTGGCCAAACTTCGCTATTTTTTGGTTTTGTGACCCAGTTAATCGACAGCAGTTCAGTGCAAAGCGAGTACGACCTGTTCGCCTCGGCAGCTTATGATGAAAAAGGCGCTGCGCTATTAGCAGATGTGATTAAGCAGTTTGCTAGCTGGCCTGGTGCAGCTCAGCTTAAGGGACACAAAGGAGCACCAGTAATGGCCGATGCGGTGCTCGCTTTGGCAGATAAGCGCCAGTATTTAGCTATTCTCGCTGAATATTTTTGTGCCATTGGCGGTCAAGAGCCAATCCATCCATTCCATGTAAATAGAACCATGCTAGTGCTCCGTGAGCAACATGCTGATACACCGGAGTTAGCCGCTTTTATGGCTAAGGTACCTTGGCCATGGAACGATGCAAGTTTTAGCGTGGCCAATGTCGGTAATTATGACTAAATACTTGTAGGGGCTGAACTAAGGAGTTGATACTTATGACCTTGGTTCAGCCTTGATATGGTCTAGGTAAAATAGACTCGTAACCTTTGCATGACTTTTAAAGCTGTCCTTTCTTAGAAACGACATGGGCTGATGTGGTAGGGTTTTTCATAATATGGCCACCCTTAAAGCCTTTTATCGTGCCGATCGCTGCAATAATCCAGGCGCAAATTAAACCTGTAAATAACATTACTGCCGCCCACTCAAAGGCCGGTAGCCCAGTATGTAATGCCAATTGCGTCGTTCCGGTAACGCATGTTCCAACAGGGAAAGTAAATGCCCACCAAGTTAGTGCAAAAGGCATTTTCCTGCGCAGCGCTCGTAATGTGAGTAAGCTTGCTAATATTGACCAGAAAAAAGCAAAGCCCCAGATAGGTACGCCATAGAGAATCGCCATGGTATTCATTGCTGTCGATATAGGTTCATCAACGACCAGCAGTGCTGCGCTACCTAAGGCTCCAGCGGCGGTAATAGACTGACCAAGTGGGCCTAATACTATCCATAGAGTCGGGACCCGTGCACCTCCCGATGTTCCTGAGTGTGCTAGTCGGCTCCAGATCATGGTAATAATAATCAGTGCGCTGAGTAAACTAACGCCAAACATGGCATAACAGGCGTAAAGAAGAGTCTGTTGCAGGGCGATACTTTCCAGGTGGGGAATGAGCATGGCGCCTATAGCCGCTGAGACCATAGGGGGGACAACGGGCATAAGCCAGCCACCAAAAGCGGCATCTTCACGAACCTGATGATGGGTAAAGAGTCGATATGGGATCACTATTGCGGTAATCAGTCCTAAGAGTGTGCCCGCTATCCATAGCACCCAAGCTAGGCTGAGCGCTGTCTCATTAGTCATCACTTGTGAACCGTACAAGATCGCGCCCCCAGCCACCGTAAGCATGGCCATTGGCGGTGCGCCAAAAAATTGAGACATCACGGGATCGTTAAATTGGCGCTTTATAATATGCGGTCTGACTACTGTCTGAATTGTTTTAATCACTAGCATAAGGGTTAACATCAAGGATGCGATTAGCCAGATAATGAGTCCTGCACCTGTTAAGTATTTACCAAACATGGGTAGACCAATGGCGGCGTTAGCTATGATGCCAGTGCCCATAACGGAAGCGAACCAGTTTGGACCTATCTCTGTACTTAATTCGGGGGAAGTCGTTTTAGGCATGCGTTTTCCTTACCACTTAATATTTCAACTAGTATTATAACCTTAGCCATTAAAACTAAGTTGTTTATGATGATAATACTAATCATACTAAATATGTGATTAGTATGAGCACAATTGAGGGGGTAATGCTGCTAAAGAGCTTGAAGACTATCGATAAACATAGCTTGCCAATAAATAAGGGCACAAAAATCTGGTGCACCATCATACTGAGGCCAAATTCGAGTCTAGCGGTATCGGTTAAAGCGTGTTCAATCATGATTACATACCTATCCATATAGTTGGCTGGAGCATATCAGGATTGGTTTTCCTAAAAGTTGAATCTGTTTTTCCTGAAACGATAGCGAGTGGATAGGTGCAGGAGACAGAGCTTGATTCGCTTACTCTAGGAGCGCATTGTGGCTGCGCTTAGTCATGGGAAAAAAATCGGCCACATTAGCAGTGACCGATTTATTGGTTTCATTGAGGTTAGACTCGGGCTGGCTTAGCTACTTTGCTCAATCCAAAGATCGATTTCGCTTTCTAGTACGTCTAACGGTACAGGGCCATTCTTTAACACTATGGTATGGAAGTCACGAATATCGAACTTATCGCCCAAGGCTTGTTGAGCCTTATCTCTAAGGGCCAGTAACTTTATCATCCCTACCTTATAGGCGGTGGCTTGTGATGGCATCACGATATGACGCTCTACCATTTTCACTGCATCCGACTTGGCATTTGGGGTATTCGACACATAGTATTCGATAGACTCTTCACGGGTCCACTTCTTAGCATGAATGCCCGTATCGACCACTAATCGACATGCACGCCAAAGCTCCATGGCTAGTCGGCCAAAGTCTGAGTAGGGATCGGAATACATGCCCATCTCTTTCGGGAAGTATTCGCTGTATAGGCCCCAGCCCTCAATATAGGCGGTATAGCCACCAAACTTACGAAACTTAGGTACGCTCTCCAGTTCTTGAGCGATAGCTATCTGCATATGGTGCCCCGGCGTACCTTCATGGTAGGCCAGTGCTTCCATCTGATATTTAGGCATCGCCTTCATGTCATAAAGATTGGCGTAGTAAGTACCAGGGCGGCTTCCATCGGGTGACGGATTATTATAAAACGCCTTACCGGCGGATTTTTCTCTAAAGGCCTCTACCTGCTTAACGATCATTGGTGCCTTTGGCTTTATCTTAAACACCTCATCGAGCCTGCTACTCATGGTGTCAATAAGCGCGGTGGCCTCAGCGAGGTAAGCTTGACGGCCTTTATCATCGTTGGCGTAGTAGAACTGATCGTCTTCACGCATAAACTTAAAGAATTGCTGCAGCGTTCCCTCAAAGTTAACTTTCTTCATGATGTCACGCATTTCGCTATGAATACGTGCCACCTCAGACAGACCCAGCTGATGAATATCATCGGCCGTCATATCGGTTGTGGTTGTGCGTGCCAGTGCGTTGTTGTAGTACGTGTCGCCTTGGGGGAACTTCCACGCGCCATCACGGGTATCGGCCTTGGTTTCAAGCTGAGTCATGTAGGCAATTAGCTTGTCGTAGGCCGGCTTTACATCGTTAACTAGCGCAGTTTTAGCGTCACGTAATAGGCTTTCTTTGTCACTATCGCTGATCTCAAGGCTTGATACTTTACGCTTAAAGTCGGCCCAGAGAGCACTGTCTCGTGGCTTATCGCCACTATCAGACTTAGCAGTGAAAGGCACACCGGTAATGATATTTCGGCTGTCGGTGATCACGTATGGGAAGACAAACTTAGGCGCGATAATGCCCTTATTCTCACGTACTTCTAGGGCGTCCTGCAGCTGAGATAAACGCTTAGGTACGCCTTGCAAGCGGCTGATGTAGGCTTTGGCATCATCGATGCTGCCAATCTGGTGCTGATTAATCAGGAACGAGGCGATCTGCGAGTGGCCGCCATACATCTGGTTGACGGGGTAGCTATGGTGACGCCATTTATCATCTTTAATACCTTGCTCAAGCCTTTGAGTGAGTAGCTGGTAGCTGAGTAAGGTTTGGCCTGTGAGTTTGCTGGCATCGATTTGTTTTAGCTGAGCGAGATGCTGCTTGGTGCGTGCAAGGGCGGCATCGTCTGCATCATCTCCCATCTCGTCCCACTTGTCATAATCGGTTTTAATCCCGAGATGAGTTTGAGAGATGGGACTGGCCATCACATTTTCCATGAAAATGCTTTCGAACAGGGCGTTGGCTTTTTCCGATTCACTCTCAGCCTTGTGGGCGACGGGCTCACTTGGGCTTAGAAAAGGGGTTGAGGTGGGGGCGGCAATAGTAGGGTTAACACTTAGCCCAATGGATAGCGAAAGGGCGATAAGGCTCATTTTTGTTTTTATGGGCATTTTTAGGCTTCCTTAGAATTATGTTGGTTATCCTAAAGAAGCCGTCGCTCAATTTTTAGTTTTAAATGTTAGAAAATATTTCTGAATGGCCAATAATTAAAGTTTTAACTAATTTATTCAAAACCTTATCGATTTCGGCTAGCTGCTTATGTTCATTGTAGAAACTGTGACAGCAACTCATTGACGAACATATGGCCTTTGCTAGTGAGCTGCCAGTGCTCATCAGATTCGGTCATCAAGCCTATAGCGCAGGCTTGTTGGATGCCATCGCTAATCGTATCTCTTGGCAAACCTGTACGCTGCTCGAACTCAAGCTTAGGGATAGGGCTCATCAAGCGTAAGCGGTTCATCAGATACTCTAACGCTCTGTCTTCCTCTGCCACTTCTGAGGTTTCGTAGCTGTAGTTATCAGCCGTTAAATAGCCTTTCGGATGCTTTATCTTTACCGTGCGGACAATCTTGTTGTCGCTTAGCATGGTGATTTTTCCGTGGGCGCCACAGCCAATGCCGAGGTAGTCGCCAAACTGCCAGTAGTTAAGATTGTGTCTGCACTGGTAGCCTTCCTTAGCATACGCCGAGATCTCATACTGCTGATAGCCCAGCTCGGCTAAACGCTTTTGTCCCTGCTCATAGATCTGCCACAAGTTCTCATCATCGGGTAGCTGTGGCGGTTTAGAGTGGTACAAGGTATTAGGCTCAATCGTTAGCTGGTACCAAGACAGATGTGGCGGCGCCAGCTCGGCAGCGGTTTCAATATCGGCAAGGGCTTCATCAAAGCTCTGGTTTGGAAGGCCATGCATCAAGTCTAAGTTAAAGCTTTGATAGCCTGAAGCTTTAGCTTTCTTAGCGGCGATTTTCGCTTCATCTTCATTATGAATGCGCCCTAACAGGTTGAGCTTATCGGTTGAGAAGCTCTGCACTCCGATTGAAAGGCGAGTGACTCCAGCCTTGCAATAGGCCTCAAAATCGTCATGTTCTAGGGTGCCAGGGTTGGCTTCCATGGTGACTTCGATATTGTCATTAAAGGGGATGAGTTTATCCACCTCTGTCAACAAACGGCCAATCTGCTTAGCATCAAACAGAGAAGGGGTGCCGCCACCGATAAAAATCGTGTGTAAACGTCTGCCTTGCACATAAACAAGATCTTGTTTGAGATCTTTAATCAGCGCATCGACATATTCAGTTTGGGGCAGTTCACCATGTTGTCCATGGGAATTGAAGTCACAATAGGGGCACTTTTGTACGCACCAAGGAATATGAATATAGAGACTTAACGGTGGCAGAGTTAGCATCAGTTAAAGATACCTTGTTGCTTCATGGCTTCGATGAGCAATACTAGTGCCTTACCACGATGGCTTAACTTATTCTTCTCGTCGCTGCTTAGCTCGGCAGCTGCGCATTCATGTTCTGCAGGGATAAAGATAGGGTCGTAGCCATGGCCGTTTTCACCCTGTGGAGCAAAACCTATGCTGCCTTCCCATGATGCTTGGCAGATGATTGGTGTTGGATCTTTAGCATGACGCATATAAACCAGTACACACTGAAAACGTGCATTACGCTCGGTTTGGCCTTCGAGTGCAGTTAAAAGCTTAGTGTAGTTTTGCTCATCTTTAGCGCCTTCGCCGGCATAGCGCGCCGAGTAAATACCTGGAGCGCCTTGCAGAAAGTCCACTTCTAGACCCGAATCATCGGCGATAGCAGCATGGCCAGTAATTTCGGCGGCATGTCTTGCCTTGATGATGGCATTTTCAACAAAGGTGGTACCCGTCTCAGCCACTTCTGATACGTTGAATTGGCTTTGAGCTAAGATCTCGACGCCGTAATCGGCCATCAATTCTGAAAATTCTTTGAGTTTACCTTTATTGCCGCTAGCTAGGACGATTTGATTCATGGGACGCCTGTGGATGAGTCAGAAAATAATGGCGGCAATAATAGCCGAGATAAGCGGATTTCGGTAGTCAAAGCGCATAAAAAAAAGGGGCTCGAGGCCCCTAATGTTTACTTTGCACTAGCATCTATTCGACGTAGAACTTCTGTTTAAAATTAAGTGTCGTGTTGAGCTTTTTGCCGTATTTGACTGCGATTTTAAAGTTAATCTCTTGATCGTCACGGTAGGGGACTTCGGCGATGTAATAGATGGAATCCCCTTCACGGATTTCTCTAAATTGAAGATCGATTCTGGCATCGAGTAAGTTATTAGCGACACCAGAAATCTCGACCGGAACCGCAGGGTTACCCTTAACACTGGTGTCGAGTACCGTAATATTAATAATACCAGTGTAGCTACTGCGTTGGATCCCGTAAGTCTTGGCAATACTCGGAGTTAGAAAGGTACTGCTAAGAGCGACATAGTGGATATCGTAGTTACCCACTTTTTCTTTTTGTTCGGCAAATGCGTTGCTGCTTAGGCAAAAACAGAGCATTAGCATAGTGGTTAAAGCACGGACCATATTCGTTTTCCTTAGGTAGATATCTTGTTAACAGTATAGAACTTAGTTGGCATCAATGCCTTATACCAATCAATATAAAGATTTGATCGCTCAGCGAGAGTTTAGCGGTAATGAGGCAAGGTCATTAAATGCTCCTGCTTGAATGACATTCACCACATCCATGTGGTTTGCAACGAGTGAAGAGCATAGCTGTTCTACGGTTAAGCTCGTTAACACTGCATCAGAAGCTATAAAACTCGCCATTCTGGAGCGTTTTTGGCTGCCTACTTCTGCGTTAAACAGCTTCATAAGGGAATAACCATTCTTTCAGCTGTTCGCCTTGAATTAGTTTGCCAAAAAACGCTCTGAGTAGATCAACTTCTTATACTGATTGGTATTATTGCAATGATAAGTATAAGGTTACAAAAGGTTTTGTACTTCCTCAGGGATCAGTTTTGGCGCAGTGATCCTCACCTGCTTGTGACGTCCCATTTGGCCTTTAACAATTTCAATATCGCCTTTCGGTACTTTAAAGGCTTTAGAGAGATACTTGGTGAGGTGAGCATTAGCTTTGCCATCGACAGGTGGAGCGGTGATAGCAATTTTTATCTCTTCACCGTGTAGGCCAATGATTTGGTCGCGGCTAGCTTTGGGTTGGATATAGAGTTGTAGCAGCAGGTTGCCCTGCTGCATTAGTGCCGGAGTCACTATACGTTAGCCCAGAATGGAACGTATTGTGCGAGCAAGATATTAAGGAAATTAAGCGCAATCATCATCACTAGTAGTGATAAATCTAGCCCACCCATTGGCGGTAAAATACGGCGAATAGGGGCAAGTAGTGGCTCAGTTAGCTGACCCATTACCATTTCGATAGGGTTATTACCTTGGCTGACCCAGCTCAAAATTGCGCGTAGGATTAGCATCCAGAACAATAATACACCCGCTTCTTTAATCACAGACACTAAAGAGACAAGCAGTAAGGTCGGTACGCTGATTGCCGCTCCTGCCATCAAGCTCAAGGTGACAAACTTAAGCATTACAACGGCTATCGCCAATACGAAAGAGGCGGTATCGAAGCTACCAAATGATGGCAGTACGCGGCGCATTGGGCCAACGATAGGGTGGGTAGCCTTTACGATAAACTGACTGAAAGGGTTATAGAAATCGGCTCTTGCTAGCTGTAGCCAAATACGTAATACCACGACCATCAGGTATAGATCGAATACTGTGCTTATCAGAAAACTAAATGCATTCATCTGTTTACTCTACTTGTTCAAGTTAAATTTAAAAATTAGTACTGCTTTGCCATCTCTTCGGCGCGGGCGATACAATTGCTCATCGCATTATCGACCAAGCCTCGTAAGTTACCTTTTTCAAACGTCTCTACGGCTTGCGCTGTTGTACCGCCTTTCGAAGTGACGTTTGCTCTTAGCTGCGCCAAGCTAACATCTGGATTCTGTTTAGCCATTAATGCAGCACCAAGGGCTGCTTGCTGGGCCATTTCTCTGGCTGCAACTTCAGGCATGCCGCCTTTAACCGCACTTTCTACCATAGATTCTAAAAATAGGAAGAAATAAGCAGGAGAGCTGCCCGCTAAGGCGATCACCTGATTTAAGTCATCTTCCTTATTGACCCAAACCACTTCGCCGCCAGTGGCCATTAAGGTTTCGGCGATAGCTTTGTGTTCTGTCGAGATCTCGTCTCCCGCATAAAGCCCCGTTAAGCCTACACCGATTTGCGTGGGAGTATTAGGCATAGTGCGTATTAGTTTGATCTCTTGCTTAAAATAATCGCCATAACGCTTAGCGGTAACACCAGCGGCTATGGTGATAATCAGTTTGTTAGAAAGATCCAGACCACTTAGCTCTTCACCGACAACTTGCATCAGGTGCGGTTTTACGCCTAGCACGATAACATCGGCAGCCTTTGCCGCATCTAGGTTGCAGTTAGACACCTTGATGCCAAAGTCTGCCACCATAGCATCTAGCTTAGGTTGACTTGGATTGGTCGCTTCAATTAGCTCTGGGCTATAGCCGCTTTTCACTAGTCCACTGACGATACTGCGAGTCATGTTACCTGCGCCAATAAAGCATACTTTCTTTTGTGTCATGAAGATCTCTTTTTAATTTTAGTTAGCAGCAAAAATATTAGCCGCACAGATACAGACTATTTTACCTGTTAATATCTGGGCGGATAAGAGGAATACAAGTTTTATGCTATTAAACAATTTTCATATAGCGACTAAATTAGTCATATGAAACTTACACCTTGGTGTAATCGCGCTCACCAAAGATAGCGCTACCAATACGCACCATGGTTGAGCCGTGGGCAACGGCTAGCTCTAAGTCATTACTCATACCGACAGACAGGGTATCTATACTGTCGAAGCGCTCTGCTAATTGCTGATAAAGCGACTGTAAGGCTGCCAGCTCCTGTGTGGCGGTTTGCTCATCGACATCCGCCGAGGGAATCGCCATAAGGCCGCGCAGAGTCAGGTTTGGTAGCTGCGCTATTTTATCGGCCAGAGCTATTACATCGCTAGCCTCAACCCCTGATTTACTCGCTTCTTGGCTGATATTGACCTGAATGCATATATTGAGCGGCGGCATTGACTCAGGGCGCTGATCGTTAAGCCTCTGGGCAATTTTTTCGCGCTCAACCGTATGCATCCAATCAAACAGTGTGGCAACCACTTTGGTCTTATTCGATTGCAGCGGGCCAATAAAGTGCCATTCGATATCGGGGAACTCTTGGCTCAGTGCATTGATCTTTGATTCACCCTCTTGTACGTAGTTTTCACCGAAGCGGCGTTGACCGGCATGGTAGGCTTCGATGATCTGACTATTGGGTTTTGTTTTGCTCACCGCAAGCAGTTGTACATCTTCTACTCGGCGAGAAGAATTTTGCGCCGCTTGTGCGATCCGGCTCTGGGCGATTGCGAGTCTGTCTGTTATTGTTGTCATGTTGTAAGTTTTTGGTTGAATGGATATCCCAAACTATGGAAATCACAGAGTTACTAGCCTTTAGTGTAAAGCACAATGCGTCAGATCTACACCTTTCAGCGGGTGTTTCTCCGATGATCCGTGTCGACGGTGAAGTGAGAAAGATTAATTTACCCGCATTAGATCACCAAGGTGTGCATAGCTTAGTCTATGACATCATGAACGATAAGCAGCGGAAGGATTTTGAAGAACACCTAGAGATCGATTTCTCGTTTGAGGTTCCCGGTCTCGCACGCTTTCGTGTTAACGCCTTTAACCAGTCCCGCGGTGCTGCGGCGGTTTTCCGTACCATTCCTAGCGACATTTTAAGCCTTGAGCAGCTAGGTGCGCCAGAGATCTTCAAGAAGATTGCAAGTTTTCCTCGTGGCTTAGTGCTGGTGACAGGCCCTACAGGCTCGGGTAAGAGTACCACGTTGGCGGCAATGATAGATTACGTGAATGAGAATCGTCATGACCACATTCTAACCATTGAAGACCCGATAGAATTTGTTCACCAAAACAAGCAGTGCTTGATTAACCAGCGAGAAGTGCACCGTCATACTCATAGCTTTAATGCCGCGCTTCGAAGTGCGCTTCGTGAAGATCCTGATGTGATCCTTGTGGGTGAGATGCGAGATCTTGAAACCATTCGATTGGCGATGACAGCGGCGGAAACCGGTCACTTAGTCTTCGGTACCCTGCACACCACTTCGGCGGCGAAAACGATTGACCGTGTGGTTGACGTATTCCCTGAGGGTGAGAAGGGCATGGTTCGTACCATGTTGTCAGAGTCGTTACAGGCGGTGATCTCTCAGACCTTGATTAAGAAAGTTGGCGGCGGCCGAGTGGCAGCCCACGAAATTATGATGGGTACGCCTGCAATCCGAAATCTTATTCGTGAAGATAAGGTCGCCCAGATGTATTCGGCTATCCAGACGGGTATGGCTCATGGCATGCAAACGCTGGATCAGTGTCTACAGAACTTGGTTAATCGTGGACAGATCTCTCGCGAAGACGCGATGGCCAAGAGTTCAAATAAACAAGCAAATTTTTAATCGGTATATAGCTAATAGGAATAGTTAGTCTATGGATGTTCGTCCTTTTCTAAAGGTGATGATTGAGCGTAAGGCATCGGATCTGTTTATTACCGCAGGTTTTCCACCTAGCGCTAAGATTGATGGTGAGCTGCGCCCACTCGGCGAGAACGCCTTTACTCCAGCTCAGTCGCTCGATTTTGTTGAGTCGTTAATGACCGATGTTCAAAAGCAGGAGTTTCACGAGTCTCGAGAGTGTAACTTCGCTTTTTCGGCTAAAGATTTTGGCCGATTCCGTGTTAGCGCCTTCTGGCAAAGGGAGTCTCCTGGGTGTGTAATGCGCCGGATTGAGACCAAGATCCCTGAGGTCGATGACTTGATGCTGCCACCGATCCTTAAAGACTTGGTTATGAGCAAGCGCGGGCTGGTGATCATGGTGGGTGGCACCGGTACTGGTAAGTCAACTTCTCTTGCTGCCTTAGTCGGTTATCGAAATACCCATGCCCGTGGACATATTCTGACTATTGAAGATCCTGTGGAGTTTGTGCACGACCATAGACAGAGCATTATTACTCAGCGTGAAGTTGGCATCGATACCGAGTCATTTGACGCCGCACTTAAAAGCTCACTGCGTCAGGCGCCTGATGTGATTTTGATTGGTGAGATCCGTAGCCAAGAAACCATGGAGTTTGCGCTGTCATTTGCGGAAACCGGTCACCTTTGTATGGCGACCTTGCACGCTAACAATGCTAACCAAGCACTGGACAGGATCATGCATTTAGTGCCTGAGAGTAAGCATCATCAGTTGTTGTTCGATCTGTCCTTAAACTTGCGCGGTATTGTGGCGCAGCAACTGGTACCTAAGAGTGATGGTACAGGGCGACGAGCAGCCATTGAGGTGTTGATTAACACGCCCCGCGTGGCGAGCTTGATTGCTAAGAATGAGCTTCATACTCTTAAAGATACCATGGCTAAATCAAACGAGCAGGGGATGCAGACCTTTGACCAGGCCTTGTTGAAACTATACACAGATGGTGAGATCAGTTATGCCGATGCCTTACATCATGCGGATTCACCCAATGATCTGCGTTTGATGATTAAGCTACAAAGCTCAGATCCTACTAGTACCAGTTCAATGGATGGGGTGACGCTCAATTTAGATTAAATTGAGACGAGATTGAAAAACAGGCAATAGCTTCTATTGCCTGTTTTTTTACGAATAGCGTTGCTCTTTCGCTGCTTCAAAGGAATCAGCAGGGGAATTAAGATAAGTTAAGGAGTTATTTTGGCTAAGTATTTAGGGCTCAACAAGGAAAATGGCCATCAAAAGCGTGGTAAAACTGGCGTGCTATTAGTTAATTTGGGGACGCCTGATGAGCCAACGGCATCAGCGGTAAGGCGTTACCTAGCGGAGTTCCTCGCCGATCCGCGAGTGGTCGAGATCCCCAAACTGCTGTGGATGCTGATCTTACATGGCATTATTTTGCGTGTACGTCCGGCAAAATCGGCAGCGCTCTACCAGCAGATTTGGACTGAGCAGGGCTCACCGTTAATGGATATCACATGTCGCCAAAGCCAAAAATTGGCTGAGCATTTTAAGCAGAGTGGCGAAGCTGTATCGGTGGATTTCTGTATGCGTTATGGTAAGCCTTCGGTGTCATCGACACTGCAGCGAATGCATAAAGAAGGTATAGATAAAATAGTGGTACTGCCCCTGTATCCACAGTATTCAGCGCCAACAACGGCCTCAGCCTTCGATGCTATCGCTAAAGAGCTGAGCACGTGGCGTTATCTGCCAGCATTGCACTTTATTAACACTTATCATGAACATCCAGATTTTATCGAGGCATTAGCGGCTTCGATTGCCAAAGACTTTGCCCTTAATGGCCAGCCACAAAAGTTGGTGCTTTCCTACCATGGTATGCCAGAGCGTAACCTGCATCTGGGCGATCCCTATTACTGCTTTTGTATGCAGACAACCAAGTTGGTGGTGGAAAAGCTGGGACTAACAGAGGAGCAATACATCACGACATTCCAATCTCGCTTCGGTAAAGCCAAGTGGTTAACGCCCTATACCGATGCCACCATGGAGGCTTTGCCTAGCCAAGGGGTCAAAGATATTGCGGTTGTGTGTCCAGCCTTTAGTGCTGACTGCCTAGAAACGTTAGAAGAAATAGCCGGTGAAAACCGTGAGATCTTTGAAGAGGCGGGTGGTGAGCAGTATCGTTATATTGCGGCATTAAACGATAATGATGAGCATATTAAGATGATGGCTAATATCGTTAAGCCATATATTTAGGATTGGTTTTAGCAATCCGCAAAAAACAAAAAAGGAGGCTAAGCCTCCTTTTTTGTTTTTTATAATTTTAGTCGCCGTACTGATTTTCAAAGTAGCTTTCAACAATCAGTACCGCAGACATGGCATCAACTTGGCCTTTAGTTAGCGCCTTGTAACCGCCCATCTCAAATAGTCTCGCCTTAGCATCGGCTGTGGTTAGACGTTCATCTTGGGTAGCGACTTTTACGCCAAAACGGCCACTTAAGCGGTTGGCGAACTTTCTCGCTCTTTGGGTCATCTCTTGCTCTGTGCCGTCCATATTCAGTGGCAGGCCAACAACAATAAGATCCGGTTTCCACTCGTTAATGAGTGCGCCAATCTCTTCCCATTTAGGGATACCGTCCACGGCTTTAATAGAAAGTAGAGGCCGGGCACTCGCGGTAAGCTCTTGTCCAATAGCGATGCCGATACTCTTGGTACCGTAATCAAATCCTAAGACGCTTTTGTCGCCCATTTATGTGTATTCCTATTTAATAGTTTTGCATTGCGCTAACATCACGCATGACCAGCAAGGTTCGAGAGTTGCCAAATATCAAAGCCGAGTGACTCAGTGGCAAGCTGCCAACGTTTGTCATGTTCGATATCGAACAATAGTTCTGGACTTGCGGGGATCGACAGCCAGGTGTTTTCGATAATCTCTTGTTCTAATTGACCTCGAGTCCAACCAGCATAGCCTAGGGCGATCACAAACTTTTCCGGCGCCTTGTCTGAACCTAAACTGGTTAAGATATCTTGCGAGGTCGTTAGCATTACCTCTGGAGTAATCGCATCACTGTTACTCCAACAGTCTTGAGTCGTATGGAGTACAAAGCCGCGTTCGGGATTAACTGGGCCGCCAACGAGAACTTCCCTTGCTAAGGAGATAATAGGCTCAGGCTCTTCGGCTAGCTCCATCTGCTCTAATAGTTCATCGACGATAATACCGCTGGGTTTGTTGATCACTATCCCCATGGCACCTTTCTCGTCATGCTCGCAAATATAAATTAATGAACGCTCAAAAAAGGTATCTTGCAAGGACGGCATTGCGATTAAGAAATGATTTTGTAAACTGTCCATCGATTTTTCCATTGTGGCAGGGGTTAACCACCCGCCAATTTGACAGTGTAATTGAGTTTTTCAAGCAGAGTTTTTAGTTGTTCTCTATTATCGGTTTGCACTTCAATATTGAACTCTTTAACTGTACCGCCACAGCCGCACTGTTTTTTCAGTTTTTGAGCTAAAGCCTTTAGCTCCTTTTCTTGTAACCCAAGACCTTTAATGACAGATACGCCTTTGCCTTTACGGCCCTTACTATCTTTATGAATTCTGACAATTCCGTCACCTTCTGGCGCCGTTTGAGTCTGTTTTTCGGGGGCAATTCTGCCACTATCAGTGCTATAGACTAATGATACGTTTGGATCGGATTTCATTTGTATGGTCGCTGGTGAACTAATGGAAGCAGTTTAGCAAAGTTGCCGGCGTTACGGGAGAGGCGGGTAACAGAATCTGCGCGTTTACTCTGTTCTATGGCATTTATAAACACGGTCGAAAATCAAAGGCTAGAATCAATGCTTAAAACTCAGAGTAAGCCCCAAAGTTGAGGGGCGGTAAACGCGCAAGTGCATTTACAGGTATAGTGCTAGCTCAATCAGTAACGATGCAAAAGTTAGAGTGGCTAAAGGAGCCAGATACTTATGAGCACTTGGTAGGGCAATGGCGCAAGAGGTCAAAACAAAACCAATTGCTGTGCCAGCAAAATGGATGACAGGGGAGCTGGCTATGGCAATAATGAGCCAACTTAGTACTAATAAAGGCAGTATTACAAGTGAATGCTTACTGAATTTATCGACGATAGAAGGCTGGTTATCCGCTTTATCTGTGACTTTTTCTGGTGTGATGAAAAACATCACAGTTGCGATGGCAAAAGCCGCGATAAACCAAGACATAAAATGACTCTCTATAAAAGCTAATCTAATTGATAATCATTATCATTAGGTTGTTTGCTTAAGTCAAGCTGAACCTGTTGAGGATTTACTAAAATTGAGTTGTAGATCCATAAATTGCTCTGTAAGCTGGTTTAATAAGTACTCAAAAGATAAAAGAATATTGTTGGAGATAACATGAAGAAGTTATTGGTAATCATGGCGGCGCTAGCATTAAGTGCATGTAGTTCACTTAAAACGAGCTCAGATTATGATCCAGGTGTAAACTTTTCAGAGGTGAAAACCTACGCTTGGGTAGAGAAGAAAACAGCGGATGCGACATATCATTTAGATGGTTTGATGGATCAACGCGTGCGTAAAGCGGTGGATGATCAGCTGCAGCTAAAAGGGCTAACAAAAGCCGATGTTGGCAGTGCTGATGTATTGGTTAACTATCTAACCAAAGTCGATAAGAAGATTAATGTCGACACCTTCAATTCTAACTATGGTTATAACCCATATTATGGCCCAGGTTGGGGCTGGGGTGGTGTTGGTCACACTCAAACCACGGTGCGTGAATATGAAGTCGGTACTTTGATCCTTGATTTAGTTAACGCTAAAACAGGTAAGCTAATCTGGAGAGGCTCTGTCGCCGACACAATGCGCGACAAAGATACCCCTGAAGAGCGCGTGGAAGTGGTAAATGCAGCGGTAGGTGCACTGTTACTTAACTACCCACCAAAGCCTGAAGATAAGTAAGCTTTTAGTTATTGAGCTATCACTTAACAAGAAACGGCCAAATGGCCGTTTTTTTATATATTGAAACTGATACTTAGTATTTTTATCATTTAGGCGAAATGGGCTAGTGACTTGGGTATGTTGGCTAACTTCAAATTCATCAGACCTAAAGATTTCAAGGCGGTTAAGTTCTCTATTTCTTCGGGCAACTCAGTTAGCAACGAATAGCCTAAATTTAGTGCTACCAGGTTGGTAAGCTTACCTATCTCTTTAGGTAATACCTCAATCTCACTGCAGTATAGATTAAGCTCTTTTAGTTGCGTCAACTCGCCGATTTCTGCAGGTAAATTGTTTAGGCAAACATTATCAGACAAATCTAACTTTTCTAAGGATGCGAGTTTGCCAATCTCTTTTGGTAGCTCCTGCAAACAGCAGCCATTTAAGACTAATTCTTTTAAATGGATTAGATTGCCTATCTCTGCAGATAACTCTTCGATATCGTCACATAAGCTAGAGAGATCCAACTTTTCAAGCGATGTAATCTTCCAAATTTGCTCTGGTAAAGCATCCTTTTCACAACAGATAAAATCTAATTCTTTTAAATTTTGCAAATCAGTAATTTGACTCGGTAGCGTTGTCATTGCAGGATATTCGATTTTAAGCGCTGCTAAAGAGACTAGGTTGCCGATCTCTGCTGGTAGTCGCTCAGTCCCTGACATATCTAATTCAAGTTCTTTTAGCTTTGTTAATTGGCCTAGCTCTTTAGGTAGTTCAGTGACTTCGGTCCCAGATAAACGTAATATTTCTAGGGAGCTTAAATTGGCTATCTCGGCAGGTAAGCTCTTAATTTCTCGGCCTCTTAATTGAAGCTCTTTAAGCGTTTTGCATTGCAGCTCATCGTTGAGTAGTGCTGTTAATGCTTCGGCGGTACAGATTTCCATTTTGGTTCCTTTTAATGCTGAGGCTTTATTTGTGCAGCAAGTCTCGCATTAAGGCTCTGACTTTTTTATTGAATTCATTTTCAGAGCGGCTTTTATGTTGAATAACATCGACATTAGCTTGCCAACCCAATTGTTCAAAATCAATCTTCAGTTTGCAAAGTTGCTGAGCCGCTATCGCTTCTTCGCAAAGGTGGAGTGGTAATAGCGCCCAACCAAAGCCTGCCTTGGTGAGTTCGAATAACATGTAGTAGTTATCGGCATGCCACACATCGGGTGAATGGGGAGTATTAAACCAACCTTTGTAGTTTTCTTTAGAACCAATTAGTAGTTGCCGATGCAGTTTCAATACGTCGATATGTGATGAGGTTTCTTGGGCAAGGGGATGCTTGGGGCTTACTAATAACTCAAACTGAATTACTCCTAATGATTCAAAATCTAAACTTGGCGGGTAGGATAACTCACTAAATACGATGCCAAAATTAGCTCGCTTAGTGTCGACTAAGTGGATGATATCGAGACTTGAAGCGCTCAATAACTCTAGCTCACACTCAGGGTATTGTGCTGAAAGGCTATTTAGCAGTGCCGTGAATTTGTCGTAGGGGATCGCTTCATCAACGGCAAGGGTGAGCTTTAAATCATCTTGCTTATCCAGCGCCTGTACCTGCTGATTAAGTCGCTGATGCTGGGCCAGTACCGCTTTGGCTTGTGGTAGCAGCTGTTCGCCTGCCCGAGTTAGTACTGGGTAGCGATGACTTCTATCAAATAGTGTCTGATTGGTGTCTATTTCAAGGTTGATTATATGTTGGCTGATCGCAGACTGAACCTTACCAAGCTTTCTGGCTGCGGCAGAGAAGGAACCCGTTTCAACGGTCGTTACAAATGAATACAGCTGTTCGATGGTTAACATATCAGTAAAGGTGATGGTATCTAACTTTTATGTATCGTAGTTAAAGATGATAATGGCTGCAACTTAACTTTAGAGCGAATTACCATGACAGTTAAAGACAGAATCATTCATGCTATTTTATTTGAGGCTGTGGCCTTAGCTATCATAGTTCCGGCGGCATCTATGTTATCAGGCACAGAAGCAACCTCTATGCTAGCCGTAGGAGTGGGGTTGAGTATCTACACCGTTATCTGGAACTACTTTTATAATATTTGGTTTGATAAGCAGTTTGGTTCCGATAGGGTGAATCGTACTCTAAAGATGCGTATTGGTCACACCTGTGGCTTTGAGGGCGGAATTATCTTTATTACCGTACCAGCCATTGCTTGGTTCTTAGGGATCACCTTGCTACAGGCGTTAGTGTTGGAGGCGGCGTTTTTAGTCTTTTTCTTCTTCTATGCGGTGGCATTTAACTGGTGTTACGACAACATTAAGCTCAAGCTAAAAGTGGCGAGCTAAGTGTTAAACTCTCTTACCGCAAAAATAACCGCTGCTATAAAATAGTGGCGGTTTTTTATTTGTACGTTATTTCTTCTATGAAGAACTTGTGATAGGAGAAAAAAAGAGCGGTAATACTTTTTTAAAATTCGTCATACTCGTAGTCGTTGAGGTGATCTTCATCACGCACCTTTTGGTTATGAATATATATAGTCCGTGTTGAAAAAATGAGCTTAAACATTTGCTTATAACAATATGGATATTTAAAGATGCATAAAAAACTCAAACTAATAGCCCTCGCTTTATCTGTTACCGCTTCCAGCTCTTTTGCGGATGAAATTGAAAAAATCACCGTTCACGGCCTTCAACATCAAGACGATGGTACCTATACCAATGTCTACTTAGGCAGTGATGTTACGGTTATCAGTAATGAGATGATCCAGTCTGCTGGTGGCGTGGACATCAATAAGATCCTGAGTCAGTTCGTTCCTGGGTTGTTCGCCAATGGGCGAGCAGGGCGTCACACCGATACCGATTACTCGCTGCAAGGCAGCCGCCCACAAGACATTCTCTGGTTGTTAGATGGCAATCGTTTGAACAACCGCCTCTATGGCTCAACCTATACCGATAGTATCAACCCCATGATGATCGAACGTATAGAGGTGATCAAAGGCTCACAGAGTGTGCTTTTTGGCTCTGAAGCGATTGCTGGGGTCATTAATATCATCACTAAGAGTTATCAGGGGAGCGATGCCGGAGAGCTGAGTCTAGCTGCCGATACATTGCCGAGTTACGATCTCTCTGGTTTTGTTAGCAGTGAAATTGACTCGGTTCAATTAACTTTAGCGGCAAGCTCGAGTCAATCTGAGGGGTATGCACTCTGGCCCGATGAGGAGTACTCACCAACGGCTGTGTTAGATAAAGAGCGCGGCTATCAAATGAATAACCTAAATGCCAAGCTTCGCTGGTCGCTTAGTGATGCTCAGCAGCTTACCGTTTTTGCTCAATACAGTGATGGCTTACTTGAGCGCCCATTAGCCTATGATGCGATATTAAGTGAGAACGATCGCAAACAAACCATCGCCTATGCAGACTGGCAGTTGCAGGCTTCACAGCAATTGTTACTGCAGGCTAAGGTCAATTATCAGCACTGGGATTCCAGCTACAGTGAAATTACCCAAGATGAGAAGGGCAATGTCGAAGTCACTTACTGGCAGGAGTATTGGGGCTTTAAAGATCTTGGGGCAACGGTTAGCGCTAACTATCAGACAAAAGCAGGAAGCCAGTGGGTGTTAGGTGGTCAGTATGAAGAGTATGAAGGTGCCGATGAGGTGATGCTGTTCACCGCAGAAAAAGACCACAGCTACTCGTTATTTAGTCAGTACCAACCTAAGATTGACGCCTTACCCGATACTCAAATATCAGTCGGGGCTAGGGTTAATCGCCTAGCAAATGATGAAACTGTCTGGGTGGGTAATCTCGCATTAACCCATGATATAGCCCAGAACCTACAACTTAAGACAAATCTGGGCAATGGATATCGCCAACCAACGGCTTCTGAGCTGCACTCTCAAGTTGGTACTCTCGGCAACGCCGACTTAGTAGCCGAAACGAGCAAGAGCATTAATTTTGGACTTCACTATCAAGACGATATCTCGCTTACAGTCGATGGATACTGGCGAAGTGTAGACAATCTTATCGAGCCGCGTGCACTTAGTGAGGTTGAATTTATCTACGATAACCTCGATGCTCGTGTCGAGAGTTATGGTATCGACCTACACCTTGTAACCGAGCTGTCGTCGCAGTTGCTGATGGAACTCAGTGGCAGCTACGCTTCTGCCGAGCGGCAAGATACTGGCGAACAGATTGAGCGAGTACCTGAATATACTGGTTTTGCAAAACTTAGCTACGATGTGAATGACGATATTGCGGCTTGGGTGAGTGGTCAGTATGTCGGTGAATTTGTCGATTATGGCTTAATCGCAGGCGATTACCTGCTAGCAAATATTGGTATTCAAGCTTGGATAACGGAGCAGCAGGATCAGCAACTTTCTCTTACCATAGATAACCTGTTTGATAGCGAAGTGACTCAAAGTATTTTTAAGCACGGTCATAAAGCGCAATACCCTATTGCTAGCTTAGGCGCACCACGGACTGTGCAGTTGCAATATCGTTACCTATTTTAGTTTGGCCAGCTTCTGCGCCACTATCACTTAGCATTAAAGCGGGGCGAGCCTTATGCAAGCCCCTTCCTCCTCTCTTCTGTTAGAGGGCAAAATCGAAAACTGGCAGATATTAACTATGCTTGTATTGTTTAAGTTAATTGTTTGACTGTGTTTTTGTATCAATTGCGTTAATATATCGCTTATTATCTTTTAATCATTAATCACTGATATCGGTTGCAAATACAATTAAATGCGGTTGAATATGATGCTTATCATCTAAACCATAGCAGAGTGTAATGCTGAGATAGGTGAAATATGATGGCAAAGTTAGCGCGTTTTTTGATTATGACCACATTCTTGTCGGCGGCCGCAGTTGCTAAGCAGTGGCAAGACAGCGATCTAGATGGCGTGCCAGATCTAAAAGATGCTTGTGCCGATACGCCGGCAGAGGTCGTTGTTGATGCCAGAGGGTGTCATAAGTCGGTTGTTAATAAGCAGAGCATTGTTGTTCAGCCTAACTTATGTCTAAGAGCAAATAATGCTGAGCACTACCCAAGGGGATGCACCGAGCTGTCATCTTTGGCTGTTAGGTTTGAATTTGCTAGGGCTGAGGTGTTGATTTCACAGCATCAAGCGATTGAGCGTTTAGCACGTTGGCTTAATTCAACGAATGTGGCGCTGCGGCTGGTGGGCCATACAGATGCGGTTGGAGGTGATAGATTCAATCGGCAATTATCACTGCAGCGAGCGGAGCAGGTTAAAAAAGTATTAGTCGAGCAGTTTGGTTTACATGCAAGTCGATTTCAAGTTGCTGGTGTTGGTAGCACAGAGCCTATTGCTAATAATGGAACTGGCCAGGGGCGAGAGCTGAATCGACGAGTTGAGTTTTTAGTTATTGTTCAATAGTTTTATCTTAAATTTGAGGGAGTATAAAATGGATAACTTGCAAGGTTTAATGGAGCAAGCGCCTGAGTTAATCGTCACCTACGGCATGAAGATAATCTTTGCGATCATCATATTTGTCATCGGTAAGTTTCTATCGAAAGTCGCAAAAAATTTAACTACTAAGTTACTCAACAAGCGTAAGGTCGACAATACCGTTGTCTCGTTTGTTGCCAATATCGCTTGGGCATTAGTGTTTGTCTTTACTATTGTCGCCACCCTTGGCCAGATTGGCGTGCAAACCGCTTCATTAGTCGCTGTAATAGGTGCCGCGGGCTTGGCTGTTGGTTTAGCGCTGCAAGGTTCACTGTCTAACTTTGCTGCTGGTGTATTGATGGTGCTATTTAGACCATGCCGCGTTGGTGATTATGTCGAGGCTGCAGGTATAGCGGGCACGGTTGATGAGATCACCATTTTCTCGACTCGCTTACTGACGCCAGATAATAAAGTCATTATTGCGCCTAACTCGGCGATGATGGACGGCACCATTATTAACTACTCGGCGATGGAAACGCGTCGTTTAGATCTAGTGATAGGTGTCTCTTATGATGCGAACTTAGCCGAGACGAAAAAAGTATTAACTAACATCCTAGATAACAGTCAGTATGTACTTAAAGATCCTGCATATACAGTGGCAGTTTCAGAGCTTGCTGACTCGTCGGTGAACTTTGTGGTTCGCCCTTGGGTTAAAGGCTCTGATTATTGGCCAGCGCACTTTGAAATTCTTGAGCAAATTAAGAATGCGCTCGATGAGGCTGGCATTGGTATCCCATATCCACAGATGGATCTGTATGTGAAAGAGACTACAGCGGCTTAGTTTATTTAAAAGAGATAAACTACTAAGCAATAAAAAGGTCGGCATATGCCGACCTTTTTATTGAATTTTTTACACAAGCCTAGTGTGCGTTGTCTGATTGATATTGGTAATCAAACTTGGGCATCGACCACTTGTAACGAATGGCTAGCATTCTAAAACTAAAGCCAAATACTAGAGATATCGAGAGATTAATCCACTCTGGGACACCGTTAAACTTCATCGCCACATAGGCAGATGCAGTCAATAGGGCAACCAAGGCATAGAGCTCTTTCTTAAAGATCAGCGGCACTTGATTACAGAGAATATCCCTAATAACACCGCCAAACACGCCTGTCACCACTCCCATCACAATGGCTATCTCGGGGCTAAAGCCTAACATTAAGGTCTTCTGTGCGCCGATAATTGAGAACACGGCTAAACCAACCGCATCAATGGCTAGAAAGAGTTTAGATAGGTGACGCATAACCGGGGCGATCATTACCGTAAGTAAAGAGGCTGCTGCAATGGCAATCAAATAATGGACATTCTCAATCCAAATTAATGGGTAGTTGCCGAGTAAAATATCGCGCAACGTGCCGCCACCTATCGCGGTAACACAACCTATTATGACTACACCAAACAGGTCCATCTGTTTTTTACCAGCAGCCAGTGCACCTGTCATTGCTTCGGCTAAAATACCGATTAGCCATAAAAAGCTGATAACTTTAACTTCTAACATAATTCGCACTAGCTAAATAAAAGGAAGAGAATTTTGCCTCTTTTTAGGCCAAAAATACAATGATAAAAGCTTGGTTCTTGCATTATATTTTCTAATGCGAAATATCTCGATTGTTTAGTTAGGTTAGCTTTGGTGGGGTGTAGTGAGTATTTATAATAAGAT
>NZ_JAKEVD010000011.1 GCF_022398325.1 Shewanella sp. Isolate13
TAATAGAACTGGGGAGTTCAATAGCGATCTTATTATTTAATTGAAAAATTTCAGATCAACCATAACTTCAGCTACGGCAAGAGTACTCTAACATCACATTCTAAAACTTCTGCCAGCTGATACGCTTTTTCGAGCGTGATATTCACTTCTCCGCGCTCAATTCGACCTGCATAGCTGCGATCGATCTCCGCTAAAAGCGCCAATTTATCTTGAGATATCCCCAACTCTTTGCGTTTGTTCCGTAAATTCAAGCCAAATTGGATCGCTAAGTCTTTCATTTTTCATCTCGTTAAAGATAAAGACTATCCAAAGTTGCGGCTTATAAAGCCACGGATTATAATCCGTATTTAGTTTGTTATGTTTTTTTACTCCCTAGAGCTAGTGATTAACACCTTGTGAGAAAGTCATGCCGAAAGTTTCAATCAAAATATGCACTAAGTTGCATACTATTCTCCAGGACGAGAGCTTTAATAATTTCCAAGTCGTGCAGTTACGCGATAGATTTTTGGAAGCCTCGACTAACAACCAGAGTGTTAGCGATGCATATAAATTTATCTATCGACAGGTCAATAGACTCGTTAAGAAAGGCGTTTTAAAAAAGAATAAGAGCGAGGACTCAAAAAACGCAACGTATCAAAAGGCGCAGCAATTCTATCAAACTAACTTCGTGATAAATGAACGAAGTAACGATGACCGGCACCCAGAAAAATTGCTAGATAATACTGAACAAGGTACTGTCCAGCAGTTAAAAGAACGCCTTCAGCAATCAGAAGTCGATCTG
Source organism: Shewanella sp. Isolate13 (assembly GCF_022398325.1). GTDB lineage: Bacteria > Pseudomonadota > Gammaproteobacteria > Enterobacterales > Shewanellaceae > Shewanella. Next base: position 782 of record NZ_JAKEVD010000011.1, read on the forward strand.
CTGACTAGCATTGGAGAGTCTGAAGAATATATGCGGCTATACAAATCCTTCCCAAAGATGAAGGAACACCTTGAGTCGCAGTACATGCTGGCTAGAGAAAATAGCTCGAAGCTACTTGGGCAAATCAAAGCTATTAAATCAGTACTTTCGCACCAACAGAAGTCACTCTAATGCAATTAAGACAATGGCAATTAGAGTGCGTCAATCGCGCTCTAGAGCACTTTCATGCCAATCAAAGACACTTCCTTTGCTTAGCTACTCCAGGGGCGGGGAAGACAATTATGGCGGCAGAGGTAGCAGCAAAATTATTCGAGCAAGATCTTATTGATTTTGTATTGTGCTTTTCTCCTTCAGTAAACATCTCACAAGGTATTCAAAAAACATTTTCACACCGACTGGAATGCCGCTTCGATGGTGTAATTGGTTCAGTAGGCTGTTCATATACCTACCAAGGTATGCTCTCTTTCAAAGAAAATTTTTGGCAGCTGCTAAGAAGAAACCGTGTATTGGTAATCTTTGATGAGATCCATCATTGCTCTGGTAGTACTCTTGAAGATGCCAACGCTTGGGGAGAGGAGATCTTACTCAACATACAAGATCAAGCGCAATATACCTTAGCGTTAACAGGTACACCTTGGCGCTCTGATCATGCCCCTATTGTATTATCTCGATATCTAGACCCTGATAACCAAATTCAATGTGACTATATTTATGGCCTAAGAGAAGCCGTGAGGGATGGTGTTTGTCGGAACCCAAAAATTGTATTAATTGATAACGAAGAACTATCAATTACAAGCCAAGATAATGAAATCCAAACTTTCAGCTGTTTTGACGATCTTTTCAAAGGTTCTTCAATTTCATATCAATCGGTCATCAAAAATGATTTAGCGATTCACCACATTTTAAACCTAGCAATAGATAAGCTAGAGAGTATCAGGCAATTAAACCCTGATGCTGCCGGGCTAGTCGTTGCATCCTCAATTGAACATGCATCCTATATTTTAAAAATACTCACAAATACATTCCACCAAACAGCGACAATAGTCACTTACCAAGAAACTAAACCATCAGACATAATCAACGAATTTAGGCATGATAATACACACTGGATCGTAAGTGTTGGAATGGTAAGCGAAGGCACTGATATTCCTAGGCTACAGGTGTGCTGCCACCTAAGTCGAGTAAAAACTGAATTGTATTTTAGGCAAATTCTAGGTCGTATTTTGCGAATAACGGAGGCTATTGACCAACAAGCATGGCTCTTCATTTTTGCAGAACCCAAACTAGCCGAGTTTGGACATAGAATTGAATTGGAGCTCCCTAATAGCAATGTTGTACTCAGAGACTCAAAACCTAAAGACGGTGTAGAATTCATAGGGTCAATCAATGAGCAAAAATCTAGTCACCTTCCCAATCTTCCTCATTGCTTGGCATTGAGTATGGGGGATACTTTCGGTAATGAACAGGCCTGTTCATTACCGAATATAACGATTAAAGGTGCTCAATTCACCAGCTCAATCAACTTATCAATAGAGCTCTTAGGCAGATTTAGAGAGAAGATTATTTCAACTTTTAATTCACCTTTCTAATTAGGGTTCTCATTTATGGTGCCACCATAAATGAGATTTAAACTTGAGATCTCTGAAGTCTAAGTTAGACCGAGAAACTTTAAAATATCGATGGTCAGGCTCCATGACATTTTTTATATTTCAGTCCTGAACCACAAGGGCATTCTTCATTTCTTCCAACTTTACCAAACAGCTGTTTAGTAGTAGACCTCGATCCCACATCGGATATATGAGAAATATATTTTGATTGCTCTTCAAATTCTTGACGTTGATCGCCTGTTAATCCCTCAAAATATGGCTCCAATCGTCGCATTTCGGCAATGGCGTCCTCATGTTGCCCGTCAAGTGCTAAGATAACCGCATATTGGCTTCTGACCTGAACAAGCTTACCGACCAAACCAACTTTATTCACAACTGGTAGAACATGCTGCTCCATGACCTCCCTAGCCCCAGTGAAGTCTTTCATTGAAACAAATTGGTCAGCTAGATCCTGCCCTACTCGAACCATAGAATCTCCTGCACCCACCATATTATAAAACTTCATCGAATGAATACGGGCGAATGGAGTTGGTCTCCCCCATGCTTCACGGTTTGTAGCGTATAACTCCAGTGCATCAGCAAGATGTTTTAGATACTCATGAACATTTTCAGGTCGGTCGATGACAGTCCATAGTACATCCGAATTTTTCCCTATAACGTCTTGAGAGGAGATACCGAGTAAGTCGTAATATCCCTCAATGACTTTCAAACAAAGTGAGTCAGCCTTTTTGTATTTTTTTAACCTCCAAAGGGCTATGGCATGGTTATAATCAAAAATACGTTCATGATCTGCATTAGGGATATTGGTACTAAATTTTTCTACAAGCCTCTTAACCTCGTGTGCATCACCATTTTCTGCCGAGAATAATATCCGCTTCATCACATATGCGGTTTGCTCTCCATAACCAAACTCATGCTCAACAAGAAGAGCTTCCATGGCTTCAAAGCGCTGGATAAGCTTTTCAGGCTTGCCTACCTTTATTTCATAGAAGGCGATTCCATCCAATGCCCAAAACTTATCAAGAGGTTTCAACGTATCTGCAGTCAATGCACGTTCCAAACTTGCCAGTATGTCAACGTTAATACCCATTTCATAAAAAAGCTCTTCGCCAGAAAGGTCGATAAGTGTCTTGATATCGTTAAGCTTGATATAAATTTGCGTCAGCAGTGCAAATCTAGATGTATCTCGATTTTTATGGAGGCTCACTACCAGCAACTCTTTCAATGCCAGTAAAGCATTATTTTTTACCTCCGTCTCCATAAGCTCTAAATGCTGCAACCCCAACGCTCTGACGGCGTCATGTACCTTTAGCATCTGGTTACCAAAAATTTCGACAGTTCCTGTGGCTCGCATCTTTTTAAGAATTGTGGCAGCACCTTTTGTAGATACTTTTAGTGAATTGACAAGAAGCTCAGAAACCTCATCACGACTCAATCCCACATCTGCCAGGCTGAATAATGCCAGCGAATCTTGAACTAACTTCTCGAACCCTTGATAAACGCGACTTAAAATAACTTCCTGGGGAGTCTCTACGCTATTTTCCTGCTGCTGGAGTTCAGCGCACAATGTATCTACATTTCCTTCGTACTCTGAGATTGCAACCTTTGCTGCACTCTGAACATACAGGGGCAAGCCACCAGTATAAATACGTAACTGCTCATAACCTTGAGCAGTGGCATAACCACCAAGCTCATCCACAGCTTTGGCCACAGTATCAATATCCCACCCGAAAAGTGTTTTACGTTGAAGCCCCATAATCGCCTCCAACTCTCTGACATTATCATGTGGCTGACACAGAAGAACAAAACGAAGGTTTTGAGTTGCATTTAGAATATCTCGTAGATTATCTACAGGAATACGATGTGCATTATCTAAAACAAGTATTAGAGTAGCCTCTTGCTGACCCAAGAATGAGTCGAACGCTCTTAGCGCCTCAAAACCACTAACACCTGGCAGAAAAATTTTTCGCAGTTCATCCCTATTAGGCTTTGCAAACTTTGCCGCCAACTCTCGAACCAACGTGCTAGCTAAGGCCGGTCCTGGAATGTCACCAGTGTCATAATAGGCGCATAACTGTAAGCAGTGCTGAGCCGACTGCGCAGCCCATGTGGTTTTTCCAGCACCGGATAAACCACAAATAATACGCACTCGCTCGTCTGATATCAGAGGTGGCTCATGCTTTTGAGGCCAATAGTACACAGGTGGAGAAGGGAAATCCTGTAACTGAACGATAAGTTGTTCAAATAAAGTAGGCAGATCTTTAGTGTGAAATACATGCTGTTTTTCCGCTGTATTCCCAGTGGCTGCAAGTTGTGCCAGTCCGGCTAGCTTCCATATCAGGGATTCAGGGGACAACAATGAAAAATTCAGTTTCTCTGCCAAAGATATACACCATGCGACAGCATCAGTAAGCGACTCCCAAGCTGGCGGAAGTACCGAGAATTTATCACTATTAGACTGAGGGCAAATGAAAACAACATCCGGAGGCAATTTCTTGTCATTGATAACCTTCTGGAGCTGAATACTAGGCGACTGATTCGCGACGAAAACAAATGAAGCCTTTCCTTTTCGCCGTCCTTCATCATGCTCTTTTCGCAAATCTTTAAAACGCTCTAATGCTCCAGAAATTTCGCTTGGTATGATTGGCTTTGAACGGGTTTTAACCTGCACATAGATTCGCCCTTGCTCGGTAACAAGTTCAATATCCTCATCAAGCTCAACCATTATAGACTCGACCTCAGCCTCCTGCGCTAAAAGTAAACAACCTACCGTATACAAGTGCTGATATAGGAATCCTCTGTGTACTGATTCGATACGTGTAAGCTGAGCTGTATCCAAGACATCCGGAACGTTCTTATTATAGCTTTCTTGCATTTTTTTATGCCTTAAGTAGGTAGTCAAAGTCTAAATTCATACTGTCGCCAATATACTCAATTGACTATAAAAAACATATTACAGCCTGCAGAATGATTGATTTTAATCAAGTTTTATTTTAATCACTATCAATAACTTACAGAAACCCAACAGTAGGACATTCTATAATTTGATGATAGAATCAACTTCAGTTTTCTGCAGATATTAGTAATATGAGCCCACTTTTCACACATAACGCAGCAATGCGCGATATATTTCTATCACCAAATGAAAAACAGCTTCGTCAGCTAGTTGATCTTGACAATATTGACTCTATTTTAAGAAAGCTGTTCACGATAGAAGAAATGCGTGAGGCGGGAAGTTTTTTTACAGGCCAGAAGCTTGCTTCAAAAACAGTATCAGCATTTCGAACGCCGATTACTTTTAGTTCTGTTGTATTAGATCCAACTTGTGGTGCAGGTAATTTACTAATTGAGGCTTCTAGAAAGCTCGGGGTAGAGGCGACTCTTTCAGCCACATTGCGAGCTTGGGGCTCTGTACTATGGGGCTTTGATATTCATATCCACTTCATTGAAGCCACTAAACTTAGGCTAATTATCGAAGCATTAAATCGAGGAGTTAAACAAGATTGTGAATTAGAAGACGCTTTTAGACTACTCCCCAATATAAAAGTACAAGATGCCTTGGTTGTTGGTAAAGAAAAACTTGAAACTGTAACTCACGTCGTCATGAACCCTCCATTTACAATCTGGACCTCCCCTAAAGAAAACTATTGGAAAGATGGAAAGGTTAACGCAGCAGGAATTATATTTGATAAGTACCTGAGGATTTTACAAGAGGGCTGCAATATCAGTGCCGTGTTACCTGATGTATTACGTTCCGGTAGTCGGTATCAGGCGTTTCGTGAATTTGTCTCTGGCTCAATGATAGCAACAGCAGAGGTTTGGGGGCGCTTCAATAACAAGACTGATGTTGATGTATTTCTTCTATCTGGACTTTTAGAAAGTAACATCGCTGAGATACAGTGGTATAAACCTAAAATTAATACATCTTCAATTGCTGATTTTTTTGACGTGCGAACTGGCCCTCTGGTTGCTTATCGAGATCCTAAAGAAGGAACCGAGTATCCTTATTTTTATCCCAAGAATTGTCCTCAGTGGGAAGTTATCTCATCTGTCACTGAAACAAGAAAATTTCTAGGAAAAGCTCTCAAGCCTCCACTTGTAGTTATAAAGAGAACATCAAGCCCATCAGATAAAGTGCGAGCATCAGCTACTTTTATTAACCTTAGAGAGCCTGTAGCAATCGAAAATCATATGATTGTTGTTAAACCCAAAGATGGGAAAATCAACACATGTAAAAGACTCATCCGAACCTTACAATGCCAACAAACTAATGACTTTTTAAATGAACGTATAAGGCTACGCCACCTAACTGTTGGTGTAATAAAAGACATCCCATATTCAGAGGAAAGATAATGGCACGTAGACAATTAGGTAAAAAACCGTTTGATATGTCAGCTCGTGTACCTATGCAGCTTGGTCGTGAAAGCATTTCTAGCTCAACAGTAGCAGTATCAGAGCTTATCAAAAATGGCTATGACGCAGATGCTGAAGATGTTCATGTCGAATTTTACTTAAGAGACTCACCGGCTCTATCAACATTAGTGATTAGGGATGATGGGAATGGAATGGATACTGAGACTATCGCTGACCATTGGTTAAAGATAGGGACTGATTTTAAAAATGGCATAGAGCTTTCAATAAATAAAAAACGAATTCTTACCGGGGCTAAAGGGCTGGGGAGATTAGGTCTTGATAGGCTAAGTAAGAAAGTTATCTTATTTACGAAAAAAAAAGGTAGCAATTCAATCATTCAGCTAGTTGTAGACTGGAGAAAGTACGAAAAAACCAATGCTTCGATATCAGAAATTCAACACGATATTTATGAGCAAGATTTGCCACTTTCAGGGAAGTATGGTGACATTTTTACTTCGGCAGAACAATCTGGTACCTACATGGTTCTAGTTGGGCTTAAGGACAATTGGACTTCTGGTTTTATTGAAGATTTAAAGCAAGAACTTAGACTTTTAATTTCACCATATAGTACCGCTAATGACTTCTCAGTTATTCTTCACCAAACTCTTAATAATACTCAGCTTCCTCCTGAGATTGTTGATACTCAAGAGTTACTGAAGGCCGCTAGTTGGGAAGTAAAAGCTGCTGTAGATGATAACAATAGGGTTAAACTATCCTTTAAGAATAATTCTACAGGAGAAAAAATCGAACAGGTTCCGACACCATGGAGAAATTGGATATCAAAGCAAGGAGATAAACCTTTATTTGGACCATTAAGCTTTGAATTCCATTACATGGTGCGAAGTAAGGAGTTTTTTTCTAAAGTTGACATGTCTGCCCGAAATTGGTCGAAATTTATGGAGCTAAACCGGGGGGTGCGAATTTATCGTGATGACTTTCGAGTAAGACCATATGGTGAACCTACAGGAAAGGGGGATTGGCTTGATTTGGGGTACAGAAAAGCAGCTAGTCCAGGTGGTATAAAGCAGGGTGGCTGGAGAATTGGTCCAAGTCAGATTATTGGTGCGGTTAGCATTTCCAAAACAACCAACGCAATTTTAAATGACCAAGCAAACAGAGAGGGTATCGTTGAAAACGAAGCATACCTACAGTTACGAACGTTCGTTTTAAAAGTCATTTCTACTTTTGAATTTTTGGCGCACAAAAATGCTCAAGACAATGACGACATAGACCTAGCGGCAGAGCTAGAAAAAGTTGTTAAAGAAAAAGATTCCGAACTAAACGAAGCTATAGATAAAGTTAGAGCATTTTCAAAAAAGAAAAACAAAAATAAGAAGAAAGCCCCCCCTGCTAAAGTACTAAATCAAAAACTTCGAGATCTAGAAAGAGCTAAAGTAGCGCATCAAACTGCTCTCGACGAATATTATTTGTACATGAAGAAAGAGCGCGAAAAGTTAGAAGAGCAAAAAGATACTCTTTCAAATCTTGCCTCCTTAGGTGTATTAACTGTGAGCTTTGGGCACGAAATACGCACTCATTCAGCTTTAGCTCTAAAAAATGCTAGGGCACTCACAAAAGTAATCGATATAGCAAAAGATACAGGTAAAGACATAGATCTTAAGCAACTAGTAGAAATAACTAACCGTATGGTCATTGGTGCACATTATGTTGACACTTTCTCTAAATTAGCGATTAACAATATTAAGCCGGATAAACGTACTCGCACAAAAGTAAATGTCCCCGATACTTTCAACTATATTTTTGACATGATGGCTGCGACGTTTGAAAAAATGGGGCTTCAGTGGAGCTTTAAGTTTGTCAGAATTAAGAAAGAAGATTTCAATGTCCGTTCATATGCAATTGATTGGGAAAGTATCGCTATTAACTTAATAACTAATTCTACATGGGCATTAGAAGACACTCCGAGAGATGAGAGAAGAATTGAAGTGTTGTTTGAACGTGTAGGAGGAACCAGACTCAAGCTTGCCTTCATGGACTCTGGTTGTGGATTGGAGGCGGGGCAAGAGGATACTATTTTCTTACCGATGCACAGTCGAAAAATTGATAATAAAGGTAACTCAATAGGTACAGGCATGGGTTTATCAATAATTAAAGGTCAAGTAGAAGACCACATGTCTTCAGGAGCAATTACTGCACAGCAATATTCTGAACTTGGTGGCGCTGGTTTCTACATTGAAGTATTACAGGATAACTAAATATGAACAAAATAGTATTTATTGATGATGATACCGATATAAGAGCGACTTACGAGCTGTCAATGCAAATGATGTTCGGAGAGTTATTCGAAATCGTATGTTTAGATGTAAAACCTTCATTAAAAGAAATGATGCTTACCTTAGATACAATACCAGATAAAGTGACTTACCTAATCGACGAAAAGCTCAAGCATTCAGGTGTTGCGACCTATACAGGAAGTGAATTAGTTGAGCAAATTAGGTTTATTGATACAAAAATCCCAATATATATGCTGACAAGTTATGCTGGTGAAATTGAGCAATACTTTGGTGATGTTGAGTTTGTTATTGACAAGAATGACTGGGACTCAGATGAGGAAGAAGAAAACCTTAAAAAACGTTTCTTACGCCATATAAATACTTATGCAGATATAAAGTCTACGCAGGCAAAAAGGTTTGATGAACTTTTTGAAAAATCTATTTTCTCTACTTTGTCAAATGACGAAATAAAGGAGTTTGACGCTCTAAATATTGGCCGTAGTAAAGCACTGGTTGATGAGAGGCTAATTAGCGAAGAATCACTGGCTGAGTTAAAGGCTGCTTCAGATGAATTAGATGATATTTACAATAACTTAAAGACGGATAATGATGAATAGCTTATATTTTCCGCCTTTAGAAAGGCGAGACATATCAGAGTACTATAAAGCTGAAGGTGAGTTCTACGCTACATATAACTGTAAAACAAATTACGATAATACTGCGCGAGACTGCAAGCATAGGTGTGTATATTGCGATGCACATGTAGATGAATGTGGAGGGGAACACTTTTCATTGGATCACTTTAGACCTATGGACGTATTTGGTGAAAAGTTCAATGGAATTTTAAAAACTCATCCATTCAACCTGCACTTATCATGCCAAAAATGCAATGTACTAAAGACCAATGATTGGAAAGGTTGCAAAGATACGGAAAACGGTGCAACTTTTTTACATAAAAAAGGTTATTTAGACCGCTTTCAAGTTGATATTACAGAATATCTTGAAGTTGATCGTGACGGATTGATTCAATGTAAAAACAATGAAGGCCCTATAAAGTACATGATTGGTAAAATGTTATTAAATCGAACTAACCGTGTATATATTCGTAAGCGTAGAGAAGTTAAAAATAAAGCAACTCATATTCAAAGCATGTTATTAAGCAAGCAAAAAACACTCCTTAAACGATGGAAAAGCAATCAAATACAAGTAGATGAATTTCAAAAAGAGATGGAAGCATTAACAGCACTGTTTGACAAGTTTCAGAGCTTAGACTTATTAAAGATCTAAAGCAAAATTGGTATATAATCCTTATAATCAATTTTGTAAGCTCAGAATAATGATCTACTAAGAACAACAGACCATTAATGATAAACACTCTGGAAAATGATATGCTGATATCTATATTTTTAGAAAAAGTGACCGATGAGAATCATTTTTCTGGAAAATACACACACGCCTTGTTGTTAAAGGCTTTACAGAAATCTTCCAGATTCCACGTGTGGTAGTACCAACTTGGTTTAGCAATGAGCTACACGCCCGGATTGACTGGCCCTAGAAGCAAAAAACAGAACCAAAATGCCGAAATATGGGGTCAAAAAGAGCAGAAGCTAACGCGTAGCTACTCGCTGTTAATAGGAGGCTTTGATACCGAGAAGAACCAGATCAACGAAGTGGGTCAAGACAGTTTCGATCTTTATGACTTCAGCCGCGAATCGGAGCCTAACACCTATGCCGCCGCACAGTTACGTTGGGGACTCGATCAATCTCAATACCTCTCATTTGGGTTTGCCCCAATGGAAGCACGCGACACCACCACATTAAAACAAGATATTAATTTTGGTGGGAAGCATTACCAAGCAGGCTCAGAAGTCGTTTCAGCCTATCGCAATTGGATGCTCAGTACAGATTATGTCTACAAGCTACTCAGAGATAGCGACTGGGTTCTCGATGTCGGCGCTGGGGTCAGTATTGTAGGGCAATCGATTCGCTTAGATAACATCAATGGTGAGAACTTAAGTGAACATGACGATCTATTTATCACGCCAGCTGCGAGCATAGAGGCGGGTTATCATTTTACCGAGAGCCTCTCGACCAGCATAGGATATCGTATCTCAGGATTGTCCGACTTCGATCAAGAAAGCCTCTGGATAAGCTTCAATTATCAGTTAGACAAGCGTTGGGCGACCTCCCTATTTGCAGGGCAGATCAATCAAACTACCGACACCGGTGATTACTATAACGATGCGCAGTTCGATTATGCTGGATTTGCCGTTACCTACGCATTTTAATACTAAAATCAAGCGAATAAAAAAGGACGCATAGTGCGTCCTTTTTTTAGTTCAGTCGTTAACGACTCAATTAGTGTGCGTGAGCCGCATCGGCAGTTGGCGCATCGGCCTTTTGAATATCAAGCAACTCAACTTCAAATACCAGTGTAGAGTTCGCTGGGATACTACCTGTGTCACGGTCGCCGTAAGCAAGCTCTGCAGGGATCACAAACTTGTACTTAGAACCCACTGACATCAACTGAACGCCTTCAGTCCAACCAGGAATAACACGGTTAAGTGGGAAAGTAGCAGGCTCGCCACGTGCAACTGAACTATCAAATTCAGTACCGTCAGTTAGTGTACCCACATAGTGAACTTTAACCGTATCTTCAGCTGACGGCTTATCACCCGTACCTTCGGTGATCACTTCATACTGTAGACCTGAATCAGTAGTCACAACGCCTTCTTTAGCCTTGTTCGCTTCTAAGAATGCTTTGCTCTCAGCTAGGCTCTTTTCTGCCAATGCAGCAGCCTGCGCCTGACGCTTCTCGTTTAGCTTCTCATCAAGGCTTTGCAAAATAGTTTGCATCTCTTCTTGAGTCAGTTTCAGCTCACTGTTTAGACCTTCGCTAAAACCAGTAACAATCAAGCTTCTATCCACTTTTAGACCAAGTTCTTCTTGCTCTTTAATATGGCCAGCCATGTAAGTACCGATTGACGCACCAACGCTGTAAGCTTCTTTTTGCGCTTCAGTCTTTAATTCTACAGGAGCATCTACCGCTACAGCCTGCTCTTGATTACACGCTGTTAGGCCGACTACTGCTAGGGCCACTAGTGAATATTTATAAATCGATTTCATTAAAGCTTCCTCAGCATTTTTACGTGGTTAAACTAACCTTTATTTTTATTTAGGCGAACCACTCTATACTAGTTAAATAGGTTATTCCAATCTGATTGGTTAAAAGCGGCTCGGCTATTATTGACCACTCTTTTCCATATAGACTTGTATCTGTTATCTGCGCTTGCAGTGCAAATATAAGGATTTAGGCCCATTAACTTAGCAATGATTATCTCTATCGTCACCATAAAGACAGCAGAAATCGAAGCGAGTTCATTCACGAGTGCATCTGTTAATGCTTTTATCAGGTTTCATTCAGCTTTCTGACCATTTATTGTCCGCTTGCTTCGTCATTCTTTTACAGAGCAAATTTCCATAAAGATGACTTGCCGTTGTATAATCAGCTAAACAAGCATCTCTGACCGCTCTATCGAGCAGCCGAGACAATGAAGCCCTATCCATCAGAGGTCAATTTGGATAATTTAGAAAATCGAGTCGAAGAGTTAGAGATGAAGATCGCCTTTCAAGACGGCACCATCGAAGAGCTCAACCTGCAAGTTATCAAGCTCAACAATTTACTGGCATCTCAGCAGGAGCAGCTAAAGCTGCTTATTAATAAGCTACAGGCTGTCGAACCAAGCAATATGGCAAGTCAGGCAGAAGAAACGCCCCCTCCCCATTATTGATACACTCAATCATTAAGATGAGTAGATTTAATCGAGCGAAAAGAGTACAACAGAGCGTGTACTTTTTAAGCATCAGTTTAAAGTATTCATCTTATGTTCAGCTTTAAAGCGCTATAAAGGCCTTGATATAAACATCAAATATTGTAAGTTTTTATAAACACGCAATAAATGAGCTTTCACCTCTTATAATTATTGGAAGCAATTGATCAGTTCAACCAAGCTTAAAACTAAGCAGGCTTCAAACTAAGTCGACTTAAACCTAAGCAGCCTAACCCACGGTTATCAAGGAAGGCGATGCAACTAGCGCAAACCAAAGAGACTCAGGTATGAGAAGTTTACTACTGCTAACGGTGATGATATTAAGCCTAAGCGGCTGCGCGTTTAACAGTATCTTTATCAATTATCCCTCTCAAATTGCGCCAGTAAAGGCTCAACTCAACTCGCCCACGCCGCAAAATGCGGCCAAATTAGTCGAGGAAAAAATTGATGGTGCCGATGGTCTACTCTACGCCCAAGAAGCGGGCAGAAGCGCCCAAATTGCTGGTAATTTCGAAACCAGTAAAAACTACTATCAGCAAGCAATGTCAGCCTACCGAGCATTCGATGACAAGGCCAAGATCAGCCTAAGTGATGCAGGGGCGACTGCCAGTAGCCTTTTCGTTAACGATAACGTTATTCCCTATCGCGGCCCCGGTTACGAGCGCATCATGTTGCACCAATATCAGGCGCTAAACTATCTATTTGCAGGCGACCCTCAAGGCGCACTAGTAGAAGTACGCCGCAGTAATGAGCTACAAAGCCAAGAGCAGGCTCGCTATCAAAGGTCGAATAAATCGGTACAAGCCATGGCAAACGGCACGATAGATGCTGAGATGGATAAACTCAGTAAAGCGGCCGGCACAACCACCAGCTCCTTCTTAAATGCCTATAGCTATTACACAACGGGAATGTTGCACGAGATCCTAGGCGAGCCCAATGATGCCTTTATCGACTATCGAAAGGCAGCGCAGATCACCCCTAATAACCCTTATCTGCAAAAAGACTTAGTCAGGTTAGCAAAGCAGCTTGCTATGCCACAGTACGATGAGTTTAAGCGGCGTTGGGGCGATGCGGTTTTACCCAATAAAGGTGATGGTCAAGTCATCATCATGCTGGAGCGTGGCTTCGTACCTGAGAAACAGAGTTTCACCGTGCCTTTTACCCTTAAGGGGAATTGGCAGACAGCCTCCTTAGCCACCTATTACCCCAATAGACAGCCTGTGAGACAGGGACAGGTGCAAGGTCTAGGCACTGTGCTAAAAACCGCGCCCATCGCCAACATCGATGCCCTCGCCATTACCGCCCTCAAAGAGGAGCTTCCGGCTGCACTCGTTAGGCAGGCCGCGCGGATCTATGCCAAGTCAGAGATGGCTCAGAGCGTCGAGAGTGAGACCAAGAAGCGCAATAATGATATCGATTACGCCTCTATCGCCATGCAAATTTTTAATGTGGTTAGCGAGCAGGCTGATAGACGTAGCTGGTTAACCTTGCCTGAACAGGCACAGATCGCTCGCTCATATGTAAAGCCCGGCAGTTATTCACTAATGCTAGACAATAATCCAGCCGATCCCATCGAAGTCAAGAGTGGACGTACAACCTTAGTCTGGGTAATTGACACTGGTAATTACACCCGTTTTTATTCAATAATCATTTAGCAATCACTTGTATGGAACTTACTATGAAACATTTAAAAGTCGTTTTTATCCTTGCAGCGGTAATAGGTTTATCTGCCTGCCAATCTAAAGTCGAATACGGTGATGCCACTGAAGTGGAAACCGTTAACGAAAACTTCGGCTCAACTGACCTTCAGGCTATTGCCGCTAAGATGGTCGACAGTATGCTGACCTTCCCACCAGTTGTTGCTATGACAGCGAATGATCGTCCAATCATCTTCGTCGATAAAATTAAGAACAAGACTTCTGAGCATATCGATACTGAATCGGTAACCGATTCGATCAGCAACAAGCTACTACGCTCGGGTAAGTTCCGCTTTATCGACATGACTAAGGTAGATGCTGTGCGCAAGCAACTAGACTACCAGAACAACTCAGGCATGGTTGACCCATCGACAGCAATTAACTTCGGTCGTCAGATCGGTGCTCAGTACATGTTATACGGCAACCTTTCTAGCATCGTTAAGCAAGATGGCAGCACCAAAGATGTTTACTACAAGATGACCATGCGCCTAATGGATCTAGAGACAGGCCTAATCGAATGGTCTGATGAAAAAGAGATCCGCAAGGTTAAGTCTAAGTCTTTCTTAGGCCTATAATTCTCTAAAGAATGCCCCTCCATTAACTAAGCCAGCATTACGCTGGCTTTTTTATGCGCTCATTGAGTCGTTAACATTGCGACAAAAATGACGCATTTTATTGCTTCTGCGACAACTCGAAATAAGGTAACTTATGCCGCTTGTGCTATGGTTCCTTGGCTTGATAGTTGTTGCCATCATACCTATTCAGTGTCAGGCCGAAATCAGGCTAGCGTTTAAATAGAATAATAAGGGCTAAAGCCCACCGGGTTTAATATTAAGGAAGTTGTTTTGAAGTTGCTGCACACAGGTTTTGCCGCCGCGCTATGTTTTTCTTTGATCGCCACCAATGTCAGTAGTAAAGAGTTGAGTGCCCTGCGTGATGCTACTCCCTATATTAGCCAGCAAGTAGCCGCTGCCCGCGCCGAGCGAATTTCTGATGTGGAATATGAGCTCGACTTTACCCTGACCGAGCAGCAGTTTAGCGCCATCAGCACTGTCAGCTTCGAACTCAGTGACACCAGCCAGCCGTTGAGTTTAGACCTCAATCAAGTCCAAATTAACAGTTTCACCATAAACGGCAAGAAGGTCTACCCCAACTACAACAACAGCTATATCACACTCAATCCACGTCTATTAAACCGTGGCAGCAACACTATCGAGGTGCAATTCACTCGCAACTACAGTAGCAATGGCGAAGGGCTACACCGCTTCGTCGATCCGGTCGATGACAAGGTCTATCTCTACTCTCATTTTGAACCCGCTGCCGCGCAGCAGATGTTTGCCCTATTCGATCAGCCCGACCTTAAGGCAACGTATACCCTATCGGTAACCGCACCAAAAGGCTGGACAGTGATCAGCGCCATGAGAGAAACCTCGGTAACCGAGCAGGGTGAGCAGCGTCGCTGGGTATTTCCTAAGTCGCCTAAGCTGAGCCCCTACAATTTCTCAATGCATGCAGGCCCCTACCATGAGTGGCAAGACAACTCTGGCAAATATCCACTGCGTCTCTTTGCTAGGCAGTCTGTGGCAAAGCAGGTCGATGAAAAAGATTGGTTTAACTACACCCAACAGGGGTTAACCTTCTTCGATAACTACTTTGGGATCCCCTACCCATTTAACAAGTACGATCAAGTGTTGGTACCTGACTTTCTCTATGGCGCCATGGAGAACGCGGCCGCTATCACCTTTAGCGAGAGCCACTTTCTGACAAGTACTCAGATGACAGCCAGCGAGAAACAGCGTCTGGCAAGCGTTATCATGCATGAGATGGCGCACCAATGGTTCGGCAACTTAGTCACCATGAAGTGGTGGAATGGTCTGTGGTTAAATGAGAGCTTTGCTTCTTTTATGGGGACACTCGCTATCAGCCAGATCGACGAATTTAGCCATGCTTGGCGCAGTTTCTACGCTAAAAACAAACAAGATGCTTATCATCAAGACAGCTTAGCCAGCACGCACCCGATCGAGGTTCCTGTCGCGAGCAGCCAAAATGCCTTCGATAACATCGATGCCATCACCTACTCCAAGGGCGCATCGACGCTGAAACAGCTCAATCACCTTCTAGGCGAGAAAACCTTTCAAAAGGGGGTGCAACACTACTTAACTCAGTACAGCTACCAGAACGCCGAGCTAAAAGACTTTATCACCAGCCTTGAGCAGGTCTCAAAACGAGACTTAAGCCAGTGGAGCCAAGACTGGCTGAATAATGCTGGCGTCAACACACTACAAGCGGAATATAGTTGCAGCAATGGCCGTATTAGCGCCTTTAGTCTAAAACAAACTGCACCAAGGGGCTTACCCACCTTACGAGAGCAAAAGGTACAACTAGGCCTGTTCACCCAAGGCCGAAACCGCTTGTATCACAACATTAGTGTGCCGGTAACCTATAGCGGTGCAACCACCGAAGTGAAGCAAGTTATCGGCCTACACTGCCCTGCACTCGTTTACCCCAATTACCAAGACTGGGGTTTTGTTAAAGTGACCCTAGACCCGACTTCATTTAACACGGCACGGACCTACCTAGCCTCCGTTGAAGACCCTCTACTGCGTTCCATGCTGTGGCAAAGCCTGTGGGACAGCGTTGAAAGCGGTGAACAATCCTTAAATGATTACATGGGCACAGTACTGGTTAACTTGCCCGGCGAGCGAGATCTCACCATCTTAGATCAGGTGTTAACCAGCTTATCTAACGCACGCATCTATTTAGATAAAATGGCACCTATCAATCAACACTATGCTAAAAAAGCGATAAGAGCCATTGAGCAGATGAGCCTGAGAAAGGTGATGGTCAACAAGGGCAACCGCGACATTCAGCGTCGCTGGTTTGCAGTCTATATCGAGTTTGCCAGAAGCAGCGATGCCCTCAATCATATCGATGCGCTCCTCAAGCAAACCGCAAGCATAAAAGGCGTTGAGATTGACCAGGCACTACGCTGGAAGATGATAATCCAGCTCAATCGCTTTAATCACCGCAACGGCCGTTACTGGCTAAATAAAGAGCGCGCAACGGATAACTCTGACGCCGGACAAAAGTCGGCATTGGCTGCAGAGGTCATTCGCCCAGAAATATCGAATAAAGACAGGTGGTTAAAGCGAATTCAACAACCAACACATCTGCCATTTGCTAAGGTACGTACCGTGATGGAAAACCTTTACCCAAGTGAGCAAAAAATGCTGAGCGCCGCAACCGCCGAGCAGCGCCTCGATTCGCTTGCCGAGTTAGACAGGAGTAAAAACCCCGTTTTTATGCGCAGCTACAACGCGTCACTGATCCCTACTGATTGCAGCTATGGCAATGCGAATAGATTACAACAGCTCATTAGTTCAGTTGAGTCAGACCAGACACAAAAGCCATTATCAGATACAAGCCTACGAGCCCTTAAAGAGGCTCTGCAACATGAACAAAAGTGCTTATTGATTAAATCTAAGATGAAGCATTAGTACGGAAAAGAAGGTGCTAGGTGCTAGGTGCTAGGTGCTAGGTGCTAGGAAATGCTAAGACGGTAAAAGCCGGAAAGGCAAGACCGGATAAGCAGGAAGAGCAAGGCATCGTAATGTCCACTTCTTTGCTTCCCGCTTTTCCTATCTTTTCCGTAAGCGCAGCGTTCCGTAAGTGACGCTGTCACGTTCCCTAGGCCGCAGGCCGTTCGCTGTTACCGTCTTTGTTCTCCCTAGAACCTGCTTTTCCTATCTTTCCCGTAAGCGCAGCGTTCCGTAAGTGACGCTGTCACGTTCCCTAGGCCGCAGGCCGTTCGCTGTTACCGTCTTTGCTCTCCCTACAACCTGCTTTTCCTCGCTCCTTATTTCAAACCTAGCTGCTGTTTTGCCGCTATAATTGAGTTGCACTCTACTCATCAAGGAGCGACATATGGGGCCCTTCTCGGTTGCCGCACTGGCTATCATCGGCGTTTTTACTATCGCCGCTTTAAAGGAATACAACAAACACAAAGGTCGGGTCGAACTCGATGAGCTAGTGAGTGTTAAGGCCGAGCTAGAAAAACTCAGAGAGCGTGTCGCCACCCTTGAACAACTCGTCACAGATAAGTCTTACCAGCTAAAAGATGAGATAGATAAGCTCTAGGTGCTAGGTGCTAGGTGCTAGGTGCTAGGTGCTAGGTGCTAGGTGCTAGGTGCTAGGTGCTAGGTGCTAGGAAATACTAAGACGGCAAAGGCCGAAAAGGCAAAGATGGGATAAGCCGGAAAAAAGAAAAGCAAAACGACACCGATCCTCCTCAGCAAATAACACTTTTGCCCTTTCTTGCTCCTATAACCTGCTTTTCCTAGAGCCTTCTTTTAATGTAGGTCAGCATTTATGCCGTCATCTTAGATGGGCTAAAGCCCAACCTACATTAAAAAACACAATGCCGCCTTTTGCTGTTCCTAGCAGGACGAAGTCCGCTCTAGCCGCGAAGCGTCCTTGCAGCGAGTGTGCGAGTGTGCGAGTGTTCTAGATTCTTGAAAACAGGAGGCTAGGCACTGAAAATAAAAAAACCACCGAACGGTGGTTTTTTACTGCTTGCTCAAGCTCCAACGAGCTTATACTTTAACAAGCTTAAACAAATAGGTGTTTAATGTTTTTCAGATCGCCCTTGCCTTCGGCAAGCTCTTCGACAGACAAGCCTGAAACTTCGTGCGGGAATACTAACCACTCATCAGACTCATGGATGAAGTAGTCTGGCTTTAATGGCACTGCAGTATTTTGTGGCTTGTAGTATGGGCAAGCAATACGTACATCTTTTGGCATATTCAAGCGCATCAGATCGCTTAGGTTTTCCATTAACGCATGGATACTGCGACCAGAGTCAAACACATCATCGACAATCAATAGCCCATCACCGGCGTTAGCATTTTCTACGATATAATGCAGGCCGTGCACCTTGATCTGCTTGCTCTGCTGGTTAATCCCATAGTAAGACGAGGTACGCACTGCGATATGGTCTGTTTCTACTTTCTTAAAGTCGAAAAACTCCTGTACTGCGATGCCGATTGGAGCGCCACCACGCCAAATACCAACGATAAACTGTGGACGGAAGCCACTTTCATAAACTTGTGCCGCTAAACGAAAAGAATCTTCTAGCAACTCCTGTGCGGTAATAAAGCGTTTCTCTGACATCTGACCGTCCCCATCTTGTTATTAATATCTGAATTAAGTCTTACCGCTATCGCTTGTCTGCCTCAAGAGCACCCTGACGAGGAGTGTTTTTAATAGGGATTAAAAACAAGTTGTTAGCAAAAAGTTCGAACTAAACTTATCCATCCTTATTCCCTAAGAATAGATCAAAACAGTTAAGCCGATAGCGATAAAAAGGCAGGTGATAGCATCGAGTCCAAGATCTAGAGTCGCTCTCAGTAAATCGATAGTTTCGATTCACTGCTCAAAGTCTAGCCACCCACCTGATTTTGGTCGCGAATTTTATACTAAAATAGCCCTGATTGCTGCAAAAAAGCCGAAAACTTACCTTCTCATCACTAAAAAAATTAAGGCAACCTCATTAGGTTGCCTTGGTATTAAATCTAAACGATGAAAATACCCTGAGCTAAAAGCAGCGATGCAATCGCTTACTCTCAGCCAGTCTCGGCTCAATCAGCCCTGTCACTACTCAGTGACGGCGCTTAAAGAGGGAGTACCGACCTTAGTGGTCATAGAGAAATTTCTCTCGATATCCTCTTTAAAGTCACGGGTGTAGATGGTGTCGACATAGCGCCAGTCACTGCGCACCTCTTGATGGTTAAAGGTGAGTGTCATCAAGCCACGGTTCATCAAGTTCGCATAGGCAAGGTTATCGACCAGATCGATAATGGCTGCCTCCGTTGCGGGGATATCTTTAGCATCGATACCTAGGTAATACTCAAGACCCGGTGATGACACCGAGCTAGTTGCAAATTCGACTCCAACTGTGTCCCCCGCCGCATCTTTTAGCTCATTCGCCCATGCGTTATGGGTATCACCAGCAATCACCACTAGGTTCTTCGCCTGTGATTTAGCCGTTGCCAAAATCACCTCTCGCTCGTAGGCATAACCATCCCAAGCATCCAAGTTATACGGGATCGATGGCAGCTGCAGCAGAGCCATCGCTTCAGGCGTCAACTTATACCCATAGAAGGATAGATACTTAAGCTCATCTTCAGTGAGCGTTGGGTCGCCTGCCGCTTTGCGCGCAGCAAATTGGGCGAGTGCAGCCAACTGACCAAACTCAGGGATCGACAACTGCTGAGTAGCAATTGCCGCAGGCAACATCATCTGCCCCATCAATACCTGCTGCCCTAATACTTGCCAAGTTGCCGTTGAGGTGAGTAACGCCGTCTGCAGCCAAGCCTGCTGCTCTTGACCAAGCATGGTTCTATTGGTGTCGGTTACATCCGCCATGAAACGAGCGCTATCTAGCCCGCCCGTTGCGGGATCAATATATTCGGCGTAGTCCAGCGGCTTATCTCGACCAAGCAGACGGGTATCGAGCATATGCAGATCGACCAAGTCACCAAACTGGAATGAGCGATAGATCTCCTCATGGTTGCCCTCACGCCATGGACGGATGGGGAGCCACTCGAAGTAAGCTTGCAACGCCGCCTCTTTACGGGCATCGAAGTCCCCTTCGCCATCATTATGATTCTCCGCCCCTTCACGCCAGCTATCATTGGCGACCTCATGGTCATCCCACACGTTGATAAATGCAGTCTTGCCATGAAGCTTCTGCAAGCTGATATCACTGCGATATTGGCCATAACGAGTGCGATAATCAGCCAAGCTCATTAACTCGCCCTCGGGCAAGACTTCACGCCCAAGCTCGGCGGCGCGTTCGCTGGCATACTCTCCGCGCGCGTACTCATAGATATAATCGCCTAAGTGGATCACCGCATCAAGGTCATCCATTCTTGACGCCATCTCATACACATTAAAATACCCAGCAGGAAAATTCGCGCAGGAGAGCACCGCAAATTTGGCACTATCTATAGCCCCCTGTGGCAGGGTTTTTGTCATCCCTGGTTGAGAGGTTTTGTTGCCTGTTTTAAAGCGATAAAAATACACAGTGCCAGCCTCAAGCCCCACGGCATCGACCTTAACCGTATAGTCTCTGTCGCTGCTGGTCATGGTTTCACCGTTACTCACTAACTGGCTGAATGCGGCATCGGTTGCCACCTCCCACGACACCTTGAGTTCCCCATCGCGCTCTGGACTTACACGAGTCCAAAGTATGACGGCATCATGACTAGGATCCCCACTGGCAACGCCGTGGAGGAACTCGGCATAAATGCCATTGTCATCATCGTCACTGCTACAGCCCATCAGGCCATAAGATACAACTGCAGCGCCCACGCCTTTAGCTGACATGGCTAAAAAATCTCTACGAGTGAAAGGTCGTTTCATTGTTATTATTCCCTTAATATTCCAGTGTATTAATAGTATTCGGTGGTACGAGGTCTAATCAGCTTTAATACTAAAGCACCACCATGACATGAAAAAGACAAAGATGTAAACAGTTTGTTAACTGCAAAAGAAGGGGGAGGTTCTAGGGAAAGCTAAGACAGTAGAGGTCGGTAAAGGCTGGGAAAGCAAAGAGGGTGCAAGCAGAGACGGATAAAGCAGGAAAAGCAAAGCCTAAATCCATGCTTTCTTTTGATCTTATAGCAGGACGAAGTCCGCTCTATCCACGAAGCGTCCTAGCAGCAAGTTTACGAGCGCTCTAGATTCTAGCAAAAGCAAGCAGCAATGCAGCTTTCCTAGCTCCTAATTCCTGCTTTTCCTAGGACCTTCTTTAAAATCTTTAAATCTAACTTCTGCTGCGGATGGTGCAGATCACTGGAGCATGGTCGCTGCTTTGACTATCACGCTCAAAGCTGGGGTTAACTAAGTGGCGGTCTTCGGTGTGATAATCACACACCTCGGCAAGACTCTTGTGATAACTGGGATCGAAATCCGCCGAGAGCAAAATGTAGTCCAGTACAGAACCTGTAGCGCCATAGTAATGAGTTGGCGACCTTGCCGCTCTTGCATCTCTTATAAATGGCGGCGCCATATCGAGGGAGTCTGCTCTCGTAACCTTAGGAGTAAACAGTGCTTCCAGCCCCTGCTCAAACAGCATATAACCATCGGTTAACGGAAAGCTATTAAGATCTCCTAAGCCCTCTTTCTCAAAGCGTAGCTCACGATTAGTTAATATCGACAATACTGAGCTGGTCAACTCCTCGTTAAAGTCGCCCATCAAGATCATCGGCTGTCCCGTCTCAATGCGCCTTTGCATCATACTGTGAAACAGTAATGCAGCCTCACTCCCCCTCTGAATACTCGATGCCCATTGCCCTAAGCTATTGCGCCCAAGCAGCTCACCGAAGTTCACCACCCCTTGCGCATTTGCGATCTTGGGCGATGGCAGTTCATCTTGATGCGGACGTTTAGATTTAAAGTGCACCACGTAAATATCACACAGGCCAATTTCAGGCAGCTTAACCGTTGCTCTCAGAGGTTTACGGCTATAAGCAAAGCCTTCACTCAAGCCCAGACCGACAGCTAGTCGACTATCCACCTCTATCGACACCACCTCTTGAAAAGCATACTTTGATGCAAGACCAACAACAGGATCGCGGCAGATATAGTCATCAACAATAGTCGGCGTATCGACTACTGCAAAATGGTCATAGCCCGCTTCTGTCATTTGCAACGCTAAGGCATCGGCTGAAAATATCTCTTGAAAGCCAACCACATCAGGCTGATGCTGCGTCAAAAAATCTGCCAGCCAGCGCTGCTTCTTATGCCACTGCTCCTGAGAGTAGATATTCTCAAAATCATAATAGGCCAATGGTGGCTCGATATAGTTAAATAGGTTAAAGCTCGCAAGCTTTAGGGTGAACGCATCACCTTGCATCTGACAGCTCCGCTTGTTAATAAATAGCCCCACCTCTAGTCACTGGCAACCCTCTCCTCCCCATACACTATTAGCCTTGCTCGGCTTTACTGCCTTTAAGTTTCATAAACAGCTCCATCAGCAATACCGCGACAGCGCCAGCTATCACGCCGAAAATCGCGTTTAAGATACTCGGCGTGATAAAGGCAACCACAGGACCGACAAACTCAAAGGCAGCAATCCAGCTCGCCACATGGCTTATCTGTTCCCCCACCCAATGCCAGCCGTGAGTTAAAATACCGCCCCCCACCATAAACATGGCAATGGTACCGACGACTGACAAAGTCTTCATAAGGTAAGGCGCCGAGTTAAGCAACATAAAACCAAAACGACGCTTAAAGCGACTCCATAAGCTCTCACCTGGACGCTGGCTTAAATAGAGTCCGGCATCATCGAGCTTTACAATACCAGCGACCAAACCATAGACGCCTATGGTCATAACAATCGCGATAACACTTAGAGTAAAAAACTGAGTACTCAAGCTCTTGTCGGCGACAATACCTAAGGTGATAGCAATAATTTCAGCTGACAATACAAAATCGGTGCGGATCGCACCTTTAACCTTATTGGCCTCGTACTCCCTAAGATCGACTATCTCCTCTTCGGTCGCCTGAGTTTCATCGATTTGATGATGCTTCTTAGCGTGATAGCTATGGTAAATCTTTTCGAAGCCTTCATAACAAAGATACAGACCACCAAACATCAGCAGCGGCGTCACCGCCCAAGGAATAAAGGCGCTGATCAGCATAGCCGCAGGCACTAACATGCACTTATTTTTAAACGAGCCCACGGCCACCGCCCAAACGACCGGTAACTCTCTGTCGGCGCTCACGCCTGTTACCTGCTGGGCATTAAGGGCTAAATCATCACCCAGTACCCCCGCCGTTTTGCGGGCGGCAATTTTACTCATCGCGGCGACATCATCTAAAATTGTCGCGATATCATCTAACAAGGTTAATAAGCTTGCCCCTGCCATATCGACTCCTTTATCACTGAGTGGCGCGTGTTCGCGCCAAAATTCCATCTAACAATCGGTCACACTAACTATCAAACTATCAACTAAACAAATAGCACTCGCACTCTAGCGGCATTGGTGAATAAGCTAATGGCAATAAATGGTTAGCCACAGCAGAAAAAGCACCGCCACTCGACTTAAGCTAAACATGATACGCCTTGCGCGTCACTTTTAAAGCAAAATTCAGCCGCGCTTGCCACGTTAAACGAGTATACTGTCGGCAATAGTTTTAACCTTGTCTTTAACTTTATCTTTAACAAAGGATTTCATGATGACTCAAGATGAAATGAAAAAAGCTGCCGGATGGGCTGCTCTGCAGTACGTAGAAGAAAACAGCATTGTTGGCGTAGGTACAGGCTCAACGGTTAATCACTTTATCGATGCCCTTGCCACAATGAAGTTCGATATCCAAGGCGCGGTATCAAGTTCTGAAGCATCAACAGAAAAAATGAAGGCCCTAGGTATTCCTGTTTTTGATCTAAACAGCGTCAACGAGCTATCTGTCTATGTTGATGGTGCCGATGAGATCAACGCTCACATGGATATGATCAAAGGCGGCGGTGCAGCACTGACACGCGAGAAGATCGTTGCAGCGGTTGCCGAAAAGTTTGTCTGTATTGTCGATAATACTAAGCAGGTCGATATCTTAGGTGAGTTCCCGCTACCTATCGAAGTGATCCCAATGGCACGTTCATACGTGGCTCGTCAGATTGTTAAGCTTGGCGGCGACCCTGTTTACCGTGAAGGTTGTGTGACCGATAACGGCAACATCATCTTAGACGTGTACAACATGAAGATCATGAACCCGAAAGCACTAGAAGAGCAGATCAACGGAATCGTTGGTGTGGTGACTAACGGCCTATTCGCTATGCGCGGTGCAGACGTATTGCTAGTGGGTACTCCTGACGGCGTTAAGACAATTACTTATTAATTGTTTTATGATTTTCGCTCTTCGATGTAAGAGCCTTCCACTATAGCTAAAGCCACTCATTTGAGTGGCTTTGTTTTTTGAGCTAAATTGCATTTTCTAAAAACAGTCTGCAATCACCCTCGTAAAAGTAATCAAAATTAATTGTTGTATAGCGGCAGGCTGGCTCCAATCAGAGTGAAGAGCCCACCACAACACTGATTGAAGCGCTTGCCAGTGCGGCTTAACCATGGTCTAAGCTTAGTCGCGACCCTAGCGATCATGTATTCAACAACAAATTCAATTACCGCAAACGTAGCAGCCATGACGACAAACTGCGCTAACAATGGCCGTTCTGGGTCGATAAATTGAGGCAAGAAAGCGCCGAAAAATAATAGCACCTTAGGGTTGGTTATTGCCGCCAATGCCCCCTGCCTAAATAGCGCAAAACGACTCATTGCACAGCCTTTTGCTATGGGCTGCAATTCCATTGCCGGAGAACGCCAAATGCGCACTCCCAACCAAATAAGGTAGATGCCACCTATCCATTTAAAAACGAGCAAAAAATCAGTTGAGGCAAGCAGTAATGCACCTATGCCGAACATGGCAAGAGCGATTAACACAACGAAACCTAACACACCGCCTGTAATGGTAAATAACGCCTTTTTATGCCCATACATTACCCCATGTGTAAGCGCCAGAAGGCCATTGGGACCTGGGGCAAGCGACAGACCAATAATAGCAACGAGATAAATCAACCAAGTGTCTAATGCCATACTTTTTCCTGTGATGAAGCGATTGTTTCTAACTAATGAGCGGATTATAGGGGAGAAGCATCTGACTTTTCTGATGCAATCAAGACAAAGTAAGGTAATATTTAGACATCGCTTTACGGAAAAGTCATATGTCTCATTTAACAATCGAAAATGCAGCCTCAAACAGCCAAGTTAGCGCTCCGGATGTACGCTTCCTACTACTGCCCTTACCAGAATTTAGCATGTTGCCGTTCGGCGGTTTCATCGATAAATTGCGTTTATCTGCCGATGAGGAAGATTACAGTCAACAGCAATATTGCACTTGGCAAATTATCGGGGTAGAGCCATGTCACCTCGTATCCAGTAGTGGCGTCGCTGTGGAAGTCACTACCACTATCGCTGAGATTGAATTAACCGATTATGACTACTTAGTGGTCTTTGGCGGCCGTAGTGCTCGAAGCTGCCAAGAGCTCCCCAAGCAATACCAAGATCTATTGCGTTTAGGATCGGCTCAGGGGGTAACACTGGTCAGTATCGATAATGCCTGCTTTCTCTTTGCCGCAGCCGGGTTACTTAATCACCATAGCGTGGCGGTTCACTGGCGTCACGTACAAGAGTTTCGAACCGCCTTTCCCAGAATCGACATTCGCACCGATCAACTGTTCTGCATCGATGGAAAAAGGATCAGCTGCGCCGGAGGCAGCGCCGCCATCGATCTGGCTGTAGAGTTATTATCACGCCACTGTGGCCGAACAAGAGCCCTAAAGGGGCTAGCGGATATGCTGGTTGATGAGGCAAGAGAGCAGCGCCACCAACTCAAATCGCTGGATGCCAATATTCAAATAAATAACATGGTTAGACGCCATGTTGGCCGAGCCATTAGTCTAATGCGTCAATTATTAGCAAGCTCTGACACGGTCGATGAGTTGGCAAATAGGCTGGCGATAAGTCGACGTCAGCTTGATAGGCAGTTTAAAGACTGCTTTGGACAGACGGCGCGTGAGTACTGGGCCGAGATGCGGTTACAACATCTATATTGGCGCCTGGTTAATTCCGACCATAGTTTGTCATTCTTGGCAGATGAAGTGGGAATTGCGGATGTTAGCTACCTGTGCAAGGTGTTTCGTAAACGCTTTGGCAAGAGTCCGAACTCATTACGTAAGTCTATTATCTTACCAATAGATTAACTAACAGGTTAAAGATGTTGAGGCTATGCCGATGCGTAAGGATCTTGTTGGTAATACTATCCCCCATTAGCTTTGACGCTTTGCTCCTGTAAGGGCTGCATTTATCCATCATTAAAAGAATTCATCTAGCATGATTTTTTTAGCAACACTTGATTTAGAACAAACTAAATTCGGCTAGGCACTGTAGGTTATCCACTAAAATCAGCATCAAGGAAAGAAGATGACGGATACGCAGATAAAGCGCACGGCTAAAGAACAGGCTGCTAAAGATGTGGCTGTGATAGGTGGCGGCATTATCGGAATTTGCAGCGCCTATTACCTCCATAAAGCGGGTAAGTCTGTGGTGGTTATCGATAAAGATGAGATAGGTAAAGCCTGTTCCTTTGGCAACGCGGGTTATATCACCCCCAGTCACTTTATTCCGCTAGCCGCGCCGGGCATGATCCAAAAAGGCCTTAAGTGGATGCTTAATCCGCAAAGCCCCTTCTACGTGCGCCCAAGTCTCAATATCGACTTCTTAAAATGGTTATTATCCTTTGCTAGAAAATGTACACCGCAACACACCCTCGCTAATCAGCAGGCGATTTTAGATATCAACCTTAAATCCCTTGAGCTATATAAAGCACTACACCAAGTGCCTGAGCTTGATTTTGAGTTTCATCAAAACGGCCTCTTGATGTTGTGTAACACAGAGCAAGGCCTAAACGATGAGGCCACGACAGTGATCCAAGCCAACAAACTCGGCCTGAAAGCGAAAGTTCTCAGCCCTGAAGCTCTGCAGCTACTTGAGCCCAATATCAATCTTGATGTGATGGGTGCGAGCTTCTACCCAGAAGATGCGCATATCGCTCCCTATGAGTTTATTATGACGGTGAAAAACTACCTCAGCGCTCAAGGAGTGGAGTTTAGGCAGCATACTGAAATCAGCGAGTTCATCACAGATAGTGCCAACAACAAGATTAGTGGCGCAAAAACCGCAACCGATGAAATTAATGCCAAAGAGTTTGTTCTCGCCAATGGCCCTTGGTCACCTAAACTTGCCAAACAATTAAGAGTGAACCTGCCTGTCCAGTCAGGTAAAGGGATCTGTGTCAGCTTCGACAAGCCACCCGTCAAAGAGGGCGCCAAGCTTGAGTGCCGCACCCCGTTTATCTTAAGTGAAGCCAAAGTGGCAGTCAGCCCGTTAGATAACGGCATTCGCTTTGGCGGCACCATGGAGCTCGGCGTGCTATCGAGCCAAGAATCATCGGGGATCAGCCACAATCGAATCAAGGGACTGACCAAATCCGCAGCGCGTTATCTACCCGATTTTGACACTAGCCAAGTTGATCCCAATGAGTTTTGGTCAGGCTTTCGCCCCTGTAGCCCAGATGGACTACCGATTATCGGCAGAGCCGATAAGTTCGCCAACCTCACCTTAGCGACAGGGCACGCCATGATGGGGCTAAGTCTTGGCCCAATAACCGGCAAGCTTGTCAGTGAGATAATCAACCAAGAGCAAACCTGTTTGGATCTGACGCCGTTTTTACCAAGTCGGTTTGGCTGAGGGTTAGACTCCGTCTAACAACTGTGAATCAAACTTCGTTTGATAAAAGGTCGTGGCTTTGCCACCTATCAGGCTGCGCCTGACCTTAAGCAATCAAGCTGCGCTTGATAAACATCGTGGGATTCCATCCCACACCCGGGCAAGGAGGACTGCTCGTCCTTATCCTCCTTGCATCCACCATGACGCCCCGACGAAGTTACATGCATTAGATGCAGGCCTCATACTTATGGATAAATCGCTAACGCTTCCGATCGGACTCTGATGTGAATGGATTCACAAATGCCCTGATGGCAGGATGCCAAGGAAGGGCCTGCCCCGCGAAAGCTACGCCGACATCCCTGTCGGCGTCACACGATTGATTCCAACGCACTTCGGCAACTTCGATGGGGGATAAGTGTTTTCTGACAGCCAGTTATGATCTATTAGCTCTTAGGTTATGGCTAAAGCGATAAAACTCTCTTACCTCACTTTTGGACAAAAGTTTGCTGGAGCTTGCAGCTCACCGACCTCTTAAAGCCAAATCAAACTTCGTTTGATAACAAAGCCCACAAAGACTCGATATATGTTTAACTGAGAGTGGCATCCAACAAACGTGGTTCCAATTGCCTGCGGCAGGCGTATGTGCAGACACTTCTGAGACTCGCTGCAAGCACATCCTTGTGAGCTCAACGAAAACATCCATGTTTTCGACGGTCTCAGCCGTATCTACACTGAGTTAGAAAGGCATAATCTTTGCCACTTGGAGTTATGACTAAAGCCCTAGCTCGTTATTGGACAGAAATCATTTATCAGTATCGCTCTAAATGACTTAAGCCAGATTAGACAAAGTACCTTCAAACCTTAAACGCTTGTTCTTAAGTGTGTACTTTTAGGTGGGGCTCTAACAGTTCAAACAAGTCCTTATCGCTAGTTTCATGGAGCGCAAGTGCCATGAAATGTACTTGGTCGTTAATAACTTGATAAATAAGCCACTCTCCTGTTTTATTTTGTGCACTCCATTCAATTGATTTGATGATCTGTGAATTAATAAAAATAGCCCAGTGATCGCTTCTTTTTGGTTGAGATCTTTTTAGCTCATTGACAGCTTCATGTATTAAAGCGTCCTCTGGAAACTTATGTATAAAATAGCGCTTAAAATTGAATATAACTTCGAAGTTTAAACTGTGATGTACATGATACAGACTATAACCTTTCAGAGGGGATGACTTACTTCTGAATGGTTTATACTTCGGTTTGTTAACTTCAACTAGCCTCATTCTTTCCAGTAGATCCGCCAAAAGATACGGATACAATTTACCTCTAAGCTCTACACATTGGTGACTGGTAACCATTGCTAATTGACTGATAATTAATTTAGAAAAGCTAGATGCCGGACAATAATATGCGAGAGCCTCCCGAACTTCAGGGTATGCACTCGATAATTTCGACTGGTCGATATCACATTCAGACAAGTAGTTGATATCACCCAAATACTCTATCGACTTAAACATTTTGTCTCTTAACTCATTCATATTCGAAAACGCATGTAACCGCATTAAGGTGAGTGACGTGAACACCTAACCTAAACCATGGTGCCGTAGACACTAAAGCTGATTCAAACCCAATATGCCATGTCACTCATAGCAATTTATTAAAAGCAATTTTTAGAACATACTGCTTTGCTTCTGTGCGTACTGATGGTCAATAACTTTGGTTATGATTTTTTCTACTTTTAAGCATGTTGGTGTTTGAGTTTGAATGACATCCATTTCTACCAACAATATGTCATTTTTCCCGAATCTTTCCTCACCATTGTCCACGCGGTCTAGAAAAAGTTCATCGATAATTTCGGCGTAAAAACTAGATTGTCCATCACTGAACTTCCATTTATTACCATCTTTAAATGATGGTGACTCAATGACTAAACCAGTTTTAATTGAGTTTGAGAATAAAGGTGTTTCAAAGTCGATAGGCTTGAAATAGTTGCACTCGTTTGCCGCGGCATTAGCCTCAATTTTATGGATCGAAGATCTTACTTTGACCGCCTCTAAACCTTTAGCAAGTGGTTCACGAATGAAACAATCTAAAGAGTTAGCAGCTTTAGCGTCAGCTATAACGTTAATAGTTTCGATATGAAAAACTTGCGTGTCACCGTGCTGGTTTGTCACATGAACTGACTTGTCAACGGTATCTTTTTGTACTTCTTTAGGCTGTAGCCCTTGAAGATGTATACATGCTTTTATGCAGTCTGTAGCTAGCAAAATCAGGTCTTTTGGAGAGCCCGAAGAAAACATTGCAGCAGCTCCTAGATTTACGACTTGAAGTGCAAAATCAATATCAAACGACTGATTTCTAAAGCCCGACACATCAAAAGTAAGCTCGGCATCTTTCCCATATGCATGCTTGGTCGTTATAGCCATAAAATCATCAATAGCAGAGATGTACTTTGCTACATCTTTGGCTCGAAGTTGCCCATTCGCAACTTTATTACCGTGATACTCTAGAGATAGTAAGTCTCTGATATGTAATTCCAACGGTCATTCTCCATGGTTGAACTAAATTGCATTTAATGCCGCGTTAAGTGGTGAGCAACGATACCACCGAGCCTAAACTATTGTGCTGTAAACTCTAAAACTGAATCAAATCGGAAATACCAAGTGTTGGGAATCCGTCTTAAACGCTTTGTAATATTTAGGGGTTACACTAACCGCATGACAAGCAAAGAATATTTTATTTTGTCTATAGCCTCCACTTAACCATAAGGGGTTTTCATCAGCGACTTTTTTTACTTCTGGAAAACGATCAAATAAATCCTCCTCGGTAAACATTCCAGATACACGCGACATTGCAGTTTTAGCTGGCAAGCGGAATAAAATCTTCTCCCCTTCCCAACCAGATTTTGAAACTACACTCTGTGCAATCTTCCCACAACAAACAACCACTTTAGGGTTAAGGATGGATAAAAGCTCAGACCATATTTTTGAAGATAAACTTTGAAGGTCGAGATCGGGATTAACATTTTGTTCATTTCCTCCTCTTTGCGACCACAACACCGCATTTGATACTGCGACTTGTGAAGCACTAACACTCAAAGCCGCTTCAACTGCTAATTTAATTGACCCATCATCCCAAGGGTAAACACCTACAAACTCAGAGGAATAACCTAGCCTTTGAATTCTATCATCAGCCGACATGCTAGAGAGTGATTGAACATAGTCACTATTACTAACTGATAAGTTTTGACTTTCAGCAAGAACCAAAATCCCGTTCCAATTCTCAGGCACATAGGGGATGTACGGCTCACTGATTACGACCGCATTTCTATCATCAAGAACGTACTTCTTGCACGTACTGATTAAACCTTCAACATTTGCCATTCTCATTCCTAAATACATAGCATCCGTACAGCTCGCATACGTATTTAACTAATCTATTATTTAAGCCTTGCTAAACCAAAGCCATTGATTTATCAGCACTCTAGCAGAGTAGTGTTGAATAAACGAGATCGAAAAATTGAAAAGTGAGCATTGATATTTATGTCTTATCGAAAGTAATCTGTAACTGTCATTTATCGATTAGTAAAAGTAGGTCTACTGGCTTGTTTCTTAATCTGTGCAGCTTATCGCCTGAAACCAATAAAGGGGCATTTTTAAGCCAGAAAACTAACTCTTCAGCCCAAATCGAAGAAGAAAATTATCCAGTGCAGATACGGCTGAAGCCGTCGAAAACAGGGTGAGAGATAACGAAGTTATCAAGCTCTCGAACGAGAGGCATGGATGCCGAACTGGCCTTTAAACACGGATGTTGTTTGTTTTCGTTGAGCCTACACGGCCAATTCAGTTCCATACTGAATTTGGCACTCCCTCCATCCATGGAGGTCAGACGTACTAGCGGCGAGCTTCAGCAGCGTCTGCACATACCTCGCAGGAGGCGATTGATAGCGACGAAACTACAAGTTCAGACAGGCTATCCCATAACAAGGATACAAAAATAATGTAACCAACCTTCATTCCAAAGCTAACTCACTTTGGGGCATTTTTAAGCCAGAAAACTAACTCTTCAGCCCAAATCGAAGAAAAAAATTATCCAGTGCAGATACGGCTTAAGCCTTCGAAAACAGGGATGTTTTCGTTGAGCCTACAAGGATGTACTTGAGGCGTGCTTCAGCAGTGTCTGCACATACCCCGCTGGAGGCGATTGATAGCTATGAAGCTACAACATAGACCACACTTCCCCGTAGCTACTGCTTAGAGAAAAATGTAATCAAGCCGTCATTCGAAGGCTAACTCACTTTGGGGCAAAACTGAGTTACGGCACTAACAGAAAACACCGACTCCCCATCGAAGTTGCTGAAGTACGTTGGAATAAATTTCGTGAGTCCAGACATGGATGTCTGGCTAGCTTTCGCGGGGCAGGATGCCCCATCGGAAGCGTTAGTAATTTATCCATAAGTATGAGGCCCGTATACAACGCATGTAACTTCGTCTGGGGCGCTGAGGGTTCGTTAAGGGGGACAAGCGCTTTCCCCCTTGACTCGGGTGTGGGCGAAGCGCCACGACTTTAGTTGTTAGACGAAGTCTAACTTAAAGGTCAGGCGCAGCCTGATGCCCCTAATGTGGGGCGAAGCGCCACGACTTTAGCTGTTAGACGCAGTCTAACTTAATCACTTTCATCAAACGAAGTTTGATTACTAAAGCCCAAGCGCCAGCTTGATTACCCAATCGCTAATCAGCGAAAAAAGTAATTACATAAATGCCAACAACGGTGAGATACACAACAAAACACCCGTGACAATAATCAGGTTAGTTGCCCAACCCTTATATTTGTTCAAGTGTGGCACCTTGTACACCAAATAAGCTGGGATCAAACACCCCACCAAACCAAAGATTGGGCTACAGATAGAGGTGAACGACAGGATTGGCGCATTTAAGGCAATGGCAGACCAAGCCAGTAAAATAATGAACACAGTGATGAGTTTATTCACTAGCTCTTTATTAATTTCAGACTCTTTACGGCTACGCAGTAGTATGTTCATTGCAATGCCACGGCAGGCTTCTTGGAAGGCTAAGAACACACCAAAGAATGAGGTGACCACCGCAAAGATGTTAATCACGATACCAGTAATCGTTGCCCAGCTGCCTGGGAAGTACTGCGCAATAATTGCCAACGCCGAGATGTTCTGGTTCATCGCATCGGTTGCTTGTTCTTGGCTAATGGCAAAAGTGAACGATACCGCAAAGAAGAACACCACCACGAATAAGATGGCAAAGGCAATCTTCATCGCTCGCTCTGCTTTAAAGCGCGCCACTTCAATCGACTTTTCGTGTGAACGATAGGAGATCACCATTGGGCTTAACGATTGAATAAACAGAATCGAGGTTAAGGTAAATGGCAGCGTGATAATGGCATTTTTTAGCATTGAGCCAAATTCCCCCATACTTGGAATATTGGCCATATCCCAACGAGCCATCAGTAACACGCCCATTACTGCCACCAGTGACAATACAGTCACCGCCATAAAACCAGACAACTTAAATAGCAGCTTTTCGCCTTTTGAACCGATAAAGGCCAATAGGCAGATTAAGCCTAAACCGTAGAATACATTGTCACTTAGCTTGCCCTCTGTCACCCCGAATGAATGCAGGTAAGAGGCGCTGTCGTTAGTCACGGCTAACGAATAAACCAATACCCAAATCACCAACATCAAGAAGTACAGCACACCTAATGCGATGCCCCAGTTTTTACCAAGATAGTTTTCAATCACACCTGGGTAATCGGTACACTTTTTTGATTCGGCTAATGTATTGATAAATAACTTTTGGAACAGATACATGGCTGGGTAACCAATGATAGACGACAGTAAAAATACCCATAGCCCCATCACACCAACTTGCACAGGTAAAAATACAATACCCGCACCGATGGCCATACCAATACTCATCACGATCCAACCAATATCGACACTGTCAAACTTGGTTGCTTGTTGCCATTCGGCTCGTGTCATATTGGCGCGTTGGTGCAGGGGTTTTGCTTGGCTAACACCAGTTGGTGCGCCTTGAACTACTTCACTCATATATCAATTCCATTAAATTTGGCTATAGCCACTGATATGATAAAAATTATAATTATGTTTATGAGAAAACAGGGGTACCGCGTTTGCTTGGCCTGAGCATACTCAAGGATGGAGAGAATTTTTTTATTAAAATTCATCGCTATTGACGTAGATTTAGCAAAACATGCTCTCGATTCAGTGATTTTTTCACATCGTTTTTCCATACTGATCCAAATCAAGAGTTAATCACTTTTAACGGCGCAATAGTTTGATGCCCTTCACCTTATTAGTCATTAATCTTCAACTGATGAGCGCGCAAAAACGTGATTCATTTCAACATTTTAGATTTCAACTTGGAGAGGCTTGGCGCACATTTCGTAAGTTTTAGTGATGGCCACAACTAAACAAAATCAATACGTGAGCAATGTCACCAAGCCAATTTCTACCTCAATCGGTATAAAAATCAATCGACTAGCAGACTTTCTTGGCAAAGCTATTCTAGGCAGAGGGAGTATTTCGGCTGGATAAATGAAAAAGCCAAGTCGATTCTAAACTAAGAAACGACTCGGCTTGGGGTGTAGGTTAACGCTTTTTGATAAACACTATGACTTGGCTTTTACTTAGGCTTTTACTTGGGCTTTAGCAAAATCCTATTTTACTTGTGCATCATAATTTCTAAGATCTGCACATCCGTTTGTGTCATCGCGCCATTTGCCAATGTCGCAAGGTTACGAATGGTTTGGTCTACATCATCTGCAACAATACCTTCCGTCCCCGTGACTCGAATGCCATCAATCGCCATTAAGGCCGCTTTTACCGCTGCGCCTGCCGATGAAGACACCTTCATGGCACAAGCCGTCTTTGCGCCATCGCATATCACCCCGCTAACATCGCCAATCATGCTACAAATGGCAGCACTGACTTGCTCAATCTCACCTTCAAGCAAATAAGTGATGCCCGCAGCCGAGCCCATTGCTGCGGTGGTTGCGCCGCATAAGGCTGATAGCTTATTTTGGTAGCTCTTAATATAGATAGCCGTTAAGTGCGACAGCATCAATGCTCGTATCGTTTGCTCTTCGCTGGATTTAAGAAAATCGGCACTGACTACCACAGGCATGGTTGCCGCAATACCTTGGTTACCAGAGCCTGAATTACTCATGGCTGGCATCATAGCGCCATCCATACGCGCATCAGACGCGCCAGCGGTGCGGGTCAAGACTTCTGTCAGTAAGCCGCCTGACAATAAACCTCTTTGTTGGTTTTTAACAAAAGTCGCGCCAATTTTAAGACCATAGTTACCACTGAGGCCTTCAATGGATAGAGCATCATTTAGGCTTTTAGCCTGCATAATAAAGCTGATATCGGCTAACGGGGTATGAATGGCAAAATCATAAATATCTTGCAGTTTTGCTTCTATAAATGGGTTAACTTTACTGCCGTTATCACCCGCTACCTTGGCTTCTGGCTCAACTAAACATTGCTCGCCATTTTTTGCAATCGCAATAACCTTAGTATGGCTATCGGCAATAGTGACGCTCACCGTTTGCTGCTGATGGTACACCGTGACTTTGGCATATAGCACATTAGCCACATCGGCCACCCCGACTGTCACTTGCTCGTTAGCCAGCATTAACTTCGCAGCCTCAACATCGCTACCCTTGATGTTTTTTAATACTTCAAGACCCGCATGACGATCACCTGTTACCGCACCGATTGCGGCGGCAATAGGTAAGCCAACCATACCTGTACCTGGAATACCCACACCCATGCCGTTTTTCATTAAGTTAGCAGACACAGCAACATCTATTTTTATCTCAGATGGCAGTACTTGCTTACTCATACCTAACTCATCAATGGCAATCGCTGCCGCTAATGCTACAGAAATCGGCTCAGTGCAGCCAAGAGCTGGCACTACATCGCGTTTAACTGCTTCAAGGAATAAAGGCCATAGGTGTTGCTTCATCGTTCTACTCGCTTTTAGTCATCGACACTATTTGGAATAAGGTCATTGCAATCTTTGCTTCATTGTAATGGATTGACTAAAGAAATATTTTTCCATTTTTTCTACAATTGACACACTAAAGAGAATATTTTTCTACTAAAATACAATCAAAAACCATGCAAATGCTTAATTAAGCAACAGTAGACAAACTCATTAGGAAGAACCTTGTGGTTGAAAAAGTAAAACTAGATAAAGTCGACCGACAACTACTCACCATGTTGCAGCACGATGTCACGCTGTCACTCAATGAGTTAGCTAAAGCCGTAAATTTAACGACCACGCCTTGCTGGAAACGCTTAAAGCGACTGGAAGAGGAAGGGGTGATCAACAAGCGAGTCGCCCTACTCAACCCGAGTAAAATTGGCGTTGATTTCACCGCATTCGTGCAGGTTAAGACCTGTGATCACTCCCATGCTTGGTATGAAACCTTTATTGAAGCGGTCTACGCCATGCCGGAAGTGATGGAGTTTTATCGCATGGCGGGGGAATATGACTATATGATGCGGGTACAGGTGGAAGATATGGCGGCCTTTGACCACTTTTATAAGCGCTTGGTTAATCAAGTGGCAGGCCTCACCAATGTCACTTCAACTTTTGCCATGGAGTCATTGAAATTCAGCACGGTTTTGCCATTAAAGCCTGCTTAATTAACCCTCATCGCTTCCGAGTTTATTTAAACCGATAAAAAAGGGATGCAACCAGTGCATCCCTCTCTCTTAATACCTTGCCGCCATAAGCTTATTTAGGCTCTATCTGCTCTACCATCAGTTGCAGACTCTGGTTGCCTCTAAACTCGTTTACATCGAGTTTATACACCACCTGTGCATATTGAATCGTGGCATCGGGCCAGGTCTTCAAGTCCACATTAAAGGCGATGGCATCGAGCATCACGCGGCCACATTCGGTTTCTAAAATCAATTTTAAGTGCTTCTCGCCGACAATGCGCTGCTGGATCACTCTAAAGTAGCCATCAAACAGCGGTTCGGGGAATGACTGCCCCCAAGGGCCTGCACTTCTTAACTCACTGGCAAGCTCAAGCTTAAACTGCTCAGGCACTAGCTCGCCGTCAGACACTAGCTCACCAGTTAATAACTCTGGCGCTAACACTTCCCGCACCGCCTTGTCATAAGCATCGGCAAACAGGGAAAACTGCCCAGCTTGAATCGATAAGCCTGCGGCCATGGCGTGACCGCCAAACTTTAAAATCAGCCCAGGGTGACGGCTGTTGATTAACTCTAACAGGTCGCGCATATGCAGACCCTTAATCGAGCGCGCCGAGCCTTTAATCTCGCCCTCTCCCGCTTCGGCAAAGGCAATTACTGGACGGTGATACTTATCTTTAATGCGCGAGGCCAAGATACCAATCACACCTTGATGCCAATCGGCCTGATAGATGGCAATGCCCCATGGCAGTTCAGCTTCGTTAAGCTCGATACTCTCAAGGCTCTTGAGCGCCTCCTGCTGCATGTCGGCTTCGAGATCGCGGCGCTCGGCATTGAGGCCATCGAGTTCCGAGGCCATACGCCGAGCCAGCATCATATCTTCACACAGCAAGGTTTCTACCCCAAGCGCCATCTCATCGAGGCGACCCGCGGCGTTAAGTCGTGGCCCAACGGCAAAGCCAAAGTCTGAGGCAACGATACGTGACGGGGTGCGTTTAGCGACTTCTAGCAAGGCTGTGATCCCCACACGGCAACGACCCGCTTTGACTCGCTGCAGACCCGCCTCCACTAGAATACGGTTATTAGTGTCGAGCGATACCACGTCGGCCACCGTGCCTAAGGCAACGATATCCAGTAACTGCGCAAGGTTAGGTTCGCTAATGCCCTGCTGCTGATACCAGTTGCGGCTTCTAAGCTCGGCTCTAAGCGCCGACATCAGATAAAACGCCACACCTACACCCGCAATCGACTTACTGGCAAACTCGCAGCCGTCTTGATTGGGGTTCACAATCGCATCGGCGTCCGGCAAGGTATGGCCCGGAAGATGGTGGTCGGTGATCACCACTGTCATGCCGTGGGCTTTTGCCGCCGCTACCCCCTCAATGGATGAGATACCGTTATCGACGGTGATCAACAATTCTGCTTGCTTGCTGGCGGCAACGGCAACAATTTCAGGGCTTAAGCCATAGCCATAATCGAAGCGGTTCGGAATGAGGTAATCCACCTTTTGCGCGCCCATCATCCTTAGCGCCAACACACAGACACTGGTGGAGGTAGCACCATCGGCATCGAAGTCACCCATGATAAGTATCGACTTTTGCGCCTCGATGGCATCGGCAATGATCTTAGCCGCCTGTTCTAGGCCAGCCATGGTGTTGGGTCGCAGTAACTTACCAAGGCTCAGCTCACAATCGTCAGCAATCACGCCACGGCTGGCATAGATCTGTTTTAAAATGGGAGAAAGCGTATCGGGAAGGTGGCTATCATCGACTCTGGGGCGGCGAACTATCTTATGGATCACGTTGGATTAAACCCTCAAAACTAAAAACAGTAGCAGCATAGCAAAGACTGCCGGAAAAGGGGCACAAAAAAGGTGAGCCTAGGCTCACCTTTTTCATCAATGACTCAATTCAGGACTGAATTACTGTACTGATTCTAAAGTACGTAGTAGTGCCTTAGGTGGCTGGTAACCAGGAATTAAGGTACCGTCTGCTAGAATAATCGCTGGTGTACCGTTAATACCAAAGGTTTGACCTAGGTCATATTGCTCTTTGATCTTCGCA
Organism: Shewanella sp. Isolate13; assembly: GCF_022398325.1. Taxonomy (GTDB): domain Bacteria; phylum Pseudomonadota; class Gammaproteobacteria; order Enterobacterales; family Shewanellaceae; genus Shewanella. The sequence goes on from NZ_JAKEVD010000011.1 coordinate 39,687, forward strand.
TCACACTTGGCTTGTTTAACCGCTTTACCGTTTTTGGCATCGCCCATGGCTTTAAGCGGGTCTGCTGCACACCATACAGACTCCATCTCATCGGCATTGGCCGATGGTACACCTGCACGTGGGAAGGCAAGATAACGCACTGTAATGCCAAGGTCGTTATACTCTTGCATCTCGTTATGTAGCTTACGGCAGTAACCACAGCTCACATCGGTAAACACGGTAACAACGTACTTTTCATTCTTAGCCTTGTAAACCAGCATGTCCTCTTCCAGTGGCTTCATCATATCCACACGAGGACCCGCCATCGCCGCTTCGGTTAAGTTCTTCATGCCCTTATCAAGATCATAAAGATTACCATGAAACAGTTTTGAACCATCTTTGCTGATATACAGCACACCACGGTTAGTGAAGGCCTCATATAAATCTGGGATAGGTGATGGCTTCATCGAAAGCACTTCAACGTTTAACGCTTGGTTTAACTTCTGCTTCAACGCTGCAGTATCATCGCCTGTGCTGTTTGATGCTGCTAGGGCTGCAGGTGCAATCAGCATTGCAGCAATCAAAGAAAATGTTCGAGTGAACTTCATTAGTTTTCCTACTCTTTTGTAAGGGTCAGACTGACAGATATAAATGATTAGACCTTATCTGGAGCTGAAAAGTTACAGACTCAACTCAGTTAAAGCAAATTATTTGCTGTAACTAAATCATACAGACGTGAAACTCATCATATAATTCAATTAAGTAGCGAACTACTGAAAGTTATTCTGCAGCTCCGATTTCGCCTACATACACTCAAAATTCTAACCTAATAGTCATTAGGCCTCGACTCAATAATCGTCATTCAAAGCGTAAACGCAATTGAACCTGTTTGTTTGCACTAGCCTCGAGGGTGATGTTCACTGTGTAGCGTCGCCAGCCTTGCGGTCGCAACATGAGTATAGATCTGAGTGGTCGAAAGATCGCTATGTCCAAGCAGTAATTGCACCACACGCAAGTCTGCGCCGTGATTAAGCAAGTGAGTCGCAAAGGCATGCCTTAGGGTGTGAGGGGAAAGCTCTGTAGTAATCCCGGCTCTTAGCGCATAGAGTTTGATGCGGTGCCAGAAGGTTTGCCGCGTCATCTGCTGCGCCCGTTTTGAGGGAAATAGTACATCACTCTGCTTGCCGTTAAGCAGCTCGGCTCTGGCAAACTTCAGGTAGGATTCAATCTCGGTAACGGCGAGCTCGCCCAGCGGCACGAGACGCTCCTTGCCGCCTTTACCTGTAATGCGCACTAGGCCTTGGCGCAAACTTAGTTGCTCCATGGTCAGTCCCACCAGCTCTGATACACGTAGCCCCGTAGCGTATAGTAGCTCCAGCATCGCCTTGTCACGACACTCAATCGGGTCGTCTTGTTCTGGCTCCGCCAATAAGCGATCGATATCTTCTTCACTGAGAGAGTCTGGGAGTTTACGAGCCAGTTTGGGCGACTCAATGAGCGCCATCGGATCGGTATCGATCTGTTTCTTGACGATAAGATAGCCGTAGAAGCGTCTGAGACTGCTCATCATGCGCGCGCTACTGGTCTTAGCGAACCCTTTATCGAAGCGCTCAGCCAAATAGTTGCGAATGTCGAACTGAGAACAAGTCACTAGGTCGTCACCTTGCTTTTGCAGGTAACGGTCGAGGTGACGCAGATCGGTACGATAGGCACTTAAGGTGTTATCACTTAAGCCCTTGGTTGACCATAGGTCATCTAAAAACAGATCAATAATACTATTGGGCGTGTACTTATCGGCCACTTCTCATTCCTATCTACGATTTAATCAAGAAGGGCCTAGAATCTAGGACGCTTCGCGGCTAGAGCGGACTTCGTCCTGCTATACAATCAAGAGACCGCTCTCAGCTCTTATCTTTCAGCCTTTGCTTTTCCGTAAGCGCAGCGTTCCGTAAGTGACGCAGTCACGTTCGTAAGTCCGCAGGCCGTGCATCTTTTATCGTCTTGGCTTCTCCTAGGATCTGCTTTTCCTAGCACCTAGCACCTTCTTTTCCATCTTAGCTTTCCCGGCTCTTCCCCGGCTTTTAAACAAAAAGGCGATGCTCATAGAGCATCGCCTCAATATTATGCCATCGAACTGGCTTAAGCTATTAGCTTTAACTAATCGCTTTAACGGTTAGCTTTAGTTAACCGCTAACTGCTCGCTTGGCTTTTTAACTAGCATACAAGCGATAATTGCGATAGCCGTTGGTAGTAACCAAGCCATACCTTCGTTATGCAGTGGCATAAAGTTCAATACACTCACGTCAACACCTGCGGCCTTGATGCCGTCGATGATGCCGAAAAACAGCGCCACACTCAGTACGATACGGTGAGCCGCCGTTGGGTTAGCGAAACGTTCGGTTAAGAATGTCACCGCAACCAAGGCGATAGCCACAGGGTAAACCGTCATCAGTACTGGAACGCTGATACTGATTAGCTGAGCTAAACCTACGTTAGCGATGGTCGCACACACAACACTCACCACTACAACGAAACGACGGTAAGAGATCTTTGGTAGTAGCTCGTTAAAGTACTCACTACAGGCACTAATAAGACCCACTGCTGTCGTCAAACAAGCTAGTGTCACAACCGATGACAATAGAACCATGCCGCTTGCGCCGAATTTAGCGGTAACATAGTTAGTTAAAATCACACCGCCATTCTCTGCGCCAACCGCTAAATCGCCCGCCGTAGCACCTAAGTAGAACAGTGAAACATAAACAAATGCCAAGCCTGCCGCCGCAATCAAAGCCGCTTTAATCAAATAGTTAGTCTGTGCTTTTGGCTCAGTAACACCTTTCTTACGTAAGATATCGATGATCAACATACCGAAGATCAATGAAGCTAAGGTATCCATGGTGTTATAGCCTTCCAAGATCCCCTTAGTTAGCGGGCTAGCTTGATAATCACCCACTGCGGCGCCGATATCGCTACCTGGGATCACGATAACAGAGATCGCTAGGCCAACTAATAATAAGATAAGGATAGGCGTTAATACTTTACCTACGCTGTCGAGTAGCTTACCCGGGAACAGAGCTAATACCATAGAGAGACCGAAGAAACCTAAGGTATAAATAAGCTGTGCGATGTTGAACGTTAGGCCCGCAATCATAAAGGTCGCGCTGGTGTCAGTTAGAAACGGCTTAAAGCCCACTTCATAAGCAACCAGTCCAGTTCTTGGTGCGGCGAACGCAGGACCTATAATGATGAAAATAGAGACGGCTAATGCAGTCGCAGCGATGGGAGGCAGCAATTGCATTATTTTACCGTTCGCTTTAGCGACAGCAATAAGAGTAATAAGAGGAAGGCCGACCGCAGTAATCAGGAAGCCAAACATAGCTAGGGTGATATTTTCGCCCGCTAAAAAACCCGCTAACGGAGGGAAAATTAAGTTACCCGCCCCCAAAAAGAACGCGAAGGTCATGAAACCTAAGCCTATCGTATCCGTGATACTCATTTGATTATTCTGCACTTTACTGCCCCATCATAATTTTATTTAGTTAATTATTTCGTGCCATCACATTCCTAAGGCACCACTTAGGTTGATGACAAAAAAATGTGTAATCTTTACTTTACACAGCTCCGTGGTAAATAGGGCCTATTCTTGGCGAGTTTTTGAACAGCAGCGGAAAAAGTAACGCTTCAATTGCTTTAAAACTGGTTTACCTTCTCTAAAATTGAGCTTTTACCCAACAAAGAGGGGCATACTATTAACAGAGTAGCTATAAACAAACAAGCAGGCATACGGAAAAACGGCCAATCTCGATACAAACCGCAACAAGCAAGTAACAGAATACTCCCATTACTTACATTCACCCCATGAGCACCCACAAGCTGACACATCCGCTTTAATAGCCAGCATGCTGTTCAAAGTGAGTAACCACTTACATGCAAAAACGCTAAAGCTTGCTTAAAGCATTAACAATTAAACTTAGATTAGTAGATTACGCTATACACTTGATTAGCGTACAATTAGCTTAACAGTTCAAATCAACTCTTGTTGCAATGCCATTTACCTTCAAACTATTTCATGTCGATGACAGTCGCTGCGGCATGCCCGTTAGCACCGATGGTGTACTTCTGGGCGCTTGGGCACCATTAGTGCAGGCCAAGACCATACTCGATATTGGCGCAGGCAGCGGCCTATTAAGCCTGATGGCCGCACAACGCAGCCAAGCTCAGATCACCGCCATCGAGCTCGACAGCAATGCCGCCCTAGACTGTCAGCAAAACTTCGATGCCAGCCATTGGCTCGATCGCCTCGAGGTTATCTGCTGTGATATCCAGGCCTACTGCCAACATGAACCACAGCGACAATTTGAGCATATCATCTGTAATCCGCCCTATTTTGCCAATGGGCCGCAATCGAGCGATGCCTCAAGAGCGGCGGCGCGCCATACTGACAGCTTAAGCTTCGATAGCTTACTGAGCGCCATTAAACAGCTACTGGCGCCACAAGGAGCGGCGAGTCTGATCTTGCCTATCGAGTCGGTCAAGCTATTTGAGAGTAAGTTGAGCCAATATAAGCTCAAGCTAAGCCAAAGGTTGCTGGCCGCCAGCGTTGAGGGTAAAGCGGCAAATCGACAAGTATTAGTGCTGCGTCATGCTCTTCTCAATACAGATGATCCGAAAAGCCCTAGCGAGCCAAGAGTTGCAGGCAATCTTGAAGCGATTAACGAGCAGCAACTTTATATTCGTCAGAAAAATGGCCAGTACAGCCAAGCCTTTAACCTATTGAGCCGGGATTTTTATTTAAAGCTTTAAGGATCTGGCGATCTAATCGTTTCAAGTCGCTTCTATAAGCTTTATAATGTCCGGCTATTATTTATTGAGATGCCACGCATGCAATTTGAAGATCTCCAGCTTGACCCTTGTTTGTTAGAGTCATTAAAAGCAATGGGCCACAACAAGCCCACTACGATACAACAACAAACAATCCCAGTTGCCATGGAGCAAAGGGATATCTTGGCGCGTGCGCCAACGGGTACGGGTAAGACTGCAAGCTTTCTTCTGCCTGCGTTGCAGCACCTGATCGACTTTCCACGTCGATATGGCGGCCGAGCGCGTGTATTGATCCTGACCCCTACTCGTGAACTTGCTAGCCAAATTCATCGCTATGCCAGTCACCTTGCCACAGGCCTAGGCCTAGACACCGTCATCATTACTGGTGGTGTTCCTTACGGTCCTCAAGAGGAAGCGCTACAGAAGAACGTTGACATCTTAGTGGCGACGCCAGGCCGTTTGATGGAGTACCTAGATAAGGGTCACTTCAACGCCGAAGACGTTGAAATACTGGTGATCGATGAAGCCGACCGCATGCTAGATATGGGCTTCTCGGCTGTCGTTGAAAGCATTGCAATCGAGTCGGTAGGCCGTAAGCAAACCATGCTGTTCTCTGCAACGCTTGAAGGCAGCGACGTAGGGCGTTTCTCACATCAGCTGCTAACAAACCCAGTTAGACTGGAAGCTGAAGCACCACGCAGCGAAAAAGCCAAGATCCATCAATGGATCCATCTAGCCGATGACAAAGCCCATAAGTTTGCTTTGCTGGCTGCACTTTTAAAGCAAGAAGAAGTTCAGCGCACCATCGTCTTCGTTAAGACCCGTGAAGCGGTTGCTAGCCTTGAAGGCCTGCTACAGAAAGAAGGCATCGCTTGCGCGTTTATGCGTGGCGATATGGAGCAAAAAGCCCGTTTCCAAGCGCTAGGTCGTTTCACCAAAGGTGAAGTCAATATCTTACTCGCAACCGATGTTGCTGCACGCGGTATCGACATTGACGGTATTACCCATGTTATCAACTATGACATGCCACGCTCTGCAGACACTTACGTGCACCGTATCGGTCGTACGGGCCGCGCTGGCGCCAAAGGCACTGCCATATCATTGGTTGAAGCCCACGATATTCGCGTAGTCGGTAAAATTGAGCGCTATATTGGTCAGCCTCTGAAGCGTCGTTTCATTAAAGATCTACGCCCTAAGAACAAAGAAGCTAAGCCACCAGGAAAGAAGAAAGCGGGTCCGGAAGGCAAAAACTTTAGTAAGAAAAGCAAGAAGAAAAAGAAGAAGTAAGATTCGTTTTTCTTAGCCAAAAGGGTCACATCAGGTGACCCTTTTCTGTTTGTACCAATTCCCTCGGCAACTCGCCATCTCCTTGCGTTCGATAAGCAAAGCTTAAGAACAACCTTAACGCCACATACTGAAACATATTATTTACAAATAAAGATGTTACCTTGACTCTGACTCTGGTAATTTATGCAATTAGAAAAGTCTATGCATGGAAAAGCAGATCAGATGATAAATAAAATTAAAACAATACTTAGGAGAATGACTCCTCTCTTTATTCTTCTGGCCTTTATTATCGCCGCTCAAATTCTGATTAGTACCAAGGAAGCTCCTGAGCAGAAAGCCGATACCGCGCCCGTCCCTATTGTTGATGTCACCGAAGTAAAACGCCAAACCGTGTCACTCAACCTGCCCTCTTATGGAGTGGTAACGCCAAAATATAAGACGCAGTTAGTCACCGAAGTACAGGGACGCATGCTGTCTATCTCAGCTAATTTTGTAGCCGGTGGCGTGGTAAAGAAAGGCGATGAGCTAGCCGTTATTGAACCATCTGATTACGAGGCGGATCTGATGCAAGCGCAGGCCTCTCTGGCCAAAGCTAAGGCTGCCCTAGAGGAGGAGCGCGCCAAGGGGGAAGTGGCAAAGAATGACTGGAAAGGTTATGACGGCGGCATTCCACCAGAACTTGGCCTACGTCTCCCACAGCTCAAGCAAGAACAAGCCAATGTTAAGTTCCAACAGGCAGCGCTTGCTCGGGCACAGCGCAACCTTGAGCGTACGGTTATTCGTGCCCCATTCGATGGCATTATCAAGGCTCGCAACGTCGATCTTGGCCAGTATGTCACTCTTGGCACTAACTTGGGTGAACTGTATGACACTCGCATCGCCGAGGTTAGGTTGCCGCTATCGAATAATGATCTGGCTTATCTCGAATCCGTCGACAATCCCGACACCGATGTCAGCCTAAGTGCCGATCTCGCTGGTCGAGTGATCACTTGGCAGGGACAGATTGTGCGTAGCGAAGGGGTTATCGATGCCGAAAATCGTATGGTTTTCCTCGTTGCCGAAGTCAAAGATCCCTATCTACGTGATAACCGAGTCGAAGGCCAATTACCACTGAAATACGGCACCTTTGTGACCGCTGTGATTAAGGGCCGCACCGTAGACGGTATCGTCAAGTTGCCACGCCATTTAGTACGGGATAATAAAGTCACTATTGTTAATAGCGACAATAGTATCGAACTTCGCAGCGTCAATGTGGTGCGCACCGATCTGGAAAGTGTCTACATCAAGGACAGCCTCAACGATGGTGAGCGCGTATCACTGACAAACCTGAGCAATGCTGAGGACGGCCAGATAGTCAAGGTTATCGGCGAAGACTCCAGCTCTAATCAAGAGTCTCAGAGTAAGCGCAGTGAAGAGCAGCTCGCTAGTGCGGGTGGTCAATAATGAACGGCCAAAACGACACCCAGAAAGGGATTATCGCCTGGTTTGCCCGCAACAGTGTGGCAGCCAACCTATTGATGTGGATCTTAATCATAGGCGGCCTATTCAGCACCTTGATCATCAACAAGGAAGTTTTCCCCTCGTTTGAACTGAACTACCTGCAGATCTCCGTTGCCTACCCAGGCGCCGCCCCTCAAGAGATTGAGGAGGGGATCAACATTAAGATTGAGGAAGCGATCCAAGATATTAATGGCATCAAGAAGATCTCCTCCGTTGCCAGCGAAGGGGTGGGCAACGTCACGATTGAGGTCGAAGATAGCTATGATCCGCAAGATATTCTCGATGAAGCCAAACTGCGTATCGATGCTATCTCCACCTTCCCGGTCAACATCGAGAAGCCCAATATTTTCCGTCTAAAGCCAGAGAATAATGTGATCTGGATTTCGGTCTACGGTGATCAATCTCTGCAAGAGATGAAAGAGTTAGCCAAGACCATTCGCGATGAGGTCGCCCTGCTTCCAGCGGTAACCCGCGCCCAAGTCACCGGCGTACGCGAATACGAGATTGGAATAGAGCTGTCCGAAGATAAACTCAGGGAGTATGGCCTGACCTTTTCTCAGGTGGCACAGGCGGTGCAAAACTCCTCTATCGATCTACCCGGCGGCTCGATTCGTGCTAAAGATGGCGATATCTTGCTGCGCACCAAGGGGCAAGCCTATACCGGCGAAGACTTCTCTCAGATAGTCGTCAGCACTCGTCCCGATGGTAGCCGAGTCATGCTACCGCAGGTCGCCACCATTAATGACAGCTTCGAAGAACGTCTCGAGTACACCCGCTTTAATGGCCAGCCAGCGGCTATCATCGAAGTGCTTAGTGTCGACGACCAAAATGCATTGGATATCTCCGAGCAAGTTAAGGCGTATATAGAGCAGAAACGTGACGCCCTGCCGGTCGGCGCTAAGCTTGATACCTGGGGCGATCTCACCCATTACCTTAAGGGACGATTGAACATGATGCTGTCGAACATGTTCTACGGTGCCTTGTTGGTATTCATTATCCTAGCGCTATTTCTAGAGATTAAGCTGGCCTTCTGGGTGATGATGGGGCTGCCGGTCTGTTTCCTAGGAGCCATGCTGTTTATGCCGCTAGAGCCCTTCTCGCTATCGATCAATATGCTGACCCTGTTTGCCTTCATACTGGTGCTGGGGATAGTCGTCGATGACGCCATCGTCATCGGCGAGAGTGCCTATACGGAAATAGAGGAGAAGGGGCACTCCCTAGAAAACGTCGTCAAGGGCGCCAAGAAGGTCGCCATGCCAGCCACCTTCGGAGTCCTGACCACCATAGCGGCCTTTATGCCTATGCTGATGGTATCTGGCCCACAAGGGATTATCTGGAAGTCCATCGGCATGATAGTGATCTTGTGTCTGCTGTTCTCCTTGGTGGAGTCAAAACTTATCCTGCCCGCTCACCTTGCCCACATGAAACCTCGCAAACCAAGAGAGCAACTAGGCTTACTTGGTCGCTTAAAGGCGGGGTTGAATGACAAGGTGCAGTACTTTATCCATAACCAGTATCGTCCGTTCTTGGAGCGCTGTATCGTACAGCGTTACAACACGGTGGCCATTTTTGTTGGAGTCCTTATTCTTTCCATCGCGCTGGTCCTCAGTGGTCAGGTACGCTGGGTCTTCTTCCCCGATATCCCGTCTGACTTTATCCAGGTTCGTCTCGATATGGATGAGGGCAGCTCAGAAGAGAATACCCTTAAAGTCGTGCAAGAGGTGGAAGAGGCGCTATATGCGATGAACACTCAGATGGAAGAGGAGCTAGGCTACCCCGTGGTCAAGCACAGCTTTATCAACATGAGCTCGCGTACCTCCGCCTTCCTGTTTGCCGAACTTACTAAGGGTGAAGATCGTGATGTCGATGGCGAAGCCATCGCTAGCGCTTGGCGTAAACAGTTACCCGAGTTAGTCGCGGTTAAGAAGTTGAATATCAATGCCAGCACCAATGACGCTGGCGGCGATATCTCCTTTAGACTGACATCGAACAACCTTGAGCAGTTATCGAAGGCTTCAGAGGAGCTAAAGCAGAAGCTTCGCAGCTACGAAGGGGTGTACGATATTTCCGATAACTTCTCCTCCGGTAGCCAAGAGATCAAGCTAAAGATCCGCCCCGAAGCCGAAGCATTAGGCCTGACATTGTCCGATCTTGCCCGCCAAGTGCGTTATGGCTTCTATGGTTATGAAGCTCAGCGTATTTTGCGTAATAAAGAGGAAGTTAAGGTGATGGTACGCTACCCACTAGAGCAGCGCCGCACCGTAGGTCATCTTGAGAACATGCTTATTCGCACACCGAGTGGCGCGGCGGTACCCTTCTCGACAGTCGCCGAGCTGCAACTGGGTGACTCCTACTCTTCGATTACCCGTGTCGATGGTCGCCGTGCGATAACCATTATCGCTAACGCAGACACTAATAAGGTTGAGCCATCGAAAGTGGTCGGTGAGATCCAAAAGGACTTCCTCCCGGCACTTCAGGCTAAATATCCAAATATCTCTACCGCACTCGATGGCGGCAGTGCCGATGAGCAGAGCGCGCTAATTAGCTTATTACAAGGCTTCTTCTTCGCGCTGTTTACCATCTACGCCCTGATGGCGATTCCGCTGAAATCTTATAGCCAGCCACTGATCATCATGTCGGTGATCCCCTTTGGTATGATCGGGGCCCTATTTGGCCACTTCATCCTTGGGCTGAATATGAGTATCTTAAGCCTCTGTGGTATCGTTGCACTGGCGGGTGTGGTGGTTAATGACTCCCTGATCTTGGTTGACTTCGTTAACCGTGCTCGCGCCGAGGGACACAGTATTGTCAAGGCGGCGGTTGATTCTGGTTGTTACCGTTTCAGGGCTATTATCCTGACCTCGCTCACCACCTTTGTCGGCTTAGTCCCCATTCTGCTGGAGCGAAGCCTACAGGCACAGATTGTAATCCCTATGGCAGCATCCTTAGCGTTCGGTATTTTATTCTCTACCGTAGTGACCTTAATCTTGGTGCCAATTCTGTACATCATCTTAAATGATATCAGACGTGGCTTTAGCCGATTCTTCCACTGGTGGTGGCAACCAAAATCGGATCAGGAGCAAGCTCAGATCTAATCTCTTAAAATGACCCCGAGGAAGAGCAACGACACGGCGTCAAAAAGCAAGTTAACAAAGGGAGGCATTTTGCCTCCCTTTTTATATCATCAACGCATTTTCGAAGGCTGCAATGGCGTCAGAACTCGATCCAGCAAACAGATTTCAACCGACTTAACCGTTATGCTTGGCGGTCTTATTTTCAACAAGATGCTCTTATGACCGATAATCAGCCAACACTCGTTTACGATATTCGCGATAGTCGCTACCTCAATATTACCGGTCGCTGTACCTTGCGGTGTCAATTCTGCCCCAAACATAATGGCAGTAAACAGGTGCACCAATATCAATTGGATCTGAGTCGCCAACCTCAGGCCGACGAGCTGATTGAGCAGCTAGGTGAAGTGTCTGAATTCGACGAGTATGTGTTCTGCGGTTATGGCGAGCCCACCCTCAATTTAACCACCCTGCTTGATGTGGCCAAAGAGATCAAACTCCGTGGCGGCAAGGTCAGAGTCAACACCGATGGACTAGGCAACCTGTTCCACAGGCGCAATATTTTACCGGAACTCGCCGCCTGCGTTGATAGTCTGTCGATTTCGCTCAATGCCAATACAGAAGCGCTATACCAGCAACATTGCCGTCCCAAGCTGGCGGGCGCTTACCCGGCTTTGCTCGAGTTTATTAAGCTCGCCCCGCAATATATTGAAGATGTGCAAATATCGGCAATCAATGGCTTAGAAGGAGTTGATATCCAGGCTTGTCGTGAAATAGTCGAGGCCACTGGCGCCACCTTTAAGCAAAGGGAACTAGACATCGTTGGCTAGCGAGCGTCTTCATATATCTCAGAATATCTGAGCAATAGCCGAGGCCACAGGCGCCACCTTTAAGTTGAGTAAGCTGTGAGCAGCGTCTAACGGGTGAATCTCAAACCATTGCTCGCTAATATTCAAGTTTAGTGGGGAACGAGAGAACACTGTAAAATCTTGTTCTAATGAGTTTAACAAACGCTGGTTGAGGGATGAATTCGTGTTAATATAAAGCGCATAATAACGGCAATAAAAATCAATCGATGCTGACCCGCAAACAATCTCTATTAATCAGTGCTCAGGGGATCCATTGGTCCCAACAACGCATTTTAGCTGCGGCCAGTCAATTCTGTATGCTGCTCGTGACTGTGATTATCCTGACTAACATTATTATCACCTTAGGTGAGCGACGCTTGCAGGAAGACTGGGCCACCCAACGCTATAGCGAGCTTCAGGCCGTTGGCGCTATGATCTCTGATAAAGTGACATTCCAGCAATTTCGCACCCAGATGTTTGCAAAGTCTGAACTGCTAAAGCACTATCTAGCACTCCCCAGCCAAGAGAACCGAGAAAAGCTCCTTGCTAACTGGGATATTCTGGTAGATAACATCCCAGAACTGTTAGGTATTGCCCTGTATGATCCCCAAGGTCAACACCAGTTTGCCACCAGCAATGATTTTGGCAAGGATAACCTACCAGCCGCATTACTCGGCCCCACACGCAATATGGGCGGCAATGAGATCTATACTTCTCCGCTAGAGTTTACCCCGATTAACGGCCAACTCGAGCCCTACATGTATCAGTTTGCCTGGCTTGAAAACCCTAACCAGAGTGTGCGTGGCTACCTTGTTGCCTATAACTCAATGTCTACAATGCTTAGAAGCATCAAGCCTGCCTACTCTAGCAAGCAAGCACCATTACTGATGTTAGATACCCAAGGCTTACTCTATGCGGGAGCGCAATCAAAGCCAGACATTAGCCGTTTACCTGAAACCATGGGCGGCAGTTTAAAGCAATCCTACCCCGCTCTATGGCGCAAGATGGCAATGAGTAACTTTGGTCAATTTCACGGTGATGTGGCGACCTTCGTGTACCTCAAGGTTGAGTTAACAACCCAATATGAAACCCGCCGCGAATACTTCTTAGTGTCTTACATCAAGAATGAAGATATCGCCGCAAAGTTCGCTCAATGGCGCAATATTCTCATTGGGGGAGCCATTTTACTCACCCTATTAGCCAGCATAGTTATCTTCTTAACTCACCTTTACCGCTTAGTGCAGCGCTCCCGTGAGTTCAGTATCGGCATGACTAATCGTTTATTCGATAGTGACGTCGGCTGTATCATTGCCAATGATAGCGGCCGTGTACTCATCGCAAACCCTGCCGCATCTCAGCTACTGACACTGCCTCTCGAAGATCTCTCAGACCGCAGCTTACAGCGTATTCTGAATTTAGATGATGATCAGTACAGTGAGTTTCTACATAAGATGAACACTGAGCAGCACTGGCACAGTGAACTTAATACCGAGACGACTCCCTACACTTGGCTGAAAATCCGAGTGCGGATTGAAGTGAGCATAGATAAAAAACGTCGCTACATGCTGGTCACCTTTGAAGATATCAGTGAGTTAAAGCAGAGCCAGAAAGAAGCAACGCTAAACGCCTTACTCAACGATGGTCCTGTTGCCAATGTGCTCACAGATGCCAAAGGCCTTGTGGTTAAATCAAATAGCGCCTTCAAAGCTCTGCTGCAAATTGAAGATAATGAGGCGTTAAACGTTAACCATCTACTGAGTGAAGATTTTAGTAAGCATTGGCCACAGATTGCCCAACAGTTGATCATCCAAGGCTCTTGGAAGGGCCAGGTCTTTGCTAATACTAGCCATATCGAAGATAACTGCTTGCAAGCAACCCTAAAAGGCTATTTAGACGGCGCCGGTGAGCTGGAGTATATTCTTTGCTCTTTTGAACATGCCATACTCAAGCCCGAAAATAGAAAAGGCAGTGGCTTGGTGCCACAAAGAAGCACCATCTTCAACCATAAAGACGACTTAGAAAGGTATTTCAACAACCTGACTCAACACTGTAAAGACTTCTCTAGCTTGCTCATGATAGATATCAGCGCCGAAGGTATGTTGAGTCATATGAGTGATATGGGCCAACTAGAGTCACGCCAGAAAGAGGTGGAAGTTCATCTGTTGCGAGATCTTCCACACCGTTACCAGATGTCCCATTGGCAGCTCGGAAAACTCATCGTAGTGTTACCGGATACCGACTCTGATCAGGCTCATTACTTTGCTATCGAGACTCTCAATAAGCTCAATGATAATGGCCTTGGGGAAGGTATTCATATTGGCATCGCCTCCTACCAGGCGGGGCAAAATCTGGAGCAGTTTATCGCTAATGCCGAAGTCGCGCTTAAGCGTGCTAAACAGACTGGAGAGCAAAATATCTGCCAGGCTTACACGCGGCAGATGACCTAAGCGCTGATTTAAGCTCTAACCTAAGCTCCCAAGCCCTCACTCAGAAAGAGGGCTTGTTGCTTTTAGCTCCTCTTTCACCTTTAGCTCCTCTTGGAAAGGCAGCTCTTCCATGCTCTCAATGCCTGAAGGCAGGTCACTCTCGGTGATCTCGATAATTGCAGAACGGTTCATGGTGATCTTGTAGCGCGCATACTGTGAGGCTTGCTTGCCCTCACGCAAGGCAACAATCAAATTCACCTGATAACGACGCTCAACCGAATCGTTACTGATCTTGCCATCCTGCTCCTTATAAATTTTGGCCTTCCCCCGCTCGAGATTACGTGCGAAAGGTACAAAACTGAAGTTGACCTGCTCTTGGATCCTAGAGTATCCCGCTAAGAAATCCTTCTGAGAAACCCGAGTATGGATACCGTAGTGAAAGATCTCTGCATCGATCTTATTCTGGCTATGACGCTTAGTGAGGATCTTAGACACAGCCTCTGGCAACTCTTTTTTGCGCATAAACTCAAGCCAGACCAACTGGCGAGCGATAGTATTTTTACTGGTGGTATCACGGAGTATTCGACTCCAGCGCGGTCGGCCGCGTTGAATAATACGCCACATCGCATTTCGAATATCGTCTTTAAAGATCTCACGGAAACCATAAATCACCGCCAGCGTCAGCACTAAGGCAATGGTCAGGCCGCTGAAAAAGCCTTGAGCCTTAATTATTAACGCCGAGACCACCAACATCACCATGCCAGTTGCAATCCCTGTCGTCATCTTCTTAAGGCCAACGCCTAGCGTCTTTAGCTCCTCTTTAAGTACCACACCCTGCTGGATAAGACGCCGCAGAAGCAACATCTTATTAGCAATACGGTTAGGATCTTTGATGGTTTGCGTCGAGTTATAGTTGTGGTCTTCTCTATACTGGGCTTCAGCACGGCACAGAGCGACAACCTTGTCGGTGATTTCGGTGAAGTCACTGCTTCTTGGCGCATGGGCTAGAAGCTTGAGTAGACGCTGCTCACATAACCAAGACAGATAATTATCGGCATTTTCAAAGTAAGACTTCCACTTCTCATCACTGGGTTCGTTACGCCTAAATCGCTTAAGCAGGTTCACCACCTGCTCACTCAGTTCAAAGAGAGAACCATAAAAGGTCTCAAGATCTTCAACCTGAGCTAACTCTTTACTATCGGTCTCAATCGCCACGGCAAACTGGTAGGCAAACAAGTTCAGATAAAGCCTGAATTCATCAACCGTGCGTTTCTTCTGGCTCACAAAACGGCTCTGAACGAGCGGAAGGTGTAGACCCGATGAGTAATATGAGCGGCGGCCAGTAATTGAGGAGTGATAATACTCCTCCTCATTGAGGCTCTGTGGATTAATGCCCATTTCTTTAGGAAGAAAAAAGTACAGATCGAGGCGACGGTTATCACCGAGCTCCATCTGATGGATAAACTTAATCGAAAGTGACTCTTCCTGTTTTATCTTTACTTTAGACACGACTACCTTTTTAAACGTACGAGAAAACCATAACGACAGAGAATAAGACTAGCTTATGTGTAAATGACTTTTGGAGGTAACTAAGATCTTAGATCACTAATATCGTTTATAGACCAGCGGTTCCCCTGCGAGAAGCCTCTAGGGCATATCTATGTCTTGCAACTGGGTTAAGTCACTCGAGCTTGCCATTACGAGTGATGAGATACCGACTCAAAAGCCTAGATAGACCCTTTCTAGTCTAACCTATATTTTACGATTTGTAGCTAGCACTTGTTGGCAACGAAAGTGAATGGAGTCATTGAGACAGACTGCTGCTAATTAATTTTGCAAGTCCATAAACCGTTACCGGGCTGCACCTGTACAGTGACGACTTTGGCAGCTTTGTTCATCTCTAGCACCTTAACTAAAAACGTCTCACGCTTGGCATCACCTAACACCTGCTCCGCGAGCTTAACGGCATCTTTCTGCAGCTGGTTCTTTTCCGTTTGTAACAACCTTAAATATTGGCCGTTTGCTAAACTCACTTCATAGGTCAGAATTGAGTCCTTAAGCTGCTTAACCGTTCCGGTAGCAACAAGGCTATTAGTTAGCTTCTTCCCTTTAAAAAAGTTCATCGCCACCTCAACGCCACGACCAGTATTTTTCAGGATCAGTTGCTGACTGCCCTTGTCCCCTTCTCCAACACGATAAATGTCTGAGTTACAGGTCAGCGTCGAGTTCATATCCGGATCGACGGTATGTTCGAGAAACACACACAGACCACAGATAAAGGTGAGGGTTGCTAATACTGGTGTAGACTTAAAACCCGAAAATGCACTTTTATTCATTAACTTATTCACAAACTCCAGCCTCTTTAAGCCAGGCTAAGTCCATAAAATTCCAATCATCATTCACGTTTGTGACTTTTAGGTTTCTACACGCCTTGCCGTCATCGGCAATATTATTCATTACAAACTGCAAGACATCACCGTTACTCGAGGGAGCAACATAAATTCGTTGCCACTTTTGCCTGTCACACTTCGCCAGTTTTTGAGCGAACTCTTTGACCCGGCTGTGATAATTATCTCTGTCTTCATCGGAGGCATAAATAGGAACCAAGATAGACCCACTGCCGGTAATCTCAATCTTATCGGGCACAGATAAACGAATGTCAGAAGTCGTTGTAAGGTTCATGACCAAAAAGATGACTAAGAAAATCCCAAGAATAAGGCACAGCAGATAATTCTTAAGTGAAACCGAATGTAATGCACGGTTCAGTATTGGCCTATCTTTGGCGTGGATATGCAGCAGATACCCCTGCTTTGCAATGACCTCAATCCATGATGCGTGTTCCGCGCTGAGAAAGCGCTTAATATTTTGTACCGCTGTCGCAATATCTTGGTGGGTCACAACCTCAGGCAAAAACGTATCACACATTGATTCAGTAGATACAACTTTACCTCTGCACGCTAGCAGCTGATCGAGTACCAAAAACTCAATGTTAGATAATTTAAACGCAGAAGTTTTCTCAGGGCCAATATGAATCAACTCCCTTAACTCTACGTCAAACCGGTATGGACCTATATACACGTTAACAACTCTGACTTAATCACTGACAAATAGTTTACTGACATTCGCGCCGAGAGTCCGTGATAAAATCGCTTGAAACGGGTAATGGATTTAGCTTTCGTGAGGTCTAGCACACTAATTTTACTGTCTTTTAAGCAATAAACGATACACTTAGATACATAGACACAAAATAGGTTAATACCTAGACAGAGCGAAATATTTCAACGCCTAAAACAACATCAATAACAAAACAAAAAGGCACCCTCTGGATGCCTTTTGCTGACAATTATTTACAATTTGAGCGATTCTAATCGATTTTTAACAGGCTATATAAGCCTTTTGTCAACAGGTTTAAAAAGCGTATAACAGAGTCATGTTTGTCTCTGTATCTGTGCTTTCCTTGTCATCTAATGGACTGTCATTGTAACGTACGATCACAGCGAACTTCATTGCCAATGCGCCAACAATATTAGCTGTAATTGCCGACTCAGAACGCCCCTCTAAACTATCGCCGTAATCGGCAACAAATAGCTGAGTAAACTTTGAGGTTTCACTGAATTCATAGGTGAAGTTAACCGCGCCGTGGGCTACAACACTATCTTCGCTATCATAACCTAGCAGAGCAGTTTGCTCATCATCCAGTTTTTTATAGATGTAACCAGGACCAACCTCAGCACTTAAAAACATCTTGCCGCTGTCGATAAACTTATGACCGTAACCGGCAGAAGCAACCGCCTTATAGTCATAACCTGTAAACGGATCGACTTCGTAGTTACCAGTGATATACATGTAGTTCTTTTCATCGAACTTGTAATCCCCTTGAACGCCACCGTAGTAACGCTTGGCCGTGACCTCACCGGTATCTTCTTTATATAAGCCTTCGAGTAGGTATTGATTCTCCCAGTTACCCAACTCCTGCATCATATTCAAACGCCCCTTCACTGAAGAGGTTTCGGTATTACCCGTCGTGAGTGTTGCACCAAGCTCGGCCTCACCAGCGAAAGTCTTATCGCCTTCAACAAAATCAGCTCCGGCGTGCGCAGCAAAAGGAGCAGCCATTACCACTGCCATAGCTGTAAGTGTTTTTTTCATATTATTAGTACTCCATTCACTCAATTCCCTAAAAATCGGCGCAATATTAACATTTTGTCCTAATAATTGAAAATGGCAGATACAAATAACTTAGGGATCTCCAATATTTATGCGCTAGGATTTCAGGCAAAAAAATACCTGCACGTTGGCAGGTATTTTCTAGACAGGCTTTAAGCTGTTTTGGGGTTCAAGTTACTTGATTTGTGGGTCAAGTTCACCAGACTGATAAGCTTTATACATAGCTTGTAGTGACTTAGGCTTGATCTTAGAGCCCATACCCGCACAGCCGAAGGCTTCGTAACGCGTTGTACAGATATCTGCCATCGCTTCCATTGATGCCTTCAGGAATTTACGCGGGTCAAACTCAGCTGGGTTTTCAGCAAGGAACTTACGTACTGCGCCAGTCGATGCTAGACGTAGGTCAGTATCGATGTTCACTTTACGCACACCGTGCTTAATACCTTCAACGATCTCTTCTAATGGCACGCCATAAGTTTCAGGGATAGCACCACCGTATTGGTTGATGATCTCTAGCCACTCTTGCGGTACAGAAGATGAACCGTGCATTACAAGGTGAGTGTTAGGAATACGCGCGTGGATCTCTTTGATGCGATCGATACGTAATACATCACCAGTAGGCTTACGGCTAAACTTATATGCGCCGTGGCTAGTACCGATAGCAATTGCTAGCGCATCAACATGCGTATCGGCAACGAAGCGAGCCGCTTCTTCAGGAGTGGTCAGTAGTTGATCGTGGCTCAAAACACCTTCTGCGCCAACACCATCTTCTTCACCCGCCATACCGGTTTCAAGGCTACCAAGACAACCGATTTCACCTTCAACAGAAACACCACAAGCGTGAGCGAAAGCCACTGTACGGCGAGTCACATCTACGTTGTACTCATATGAAGCAGGCGTCTTGCCGTCTGCCATCAAAGAGCCGTCCATCATCACTGATGACATACCTAACTGGATAGAACGCTGACAGATATCAGGATCGGTACCGTGGTCTTGGTGAATACAAACAGGGATATCTGGGTACTGCTCAAGTGCAGCCGCCATTAGATACTTAAGGAACTGTGGACGGGCATACTTACGTGCGCCAGCAGATGCCTGAACGATGACAGGGCTGTCTGTCGCTTCGGCTGCCTGCATAATTGCACGCATCTGCTCTAGGTTATTCACGTTAAACGCAGGAACACCATATCCGTGCTCTGCAGCGTGATCTAACATTTGACGTAGGGAAATTAAGGCCATTTTTTACTCCAATAATAGGGTGAGTCGCCTCACCAAGGTCACTATCGTTTGGATGGATTTTTATGCTCTAACGTTTCCAGTTCTATGCTGGCTAACACTAAAGCGGTTACTTTTAATTCTGAGTGTTATTTACAGTCGTTATATACAGCTTTTTATTCGCTTTTATTATCGCTGTTATGCACAATTTTCAGCACTGTTTTGTTGGCGGCTAGTGTAACCCCGACAAATGTCGATTTAAAGCCCGCCAACATACAGTTTGGTAATTATTTGGTAACTGCTCATCAATTAGTATCAATTAACAGCAGATCCCATCAATTACTGTCCGCGACTCTCAAGCATTGCCACAGCAGGAAGCTCTTTGCCCTCTAAAAACTCGAGGAAAGCACCGCCGCCTGTAGAGATATAAGACACTTTATCGGCGATATCATACTTATCGACAGCCGCTAATGTGTCACCACCACCCGCAATAGAGAAGGCATTTGACTCGGCAATCGCTTGAGCAATACGCTTAGTACCTTCACCAAACTGATCGAACTCAAATACGCCAACCGGGCCGTTCCAAACAACCGTGCCAGCATTTTTGATGATCTCAGCAAGAGCTTCGGCGCTGTCAGGACCGATATCGAAAATCATATCGTCGTCAGACACGTCGCTAACATCTTTCAATGTTGCAGCCGCTGTTGGGCTAAACTCACCAGCAACAACCACATCAGTTGGTACAGGGATATCGCCGCCACGGCTCTGTGCATTAGCAACAAGGCGCTTAGCTTCGTCGATTAGATCCGCTTCAAAAAGTGACTTACCCACTTTGTGGCCAGCAGCGGCAACGAAAGTGTTGGCGATACCGCCACCAACGACAAGTTGGTCAACTTTAGTTGAAAGGCTTTCAAGTACAGTCAGTTTTGTTGAAACTTTTGAACCACCAACAATAGCAACCATTGGACGCGCTGGGTTATCAAGCGCCTTGCCTAAAGCCTCAAGCTCACCGGCAAGCAATGGACCTGCACACGCGATTGGTGCGTGAAGACCAACGCCGTGAGTCGATGCCTGGGCGCGGTGAGCGGTACCAAATGCATCCATCACATAGACATCACAAAGTGCAGCCATCTTCTTAGATAGCGCTTCATCGTTCTTCTTCTCACCCACGTTAAAGCGAACGTTTTCGAAAACAACCACTTCACCCACAGCGACTTCGATACCGTCTAGGTAGTCTGTTGCTAGGCGTACTGGACAATCTAGTGCTTTTGTTAGGTAATCAACCACAGGCTGCATAGAAAATTCAGCGTTAAACTCACCTTCAGTTGGACGACCTAGGTGAGACATCACCATTACCGCAGCACCTTTCTCAAGGGCCAGTTTGATAGTCGGTAGAGAGGCGCGCAGACGTGCATCACTGGTGACTACGCCATCGCTTACAGGTACGTTTAGATCTTCACGAATAAGCACGCGCTTACCTTGAAGGTCCAAATCTTTCATATTAAGAATCGCCATTTAAATGCTTCCTTATTGCTTAAGTTAAAAGTTAAAAAATTAAAGTTAAATAAAACTGTGTCACTAAACCTCGGGGACACAACACCCAAGGCTTAGTCTCTGGTCTGCACAACAAAGCCACTGCAAACCTACTTTTATATTCTTTCGTTTTCCGGCTTTATCGTCTTAGCTTGTACCGGCTTTTTTCGTCTTAGCCTTTCCTTGAGCCTAGGACCTAGACCCTAGGACGCTTCACGGCTAGAGCGGGCTTCGCCCTGCTATACAGTCAAAATCCGGTATACTGTTTCGCTTTTGCTTTTCCGGCTTTATTCGTCTTTGCTTGTACCGTCTCAGCTTTCTTCGGCTTTTAACCTGCTTTTATCGTCTTAGCTCTTCCTAGAACCTAGAACCAGCTCTTCCTAGAACCTTCTTTTCAACCTAGGACCTTCTTTTCGCCTTAATCATCTCTAAACTGGTATCGAGCATACGGTTCGCAAAGCCCCACTCATTATCACACCACAGCAGTAGCTTAACTAAGTGGCCATCGCTAACGCGAGTCTGGGTGCCATCGACGATGCTAGAGCGTGGGTCGTGGTTAAAGTCACAGGACACCAATGGCTCATTGGTAAAACCGACGACGCCTGAGAACGAGCCTTCACTGGCTTGCTTGAGCACTCGATTAACCTCTGCAATATCGACGCGCTTGTTGAGCGTAACGGAAAGGTCGATAGCGGTAACGTTAATCGTCGGCACCCGCACGGAGATCGCTTCAAACTTATCTTTCATCTGCGGCAAAATGCGCTCAATACCACGGGCAAGCTTAGTATCAACAGGAATTATAGACTGCCCTGCGGCGCGAGTACGGCGCAAGTCATCATGATAGGCGTCAATCACCTGCTGATCGTTCATCGCAGAATGGATCGTGGTGATGGCACCACTTTTAACTTCGAAGTGCTTATTGAGCACATCAATCACCGGTACGATACAGTTGGTGGTGCAGGAGGCGTTAGACACAACTGTATGTTCGGCTTTGAGTAAATCTTGGTTCACACCATAGACTATGGTGGCATCGACATCACTTGATGATGGATGGCTGATCAGTACCTGCTTGGCACCCGCTTTGATATGCGCTTCACAATCTGCTCTATCGTGCAGTACCCCTGTGGCCTCGTAGACGATATCGATATCCATCTCTTTCCAAGGCAGGTTTTCTGGATTGGGCTCATGTAGCAGTTTGATGGCGTCATCGCCAATAACCATGTGTTGCTTTTCAAACTTAACTTGGGTGTGGAATCGACCGTGGGTGGTGTCGTACTGAGTCAAATGAAGCATCGCTTCTGGTTTCGCCAACTCGTTAATCGCCACAATCTGAATACGGTCGCGTTTTGCAGACTCATACAGTGCACGAAGAATTGAACGACCAATACGGCCGTAGCCATTTATAGCGACTCTGATCATGTAAGCTTTCTATTCCCTTTAATAGCTCATTTATTGATACGACAACGGCCTACCTCGTTAGGTAAGCCGTTGTATCATAAATGCTTAAAGTAAAAAATACTTAAACAGTTATTCTGTATCTTAGAGCAATTTTTCAATGCAATGCTCATAACTAGCCTAGCGCTAGAGCGAGGCATAAGCCTGAGTATTGCATCATTTGCCTTAACACAGCTGCTGGTTATAGACCGTTAACGGTTGCTACAACGTTTTCAACAGTAAAGCCGAAGTACTTCATCAAGTCGCCACCTGGAGCTGACTCACCGAAAGTTGTCATGCCCACAACAGCACCGCCGAAACCAACATACTTATGCCAGAAATCAACGTGAGCCGCTTCAATCGCCACACGCTTAGTCACAGAGCTTGGCAGTACAGACTCTTTATAAGCGGCATCTTGCTTGTCGAACTCGTTAGTCGATGGCATAGATACAACGCGAACCTTCTGACCTTGTTCAGTCAATGCCGCAGCAGAATCTAGAGCAAGTTGTACTTCAGAGCCCGTCGCGATAAGGATCAGATCTGGTGTACCAGCGCAATCACTTAGTACGTAACCACCTTTAGCCACGTTAGCTAGCTGCTCAGCACTACGTGCCTGAGCTGGTAGGTTTTGACG
The DNA here is from genome assembly GCF_022398325.1 of Shewanella sp. Isolate13. Taxonomy (GTDB): domain Bacteria; phylum Pseudomonadota; class Gammaproteobacteria; order Enterobacterales; family Shewanellaceae; genus Shewanella. Next base: position 62,602 of record NZ_JAKEVD010000011.1, read on the forward strand.
GCTGAATACCAATGAAGTTGGCGCATTACGACGCTCAATCGCATTCTTCCAAGAAACGGCAGTTTCAGCCGCATCACATGGACGCCATACGTTCATGTTTGGTGTCATACGTAGGTTAGCAAGTTGCTCAACTGGCTGGTGAGTTGGGCCATCTTCACCTTGACCGATAGAGTCATGGGTGTAAACGAAGATGTTTTGGATGCCCATCAATGCAGACATACGTACTGCGTTACGTGCATATTCCATAAACATCATGAAAGTTGCGCCGTAGTTGATGAAACCACCGTGTAGTGAAGCACCGTTCATGATGCCGCTCATGCCGAATTCACGTACACCGTAGAAGATGTAGTTACCAGCTGGATCGTCTTGAATACCCTTAGAACCAGACCAAAGCGTTAGGTTAGAGCCTGCAAGGTCAGCAGAGCCACCTAGCATTTCAGGTAGGATGGCACCAAATGCACCAATCGCATTTTGTGATGCTTTACGGCTAGCGATGCCTTCGGCTTTATCTTGACACTCTTGAATGAAAGCCTGTGCCTTCTCTTCAAAATCGGCTGGTAGTTCGCCAGTGATAACACGACGCTTGTACTCTGCCGCTAACTCTGGGAATGCAACTTCATAAGCAGCGAACTTTTCGTTCCAGCTAGCTTCGCGCGCAGCACCCACTTCTTTAGCATCCCAACCCGCGTAAACGTTTTCTGGGATTTCGAATGCACCGTGCTTCCAACCAAGGAATTCACGTGCAGCAGCGATCTCTTCATCACCTAATGGGGCGCCGTGACAGTCGTGGCTGCCAGACTTGTTTGGTGAACCAAAACCGATAGTGGTTTTGCAGCAGATCATCGTTGGCTTGTCAGTAACAGACTTAGCTTCTTCGATTGCGGCGCGAATAGCGTCGCTATCGTGACCGTCTACGTTAGCAATCACGTGCCAGCCGTAAGACTCGAAACGCTTAGGCGTGTCATCGGTGAACCAACCTTCTACGTGACCGTCGATAGAGATACCGTTGTCATCCCAGAATGCGATTAGCTTACCAAGACCTAGGGTGCCCGCTAGAGAACATGCTTCGTGAGAGATACCTTCCATCAAACAGCCATCGCCTAGGAAGCAGTATGTGAAGTGATCAACGATGTCATGACCTGGCTGGTTAAACTGTGCAGCCAATGTCTTCTCTGCGATTGCCATACCTACGGCGTTACTGATACCAGCGCCTAATGGACCTGTTGTGGTTTCAACACCTGGTGTGTAACCGTATTCTGGGTGACCTGGCGTTTTAGAGTGAAGCTGGCGGAAGTTTTTCAACTCTTCCATTGGCAATGCGTAACCTGTTAGGTGTAGCAAAGAGTAGATAAGCATAGAGCCGTGGCCGTTAGAAAGGATAAAGCGGTCACGATCAACCCACTCAGGGTTGTTTGGGTTGTGCTTTAGGAAATCGTTCCATAGCACTTCAGCAATATCAGCCATCCCCATTGGTGCACCTGGGTGACCAGAATTGGCTTTTTGAACAGCATCCATGGTCAATGCGCGGATTGCGTTTGCGAGTTCTTTACGAGATGACATGCTCTCTCCTGCTTCGTTTTGAGGTATTGAGGCTTAGATAAAGACAAGGGCCGCAAATTTGTATTTGCTTTTCCCTTCCCTACAGCAAATTTTGGAGCCATATTTTCGCCTACTAGGCAGTAGGACGCAAATTTAATTCGCCCAGAATGAAAAATATTGGCTGATTTTGCGTACTTGAATAAAGGTTAAGCAACTTAAGCTCATCAAATGGCTGCCTTTATCGGCTAATGACTCTTTTTTCAGCGCCTGCGTATCCTTAAGTGGGTAAATTCAGATCATTTCATAGTGAGAACAAGCTTAAGAAAAACCTTAAAATCCCCTTAGTTTACAAACAGCTAATCTAAACCATAACAAGCACTTGTCATATGCCTACTAAATAAATTGCGCGCGTGACTGCACAAAATTTAGTGAAAGGGGTGTCATCGACTCGGATTTACACTAGAATAGCCGTCTAGATGTAGATACTTCTACACATTCAAATTGTTTAAAGACGAGATTTTCCATCATGGCAAAGCACTTGTTCACCTCTGAGTCGGTCTCAGAAGGTCATCCAGATAAAATCGCCGATCAGATTTCTGATGCGGTACTAGACGCAATTTTGGAGCAAGATCCAAAAGCTCGTGTAGCATGCGAAACTTATGTCAAAACAGGCATGGTTATGGTTGGCGGCGAAGTTACCACTTCTGCTTGGGTTGATATCGAAGAGATCACCCGTAAGACAGTGCGTGACATCGGCTACACTCACTCAGATATGGGTTTTGATGCTGACTCTTGCGCAATCCTAAACGTGATTGGTAAGCAGTCTCCAGACATCAACCAAGGTGTTGACCGTGCAGACCCTAAAGAGCAAGGTGCTGGTGACCAAGGTCTAATGTTTGGTTATGCCAACAACGAAACCGACGTGCTAATGCCTGCACCAATCACTTACTCGCACATGCTAGTTAAGCGTCAGTCTGAAGTGCGTAAAGACAAGACACTTCCTTGGTTACGTCCAGATGCGAAGAGTCAGGTGACTTTTGCTTACAACCCAGATGGCAGCATTGCCGGTATCGACGCGGTTGTACTTTCAACTCAGCATTGTGAAAGCGTAAGCCAGTCTGATCTGATTGAAGGCGTAATGGAAACCATCATCAAGCCTGTACTACCGGCTAAGTGGTTATCTAAAGACACTAAATACTTCATCAACCCAACTGGCCGTTTCGTTATCGGTGGTCCAGTAGGCGACTGTGGTCTGACGGGTCGTAAGATCATCGTTGACACATACGGCGGTATGGCACGTCACGGTGGTGGTGCTTTCTCAGGTAAAGACCCATCAAAAGTTGACCGTAGTGCAGCATACGCAGCACGTTACGTAGCTAAGAACATCGTTGCAGCAGGTCTAGCTGACCGTTGTGAGATCCAAGTTTCTTACGCGATTGGTGTTGCAGAGCCAACTTCAATCAGCATCGAAACATTTGGCACAGCTAAAGTGGGCGAAGAGCTATTGATCGACCTAGTTCGTCGTCACTTCGACCTACGCCCATACGGTCTAACAGAGATGTTAAACCTAGCTCGCCCAATCTACCAAGCGACTGCGGCATACGGTCACTTCGGTCGTGAAGAGTTCCCATGGGAAGCGACTGACAAAGCTGAAGCACTACGCGCTGACGCAGGTCTTTAATCGTTATCGATTAGTGCGGCGCTGTTTATTCAACGCCTATAAAAAACCGCCTAAGGGCGGTTTTTTAATGTCATAATTTCGGCTTCCAGCAACAATAGTGAGTATTAAAGTGCAATTAACTTGGTTAGCGCCTGATGAGCGTATCGAGGTGAAGAAGTTCTACCGCCAACACATGCCTTATGCACGCTTGTTGCAGAAAGAGTCCGTCTGCGTGTTGACCCAGGCTGATTCTACTTCGGCTAACGACGTTGAAATCACTTCCTATGGAGTCACTTGCTCAAAAATAGTAGCCAGCGCCCGCATTCGGCCTATTGGCCAATTTGCCATTTTAACCGGCATGTTGGTTCACCCAGATTTTCGTGGCCAAGGTGTGGGGCATCAGTTGATGGATGCCTTGCAGTCTGTCATTGCAGAGGGCAATACGTATATTTTTGCCTTGGCGCATTTAGAAGGGTTTTACGCGAAACATGGGTTTTGTGTCATTGCTGATGCGCCCAATGATATTGCGCAGTTGTTTCTCAAGTATCAGGGGGATGGTGAAAGGTTGGTGTTAATGGGATTAGCTGGTGCTATTCAACGATAGCTTTCGTTTTATTCTTTGCTGTCTTCAGCAGCCTATCTAGCTCCGTTGAATAAACGACTTCGAATCATCCCCATGTCCCCATGTCCCCCGGCTCACGGGGATGATTGAGCAATGCTAGAGCACCTGTTACTGGTACTCATACCAACAGGACGTCACTGTGCGCGTCACTTGAGACACGCTACCGTCAGGGTTCACTATGGTTGAAGTGACTGTTGTTTCTCTGCAACTTTTCACTCTTATTCTTCCATATAGAAAATGCTCTCCCCAAGCACGATTATTAGAAAATGCCTCATACTCACTCTGATTAAAATGAATGGTAAGTTGATTTCGCTCATCTCGCAGCCCCTCTTCAGCTGTATCAACTATTTTCCAGTAATCATTACTTAACTCTAGTTTTAGATGTAGTAGTAATCCGTTCTTACCTTTCAACTGGATGTAAACGATTGGTGATCCCGCTTGGGAAATTAAATTATCCACAAAATTTTTAGCCAGAGTACTCAAAAGCTCTCTTCGACTTGTGCTGAGTGAATTGCTAGTGGTAAATAACGCCGTTTTCCCTGCTTGATAAACAAAGTGTTTCGCTGCGACTAAATCGAGGAAGGGCTTATCTCTTAGATAATCGTTATAAAATATCAACCTTTCACCCGCATGGCGGTTTAAACCATCCATAGAGTCGCAGTCAACATCATCTTCGCAGACAATGGTGATGGTGGTATCTATTGGCTTCGCTAAAGTAGGTTGAGTGACAATCTCTCCACGATACTGACTCACCTTAAAACTCACTTCGATTTCACTCGAGATTTTTACAGCTGTGCCATCGGTAAGCATATCGTCAATTTGATAGCTAACCCTTCCTTTGTCATAGCTGATGCAAGGCTCATCAAAACAGGGAGGGTATGCATTCGCCCCGCTGCTAACAAATAGCAAAAGAACAGCAAATATTTGTTTAAGCATAATTCCATTTATCCTTAACATTAAATTAGCATTCACTAAATCTAGCACACTATATTTTTAATTGACCTGAATAATTTTCAAGTCGGATACACCTTCTTCGTGGACTTTTAGTTATATTGCTGTTGAGCTATCAAAATTCTGATAAGGAATGAGTATTAATGCGGTTTAGTCCCACAGTCTAGTGGGGATATGGCCTTACGGCCTAGGGTTAACAGTTAGACTTCGTCTAACAAAATAGCTCAATCAAGCTCCGCTTGATAAAGGTCGTGAGCTTCCAGCTCACGACTTTAGTTGTTAGACGCAGTCTAACTGAATCAGTTTTATCAAACGAAGTTTGATTGTTCACCTAGGGTGTGGGAAACATTCTCACAACAACTATCCCTGATTTGCTAAAACCTCTTCCAGTTTAAGCCCGGTTAAATCATGAATAGTGCGCCATAAATAGTAAAAAATACCCATCATCATCACCATAGATGGCAAGGCGATCATCAGGTAACTGTATAAGCTCAATTGCCCCAACTGCTCATTAAACTCTGGGGTGCCGGTTGGGCTAGTGACTAGCCATTTAGCCAGCACGTAATTCATGGTGGCGGAGAACGCAAACGAGCCTGCAACCAAATAGGTGGCCGTCATGAGTCGCTGCTCAAATGCTGCCACACAATTGTTCTGTTTAAGCCTATCATTGATTTTATCAACATCCATCACCGCCGGATTAAAGACAAGGGCTTTAATTAATGGTTTAGAGGTGAAGGTCGAAATAAGCACTGCAATGCCGATAACCGCTGGAATCGCGGCCTCTTTGATTGCCAACCACTTAAGATCAAGCTCCAGTAAACCAATGCCACCGGTTAACAGCACATTGGCTAAGCCAAGCAAGGCGATAAAATTAAATTTTCTGTATTTGATCAGCTCAAATATACCCCAGCCTAATGGAAAGCTTAACGCCAACATTAAACCACCACTCGCACCTAGCTGCTCATCACCACTTAACTTCATTAAGATAAAAGCGGGTATGGCGATGCTCACTAACAGGTCAACCATAGGCCGAGGTTTATGTGTCGATGTACTACTCATGTGTTGTTTTCCAGGTGAAGCATGCAAGCTTCGAAAAAATTTAAAGATAAAAAACCACTGCTGTTGCTTCTATGATACCAAACTACTGCCTCTATGGTGCCAGCTTAGTACTGAATAGCGTATAGCGGCGTAAAAATACCTTGCTCTACATCACGTGTCACTCTTCAATAAGTGGGAGCAAAGAGCTTTCTAGTCAGGATAGTCATTGCTTATTGAAATCAAACCAATCGTAAACCCACAGAAAACACTAACTCACCATCAGCAGTATTAGGCAAATTCGAATAAACATAAGCCCTCTATCTAATATTTGTAACTGCGTCTGGAACGCTAAGGGATTACTCTTTTATCTCTCACCAAAGCTTGGAGAATCACAGCCGTATCTAGGCTAAGTTAGAAAAGCAGTATTATCTGGCGTCTGAGTTACTCACTGTAAAACCTCACTCTAATCCAGATTTGTGCATGACAAAGCAAACAAGTTACACCAAAACAATTACGAACCAGCTAAAAATCAATTCACTACAAGGAGACTTGCTCTCTATGCGCCCAAACCATGGTTTCTCCCCATAAAGGTAACATCCATACTCCGCTGTCTTCATCTTGGTAAACTTGCCTAATAACCATCTGCTCATTTTGTAAAACGTTCTTGCGAATTTCTCGATAGATAGTTGCGGACTCTTTTGAAACTTCCTGTGGACTAGTAAAACTGTATTCATCCACATCAACTAAAAAGGTTTTCACCACTTTGCCATCAACAACCGATTTGTTCAGCTTAAAGTCACCACTAAATTGATACCTAATCGAGATCTCCCTGAGCATATCATCAGTAATACAAGCAGCGGCGACCAGCTTACCTCGATTATTCGCATCGAATATCATCGACAATCTCACATCAGCTCTGACGACATTTTTCGTATCAGAGTAATAATAAACATCAGCCCGATAAACGTCTTCCACGATTCCTTTATCGTCTGATTCAAATTGATCGAGCAAAATCTTGTTATATGTAACTTGCTCCATTCTCAATTTGGTATCTGCCAGCCATTGAATATCAAGAGGAGCTAATGGTGCATCTGCAGTTCTTACTAAGTTAAGTGGCTGCTTATCACTACAAGTACTTTCAAAGTCATTACACAAAGCAACTGACTCGTAATAACCATTATCATAGGTAAATAACTGCTTCTCACTTGAAGCTGGCAAGACGCTTTCGTAGTTAAACCAATTCGCAATCAGCTGATCTAAACTATTGGTCTTTTGAGAGGCTTCATTTAACTGCGAATCTAAGAAGACCTTATTGACTAAAGAGGATGTATGCGCAAACTCAAGATTGTGAGTGGTAATTGCAGCGACTTGTGGTTCAGTAAGGAGTGAAAGGTAGTTCACCGCCTTCTTGAGCCCACCAGTAAAATGTAACGTAATAATAAGTCCCATCATGACGACTGATGCAGCCCATGTGAAACGATTGCGGTAATTAACAGTCGCTCGTCTATCAGTTAATTTATTATCAATATTGTTCGTGTATGCCTGCTGTTTTTCAGATGCAGGCTCTACAGATTTATCTTCTGCGTTTGCATTGTTTTCATCGACTATACATAAGCTATAGCCATAGCGCGGAATATTCTTCAACTCAATGTCAGTTTGCGATATTAATTTTTTTCTCAAACTACTCATACACTGAGTTAGAGAAGAAGGGGCTACAATACGTCCAGGCCAACCAGCAATATTTAATTGCTCCTTACTCACGACTTCACCAACGTGATTGACAAGGCACTTTAAAACTTCTAATTCAGCAAGAGAAAGAGCATGCCGTTCCGAGGTCTTCAGATCAACTAAATCTCTTGCATCTAAATCTATAATTAAAAATTCTGTTATTTTCACAAGCTAACCTCTTTCTCCTGCAATCCTTGGCGTTTCCCTTCGGTTATTCTATGTCTTCATCACTCATTTAAACCTGACTTGAACTGAGGTTTTAGAAAAAGAGTTTAGACTTTGTTAATAAATGTGACCCTGTTAAAAAAAGGCCCTAGCAAAATTGCTAGGGCCGAATAATTGCAGGGTTCTAACGCTATTTAAGGTTATGAGATTCCTTCAGGTTATTCAGATTATGACAAACAGCACACGACTCTTCGCCGCTATACTCATTGAGTGGCACACCAAACTGCGCACCGTTTTGCTTCATATGGGCAATCACCTCATTACGCACTTGGCGACGATCTTCTCCCGCTTCAGCGGCACGTTTACCGTGACAGCTTAGGCACACTGCTGCAGTAGGCGAGACATAAGCATCAGCTTTTGCATCAACCGCATAGCGACCATTGATAGGGTTAGTGGGATCGGTGTATGTGTCCATGTAATCAAGATCCAATGCCAATGGCTTACGGCCGACAAGATACTTGGCATCGTAACTATCGCCCTTATGGCACTTAGCACAGTTTGCCAGATCAGCTGAGTACTCGACATTACGTCTCCAGCCTTCGCCGCCCTGATTAGCACGATTGTTAGCATGCATAGAGTGGATCCACACTTTTTGATCAGGATGACTCATTGTAAGTTGTTCAACGTAATCTTTATCACCTTGCTTGGTATGGGCATCTCGGATCACTTGAGTTGGAGGCACGTTAGCATTATGGCAAGCCATACACTCTTCAGCCGCATTTGATGCTGTCGTCCAGTCTCGTTCACCACGAGGCATCAAGTTCTTAAGCAAAATCTGTTCTTCACTGTCGACATTACCTGATACGCAAGTGGTTCCATGAAACTCACTATCACCCGCTTTAGAATGGCAATTTCGACAGTTTAATGTCATCTGTACAAAACCATCTTCAGAGGTCGTTGTACCATGACAGTCGCCGCATAATTCGTTGGTCACCACTTCGCGACGTGGACGCTCAGGGAGCAAGCCCTTGTTATCGAAGAACTCTAACCAGTTATATCCTGCTGCACCATTGCTCCAGTCGGTCTGACCATCACAGTCCATGATGTTTTCACCACTGGCATCCATACAGAACCAGATCCTTGGGGTCACGATGCCGTAGTTATCACTAATATCCCCTTCGAACTCATCTTCCATTTCAAATGGCCCGATCTCATAGGTCGTCTTGCCATTCTCATAATTGAGCACTATAGGCTTGTCTGAATAACCAGGATAAGGCCCCTTATTAGTGTGAACTCGTAAGATTTTACCGCGACCAGCGGCAACATTTTCACCGAGTCCCATTCCCATATCTTGACCGCCCCAGTTTATATAAAACTCTGCGTAATATAGGTAGTTAACTTTATCAAGCTGCTCATTACGGCTGTTACCATCTTTATCTAAAATATCAACAGTCAGCTGCACGTAAGAACCTGGTGTCCCTTTATTTTCATCCGCTTGCGGTGCAGAAACCATTTTTGCATCAGTCACAGTTAAATGAAGGTTTGCACGACGCTCATTTTGGCCTTGGTAGGTGGCTAAATGCAGTTTCTCGATAACCTCAGGAGTATGACAGCTCGCACATTGGCTATTATCTGCATAAGGCCAATGATTTACCCCTTCCTTAAAGTCGACATCACTATGACACGTTACACAAGTCTCAGCAGTTGGCACCATTTTCCAGTTTGCATAATCTGTTGCCTGTTCATTTTCAAAATGGCAATTGTCACACCCTCCAACAGGTGCTGAAATCACACCAATATGTGCTTCATGAGCCAGCATTGGGAATACTTTGCTCATATCACTTACTTTGTTATCCGTATGACAAGCTGCACACGTTTCTACTTCGGTGTACTTTCCACCATGAATTGCGAAGTCATCATGGCAACTGCTACAGTTTTGGTTGTTAACAACATTTTTGGTGTAATGTGCAGCTTCACCTTGTCCACTAAAATCAACATGTGTGTTTGCATAGGAAACTTCCGTTGCACCAACGGCTTCCCCACCCGTGCGGAGCACTAACCTCAGGGTCTTGTCATCAGTAATTGTAAAAGCGGACTCGGATGTAATGTCCTTTTCAAAGCGATAGGTATAGCTACCATCTTGATTATCAACCAGTGCTCCACATTTTGAATATTTACTAGCAGGGCATGCCTCAGAGCTAAGCAGCTTCCATTGATTCGCGTCCCCTTCAACTCCTTGCTCTAGCCCCGATAGAATAAAACCAAAATTCTGTAACCCGACAACGGGTAAATCTTTTTCATTGGTTACTGTAAAAGTAATATCTGACTGAGCGCCTACAGAAATGGTATCCACTGCAACGGTTAATGCTTTCGCATCTGTTGCTACTGGGATCCCGGGCTTTCCTGGAATACCAGGATCACCATCTTTGCCATTCTCACCATCATCGCCTGAACAGCCACTTAGCAATAACCCGATGAGGGTTGCTAATGTTGCAACTTTCATATCGAATATTTTCATCATCAATTCCACTCACTTATGTTTAGCCCTCTTAAACGGGGCAAGTGAAATTTATCGAACTGACGACAGATAAAGTGTGACTACCTCGGTTGCAATCCTCGCAATGTTACTCAATGCGAGGCATAGCTCAGAACAATCGTCTCAAGTTAAAAACCAGTTCCATAACGGATCGCAAAAAGATAACCATCTGATACAAAAATGTTAAACTCAATTTTATTTGTGTGATTGTTAGCACGTTACCATCTAACAAACGTTAACAAAACGCTGAAATGTTCCCAATCGATAGGATTTAGCTTAAAAGTGCCAGAGATGCACTAAGGCTGAATAACCCAATAACGATTCAATTTAATATTCACTGCTTTGTTTAGTTGCAGAAACCTATATTCAAAAGAGACTAAACGAGTATTCAAAGGCCGCTAAAACGGATAAATAAATGCGTTAGCAACAGTATTTTTGCCTAAGAGAAAATCACAAGCCGGGACAGTGCTCTCCACCTTGACTCTACTCTTTAGCAAGTACAGGCGAAGCGCCGCAAGGTTAATTGTTAGCAGCAGTCTAACTATAAGTTCATAGGAGGTTTGATTGCTTAAGTTGTTAGGCGTAGTCTTATTAAAGCTCAAATTCGCTAAATCAAAAATCTGAGTTATAAATAGATAAACCTGAAATAAAACGGAGCCGTTATGAAACACTTACTAATGACAGTAATCGTTGCCGCGACATTAACAATAAGCGGTTGTGCTCAACAACAGCAGCCCACTGAGCCGCAAAACTTTCTCACCAATGATGGTAATGTAAATATCCTTTGGCAAAGCACCAATGATTACAGCGATATTGAAGCCAGTGTTGGAGTACAATCAAAGTTTGAACAATACCTGTTTGCCGAGCTGACTAAAGAGCTTGGAAAACTCGCGAATAAACACTTAGCTAACGACCAACAGCTCGACCTGACCGTGACAAACGTAGACTTAGCCGGAGATGTGCAACCGACTTTTGGTGCATCCACTGACGATATTCGCGTAGTTACCGATCTCTACCCGCCCAAAATTCATTTTGATTACACATTAACTCAGAATGGAAAAGTCATAAAATCAGGAAGTGAAAAACTTAATAACATGGGCTTCCTAATGGATATCCAGCCCATAGGAAACGACCCTTTCCCTTACGAACGTGACTTGCTCACCGATTGGTTTAAAAAGACAATAATACCTGTATTATAATCCTGTCGATCCCGGCCAAGGTCGCTCAGCAACTTGTATCGCGGCGGCCTAAACTCTTTCGAAAAAGTGATTCTTTTAAAGCAGACTCTTTTGAAGTAGGAAGCCTTTGAAACTAGAAGTCTTTTGAGACAGAGAGTCTTTTGACACTAACAGCCTTTTGAAAGAGTTCGCTAAGGGGGTAGTTGACTAACTCCCCCTGCTCAACCAAGTGTGAGCTGAAAGCACATGGTCTTTATCAAGCGCAGCTTGCTAACGTCAGAAGCTCAATCGTTTGCAACAACTAACTACTATCAAACACCATTAACAATGGTCAAAGTGTGCATTCTCCATGCACATAAACTCCACCTGTTGCATAGAAAGTACTGGTGGCTGCAGCACCTGAATCGACTCGGCTATAATCGCATCTAAATCGACAACCTCATCAATTTGATTACCGTATGAGTTAGTGCGACCACAATAAATAAAGTACTTGTTCCAGCGCACCAGATAAGCACTTTGCTGCTTACCATCAAAGAGAACCTCAGCCTCAAGAGCGTGACACTCTTCGCCCTTATCGGTTAACACTGCCACAACCAACTTCAAATTATCAAAAGCCGACAAGTTTAATGTTAGGTATGGTGTAAAAATTGAGGCGACTGATTCAGACAACATAAAGATCCTTAGAAATAGCTTTCGCTAGTGGGTAACACTAATAGGTAATAATCACGACCATCGAAGCTGATGTAATCGATAACTTGCATACCGCCTTTGCGAGTATGAGCAGCGAAAGAGCCCCCATTGTCTTCAGCGATAAAGGTCAGCATATAAGACAACTCGTTGGCGACTAACTTTTTAAGCAAAGCCACTAACGCTTCAAAAATGCCTTGGCCACGATGACTACTATTTATCCATATTGGGCCATACTGACAACAGTTTTTCTCTGTCAACTTGGCACGCTCATAATCGAGACGAGGCAAACGATTAAGCAGATTTCGGTAGATAGGCCACTGTTTGAAGAAGGACCAACGACCAGCAATCACATAACCGATAATCTCCCCTTCAACCTCAGCCACTACGACCCAATGCTGGTTAACCAATGTGGTTAAGTCTGCCTGAGTGAAAGACTGCCCTTGTAACGAATTATCACGCTTATCGGCCGCTAACTCATCCAGTAAATGCTTCTGCTCCAGAGCGGCCAGAGCGGTAATGTCCGCGGCCTTAGCTCGTCTAATCTTCATCTGTTTTATTCATCTGTTTTATCTAGGCTCACTCTACATACTGTGCAGTAAAAACACTTATTTATCGCCGATTATAGCTGAATTAAGGTGGCTGTCGTTAGGCTTCAAACTATCGATTTTCACCAGTCATGTTATCTGCCATTTATAAACTGCTAACCAAGAGATCCGATGAGCATAACTTAGACAATCACAGATCAAGATTTCACACTTTTAACATTTATCCAACCAGTAAAAGCCAGTATAGTTATTCGATGATTCTCGCGTAATAAAGCCAGAACACGGCCCCAATAAAAATAAGTGAGCCCAACCATGTTAGCCCCAAAAATCAATCATAATAGTTGGCTACGGGAAATGGATCATCCCGCCATTAACCTGCCTCGATGGCAGCAGCAAGTCGATTTAATTAGCGACCTTTATCAATCTAAAAACACCCTCATTATCCAATCTAATGGCAAAGATGCGCAGATCATTTGTAGCCAAAAGCTCCCCAATAGCAGCTTAACCACGGGCGCCATGCTTCAAAGAGAGGGGCTTATCGATGCCATCTGCGAAAGTGCCTGCTATGGATTAACCCCATTAGACACTGTAACAATCGGTGGCAGTTTTACTGACTTCGGTAAACTGTTAGCGCTCAAACTCAATTGGCCAGATGGACGACTTTTTGGCTGCCTAGTCATTTGTGATCCAGCCCGCGACTGCATAACAGCCACTTCCGCAGCGGTCTGTGATTCCATTAAGGCACTGCTCCAAGGTGAACTAAAGCAGATGTACCTGATGGGGCAGCTGCAGAGGCTGTCGGTGCAAGATGAGTTTACCTGTATGCTCAACCCCTACGGATTCAACCTGATGGCGCCAAGACAACTCAGCTTAAGTCGCCGCTTCGGTTCTCACGCCGGACTGATCGTCTTAGAAGAACAGTCCTCGCCGCAACGTCATCAAAAATACACCGAGTCTCAACGCACTCGTATTATTGCTCGGATCATCTCCGATAGCATGCGCGAGGCCGATATCTCTGCCAGAATTCAGAACGATCAATTTATTATTCTCGCCTTCGTCGATAACGAGTCTAATCTCGATAGCTTGATTGCACGCCTGCGTAAACAAGTACACAAAGAGGCACCAGAGATAAACCTCGTTGTCGGTAAGAGCTTTTTTACGCCAGATACCCAGCTATCGTTGCTCCCAATGCAGCAAGAAGCTATCGCAGATTTAGAGAAGAATCGAAAATAAAACCGAACAAGCAAACACGAAACAGCCGGAATTGCCGATAAAAGCCAAGACGGAAAAGCGCTACCATCGAAGGCACAATTGTAGGTCGGCATTTATGCCGTCAACACTGGCACATTAAACCGTAAGGCTGATGGGCTAAAGCCCAACCTACATTAAAAACGCAATGCTATCTTTTGACTGTATAGCAGGACGAAGTCCGCTCTAGCCGCGAAGCGTCCTCGCAACGAGTTTACGAGTGTTCTAGCTTCTAGAATAGGCTGTTAATCTGGACTTTGCTTGCGCGCCCACTCTAAAAACAGCGCGATTGGGAAAGGTGACATCATCACCATGCCGAGGCCAGCTAAACTAGCAATCATAACCATACCTTCAACTTGCTGTGACATTTCGGATAGAAAATAGATGCCCACTGCACATAGCAACATACTTAAGCCTAACCAATGCAATATTTTTAGCGGTTTTATTACACTTTTTTCCACTATAAGTCGCCTTTTCTCTGTTGATTTTGTACTAAAATACTCACAATATATTGATATTAATCACCTTGGATCCCGAACATGATAAAACAATCCTTAATCGTAGCAAGTTTGCTATTGGGTTTAACTGCTTGCCAGTCGACTTCTCCAACTCAAATAGAGGATTTAGCTATCGAGGGCACATGGCATATCGAGTCTGCAAATGGCCAACCTGTCATCGATTACAGCCCAGCCCAACTGACGTTTGAAGCCGAAGGTAAACTCACTGGCAACAACAGCTGTAATAACTTTTTTGGTAACTATGTACTAGCCGGGCAATCGCTACAACTACAGCCTGCTGGTAGCACAATGAAGGCCTGTGTTGATGCGCTAATGGCACAAGAGCAGCGCGTGATGCAAGTGATACCAGCCGTCACCCAAGCCCAGATGGCTAACGGTAAACTCCTGCTAAAAGACGCCGATAACAAGACGATCTTAATACTGAGCAAGATGTAATTACTAAGCTAGATAAGACATAACGACGATTTTTTATTTTGAGAAAGTCGTCCTTGGCAAATCGCCATAAATGTTCCAGACATAACGACGATTTTTTGCCATCCTTGGCAAATCGCCATAAATGTTCCAGACATAAAAAAACCGCCATTAAGGCGGTTTTTTTATTGGCTCACCATTAGAGATGAGCCTGAGTTTTGCTCGCTAGGATTAAGAGCTTAGCTTCTCAGCCATCTCTGCACTCTCTTCGGCGTTAGCATTATAGTGCTCAACATCGATCTCACCTTCTGATTTCGCAATCACGGTTGTTGCCACTAGGTCGCCAGAAACGTTCACTACGGTACGTGCCATATCCAAGATACGGTCGATACCAGCAATTAACGCAACACCTTCAAGTGGCAGACCCACTGTAGTGAGTACTAAGGTCAACATAACTAGTCCCGCACCAGGTACGCCCGCAGTACCAATTGAGGCAAGTGTTGCCGTTAGAATGATGGTGATATAGTCGACCCAAGTCAGATCGATACCAAATGCTTGAGCAACAAACAGCGCAGTCACACCTTGATAAAGCGCAGTACCGTCCATGTTGATCGTGGTACCTAAAGGCAGTACGAAACTTGAGATCTTCTTGTTCACGCCTAAGTATTCGCTGGCACACTTCATACTCGCTGGCAGCGTGCCTGCAGAGCTAGATGTGGTATAAGCCACGGCAATCGCGTTGCTGATCCCTTTAAAGAACTGCATTGGATTTAACTTGGCAAACACGACTAAAACAAAGCTGTAGAAACCGACAACATGTAGGAAACAGCCGATGTAAACCGCAATAATCACCTTGATCAGTGGCATCAGCATATCGACACCATACTCACCTGCCACCCATGCCATCAGACCAAACACACCGTATGGTGCAAGCTTCATCACCAAATCGGTTAGCTTGTACATAGCTTCTGCAAGGCTTTCGAACACCTTGATCGCAGGCTTACCGTGCTCACCAATCAGTACTAGGGCGATACCGAGTGCTACGGCGAATACGATCACCTGCAGGATCTGCCCACTGGCTAGTGCAGCAATCGGGTTAGTTGGCACGATATCGATCAGAGTTTGCATCACCGATGGCGCTTCTTTGATAACGGCAGCGGTCTCATGAGGCACCATATCTAGGCCTGTACCCGGCTGCATAAAGTGGCCAACAGCTAGACCTAAGGTGATCGCGATAGAAGTGGTGCCTAAGTAGAAAGCGAACGACTTGAAACCAATGCGGCCCATCTTGGCCGTATCTTGCATTGAGGTCACGCCTACAATCAAAGAGCAGAAGACCAAAGGTACAATCAACATCTTGATAGTATTAACAAATAGCGTTCCAATTGGTTTCAAGTAGGTCGCCTGTTCACCCAAGCTAACCCCAGTTAAAATACCTAACAGCATACCAATCATGATCTGTAACCACAGAGGCACAGACATCCAGCTCGACCACACTTTTTTCACCAGCGAAGGTTGTTGACTTGACATATTTAAACCTTGAAACGATTGAAGGAAGGACTACCAGCAAATTACTAGCTCAAAAATAACGCGGCAGTTTAGCATAAGCTTTAGAAGCGAGAGATGATCTGTATCACGCTGATACATTCCATGGATTAGTCACAACAATAACTACTAGCTCATTGAGAAAATCGTAATTTTAGGCCTCAAATTTTGAGTTTTTCTCATTTTTAGAGAAATGCATTCGATGAAGTGCAGCTGGCGGCTGATCGCGCTCAATAAGATAGCTCCAATATGCATCATCGAAGCCAGAGAAGATCTGCTTTTTCTCGGCACGTAAGATAAGCCACCACCAGACGAGCCCCCAGACACCGAATGTGAGTAGTGTTAGAGCAAAGTGCCATGCATGCCTAACTTGCTCAGACTGAACAACAGGCTGAGACTGAGCAGTCGACTCTGGTGAAGCTGTTGATTCTGTGGAATTTATAGAGCTTGAAGCTGTCGATTTCACCTTTTTCATCACCACTCCAATACTATGAAGGCCATAGAAAAAGTCTAGCAGAGTTCGACTTTAGTCGAATAATAATTGCAAAAAATATCGAGCAGTTGCCACTTCATGCTAAAGTAGCCGCAAAAAAAGGATCCCTAAAAATGATTATTCGTAAAGGCCAAGCTGCCGATCTTCAAGCCCTAATTAACTTTAACCAAGCGATGGCAGAGGAAACTGAAGGCTTAAGCTTAGATGGACAAGCGCTAGAAAAAGGCGTTAATACCTTACTGACCTCACCAGAGAAAGGCTTCTACCTCGTTGCAGAGGTCGATAGTGAGATTGTTGGCTCATTGATGGTGACCTTCGAGTGGAGTGACTGGCGCGCTAAAGACTACTACTGGATCCAAAGTGTCTATATCCGCCCAGAGAATCGCCGCCAAGGGATCTATGGCAAGCTCTATCAAGCCGTTAAAGATATTGCCGCAGAAAATGGCGGCGCCGCTAGCTTTAGACTCTATGTCGAGCAAGATAACACCAATGCCCAACGTACCTACAGCGCCCTAGGCATGGAGCAAAGCTACTACTTGATGTACGAACAGAAGTAATCTTAATAACCAGTGCCAACAAATTTAAGACATTAAAAAGGCCATCGTTTTGATGGCCTTTTTGCTATTTGATTGCTGACGGAGTCAAGCAACAAAAGTTAACCGCAAATGCTAGTGACCTTGATAGCCAAACCACCTTGGCTAGTTTCACGGTACTTAACGTGCATATCTTTGCCCGTCTCAAGCATGGTGGCGATCACTTTGTCTAAGCTCACTTTTGGTGCGCAGTTACGACGCATCGCCATACGTGATGAGTTGATCGCCTTAACAGCAGCAATCGCATTACGCTCGATACATGGTACTTGAACCTGACCCGCTACTGGATCACAGGTCAAACCTAGGTTGTGCTCCATGCCGATCTCAGCAGCCATACATACTTGCGCCGCATTACCGCCCATGATCTCAGCAAGGCCCGCAGCCGCCATTGAACAAGCTACGCCAACTTCACCCTGACAACCTACTTCCGCACCAGAGATAGAAGCGTTACGCTTATATAGTGAGCCAATCGCTGCCGCCGCTAGGAAGAAACGCGTGTACTCTTGCTTACCGACTGGCTTGATGAACTTATCGTAGTAAGCCAATACCGCAGGGATAATACCCGCCGCACCGTTAGTTGGTGAAGTCACCACACGACCACCGGCTGCGTTCTCTTCACTCACCGCCATAGCGAATACGTTGATCCAGTCAACGATCTCCATTGGGTCGCTAGATAGACGCTCACCGGTTAATAGCTGGCGGTATAGTGCAGGCGCACGACGAGCCACTTTTAGCGGACCTGCAAGAACGCCTTCAGTCTGGCAGCCTTTTTCGATCGCTTGACGCATGGTGTCCCATACTGCGCCAAAACCATCGTAAATCGCTTGTTCGCTGTTGAAGGCCAATTCGTTCTTGAACATGATGCTGCTGATGCTCATGCCAGTCTCTTGGCATGTTGCTAATAGCTCATCTGCAAAGTTGAACGGGTAAGGTACTTCGACCGGGTTTTCAACGTCTTTACCGAACTTAGATTCTTCAACGATGAAACCACCGCCTGTCGAGTAATAGGTCTTACTCATCACTAGCTCATCGCCCTTGTAAGCGTGCAGCTTCATGCCATTTTCGTGTAGTGGCAAGGCATAGTCATGGAATAGAACAGCATCTAGACCGAAGTCCACAAGGTGCTTTTCCTGGCCCATAGGTAGCTTTTGCGTCTGCTCAACCTGAGCGATAAAGCCTGGGATCGCATCAATATCAACGCTCTCAGGTGAGTTTCCACCTAGACCTACGATGATAGCGATATCGGTATGGTGGCCTTTACCCGTTAAAGATAAAGAACCAAAAATTTCGACACCTAAGCGAGTCACTTGCTCTAGCTGACCCGATTGACGTACATCATCGACAAACTCTTTAGCGGCCTTCATCGGCCCGACAGTATGAGAGCTCGATGGACCCACACCTATCTTAAAAATATCAAATGCGCTAAACATAAAAATCACCTCGAAAAAAAGAGGAAAAGCCGGGATAACTCCTGGCTTCGACAAACAAATGGAACTAAAAAAGCTGGACGCTTTAAGATGCTCGCATGCAATCTTTAGGCGTCCAGCTGCTATCTATTTAAGACACTAATCCAAATAGAATCGCAGTCATTGCAAGTAGACCTGCAACCACAACGAAGATGTTGCTGAAACGACCACGGTATGGAGCCAAAGCTGGCACTTTGTGAATCGCGTACATTGGCATTAGGTAAAGGATAGCCGCGATAATTGGGCCACCTAGCGCTTCAATCATACCCAAAATGCTTGGGTTGATAACTGCCACGCCCCAGATAGTTAGGAACATGAAACCTAAGATAAATTTGTTTAACTTAGCATCAGAAACTTCTTTGCCACTTGAGCGTAATTGCTTAGTGATTAGGCCTTTCATACCTTCAGTCGCACCCATGTAGTGGCCGAAGAAAGAAGAGATAATCGCAACGAAAGCAATGAATGGACCGAAGTAGCTTACAAATCCACTTTCATGCACGTTTGCCAAGTAAGAAAGAATTGGCAAGTTCATCGCTTTAGCTTCTGCAAGCTGTGCAGGTGATAGCGATAATACACATGAAACTACGAATAGCATTACGAAACCAACCAACATCAATGTGGTGTTACGTAAGATAACGTCAGCTTTACGTGCCGCATTAACACCGTGCTCACGCTTTAGCGATACAGAGAACTGGGAGATCGCTGGCGAGTGGTTGAATGCAAAAATCAATACTGGAATAGTCAACCAAACGGTACCTAGGAACTCACCTGCTTGTGGTACAACTTGTAGCGCGTCCATCTTCCAGTCAGGGATCAAGTAGAAAGACATGAATGCTAAGATAGCAACTAATGGGTATACCAATAGTTGAGTCACTTTAAGCATCATTTTCTCGCCCGCAACCATTACAGACATCATAGCGATGATAAGGCCACCAGATAGCAACCAACGTGGCACACCGGACACTTTATCCATGATCTGCACGCCAGCTTCAGTTAGCATAGGTGCACCATCAGCCGCTAAACGTGGAACTTCCACAAAAATGTTTAGCTGGTTAACGATAAAGCTTTCAACTGTGTTAGTAATACCTACACCGTAAATCAAAACGATTGGGTAGATAGCAAAGAAATAAAGCAGAGTAATTGCCTTACCCGCGCCAACACCAAAGTGCTCTTCAACAACGTGTGTAATATCGCTACCAGGCTTGCTTGATGAACAAACAAAACGTGATAATCCACGGTGGGCTAGATAAGTCATTGGGCCGATGATAGCAACCATCACCATTAGTGGCCAAAAACCACCCATACCAGCGTTAATTGGTAGGAATAGAATTCCGGCACCAACCGCTGTACCAAACAAACTCAACATCCAAGTCGTATCTTGACGTGTCCAAGGCAATGACTTAGTCGTTGCCGTATCATTTTGTACCAATTCTTGTGTACAGATCGCGTCTTTTTGCATTCTTGTTACCTTGAAGGTGCTGAGAAACACCAGTAAATTTTGATCTCAGGAGTAATTTCGCGGTTAAGAATATCCTAATGCATGGCCCAAATATTGATCTGAGTTCACATTCTGTAATTGATTTTCAAATCCTAATCAAATTGAGAGCTAGATCTCCTAAATCATGTAATAAGTTTTCATTTTGTATTCACTATCGCAACCCAATCGAACCGAGCATTAACATAAGCGTTACGTAAATCATGAATTACTCATGTACGCGGTCGAATTCGGAAAATACGCTGACGGACATAAGTCACAAAAAAACCATTTATACGACACCACCTGACAATCGGTCAGTAGTTCTTGAAGCCGATCACGGTTTTTCAAGACGAAATTCCCTCTGTCATTAGCTAATCTAATGCTAAATTTTGTAAATTTTTATCGCGTATAAGTTAACCTGGGTTATTCAACTGCTAAACAAGTAACGTTTGCGAACATTTTTCAAGGTGAAACCAAGTAAAAAAAACAATAAACTCAGCAAGATCATTTCCCTACAAAATTGAAGAAATACCCAATGAAAAAAACAATGACTGTTATTGTCGGCTCAACAAACCCAGTTAAAGTCGGTGCAGCACAAGCAGCCTTAACGACTCTTTTTCCCGATAGCGATATCGAATGCCAAGGAGTAAGCGCTGCTTCATTAGTAAGCGATCAACCTATGACTGAAGCCGAAACCCGCTTAGGGGCGATCAATCGCGTCAAACACTGCCAAGCTCACCATCAGGCAGACTTTTATTTAGCGATGGAGGGAGGAGTTGATAAGTTTGAACATGGACCA
This sequence comes from Shewanella sp. Isolate13, assembly GCF_022398325.1. Lineage (GTDB taxonomy): Bacteria > Pseudomonadota > Gammaproteobacteria > Enterobacterales > Shewanellaceae > Shewanella. Next base: position 83,804 of record NZ_JAKEVD010000011.1, read on the forward strand.
GCGACCTTTGCCTATATTGCGATTGCCCATAAGGAGCAACTCAGCATTGGGCGCAGTGCCTTATTACCGCTACCGATACCTGTCTACCAAGCGCTAACTCAGGGAGAGGAACTTGGTTCTGTGATGGACAAGATGTTCAATACGGTCAATATTAAACAGAAAGGCGGCGCTATCGCGCTACTAACCAACGGCCATGCCAGCCGTCAAAGCGTCTACACTCAAGCTATCATCCTGGCAATGGCGCCTATTCTACACCCAGAGCTGTATATTAATTAGCATGCACTTTATTATTTTTCACTTAAGACGCTTGATTTTGATAATTAGCCCTCGTAAGTTAGTTGTTAATCGCAACTGACAAACACTATTCGATGAATCAAGCTCTGCCCAACAGTTCTGGTGTCTCTTCACAGTTACGTCGCCTCTCTAGGCAGCTAATCCGCCAACTGGGATTATTAGATGCCGCCTGCGGCAACCTGCCGTTATCGCCAATTCAGGCCCATAGTCTGATCGAACTCGGCGAAAGCCAACACTCCATCAAACAGTTGGCCGATACTCTTAATATCGATAAATCCAATGCCAGCCGCGCCGTGAGCCAGTTAGTAGATAAGGGCTTTGCGACATCTCAATCTAATCCAAGAGACAACCGCAGCTTAGTCGTACAGCTTTCACCTAAGGGGAAAAAGCTACTGAATAAACTGGATGAGCAGCAAAACCAACTCTTCACCGAGATTATGGCGCAACTCACTCAAGAGCAGATCCTGTCACTCGAAATCGCTTTAGGCCACTACAACAAGGCGCTCAAGCAGTCTAAATCTCAGCAAGACTACAAAGTTAGAGAGATTGAGGCGAAAGATAATCTTCAAATCGCCCAAGTGATCCGTCAGGTATCAGATGAATATGGCCTCACCGCAGATAAAGGCTACGGTGTGGCTGATAAGAGTCTCGACAGCCTCAATGAAGCGTATCAGGCAGATAATGCCAGGTATTGGGTAATCGAATTGGATAATAAGATCTTAGGCGGTGCTGGCATCGCGCCCCTTGCTGGTGAGAAAGGAGTCTGCGAATTACAGAAGATGTATTTCCTCCCCGAAGTGCGCGGCAAAGGCTTTGCTAAGCGTTTAGCCTTGCAAGGCCTTCGTTTTGCGGCCGAACAGGGCTTTAACTCCTGCTATTTGGAAACCACCGCCAACCTAGTCGAAGCCATCAAACTCTATGAATCTTTAGGGTTTACACATCTCGATAGTCCGCTGGGCAATACCGGTCACGATGCTTGCGAGATTGCCATGTTACGGCCGCTATCTAACGACTAATCTATTTACATGAGGCAAGCATCAAACCAATGATAAGCTGATGGTTTTTATAGCGAAAGCTTGCTAGCCTCAAATTAATTCAGGTATTAAGTGAGTTTTTATGGAATATAGACGTCTTTCACATTCGAGTTTAAATGTTAGCCAAATCTGTTTAGGCACAATGACCTGGGGCGCACAAAACACACAAGCGCAAGCCTTCGAGCAGCTCGATTATGCGATTGCTGCAGGAATTAACTTCATCGATACCGCCGAGATGTACCCCGTTCCTCCAGAAGCAGAGACTCAAGGCGAAACTGAACGCATTCTTGGCAACTATCTCAAGCAAAGAGGTAATCGCGACAATCTAATTATTGCCTCTAAAGTCGCCGCCCCCGGCGGTAAGAGCGACTATATTCGCCCTAACATGGCTTTAGATTGGCGTAATATCCACGCCGCGGTCGATGCCTCCCTCGAGCGTCTACAGCTAGAGACTATCGATCTGTATCAGGTTCACTGGCCCGATAGACACACTAACTTCTTTGGTGAGCTAAGCTACAATCAGCAAGATGAACATGAAAAGCTCACCCCAATCATCGACACCCTAGAGGCGCTAGCCGATCTCGTCAAAGCGGGGAAAATCCGCTATATCGGCATATCTAACGAAACGCCTTGGGGCTTTATGGAGTATCTACGCTTAGCCGAGAAACATGATTTACCTAAAATCGTCTCGGTGCAGAACCCCTATAATCTGCTCAATCGCAGCTATGAAGTGGGGATGGCTGAGATCAGTCATCGCGAAGAGGTGCCGCTATTAGCATACTCTCCACTGGCCTTTGGCGCCCTGTCTGGGAAATACCTCAATGACCAATGGCCTGAAGGCGCGAGAATGACCCTGTTTAAGCGCTTCGCACGCTATACAGGCACTCGGATGGCACTCGAAGCGACCAGTGCCTATGTAGAGCTGGCGCGCGAATTCAATATGAGCCCGGCGCAGATGGCCTTAGCCTTTGTAAACTCAAGGAAGTTTGTCGCATCAAACATCATAGGTGCCACCAATCTTGAGCAGCTTAAAGAGAATATAGACAGCATTCACTGCGCCATTTCTCCCGAGTTGCAACTACGCTTAGATGAATTAGCTCTGTTATATCGCTTCCCTTGCCCTTAAAAGCAGCCCTTAAAGCGATATTTCTAATCGTCTAACTTGCTTTAGGCGCTCAGATCTTAGAAGATCTGAGCGCCTTTTATTTTTATCGATAACCTTGGATCAATTAATGGATCTCTCAACGCTGCGGTCACAATTCCCTACCCTTGCTCAATCTAACGATGGTTATCCACTGTGTTATCTAGACACGGCGGCAACGAGTCAGAAGCCCCAGCAAGTGATCGACGCCATGAATCACTATTATCACCATGATAATGCCAATGTGCATCGTGCAGCTCACCAGCTATCGGCACGCGCCACCAGCCAGTACGAAGCGGTGCGAGACAAGCTGCGTCAGTTCATTAATGCCAGCCAGCGCGAAGAGATCATCTTCACCCATGGCACCACTGAGTCGATAAATACCGTCGCCAACGGCTTAACGGCACAAATAAAGCAAGGTAGCCTTATTTTAATCGACAGCGCCGCCCACCACGCGAATATTGTGCCTTGGCAGGAACTCGCCAAGCGCACAGGGGCTATCATCAAACCTATTCCACTGACTCAAGATTGCCGCTTAGATATTGACGCATTTGAGGCGCTGCTGCAGCAAAAGCCAGCCATCGTTGCCCTGTGTCATGTATCGAACGCCTTAGGTACGCTGAACCCGGTTAAGGAGCTCGTTAGCAAAGCCAAACAGGCTGGCGCCATTACCTTAGTGGACGGTGCTCAGGCCATTGCCCATATGAGCGTCGATGTACAGAGTATCGATTGTGACTTCTATGTCTTCTCGGGTCACAAGATGTATGGGCCGACGGGGGTTGGCGTGTTATATGGCCGCTTCGATTTGTTAGACAGCTTAAGCCCGCTGATGACCGGCGGTGAGATGATTAAAACCGTCAGCTTTGAGTCGACCGAGTTTAATCAACTTCCCAACAGACTCGAGGCAGGAACGCCGCCAATTGCCGAGGTTATCGGCTTAGGCGCCGCTATCGACTTTATTCAAGCTTTACCCACTGCTCAGATCCATGCAAAAGAGCGAGAGCTACTCAATTACTTGCAAGATGCACTAGAGAACCTAGGCGATGTAGTACTCTATGGCGCTCATAAGGATAATGTCGGCGCGGTCGCCTTTAACTTGGCCGATGAACATCATCAAGATGTGGGCATTTTACTCGACCAGCAAGGCATTGCCGTACGCTGCGGCCACCACTGCGCTATGCCCTTGATGCAAAGCCTTAGTTTAAAAGGCTGCTGCCGTGCCTCGATTGGGGTTTATACTAGTAAGGCCGATATCGATCGCTTTATTGCAGCGATGGCGTCGGTGAAAGAGTTGTTGCTGTAAAAGAAGGGACTAGGTCCTAGGAAAAGCAGGTTCTAGGTTCTAGGTTCTAGGTTCTAGGAAAGGCTAAGACGGAAAAGCCGGAAAAGCAAAAGCTAACAAACAGTAAAGATGGTGCTTGCGGCTTTTGTTGTTCCTAGTAGGGCGTAGGGCGTCCTCGCAGCGAAGCGTTCTAGATCCTAGGTCCTATAAAAGCCAAGCCTGTTTTTATTTAATTATTATTCAATTCACATTTAGGTCACGTATGAGTCAGTCAGTTCAACCCTCTGCAGAGCAGTTTTTAGCATTAGCCCTCGACAATGACACAGCAACAACAGTGGCACTGTTTGAGCAAGCGGGTAACTGGCAGGAGCGCTATCGTCAGATCATGTTGTTGGGTAAAAGCCTCGCTAAACTCGAGGACAATCTGCGGGTTGAAAGCGCCCAAGTTCGCGGCTGTGAAAGCAATGCTTGGCTATACCACAGTGAAATTGACGGTAAACACTACTTTCTTGCCGACAGCGATGCCCGCATCGTAAAAGGTTTAATCGCCCTGCTATTGATCGCCTGTAACGGTAAAACCAGCAAGGAAATCCGCGCATTTAGCCCTGACAGCTATTTCACTCAGCTCGGGCTGCAGGGCCAGCTCAGTCCTTCTCGCACCAATGGCTTGCTAGCACTGGCTAAAGCCATAAAGCTCGCCGCCGAATAACAATCCACCTTCTAAATGATCTGGCTTAGAGCTCTGGCTTAGCTCAAAATATAAAGGGAATTTAACGCCACTTTTTTTCAGAAAAGTTCGACTTCCCTTTATTGCATGCTTCGCAAAGGATTTGCAGGTTCTCAATGTCTAAGGCGATTTCAGGATACAGTGAACGCGGTTTAATGTGATCTACGTGCATGATTGCGCCCTGAGTTGGCGTGATACCACAACATGCACAGCGACTGCCATACTTAACTAGTGCTTGATGGCGTAGGTTAAGCCACTTTCCAGAACTGTAAAAGTCCTGTTCAATAGGTTCACTAAAAGGTAATTCCTCACAATCAGTAAAAACCTTGGGCTCAGCTTCGGGAGCGAGAAAAACAGCATGACCCTCATTCACCTTTAGCCATTTCCATATCGCTTTTAACGCACCTCTTTCAGTTTTATAAGATGCAGTACGTCTTCTGTCATTTTTAAAAGTCACCGACCACATAAACAACTCCTTTTGTCCCGTCTATTGAGTTTGTTCGAACGCCAATATCAGCAATATTCGAAAACCCATAACGACTAAGGTAACATTGTGAAAAAATAATAATCAATACAAGGAAGCAGCATGCACTATAGTGCTAACCGCCGCCAACTGCTGAAAGGCATAGGTGCCGCAGGAGTTCTGAGCCAGTTAGGCGCTTTACCCGCGTTTGCCACTACTCATTCGACATTTGCCACTAATCCCTCTGCAGCCTGGGCTTCTAAGCAGCGCCTCTATGTCGATGGCCTATGTTTCCTTCCTGATGATCTCAACGATGCCACAGCATCTAATATCGATGCCTATATTTGCGATATCTCCGATATCGAAGCGATCAAACAAGCCGATGGAACCATCAACTATAAGCGTAGCTATAAGGCCTGTATCGAGAGCATTACCGAGGCTAAGCAGCGAGTGGAAGCGAACCCGGACAAGTTGCTTCTCGGCTTAACTGGCAAAGATGTTAACCTAGCCAAGCACACAGAGCGCACTGCCGTCTTCTTTCAAATACAGGGCGCCGATTGTGTAGAACAGAGCATCGACACCGACTTAAGCCACGTTGATGAGTTTTACGATAAAGGCTTACGCGTGTTGCAGTTGACCCACCACTATGGCAACCCGTTTAGCGGTGGCGCATTAGATAACGATGCTCAAGGGGGCCTCAATCTGCCCTTAACACCTGCGGGCACTGCACTTATCGACAAGCTCAACCACAAAAATATTCTAGTCGATGTTAGCCACTCCAGCGCCCAAAGCGCATTAGATACCGCACGCGTGAGCAAGTCGCCTATCGTGCAGAGTCATGGCGCAGCCCGTGCTATCGTAAATCATGCTCGCTGCTCTCCCGATACCGTCATTAAGGCCATTGCCGATACTGGTGGCTTATTTGGGGTATTTATGATGAGTTTTTGGTTAACCAACGAAAAGGTTCCCACCATTGAACACTATATTGCTCAGCTTAAACACGTCGCCAATGTCGGTGGTATCGATGCCGTTGCTATCGCCAACGACTACCCACTACGCGGGCAAAAAACGCTACTCGAACTCAACAATAATAATGCCGAAGGCGTGAAGCAGTATTTAGATTGGTGGTACAGCCTACGAGCAAAGAAGGTGCTAGGTTACGACATCGAGCCCCAGCACGCCGTGATCCCCGAGCTTAACCATATCGAACGCATGAATCGTATCGACATGGCGTTGGGTAAAGCCGGCTTTACCAGCTTAGATCGCGACAAGATCATGGGCAAAAACTGGGATCGAGTCCTCAACCAAGTTTTAATATAGAGCATTCAGCGGTGTTTATATAAAGAGCCCTCAGCGGTGTTTATATAAAGAGCCTTCAGCGAGGTTTTTAATATAGAGTCCTCAACGAAGTCTTGATATAAAGAGCCTTCAGCGATCTGTCATAATCCCACATAACAAAAAGGCGCAACCATTACTGATTGCGCCAATTGCAGCGATATAGCTTATAAAGAAAAAGCTATAAAGAAAGATTCGCGATGGTCTTTTGGATCCCGACAACATCGGTGCCGCGTTTAAGCTCTTTTACCAACGGATCTTTCTGGCCTGAGATCCAAATTTTAAGCTCAGAATCCATATCGAAAGTACCTGCGGTTTCCACTTCAAAGTGGGTAATAGACTTATACGGCACCGAGTGATAACTCACCTTCTTACCCGTCACGCCCTGCTTATCAATCAGGATAAGACGCTTGTTGGTAAACACGAACATATCGCGGATCACCTTATAGGCTAAGGTTAACCTCTCATCGTCGGCCATAATTGGGCTCAACTCTTGGGTTAACTCGTCAAGATTAACCTCAGATGCGTTGCCCATCAGCGAATCTAATAGTCCCATCGTCTATTCTCCTTAATAGTTGTTAAGCAGGTGAGCTTAAGTTAGTGAGCGCTCAGCGGTTTAGTCCGTAGAGCGAACCTGCCTGTTTTCACCGACCACCATCATTTCACATTTCGGGCAGTCAAATACTAGCTTAAGCACATCTTTACCTATTTCCAGCACCATAGGTTCGGCTTTAATGCCCGGTACCTCTTTTGGACAAAGATTAAAGTTAAAGCGCAAACAGTGCTTAGTGACCATTAATGGCACATCTTCACTGATGCCGTTCTTCTCGTAGGTATCTTGGATTTCAATCACGCCATGACGCTGATAAAAGGCTTTAGCCTGCTCGTTGGCCACGTTACCAAGGTAGCTCAAGTGCTTAACCGGATAGACGGCATCTTGGTTATATTTCCAGGCCTTAGGGCGCTGATAATCGTTGACTCTGGCTAGCTCTAATGCCGCCACAGTGTCACGGCGAAGACCGTTTAGCAAAGAGGTTGGAATAAACCAAGTCTGAGCGGTTTCAATGCTGATATTGTGAGCCTTAAAGTCGGTACTTCCGAGTTTGGCAAGCTGCTTACGTAGCCCTTGCTGAGTTTTTTCAATATCGGTAGCGGCGGTTTTTTCAACCACCAAGGTCTGAGTTGCGCTGTGACCATAAACATCTGTCATAGTAAGCGACACGCCGTCCTCAGTATCGGCTAATACTAAGTCAACGCCGATAATGCGCTTAGCCGACTCTTTGGCTAGCACAGCTTCAAAAGCTTGGTTGTGGTTACGGTAAATGGTCATACCCACTTTAAGCTCTTTTGGCATACGCATCACAAATAGCTTCAGCCCCTCGGCGCGGTTAACCCGCAGACCCTTTAGCTTGTCGTCTGACTGTTTGGCCTCGGCATAATCGCTTGGGAAGAAACACAGTCCATCGCCATTGTTAAAGCCATGCTCAGATTCGACTTCGATAAAGTCACTGCCGATGCGCTTCACCTTAGCCACCTCTTCACCGATATATTTCGGTGAGCGGAAATCATTCATGCCCTGGCTACGTTCATGGACGAAGTAATCTGTCTTGCCTCGGTTAAAGGTCTTTTCTGGATCGGGGGTAAAGGTGTGCTCACAGCGACCATGGGATGAAGCGACAAATTCACTGCGACGCGCGATGATCTTGTCTAGCTCTTGACGGTAATGGGCGGTGACGTTTTTAACATAGCTTAAATCTTTGAGACGTCCCTCAATCTTAAACGAGCGCACCCCCGCGTCGATCAAGGCTTCTAAGTTGTCGGTTTGATTATTATCTTTAAGGGATAGTAGATGTTCGTTTTGCGCCAGCACGTCACCTTGGCGAGTCTTTAAGTCTGCCGGTAAGCGGCACATCTGCGAGCATTCACCACGGTTAGCACTACGGTTGCTGAATGAGTGACTCAAGTTACACAGACCGCTAAATGCCACACACAATGCGCCATGAATAAAGAACTCAATCTGCATATTGGTGTTAGCCGCCACCTCACGAATTTGGCTTAGACCCAGTTCACGGGCCAATACCACCTGCGAGAACCCTACCTGCTCTAAGAAGGCGACTTTCTCTGGGCTACGATTATCCATCTGCGTACTGGCGTGCAAGGCTATCGGCGGTAAATCAAGTTGTAAAATACCCATGTCTTGCACGATAAGCGCATCGGCGCCTGCCTCATACACCTCCCAGATGAGTTTTTGCGCCGCTTCTAGCTCATCGTCCATCAAGATGGTATTGATGGCGACAAACACTTGGGCGTGATATTGATGAGCAAAGGTACATAAGCGTGCGATATCTTCGACGCTATTACCAGCAGTGGCGCGCGCACCGAAGGCGGGACCACCGATATAGACGGCATCGGCACCATGGCGGATCGCTTCAATACCGAAGTCGGCATTCTTTGCCGGAGCCAGTAGCTCTAAACGGTTATTTTGTATCTCCACAGGAGAATGCGACTCGTCTTTAGGCGTCTCGTCGAGCTTATCGCTAGGAGTATAGATGCCAACATTGCTCATAAAAAAATCACTCAAAAAGGGTTAACACAAATATTTTGGGCGAAGATTATAGCAAAATGGACAAGCTTTGGCGTTAGCTAATATAAAATCAATTTTCAGCTAGCGCTATTTAGATGACAGAAGCGATTAGACAAGCGTAATCAATAGTGCACCGCCAGCCAGATGGTTTCTTCCTCTTCACTGGTCCACGCGACTCTATGTCTAACATGGGCGGGAATATTCAGGTGATCGCCCAACTTAAGATCAACCTCCTTACCATCTTCAAACTCTAGTTTGGCCGCGCCCTGTAAGAGCATCACCCACTCACTGCGTTGTTGGTTATACCACTGCCCTGCTGGCGTCACATGGGCTTTAGAGATAATTCGCTCTATCAACAAATTTGAGCCCGTCACTAGGGGCTCAAACACTTCCTGAGTTAAGTCTTGTGGCAGTGCCTCAAAGATATTGTGCTTTTCCATCGCTGTACTCGGTTAGCTGTGCTTATTTATCTGTGTTTAGCATCGATTCCGCTATTGATTCGTTTGGGTAGTTATAAAAATGTGCAGATCTCTTCTAACGGCTTCTTCTGTAATGCATGCTCGGGCACCGTCGCATCCTCACTCGGATAACCCGCAATAATTAACATATAGGGGCGCTCATTACTGTTGTCACGACCGCAGACCTTACTTAGAAATGACATAGGATTAGGGGTGTGAGTCAAGGTGCCCAGCCCTGCATTATGTAGCGCTTGAATTAAAAATCCGGTAGCTATGCCTACCGACTCGTGCACATAGTAATTCGTCTTTTGCTCCCCCTCTTCTTCACTACGCTTTTGACTAAAAATCGCTATCAGCCAAGGCGCATGTTCGAGGTAAGGTTTATCGGCGTTGGTTCCTAAGGGTTTAAGGGCATCAAGCCACTCCTCACCGGCACGACCTGCATAAAAGGCTCGCTCTAGTGCTTCGGCCTCATGACGAATTTGCGCCTTAATCTCAGGGTTGTTAATGGCAACAAAGTGCCAAGGCTGATGGTTGGCACCGTTAGGAGCTGTACCCGCCGCAAGAATACATTTCTCGATGATCTCTTTAGGGACGGCTCTATCTGAAAACTTGCGAATAGAGTGACGGCGCTGTACCTGCTTATAGTTAGCGTTGGCGCGCTCGAGCATCTCAGCTTGTGGGTATTCAATAAAGTCATTTAGTGGATGATGTATCTCAGTCATGCTAAGCCTTTGCCTTTTATTGTCATTATTGTTGATTAACTTATCACTCTTTCGCACAAATGCTACTCAGTAACGGCGCCTTTCTCGCGACAGAAAGCCTATTTTTGCGCCTCAACAACAGCCTTTAGTTGAACTAATCCTTGATTTAAATCCTTAGCTATCATGCCTTCAAAATCGATAAACAGGATCATCAGGTTCATTGGGTAATCTAAGTGGCCACCAAAACCCCAAGTCACTCGCGTCTGTCTGGCTGAAATAGCTTCTGTTTCAATATAGGCAAAATCGGTGGACTCAAAGGGCTTATAAAATCTCAGCTCATAATCGATACGTTTCCCCTCATCGATGCGTACAATCTCTTGCTCGCCCACTCCCACCTCTTCTTTGCCACTCGACCAGCTTGCAGTAAACCCAGTCATGCCATCGATACCGCGGTAGCTTTTTTGCATATCCGGATCCATCTGCGCCCACACACTATAGTTATCTTGATTCTTTAGGTATCTCACGTAATCGAATACCTCGGCAACGGGCTTATCTATGATGACTTCAGTAGTAACCGAATAACTCTTATCAACAAACAAAGCCACGATAAAAGGCAGTGCAATGATCACTAGGATCAACAGCAGGAATTTTTTAAACATAGTCATTTACTCTTATTAGTCGATGAACTAGACCCAAATACGACTGTGGCCAGCAAGGTAAATTAAGAATAAACGTAATATCAAGATAATGACAAATCGAGTGCAGTAACGAAGCTCCAGCATGCATTCCCTTGTCAAATGCCATGGCAGAACTCGAGTAAATCGTAGCAACAAAAAAGGGACAAGCTATGCTCATCCCTAATCGTTTAGTGATATCGGCCGCACTCTAAGTTAACAAAATAAGTTAAAGCCCTAATCTCGCCATCAGCTTTTGGTTCTCGGCTTCGATATGCTTATAAAAATCTCGATCCGATAGCTTAGACGCAGCAGCTTCGTCGATCACTAATACTGCATCTTGGTGCAATTGCAGTGCCGATGCGGGACAAGCGGCAGTAAGCGCTCCTTCAACGGTTGCTTTAATGGCATCGGCCTTGTTCTCGCCGGTTGCCAGCAATACCACTTTTTTAGCATCTAAGATGGTACCTATGCCCATGGTGATTGAAAGATGTGGCTGGTATTCGCCGTCCTTAAAGAAGCGAGCATTATCGTCGATAGTCGCCTTGGTTAAGGTCTTGACTCTTGTGCGCGACATCAGCCCAGATGATGGCTCGTTAAAGCCGATATGACCGTTACGACCAATGCCTAACAGTTGAATATCAATTCCGCCGGCAGCGGTGATCTGCGCCTCATAACCATGACAAGCTTCAATGGGGTTAACGGCATCCCCTGGTGGCACAAAAGTTTTCGATTTATCGATATCAATATGATCAAACAACTGCTCATTCATAAAGTAGCGGTAGCTTTGCGGGTGGCTACCTTCTAGCCCTAAATATTCATCTAGATTAAAGGTCTTAACCCCGGCAAAAGAGATCTGCTTAGCTTTATTCGCCGCGATTAGCCCCTGATAAAGTGACACAGGAGTTGATCCAGTCGCTAGCCCCAATACCGAATCGGCTTTTTTCTGCAGCTGTTTAATAAAAATGTTGGCGCCGTATTCAGCTACCGAGGCACTGTCTTTTAATATTACGATTTGCATAAACTTGATCCAATATGAGTTAGCGGCAGTTAACCATGTAACATAACTATAACCTCTAATGACAACGCTGTCATTAGCTATTATTTAGACAAATATTTAGTGACAGAGAGCAACTCTGGCTCAAATGCCGCCGATTCACGCTATAATTGCGCTCCATTATTTGAGGAGCGCGACCATGTCTGAAGCGGCTTTACCGACAGAGCAAACACATTTCCACTATGTGATTTATAAGCCCTTTCGATATTTAAGTCAGTTTGTACCAGAAAGCCGTAAGCGCAAACCGCTGCTGGGTGAGCTGTTCAACTTCCCAGATAACACCATGGCTATAGGTCGACTCGACCATGACTCTGAAGGCCTGTTACTACTGACAACCGACGGCATGCAGAGCCACCTTATCCGCAGCAAGTCGGTGGAAAAGGAATACTATGTTCAAGTAGATGGTGAAGCGAGTGCCGAGCAAGTGCAGCAGTTACAACAAGGGGTCGAAATCGGCATTAGTGGCGGTAAATACCAGACCCTACCCTGCGAGGTGAAGCGATTAGTGGCTGAACCTAAGCTTCCGGAGCGCGGGAAAAAGGTGCGCGATGCTCGTCACGGCCCAACCAGCTGGCTTTCCATCACCATCACTGAGGGTAAAAACCGCCAAGTAAGAAAGATGACTGCAGCGGTTGGCTTACCGACCTTAAGATTAGTGCGAGTCAGAATTGGTGCCATTCACCTTAAACAGATGCAACCCGGTGAGGTTATCCCCGTGACTAGCTTGGCTATTTAGACTAGAAGCGGTAAGTCGCTCGCAGCCATCAATTAACCGCCCTGCGAGCTATGCAAAAAATCTGACAGCTCTTCAACTCGTTTCGGCTTACTGTAGAAATAGCCCTGAACATGATCACACTGGTTCTGTTTTAGGAAGTCGACTTGCTCTTGGGTTTCCACCCCTTCAGCAACCACTTTTAGGTTCAAGGCATGACCCATAGCAATAATCGCCTTAGCGATGGCGGTATTGTGAGTATCGAAAGGTAAGCCTGCAATGAAGGATTGATCGATTTTAAGCTTATGGATTGGCAGCTTTTTAAGATAGCTCAATGACGAGTAGCCAGTGCCAAAGTCATCGATAGATAACTCCACCCCCATCAGGCCAAGCTTGGCTAAGTCTCGACTAACAAGCTCAGGATCTGACATCATGCAGCTTTCTGTCACCTCAAGCTCTAAGCTGCTCGCTGGCAAGCCTGTTTGTTTAAGGATCTCTGAAACCTCATCGACAAAACTGCTACGCTGGATCTGTTGCCCAGCAACATTCACCGCGATACGGCCAAAGCTAATATCTAGCTCGCGCCAACGCTGTCCCTGCTCACAGGCCCGCTTTAACACCCAGCGACCAATATCTTGAATTAGCCCTATCTTTTCAGCCAACGGAATGAAAATAGCTGGAGAAACACTGCCAAATACGGGATCCTCCCAACGTAGCAAGGCCTCAAACCCCACAACTTCTCCGGTGCTAAAACAGAGCTTTGGCTGATACACTAAATGCAACGCATTAAGCTCTATGGCGTCATGAAGGGCACTCTGTAATTTGAGCTTAGCAACTGACTCTTGATTAAGGGACTCGGTATAGAAGGCGCAGTTATTGCGGCCATCTTGCTTAGCTCTATGCATCGCGATTTCGGCATTAACCAGTAATCCGCTTGAGTCCTCAGCATCATCGGGGTAAATCGCAACCCCCATGCTTGAAGTTAGGCGTGCCTGACCATGCTCACCTAAGATAAAAGGCTGATCAAACACCTTACGTAAGTTATTAATCTGCAGCAGTAAGCTATCGTTACTGTCAATATTGGGTAGGAGCACAGCGAACTCATCACTGCCTAATCGAGCGACGGTAACTAAGTCATCTAAAATCAAATCAAAACGGCGACTCAGCTCAAGTAGAACCTCATCACCAACTGGGTGACCATAGCTTTCATTTATATGCTTAAAGAGATCGACATCGATATAGACCAAGCCCAGACGGGTATTGCAGTGACTTGCCTGCTTTAACTCTTGCTCTAAGCCAGTATTGAGCGCCATACGATTAGGCAGCTTAGTCAGCGGGTCGTGAAATGCGACCTTAGCGAGTTCAGCTTCACTCTGCTTTTGCGCCGAGATATCGTTAAATACTGCGACAAAATATTGGATCAGATGCTCATCATCATAGACGGCACTGATATTAAGCAGCTGTGGAAAGATAGCGCCACTCTTACGGCGATTCCAGATCTCACCGTGCCACTTACCTTTGCTGAGCAGGTCACCCCACATCTTGGTAAAAAAGGCTTTCTCATGACGTCCAGAGTTAAGGACTCGCGGGTTTTTCCCTAACAGTTCCTCTTTCGTGTAACCCGTAATCTTGCTAAAGGCACCATGAGCATCGACAATCGTTCCATCGACATCGGTAATGATCACTCCCTCTACCGAATTTTCGAAGACTCTCGATGCCAGTTCGAGCTGATCTTTCGCCGCCTTATGTGATGAGATATTACGCGAGATCCCAATCACACCAGTGAGCTCCCCATCATCATTGATGGCTGGCACCTTAGTGGTCTCCAACCAAGAGTCTACATCACCAATATCTAGGCCTTCACATTCGCCGGCACTGACTTGTACTCCCTGACGAATAGACTCGATGTCGCTAGCAATAAAGTGCTTAGCCAAGCGTGGCTCAAATAGCTCATCATCGGTGAGGTTGAGAATCAGCTCTCGTGGACGGTTCCAAGCAAGCTCTACGCTGTGGTTTACCATCATGTAGCGGCCTGATTCATCTTTAATCCAGACATGCTCTTTCATGCAGTCGATAAAGGCCTGCAAACTTATCTGGCTAGCCTGATGACTCACATCACGCATACTGTTTTGCTCGCGCTTAAATTGGCGATATATCTGAACTAAATCCAGTTCTATGCTATCGGCGCAAACTTTCAATAACCGTCGGGTTTCAGCTTGTTGAGCGCGTACAGTAGGAGTAGGAATATCTGTTGCAGGACAGATACAGATATAGCCAAACAGAGCGCCTGCTGGCCAGTTGATGGGGAGTAAACATTGAATACTGGTATCGTGTTCAACTAGCGTTTCGCCTTCATCAGGCTGCTGTCTAGGCAAATAGCGATAGACCTGCTCTCGGGTCAGTTGCAGCCTATCCAGGCTCTCCAGACTAATATTGGCATAGCCGATAGGAATAAACTTATCGGTTTGATCTACCTGTAATAACGCGGCCCCGCACTGGGCTATTCGTGCCAGCATATCGATAGATTGCTGCCATTCATCCCGTTGCGCTTGCGTTATTGTGATATTAATCAACTCTATGTCCTATTAATCTTTCCACGATGGTTCAAAAGTACTCTGTCAATTATCCAAGTGTCTAATACAATAGAGTATTAAAAAAACACTTTGCAAATATAAGTATCAAAAACAGGCTTAACCTTAGTATTTAAGACCGAAAAGATAAAGATTAGCCCTAGATAAAATCGCAGGAAATTGACACGAAAAATAGCAATAATCACGCTAAAGAGTTGCTTTACCAGATGCGTTATTAGCGGCTAACTTAACACTTACACTAACGAAATCATAGACATTAGCGCTCAGCTATCTCATTCGATTAAGGGCTGAACACTCTTAGTATTAGAGGTATGCGTTAGCGTTAACCTGTATATTAAAACGTGCTGTCTCGCTCTGGGGCTAAATCTACATTAAGCCACGATCAGGCTTGTGGCCCCAAAGTTAACAATATCTAACGTAAGCTCTGTTTAGACATTTTGCAGCCCGACAAAATACAGGGAATCTCATTATATTTGTTTGATAAATATCAATTAAGTCGTGAGATTAATCGTTCTAATATTTGAATAAATGCATCTCCATCACAGAAATGCATAATTCGAATTTTTGGCATAAAAAAACCAGCCTAATGGCTGGTTTTTTAAGTCTTACAGGTATACACCTATTTTCCCAAGATTAGTTCGCCTGTGGGCGCATCGCTGGGAATAGGATCACGTCACGAATGGTGTGCGTGTTAGTGAATAGCATCACTAGACGGTCGATACCGATACCTTGACCCGCTGTTGGCGGTAAGCCGTGCTCTAGTGCAGTAATGTAGTCTGCGTCGTAGAACATCGCTTCGTCATCACCAGCATCTTTTGCATCAACCTGAGCCTTGAAACGGCTATCTTGATCTTCAGCATCGTTCAGCTCAGAGAAACCGTTAGCCACTTCGCGGCCGCCGATGAAGAACTCGAAACGGTCGGTGATGAAATGATTTTCATCATTACGGCGTGCTAGTGGAGAGATATCCGCTGGGTAGCCAGTAATGAAAGTCGGTTGCATTAGCTTAGGCTCTGCAGTCTCACCGAAGATCTCTTCAAGTAGCTGACCACAAGTCCAGAACTTCTCGATAGTCATGCCTAGGCTCTTAGCCAAGTCACGCATAAACTCAACGTCTTTAACTTCTTCATAAGTCATAGACTGGATTGTTGCGTTGTCTGGGTTGTACTTCTTGATCGCATCCAACATGCTTAGACGTGCATATGGGCCACCAAAGTCTACAGTATGCTCACCGTATGGAAGCAGTGGAGAGCCACAAAGCTCAGTAGCGATAGAGCTTAGCATCTCTTCAGTCAGATCCATCAGATCTTCATAATCTGCATACGCCATATAGAATTCCATCATAGTGAATTCTGGGTTATGACGTGGTGATAGACCTTCGTTACGGAAGTTACGGTTGATTTCGAATACACGCTCAAAACCACCAACCACTAGACGCTTAAGGTAAAGCTCAGGAGCAATACGCAGATACATTTCGATATCTAGTGCATTGTGGTGAGTGATAAATGGACGCGCTGACGCACCGCCAGGGATGCTGTGCATCATTGGCGTTTCAACTTCCATGAACTCTTTCTTCACCATGAAGTTACGGATAGCGGTAACCACTTTAGAGCGCATAACGAATGCAGCACGTGACTCTTCGTTAACGATTAAGTCAACATAACGTTGACGGTAGCGAGTCTCTTGGTCAGTTAGACCGTGGAACTTCTCAGGAAGTGGACGCAGCGCCTTAGTTAGCAACTGGTACTCTTCCATGTTCACGTATAGGTCGCCTTTACCAGAAAGGTGTAGCTGACCGGTCACACCTATGATGTCACCGATATCTAGACCCTGGAACTTCTCTTTAAGATCTTTTTGAACGTCTTTACCCGCATATGCTTGGATACGACCGCTCACATCTTGGATCACCAAGAATGGACCACGCTTAGCCATTACACGACCAGCGATTGAGCGCTGAATGCCCATGCCTTCAAGATCTTCTTTGGTGTATTGACCAAATTCAGCTTGGATATCTGCCGCTTTATGTTTTCGATCGAAGTTGTTCGGGTGACCGTTTGCTGGGCAGTTCGTACGGATGTGCTCTAATTTAGCACGACGCTCTGCAATTAACTTGTTCTCGTCTAGTGTTTGTTCAGTCATCTTCTTCTCTCGTTAAAGGCCAGATTTCAGGCTAGCTTCAATAAACTTGTCCAGATCGCCATCTAAAACGCTCTGGGTATTTCGGTTTTCAACGCCGGTACGTAGATCTTTAATACGCGCATCATCGAGCACGTATGAACGGATCTGACTGCCCCAGCCAATATCTGACTTAGCATCTTCCGCGGCTTGCTTGTCGGCATTCTGCTTAAGCATTTCTAGCTCATACAGCTTTGCTTTTAACTGTTTCATGGCCGAGTCACGGTTTTTATGCTGTGAACGGTCATTCTGACATTGCACGACAGTGTTGGTCGGTAAATGCGTAATACGAATTGCCGACTCGGTTTTGTTAACGTGCTGACCACCCGCACCCGATGCGCGGTAGGTGTCAATTCTTAGATCCGCTGGATTGATATCAATCTCAATCGAATCATCAATTTCTGGGTAAACGAATACCGAACAGAAAGAGGTATGTCGCTTGCCCGATGAATCGAATGGTGACTTACGCACTAAACGGTGTACACCAGTTTCAGTACGCAGTGAACCAAAGGCATATTCACCGGTAAATTTCACTGTTGCGCCTTTAATACCCGCAACATCACCAGCAGTGACTTCAATCAGCTCAGGCTTATAGTCGTGGGCTTCGCCCCAACGTAAGAACATACGCAAAACCATATTGGCCCAATCTTGCGCTTCTGTTCCACCAGAGCCCGACTGAATATCTAAATAACAATCTGAAGCATCATGTGGTTTAGAGAACATACGACGGAACTCGAGTTCCTCAAGGCGCTTCTCTAAGCCCTGTAATTCCTCAGTGGCGTCGTTAAAGGTCTCTTCATCGTCCTCTTCAACGGCTAGCTCTAGTAATCCTTCGATATCTTCTAGGCCACTGTCCATATCGTCGATAGTTTTCACTACCGCTTCAAGTGCTGCACGCTCCTTGCCTAAGGCTTGGGCGTTTTCTGGATCGTTCCAAATTTCAGAGCTTTCAAGCTCTCGGCTGACTTCTTCTAGACGCTCACTCTTGGCATCGTAGTCAAAGATACCCCCGAAGAAGTTCGGTACGGTCGGCGAGCTCCTTGATTTTGAATTTAACTGGATTTACTTCAAACATGATTTAATCAACTTCTAATTGCTAAGCATTAACGGCCAAAAGCGTTAACGACTAGGTTACTACTGATGGAAAACCCGCTATTTTAACCCATGCTTTGTTTGAAACCTAGCGGCAAAAGCGTACAAAATAGCAATTTTATTCATCAAAGCCTGCTCAAAGCCTAAAAACTAAAACTTACCTCATAGGCTAAGCCTGTCACGACGAGCAAATGTATGAGCAGGAGCGAGTGCACACCATGCGAAATCGGCAGCTTTAATGACGACTGTCTATACTCAATATTACCCAGACTCAATATTATCCAACCACTGTCGATGGTTGACGCTATTTATGCCAACAGATAGCCAAACGACTAACCTCTGTCGTTACCATGAAAATAATCAATATACCTGCCGCGAACCCGCCGGAGACTCAGGCCTATGTTACTGGCATGACCCAAAGATCATAAAAAACAACCCCGAAGATATACAGAATCTGGAAGCCTTTGCTCGCAAGGGCGGTCAACTCAGGGGCATTAGCCTCAACCATGCAAAACTCGCCAATATCGACCTGGTTCGCCACCAGCAAAAGGCAGGCTTTGACATGAGCAACGCCGAACTCTACCGTGCCGATTTAAGTGGTGCACACCTATTTAATATCAAACTCGAGAATGCCAGCTTAATGAAAGCCGATCTACGGGATGCCACCGTACACTGTGGCAACCTTCAGGGCTGCAACCTGCTTGGTGTTAAATGGCTCGGCGCCAAAATTGAAAACATGCATGTTGGCAACACCCTGTGTCAGGAACGCTTAGCTTACGAGGCGCGTAAAATTGGCGATAACGACAGAGCCATGGACTACCTAGAGCAGGCCGAAGAGATCTACCGCGATCTGCGTAAGGCAGCCGATAGAGAAGGCCTGTTTGCCATGTCTGGCCAATATATTCGTAAAGAGCTCACCATGCGCCGTTATCAGATGCCAAGATACTGCCTTAAACGCATCATTTCTAAAGCCATCGATCTCTTTTGTGGCTATGGTGAGGCGCCACTAAGAGTGGTTGGCTTTTCACTGATCCTGATCCTCGTCTGCGCCGTGCTCTACTTCTTTGCCGGACTACAGTATGGCGGCCAGTTACAGGGGTTTAGTCTAAGCCAAGATTTCGCCACTAATATCATGTTGTTTCTTAACTGTATTTATTACTCGGTCGTCACCTTTACCACCCTAGGTTATGGCGACTTCACACCGGTCGGTTTCTCACGAGCCATCGCCGCTTTCGAGGCCTTTACTGGCAGCTTTACTATCGCGCTATTCGTGGTGGTATTTGTCAAGAAGATGACTCGCTAAGCCTCTGATAATCAATTTAAAATACACTCCTAGCAGCTCAGAGCGCCCACACAAGGACCTGGATCACAGATTAGACCAGCCACAACAATTATCGCGCACACTTCCGGTATCACATGTGAGCGCACCTGCAATTTCAGTTAAAACTTAAGCTGCATTATCAGCGTAAAAAAAGGCCGCAGGTATACTCAGATAAATAAGATTTCGCCCAGTCTGTCTCCGTGAGTGCGGCTCATGCGTCAAGGTCATCGACCCCAACGCCAAGCGCCAGCAGCGACCCTATAAATAAAGGCCCATGCGATGAAACAAATAATAATTGATGGCAAGTCATTAATCGCCAATCAGCAAGACACCCTACTAGACGTTGCGCTTCATGCCGACATTGCTATTCCTAATCTATGTAAGAGCAAAGCCAGCTCTTTAGTTCATGACAGCAAACAGCACTGTAATCTTTGCCATGTAGAGCTTGTTGCCAGCGATAACAGCATCACCAATGTACGCGCCTGTGAGACGCGAGTTGCCGACATTACTGAACAGAATATTCAAGTCATCACCCAGTCGGCCGCCCTTAGCAAACAGCGTAAAGCGGCGCTACAAGTCATTTTGTCCGATCATTTCGCCGACTGTGAAGCCCCATGTCAAACCGCCTGCCCAGCCGGTGTCGATGTGCAATCATACCTTTACCATATCGCCCAAGGCGACCACAGCGAAGCGGTTAAAGTCATCAAGCAGACCTTACCCTTGCCACTGTCTATTGGCCGTGTCTGTCCCGCTTTCTGTGAATCTGAATGCCGACGTGGCCTAGTCGATGAGCCTGTGGCCATTCGCCAGCTAAAGCGCCACGCAGCCGACTTAGATCTCGATGATGCTAACCCTTATGTACCACCAAAGGCGCCAGCAACTAACAAGAAGGTTGCTATCATCGGCAGTGGTCCTGCGGGTATTTCGGCGGGTTACTATCTGTCGAACAACGGCCATGATGTCACCATTTTCGAATCTATGCCTAAGGCTGGCGGCTGGTTAAGATACGGTATTCCCGAGTATCGTTTACCTAAGGCGATTCTCGACAAAGAGATCGAACTTCTGTGCAAAAACGGTCTCAACATTGAGACCGACACTCGTCTTGGCCGCGATATTCACCTCAATGGCTTGATCCAAGATTTTGATGCGGTCTGTTTAGCCATTGGCGCCCAAAAAGCGGTACCGATGAACTACCCAGGCATCGAGCTTGATGGCTGCTACCTAGGCGTCGACTACCTAAAAGATTACTGCACAGATAAGCAATACGTGACCGGTAAGAAAGTGGCGGTAATCGGTGGCGGCAACACCGCTATCGACTGTGCTCGCACCGCAAAGCGTGAAGGCGCCGATGTAACATTAGTCTACCGTCGTACTCGCGATGAGATGCCAGCCGAAGACTATGAGATTCATGAGGCCGAGCAGGAGGGCATTAAGTTCCACTTCCTCACCAACCCCATTGAAAACCATAGCGATGAAAATGGCCGCGTTGCCAGTGTCACTTTTGAAGTCATGGCGCTTGGTGAGCCGGACAGCTCAGGGCGCCGTAGCCCAACACCGACTGGTGAAACCTTTGTTGAAGCGTTCGATACCGTTATTCCTGCCGTATCACAAACCCCTGATATGGAGTTTCTAGACCACCCACAGAGCCAGCTTGCCACAGGTGAAGTAGCCCTTACTCGCTGGAATACCTTTGAAGGTTGTGAACACACCATGTCGGCGGGTCAATCGGCGGGACTCGATAAGCTATTTGTTATCGGTGACTCACGTACAGGCCCTGCCACCGCGGTCGCCGCCGTGGCCGATGGCCGTAAGGCTGCCGATGCCATCGAGAAGCTATTGTCTCAAGGTCTCACCTGTGAGCTAGTCAAACAGCCATTTAACTCGACCAAGGCCACTAAAACTAGCAGCCTGAAGTCATTTAAAGCCGATGTGCTATACCCTGCAACAACCGTGCAGGCTCGCAGTAAAATGCCTGAGCTAAATGAGCTACAGCGGGCATTAAATTTTAGCGAAGTCGAGCTAGGCTTTGCCGCCGATGAAGCGATGAAGGAAGCGGCGCGCTGCCTCGAGTGTGCCTGTCAGGCCAATACAGATTGTAAGCTACGTGACTATGCGACCGAATATAAGGTTAAGGCCAGTGAGCTCGATATCAGTCAAGCGCAGCACTTTAGCGTCGATAACAGTGCTCCGTTTATTACCTTCGATGCTAACCGCTGCATTAGCTGCGGTGCCTGTGTAGAGATCTGTAACGGCGCCAGCGGCCATAACGCTATCTCTTTTGCTAAAGATCACTACCAAGCCATTCCCGATGTATGTGCAAACGATAAACGTAACGCACCACGAGTCGGCTTTAGCGCCAACATGAATGACAGTGACTGTGTGCAATGTGGTAACTGCGTACAGGTCTGCCCAACAGGTGCACTGGTTGACGCTCGTGATAAGACTCAAGGCTTAACGGCCGCACAGAAGGCACCGCTTAAAACCGTGTCGACCATCTGTACTTATTGCGGTATCGGTTGCCGCGTCAATATGCATGTCGATGAGCAAAAAAACCAGATATTGCACATCAGTGGTGACAACTCATCACCGGTTAACGAAGGCATGTTATGTGTTAAAGGCCGTTTTGGCTTCGACTTTGTTGGCAGCGATAAGCGCCTCACTACGCCACTTATCCGTAAAAATGGTGAGCTCGTCCCTGCCAGTTGGGATGAAGCTATCTCTGTGGTGGCTAAGCGTTT
Organism: Shewanella sp. Isolate13; assembly: GCF_022398325.1. Lineage (GTDB taxonomy): Bacteria > Pseudomonadota > Gammaproteobacteria > Enterobacterales > Shewanellaceae > Shewanella. The sequence goes on from NZ_JAKEVD010000011.1 coordinate 106,186, forward strand.
TGCCCAGATCAAGCAGAGCCATGGCAATAAGGCGATTGCCGGTCTCTCTTCGGCAAAAGCCACTAACGAAGATAACTACGTTTTCCAAAAGTTCTTCCGCAGCGTACTGGGTAATAACAACATCGACCACTGTGCCCGTCTTTGTCACGCATCGACCGTAACTGCGCTTCGCGAAAGCTTAGGCAGCGGCGCGATGACTAACGATATTCCGAGTATCAAAGATAGTGACCTTATCTTTATTCTTGGCTCTGACACTGAAAGTGCCCATCCAATTATCGCTTCTAAGATCAAACAAGCGGTGAAAGAGCATGGCGCACGCTTGATTGTTGCCGATCCTAAGCGTGTCTCCATTGCCGACAAGGCTCAGCTTTATGTGGCGCACAGACCCGGCTCCGATGTCATGCTACTTAACGCGATTATGCAGCAGATCATCATCAATGATTGGCATGACCTAGATTACATTCAGTCTAGAGTCGAAGGCTTCAGTCAACTCTATGATGAGGTGATGAGCAGCGATTACAGCCCTGAAAATGCCGCGCTAATCACTGGCGTGAGTGCTAACGATATTATCGAGATGGCGCGCCTTATCGGCACCGCAGAGAAAACCGCCATCTACTACGCCATGGGTGTGACTCAGCATACTTCAGGGCATGATAACGTTACCGCAATATCCAACCTGCAGTTACTGTGTGGCAATATCGGTGTTAAAGGCGCGGGGATTAACCCACTGCGTGGCCAGAGTAACGTACAGGGCGCTTGTGATATGGGCGCACTACCGAACTACTTCAGTGGCTACCAGAAGTTGAGCGACCCCTTAGTACAGATGCGCTTCCGTGAAGCCTGGGGTAAGGATGATCTTTGTGCCGATATCGGTCTATCGGCCACCGAGATGATGCACGCCTTGAGCCATGGCGAACTGAAAGGCTTGTATGTCATGGGTGAAAACCCAGTGCTGAGCGATCCCGATCAGAAGCATGTGCTACAAGGCTTAGCTGCCGCAGAGTTTGTGGTGGTGCAGGATATCTTCTTAACCGAAACTGCCGAGCTTGCCGATGTAGTCCTGCCTGCCGCAGCCTTTGCCGAGAAGTTAGGTCACTTCACCAATACAGAGCGCCGCGTACAGCAGTTATTGCCAGCGGTGACACCGCCAGGTCTGGCTAAGAATGATTGGGAGATCACCCAGCTTATCGCTAGTGAAATGGGTGAAAATTGGAATTATCAGAGCGAGAAACAGATCTGGCATGAGATCACCCAAGTCACACCACAGTATCGTGGTATTACTTGGCAGGTGATCGATAGCCTAACCGAGAATGGTCGCCTAGGCCTACAATGGCCATGCCCTGCTGAAGGCCATCCAGGTACGCCAATTCTGCACACATCTCAGTTTACTCACGGTAAAGGTAAGATGCGTGCGGTGCACTACCGTCTACCAGCAGAGATGCCATGTGAAGAATATCCGCTGATCTTATCGACTGGGCGCTTATTAGAGCAGTTCCATACCGGCACCATGACCCGTAAAACCGAAGGCCTTAACCAGCTTGGTAGCGCCAAGGTGATGATCTCGGTCTTCGATGCCGAGAAGCTTGGGGTGAATAACGGCGACATGTTAAAGCTCAGCACCCGCCGCGGCGAGATTGAGATCCAAGCCTTTGTCACCAAGCGTGCACAAGCTGGGGTTCTGTTCCTGCCGTTCCACTTTGCGGAGTCGGCGGCCAACAAGCTCACCAACAACGCGCTCGACCCTGTGGCGAAAATCCCAGAGTTCAAGGTGTGTGCAGTTAAAGCAGAAAAGGTCGCTGCGGCGGTATTAGCCTAAAATCATCGGCAGACTCCTGCTGTAAGAAGCTAGAACAACAAGGCCATAAGCAATAACGCTTACGGCCTTTTTATTATCCTACAATGCGACTCAAAACGCTTAGCCCGCGAACGCCCCGATTAGTGCGCCAGTGACGCCAAAACCAGCGACCAAGATAAAGATGTTTGGCTTAACGGTCTTAAACAGGCCAAAACCTAACACCACTAACGCCATATCCAGTGGCGACAATACCGCACTGGTAAAGATAGGGTTATACAGCGCCGCTAATAAGAAGCCCACCACGGCAGCATTCACCCCGGCAACAGCGCCCGTGATCTGCGGTTTGGCGCTGATGACATGCCAACTTTTAAGCGCCACCAGCATGAGTAGAAAGCCCGGCAAAAAGATAGCAAGGGTTGCCACTAAGGCACCAACAAGTGGTTGCTGAATCCATATTTCGGCCCCCAAGAACGCCGCTAAGGCAAACATAGGTCCAGGTACCGCTTGGGCTAAGGCGTAGCCCGTTAAGAACTGATCATTACTGATCGCCTCCCCCACACTCTGCTGCAGTAGAGGCAACACCACATGACCACCACCAAATACCATACTGCCCACTTGGTAGAACTGGCTAAATAACTCGGTCAAACTTGTAATGCCAGTCTGCGTCGACAGCGCAATCATCACCAACGACGCTAGCAGCAATCCCACAAACAGGCTTAAGTAGAAGAAATTGAGCTTAACGCTTTGTGTCGCAACGTCTGCCGCATCGCCTCGCTCACCAGACAAATAGTGGCGACCAACCAAAGCCGCAGCTATCAGCAAGCCAAACTGCATCAACATAGATGGTTGCAGCAAAATGATGACACAGCTAAACATCATTAATAGCTTGGCCTGTTTTCGCTGACAAAACTGCTTAAACATAATCCAAATCGCATCGGCTACCACCACCACGGCCAATAATTTCAGGCCGTGAATAATCCCCTGAGTAAATGAGTAATCTAGCCACTGACTACTGGTTACGGCCAATAAAAACAATAAGATGAATGAAGGTAGGGTAAAACCTAAAAACGCAGCAATACCGCCAAGCAGGCCACCGCGATGATAACCAATCGCAAAGCCAACCTGACTAGAGCCCGGCCCTGGCATAAATTGGCTCAGCGCCACTAAACTGCCGTAGTGTTTATCATCGAGCCACTTGAGTTCCTGCACGAAGGTCTGTCTAAAGTAACCGATATGCGCCGCCGGTCCTCCAAATGAGACAAGACCGAGGGAGAAGAAACGTAGAAAAATTTGAAACATAATCATCCACAAATAAAAACTAAAACTAAGCGCTAAAACTAAGCACTAAAACTAAGCACTAAAACGAATATATTAAAAGCTAAGCAGCCCTAAAACTGATACGAGCAATAGTATGACATTTAGGTTACAGATTAATGAAAGTTCGACACCGAAAGCGAAGTTAATCTAAAAACAGTTGCTCGAAGTCTGCTAGGCTCTGACGCTTGCCGATAGTCCCTTCAAGCCATTCACACACTTCACTGGCTGTGGTTCGATAGGTTGTCAACTTGCCGCCATAAAGGCTCAATAGATTCGGATGACTCGGCTGGTTTTGCTGTACCGTGTCTCTTGGGCGGTCAAAGGCGCTTCCTGTTAACTTAGGTAAAACCCTCACCCCGCAATAACTATCGACCACCCGTTCTTTAAGAGACGCTAGATCGCCAAAGCAGGTAAAGTAATGACTATAGATCCCCAATAAATATTCAATCTCTTCTGCAGTTACGAGCGGCTTTCCCGACAGCGACGACAAAGTCGTTTCTGTGGTACCAATAAGCGTGCGCCCCTTCCAAGGCATCACAAAAATAACCCGTTTATCGAAGCATGACTCTAGGTAGATAATGCCGTCATTGGCTGGGATATCGAGCAGCAGATGGCTCCCCTGTACCCACTCAATAGGTAACGAAGTGACTGGCGGAAACACGCTCTCCAGCACTTGGTTAACCCAAGGCCCGGCGGCATTGACCACAGCCTGCGCCTCAATCACTTGCTCTGTGCCTGCGTATTGGTAACGCACAACACAATGGCTCTGCTTGTGCTCGATATGAGTACAGTGAGCGTGCTCTAGTACGTCGGCCCCTAAGGTTCGGGCATTCCTAATCACGGCTTGAGTCAGTAACTTATCGTCGGTTTGCGCATCCCAGTATTGATATACGGCCTTCAAACCACTGAGTTTTAGCCCTTTAATTTTTGACCAATGCACAGCGGGAACCGATTTGAACTGCCCCAGCTTATCAAAATCACTCAACATGGCATACAGACTCAGCCCGGCCCTAATTGCCCATGGACTGCGGCGGCTATTGTCATAGACAGGAATGTAAAATGGGATTGGGTAAACTAACGAGGGAGCGAGCTTAAGCAGCGCTTTTCTGTCAGCCAGAGATTTTCTGACCAAGGGCAATTGACCAGATTCGAGGTAGCGCAGCCCCCCATGAATGAGTTTACTGGAATTAGCGGACGTCTGTGCTGCAATGGTCTCCTTCTCTAACAGCATGACGCTGTAGCCAGCGGCAGCTGCACACTGAGCGATACCCGCCCCATTGATCCCACCACCAATGACGAGAAGATCGACCGTCTCCATTTTTGCTCCTTGAGTGGACTGCTCACTCTTTACCTGTATAGCCCGTGATTAACAGAGCAAACGACGCCACAAATATCTTCTACAGCAGCGAAGAGCACTGTTCATCATTAGAACATTTATTCTAAAGATGATTGTATTTCCTCTAGTAATAGCATAAATTTTCGCACAATGGAGTAGCCCCTAACTGCTCTTAAGGATGATTTTAAGGTTCGCAAGGAAGTACGATTATGAAATGGATAGCCGCAATTGGTTTACTCGTTACCACAAACGCTCTAGCTCAATGTGATAACAACACTCACATTCTGGATATTGTTTACCCCAAAAATAGCTCCTACTTCAGTTCACAGTACAGCTCAAAGCTGAAGCAGTTGACAAAAAATACTCAGCAGGGCTCTGGTTATTTACTGCTCGAATTTAAGGTCAATCAGGCTCAGTCGACCAAAGAAGCTCGTGAATACAATAAGTGGCTTGCACAACGACGCATCGACAGAGTGAAAACCTACCTTAACGACGCAGCCTATCCTGCTCCAGTTATCACTCGCCTGTTGACGGCGAGTACCGAGGAAAATCGCAGCGTATCGGTGCTCTGGTGCCCCGATGAAAGCGAGCAAGAGGTAAGAATAGCCAGTAAGAGTGAATAGGCGTCTATTATTCTAGTTCTCACCCTAGTTATGATTGAAGCAGAGGCTATCATCGCCTCTCGCTAATCGCCTCCTTAACCTGACTTCAACTATGCGTACAACCCACAGCTATCAATAGATGAGATTAATTTAACCTTATCTAAACTACTCAGTTATAACTATCAGCAAAAGTTTAACTTTATTGTTAAAAGTTGGTCGTAGTTCCCAAAAGTAAATTATTCGAGATTTCATCTGCAAAAACAAAACATTAATTTAGCTATTGCTAAGTATTAAAGTAGAGTATTAGTAACAAACAGGTTTAATTTATGGCTAATACGTCTGCCGGAGTTCGCATGCCTAAGTCTATTATTCTCTTTATCGCCCTTTTATTATCGAGCCTCTCTCTCCCTAATTTTGCCGCTGCAGAAACCCCAGCGACGAACAGTCTATGGCATTACACCAATGCTCAGGGAGAGCTTAAGGTTAAACTGTATTTCTTCTGGTCTAAGACCTGTCCTCACTGCGCCGAGGCCCATCCCTTTATCGACAGCCTACCCGAGCGCTACCCTTGGATAGAGGTTGAAGATCATATGATCACCGCGCCAGACACCATGGCGGTATGGCAAGAAGTCGCTAAACAAACCGGAACCGAAGCCCGCTCGGTGCCCTACTTCGCCAGCGGTGAAAAAGCCGTTGTCGGTTATACCAGTCAGGCGGTGTCCGGTGAGTTTTTAGTGCAGCGCTTAAAATCATACTATGTTTCACTCGGTGGCAAATTGGCCCCTGAGGTTGAAGGCGATTACAGTACTGCCCCAATGGCTGGCGGGCTGTTTCAAACCTGTAGCGAGAGTGGCAGCGAAAGCGATGCCGAGGGTACCTGTGGCCTAGGATTAGATGCTAGCAGCGAGCTTGCGAGTTCAGATGTACAACCCGTCGAGATCCCGCTTGTGGGTGTAGTTCACCCTGAACAGATGTCACTGCCACTACTGACTGTCGTGCTTGCAGGTGTCGATGCCTTCAACCCTTGTGCATTTTTTGTATTGCTATTCCTACTCTCTATCATGGTTAACGCTAAGAGCCGCACTCGCATGCTAATTGTGGGCGGGATCTTCGTCTTCTTCTCCGGCTTTATCTACTTCATCTTTATGAGTGCATGGCTCAATATCTTCCAGCTTCTAGGCGCAGGTAGCGATGGTGGTTGGATTATTCTCGGAGCGGGTATGTTGGCGCTCATTGCTGGAGCAATCAACATCAAAGATTACTTCTTTACCAAGGGGGAAGTCACCCTGTCGATGTCGGCCGAAAACCGCACGGGCTTGATAAAGCGCATGGGTAAGCTAACCAGCGCCAGCAGCATGACCGCCATGATTGCCGGTACTGTGGTGTTATCTATCTTAGCCAACGCCTATGAGCTTTTATGTACCGCAGGTTTCCCGATGATCTACACCAGCGTACTGTCTATGCATGACTTAGAGACCTTCGAACGCTACATGTATCTAGTGATGTACAACGTGGTTTATGTCATCCCGCTCGCGGCGATCGTTATCGCCTTCAGTGTGTCACTTGGTAAGCGTAAACTGACCGAGAAAGAGGGGCAGACCCTTAAGCTGATGTCAGGGATTATGATGATGGGACTCGGTGGTATGTTGGCTGTTGACCCAACAGCGCTACAAAATGTGGCCTTAGCGATCGGCCTCATCTTAAGCTCTATCGTACTGACTGTGATTATCACGCTTATCCGTAAGAGCATTGAGAAAGCGCAGACAGCAAAGTCATAGCCATAATTAATAAAGGCCTTAGCTTAATCATAAGCTAAGGCCTTAGTTTTCTATAATAAGGACCTAGATCCTAGGACCTGCACTTCCTCGAACCTTCTTTGCCTTTCCGTAAGTTACGCAGTCACGTTCCCTAGGCCGCAGGCCGTCCGGCTCTTATCGTCTTAGCTTGAACCGTCTTTGCCCTTTGCTTTTCCTAGAACCTGCACTTCCTCGAACCTCGAACCTTCTTTGCCTTTCCGTAAGCGCAGCGTTCCGTAAGTGACGCAGTCACGTTCCCTAGGCCGCAGACCGTCCGGATCTTATCGTCTTTGCTTTTCCGTCTCAGCCCCTTCCTAGAACCTGCTTTTTCTCAAACCTAGCCCCTGCTTTTCCGTGTTAGCTTTAAAGCCGATACACTCTGTAACACGACAATCCTCAAGTAGTGATGCGCCACGCCGATAACTAAATGACATTTCGAATGAGTAGAGTTGAATATGGCAGTAACGATTTCTAGTGCAAACCTGCAGCCAAATATGAGCCATGGCGCGGTTGGGGTCAAAGTGGCACAACTGGCAAAAGATCAGCAAAAAATTGAAGGTGATATTGCGCTGCAATTAATTAATGCAGCGGTGCCAGAAACGGCTCCAGCACCTGTTGGTAATACGGGTCACAATATCAATACCACGGCTTAAACCACCTGCATACCTGACTGCGGCTGTGTTTGTGACACATAGCCGTCTCTACCATTGGCTTTTGCTTGATAAAGTAACTCGTCCGCTCGTGCCAATAAAGCACTAGCCTGCTCCTGATTCTGCCACTGCGCCACACCTTGAGAAACAGTCACATACTTGCCAAGCGTTGAACTTGGGTGGCTCAGTTTAGCTTCGCTCAGCAACTGCTTAACTTTGGCCGCGACGCAATTTGCACCGTCTAAATCTGTATCGGGCAATACCATGACAAACTCTTCGCCACCGTACCTTGCGACTAGATCTCGCGGTCGCTCTAAGCCTTGATTTAATATGGCGGCGACTCGGACTAGATATTCATCGCCCACCTGGTGGCCTAAGCTATCATTTAGCGGTTTAAAGTAGTCAATATCTAATAAGATAATACTCAAAGGCTGTTCGCTGCGGTTAGCCGCTTTGCATTCTTGTAGCAATACATCATCAAAATGACGTCGGTTACTGATGTTAGTTAAGCCATCTATTAACGCTAAACGCTTAAACTGCTGTAATAGTTTCTTTTTCTCAATGTTACGAGTGACCGCCTTAAAGAACCAACCTGAAATGATTTTTTGCCCAGAGAGAATGATCACTAAGAAGCACAAAAACTTAGTGAGCGGATACACTATCGCTTCGGAAAACTGCAATGAATGATACATAGCGCTAAAGGCAAGAAATGGCAAAATCACCAAGATCATAATATTACGATTAGGAAACAGTGCTAAGGCAAACACCAGTACTAGAACATCGGCAAGCGACTCGACTCCCGGCATATTTTGCTCAGACAATAACGCCAGCGAAATCAGAACTAAACTCCACGAACTCACCAGCAAGCCTAAATAGATATAGGTGTGATACGCAGTAACTTTAAATAGGCCTTTGGTTTTTGCGGTAAATATGCCTAGGGCAACAACCATAGTTAACGGTATAAACTTTACGATCAAGAGGCTCGCGTCGTAATACTCCTCATCAAAATAGTAAGTATTCACCAACACCACAAGTAGCAGTGCTAGACTAACATAGCTCGCCCATAAAATGCCGCGTTTTAAAATCGTGAAAGTTTCACGCTTTAATTGCGCTTGATATCGATGTGAGTTCAGTTGTCTTTCTCCATTAAACAATTCGCGCTCCCTGCCTCTTGACTGTAGCAGATTATACAAACCGCCACCCAATAAAAAAGCCAGCATGTGCTGGCTTTATACTAACGACTAATCACTTTATGCTGCAAGATTCTCGCTGCCTGCATCGTCAACATTGTGGCGAATTAGGTAATCAAATGCCCCTAAAGAGGCAGTAGCACCGCTGCCCATGGCAATAATAATCTGCTTATAAGCTGAGTTAGTCACATCGCCTGCTGCAAACACGCCAGCTAATGAGGTTTCGCCTTTCGCATCGACAATGATCTCCCCGCGCGCCGTCATATCAATAGTATCTTTTAGCCACTCTGAGTTCGGTACTAGACCAATCTGCACAAATATTCCCGCAAGCTCAACATGGTGGCTTTCACCTGTGGCTCTATCTGTGTAGTTAAGGCCGTTAACGCGCTTACCATCACCTGTCACCTCGGTTGTCAGCGCCTCGGTAATGATGTCGATATTGCCCATAGACTTAGCTTTACGCTGCAGTACTTCATCGGCGCGCAATGTCTTGTCAAACTCAAGCACGGTTACATGCTCGACGATATTGGCTAGGTCGATTGCCGCTTCGATGCCTGAGTTACCACCGCCGATAACGGCAACGCGCTTGCCTTTGAACAAGGGGCCATCACAGTGTGGACAGTATGCTACGCCACTGCCGCGGTACTCTTGCTCACCGGGTACGTTCATTTCACGCCAGCGAGCACCGGTGGCTAACAGTACGGTTTTGCTGCGCAGCACGGCACCATTTTCCAACTCCAGCTCGAATAGCTCACCCGACTTCAGGCTCAAGGCGCGCTGGTTATTCATGATATCGACATCATATTCATGTACGTGAGCTTCAAGGTTGGCCACCAGCTTTGGCCCTTCGGTCGCCTTAACTGAGATGAAGTTTTCAATGCCAACGGTTTCAGCAACTTGACCGCCAAACTTATCGGCGACGATACCAGTGCGCAGGCCTTTACGTGCAGCGTAAATGGCTGCCGAAGCACCCGCAGGGCCACCGCCAACCACGAGTACTTCAAACGGTTCTTTCTCGTTAAGCTGCTCGGCTTTTCTGCCCGCCGCATTCACATCAAGCTTATTTAAGATCTCAACCGTGCTAATGGCCCCCATAGAGAACTGCTCGCCATTTAAGTACACCGAAGGTACAGCCATGATATTGCGTTCGTTCACTTCATCTTGGAATAGCGACCCATCAATCATCACGTTAGTGATATTCGGGTTAATCGCCGCCATCATATTCAGCGCCTGAACCACTTCTGGGCAGGTTTGACAGCTTAGCGACACATAGGTCTCGAAACGGTATTCACCCGGTAGCTGACGAATTTGCTCAATCACATCGGCTTCGAGCTTGATTGGGTGACCGCCGCTGTGTAAAAGCGCAAGTACCAAGGAGGTAAACTCGTGGCCCATAGGTAAACCAGCAAAGGTAATTTGCGAACCTAAAGCAGGATTGATCACAGCCATAGAGGGAGTGCGTTCACCTATCTGCTCTTTTACCGAGATAAGTGAAGACAGGCTATCGATATCTGCCGCGAGTGATTTAAGCTCTTGGGCTTTTTTACTGTCATCTGCCGATACAAGCAGCTCAACTGGGTGCTTGAGGTTCTGCAAATAAGTGTTCAGCTGATTCTTGACGTTTGCATCTAACATGATGACTCCTAAATATCTTAAAGCTAATCTGAGATCCGCGTTTTACAGGCAGCAACAAGCCTCGGCGCATGCCTAGCACTCGCGATAAAAATAAAAAATGATAACGAAAATAAAAGTGTGTACGGTCTAGCGAATATAAGACTTCAGTAAGAGATTGTTCAGCCTAGATTACAGGGGGGACACTAGGCTGAACCGTGGAGATGAAATCTCTCGATGATTCTATTGAGTGTTAGCGAGAGATGGGGCTCGCTAACACGCTATCATCATTGTCTATCGACTTAAATCTTACCAACTAGGTCGATTGATGGAGCTAGAGTCTCTTCACCTGGCTGCCATGCTGCTGGGCAAACTTCACCGTCGTGAGTCGCTACATACTGAGCCGCTTGGATTTTGCGAACTAACTCTGCTGCGCTGCGGCCAATACCTAGGTCATGTACTTCAGCGACTTTGATTTCACCTTCTGGGTTGATAACAAATGTGCCGCGTAGTGCTAGACCATCTTCCTCAATCATCACACCGAAGTTGCGTGTGATAGTACCAGTTGGGTCACCAATCATTGGGTACTTGATCTTGTTGATGGTGTCAGAGCTTGCATGCCATGCTTTGTGAGTGAAGTGAGTGTCAGTTGATACTGAGTAAACTTCAACGCCCATAGACTGTAGCTTCTCGTAGTGGTCAGCCATGTCGCCTAACTCTGTTGGGCATACGAATGTGAAGTCAGCTGGGTAGAAGAATACGACTGACCACTTACCTAGAAGATCTTGCTCTGTTACAGGGTGGAAGTCACCATTGTGGAATGCTGTTGCTGAAAATGGCTTGATTGTAGAGTTGATGATTGACTGATGCATGTAATGCTCCATTTTAATAA
>NZ_JAKEVD010000012.1 GCF_022398325.1 Shewanella sp. Isolate13
GATTGAATCCGTGGCCAGACTAACACCATTTCCTAAGTCAAGCCGATGAACGATTGGATTAAAACACCTCAGTAATGAGGTTTTTTATTGAATCATCGGCTTTTTCTTGCTCAAATGGCTGGTTAATAATAAATAATTATCTAGATAGGCTGTCAATCGGCCGATCTTGTGAGCGACTAAAAGCAGTTTCATGAAATATTCCCGCGTTTTTATTAATAGTATGGCCTACGAGCTAGCGCCTGAAGTTGTCTCGACTTCAGAACTAGAATCTCGTTTAGCGCCTTTATACCAAAAGTTTCGTATTCCAATGGGGCAACTTGCTACCTTAACTGGGATCCATGAAAGACGCTGGTGGCCTAAAGGGCATCGTTTATCTGATGGCGCCCTGGCTGCGGCTCATAAAGCTATCGATGAAACAGGCGTACAGATCAGTGATTTAGGTGCCGTAGTCTATACTGGCGTTTGCCGCGATCAACACGAGCCTGCCACGGCATGCCGTATTGCGGCTAAGCTTGGTGTCTCTAAAGATACAGCCATTTACGATATCAGTAATGCTTGCCTAGGTGTGTTATCGGGCATTTTAGATATCGCTAATCGCATCGAGTTAGGACAGATTAAAGCGGGGCTTGTGGTGTCTTGTGAATCTGCGCGTCATATTGTCGATATCACTATCGATAAGATGCTGGCCGAGCCGACGATGCAAAACTATGCTCAGTCGTTAGCAACCCTAACTGGTGGTTCAGGCGCAGTGGCGGTATTGCTAACTGATGGCAGCCTAAACCTTAAGGGCAATCGAGAGCATCAACTATTGGGAGCCAGTCACCTATCCGCTCCTGAGCATTATGACTTGTGTCAATGGGGCCTAGAAGAAGCGGGTCCACAACTGTACCGTGAGTTTATGCGTACTAACGGTGTCGCCCTGCTAAAAGAAGGGGTTGAGCTTGCGCGCCATACTTGGAGCCACTTTCTTGAGCAGCGCAACTGGCTGGTGGAGCAGGTCGACAAGGTGATCTGTCATCAGGTGGGGGCATCGAACCGTCGTAACGTGTTAAGTGCACTGAATATCCCCGAAGAGAAAGAGTTTCCAACCTATAAGCTACTTGGCAATATGGGCACAGTTTCACTGCCTGTTACCGCTGCGATGGCCCACGATCAAGGCTTCTTGAAGCGTGGCGATCAGGTGAGCTTTTTAGGCATAGGCAGTGGTTTAAACTGCATGATGTTGGGTCTTAAGTGGTAATGCTAATGAGCCTACGTTTATCGGCGTAGGCTTTTTCATTTTCACGACCCACTCAGTTACACCTTAAGTATAAGAATGATAGGAAACATCATGCTAGATACCCTACACCCGTTTAAGCGCAATTATTTAGATAGAAATGGCAACAAGCTTCAATACGTGAACGAGGGCCAAGGCGAGCCTGTGGTTATGGTTCACGGTAACCCGAGCTGGTCTTTTTACTATCGCAATCTCATTAGCGCCCTTAGCGATAACTATCAATGTATTGTACCTGACCACATCGGCTGCGGCTTATCAGATAAGCCCGATGACAGTGGTTATGACTACACCCTAAAGAATCGTATCGATGATTTAGAAGCCTTACTCGAACACTTAGATGTGAAAGAGAACATTACCTTAGTGGTGCACGATTGGGGCGGTATGATAGGCATGGGTTATGCGGCGCGCTACCCTGAGCGTATTAAGCGCTTGGTTATCCTCAATACTGGAGCGTTTCATCTGCCTGCGAGTAAGCCGTTTCCATGGGCGCTATCAATCTGCCGTAATACCATGCTGGGTACATTCCTAGTTCGTGGCTTTAACGCTTTTTCATCGGCGGCGTCCTATGTGGGGGTGAAGCGTAAACCTATGCACAAAGATATTCGCGAAGCCTATGTCGCGCCGTTTAACTCTTGGGCAAACCGTATCTCAACGTTGCGCTTCGTGCAGGATATTCCGTTAAAGCCGGGCGATCGTAACTATGACTTAGTGTCAGATATCGCGGCGAGTCTAAGCAAGTTCCAAGCTGTACCGACAGTGATCTGTTGGGGTCTGCAAGACTTTGTCTTCGACAAGCACTTCTTGACTGAGTGGAAGCAGAGAATACCCCATGCCGAGGTGCATGAGTTTAGCGACTGCGGCCACTATATTCTGGAAGATGCCAGCGATGAGGTGATTGGTCACATTAAAGCCTTTATGGCTAAAACGAATGAGCCAACCGCCACAGAGTCGGTTGCTTAAACGCCATGATCAGTCAGTTGATTGAAAACAATGACGGCGCAAATTTGTGCCGTCATTTAGTTAGTGCCGCCAAGACTATCCCTAACTCACTAGCGGTTGCCGTGCAGCAAGCTAATGGCAAATCCATAGCGGGTTTAGGTTACCAAGAGATGGACTTTCAGACCCTTAACGCTAAAAGTGACGAGCTCGCTAGCGCGCTTATCTGCCATGGTTTAACGCCTGGTATGAAGGCGGTGTTGATGGTGACCCCAAGTATCGATTTTTTCAGCTTAACCTTCGCACTCTTTAAGGCCGGCATTATCCCTATCTTGGTCGACCCGGGCATGGGCGTTAAAAACCTGAAGCAGTGTTTTATTGAGGCTAAGCCCGATGCCTTTATCGGGATCCCCAAAGCCCATATCGCTAGACGATTATTTGGCTGGGGCAAACCTACTGTTAAGCACTTGATCAATGTGGGGGGCAGCGCTTTAGTTCGGGCACTGACTGGCGCGACGAGCCTCGAGAACCTATTGGAAACGAGTCGGTCGCGAACCACAGAGCCATTTAAGATGCAGTGGCTCGATAAAGATGCCATGGCGGCAATCTTGTTCACCAGCGGCAGTACGGGCACGCCCAAGGGCGTGGTCTATTCCCATAAGATGTTCGAGGCACAAATTACCGCACTTAAAGATGATTACGGGATCAAACCTGGGGAGCGGGACCTCGCGACTTTCCCACTGTTTTCCCTGTTTGGCCCAGCGTTAGGCATGGCATCTATTGTGCCCGATATGGACGCCAGTAAGCCTATCACCGCCAATCCTGACTTTATTTTTGCCGCCATCGAAAAATATCAGTGCAGTAATATGTTCGTGAATCCAGCGCTGATCGAGCGTCTTGGCCAAGCAGGTGAGCAAAAGTCTCATAAGCTATCTTCTATCAAACGAGTGATTTCTGCAGGCGCGCCGGCGACCATCTCATCGATTAAGTGCTTTAGCAAGATGCTTAATGACGAGGTCGAGGTGCTTAATTCCTACGGTGCGACTGAGTCCTTACCCTTAAGTAAAATCGGCAGCAAGGCTCTGTTTAACACCACTGATATCACAGATAACGGCGGTGGGATCTGTGTCGGTAAGGCGATAGATGGAGTGGATATCGCCATCATAGCCATCGATGAGCAGCCAATCAGTAGCTGGGATGAGTCTCTGCGTTTGCCTGCAGACACAATCGGTGAAATTGTCGTTAAAGGTCCTATGGTGAGTCGCAGTTATTATCAGCGAGATAGCGCGACAAAAACGGCAAAAATTAAAGACGGCAGCGAAATACGCCACCGTATGGGCGACTTAGGTTACTTAGATAGTGATGGCTTACTGTGGATGTGCGGCCGCAAGGCGCATCGGGTCGATGCCGATGCCACAGCTGCTAACGAGCCACAACGCTATTATTCCATCCCCTGTGAGCGGATTTTTAATACTCATAGCGATGTGAAGCGTAGCGCCCTCGTCGGGGTAAAAGTGGCGGGAAAGGTGACGCCACTCGTCTGCATCGAGCTTAAGCAATCGGTGGCTTGCTCGCTCTCAAATAAGCTTTACAGCGAACTCAGAGCGATTGCCGAGCAGCATTCGCAGACTCAAGGGATCGAGCGCTTCCTTATTCATCCAGACTTCCCGGTCGATATTCGTCATAACGCTAAGATTTTCCGTGAAAAGTTAGCCGTTTGGGCGCAAAAGCAGATAAAGGAGTAGTGTACTTTGTCATTAGCTAATAAGAATCAAGCTCCTGTGCTGGATGACTTTCTCCCCCAAGAGCAAGCCGCGCTGTTGGCGCTTAAGCAAAAAGTGACTCACGCCTTTGTCACTGGAGCGGGAGGCTTTTTGGGCAAAGCCATCTGTGAACGCCTGCTAGCAGCCGGGGTTAAGGTGACTGGCTTTGCTCGTGGTGAATACTCTGAGTTAAGCGCCATGGGCATCGAGATGGTTAAAGGCGATGTTGCCGATCAACAAGCTCTGCTCGATGGGATGCAAGGCTGTGATCTGGTGTTTCATGTGGCATCGAAGGCGGGCGTCTGGGGGAGTAAGCGCAGCTACTTCTCCCCCAATGTCGATGGCGCGCGCCATATCATCAATGCCTGTAAGAAGCGCAATATCGAGCGTCTAGTCTATACCAGTACACCGAGCGTAACCTTTGCTGGAGTCGATGAGGCGGGCAATGATGAGTCTGCGCCCTATGCCGAGCAGTTTCTCAATTTCTATGGTGAGTCAAAGGCGATTGCCGAGCAGATGATGCTGGCCGCCAATGGCGATAAACTCAGCGAGGGTAAATCTCTTGGTACTACAGCGCTGCGGCCGCATCTTATCTGGGGGCCTAGCGATCCTCATCTTGTGCCAAGGGTATTAGAGCGCGCCAAGGCGGGCAGGTTAAAGCTGGTGGGTAAGCAGGACAAGTTGGTTGATACCATCTATGTGGGTAATGCCGCCTATGCCCACATTTTAGCGGCTTTGAAGCTTTGCTGCGAAGATGCGAGTCGCACAGCTTGTGCCGGTCAAGCCTATTACTTGAGTAACGATGAGCCCATTACGATGGCGGCCATGCTCAATAAAATTCTTGCCTGTAAAAATCTACCGCCAGTGACTAAACGGGTGCCCAGTAACCTTGCCTATGTGGCAGGGTGTATTCTTGAGTCAGTATATGGTTTATTGGGTAAACAAGATGAGCCTATTATGACTCGCTTTGTGGCAAGGCAGCTCTCGACGAGCCACTATTTCGATATTAGCGCCGCCAAACGGGATCTGGGTTATCAGGCATTGGTGGGTATTGACGAGGGGATGGAGCGGCTAAAAGCGTCTTTACAATAAACCTGGCTAGGTCAATACTCACAATTCATGAACGTAAAAGAACAGCAATATACTTGCTGTTTTTTTATGGTCAAATGTTGATTCGCTATGCTAGCAAGTGGCAGATATAAGGATGTATTATGCGTAAAGCCAGCAGCGGTTGTGGACAGCTTTCATTAACAGTGACTGCTAAGCCGCTTCGAGTGTCGGCTTGTTATTGTTGTGGTTGTCAGAAGCGTACTGGTAGCGCATTTGGTGCTCAGGCTAGGTTCCCAAGTCGTTCGGTGACCTTCAGTTTCGCTATATGAGGCGCGCTGTCACGCTTGGGTTAATCTTGACGGTATTGATGAGAGCTCTCCATAGTTGGCAGAAGAATAACTTGATAAGTAAAAAGGAATTTATATGTTGTTACGATTAACTCGACTTGGATTACTGTTTGTACTGATGAGTGTGGTGGCAGCCCCTATCAAGGCTGTTGAGGCGAGTCTCGAAGCGGGTACAGCGACGAGTGTTGAAAACCCATTTATCGGAAGTTGGAAGCTAGTATCAGGGAAATACCTCGATGGTAAAGGCGATTGGGTCTACTATAGCGATCTAAAGCTTGAAGCGATAAAGGTTATTTCAGCAAAACATTTCAGTTTTACCACCATCAAAAATATCGGTACAAGGGATAAACCTAAATCTGAATTTTGGGCGGCAGGTTCTGGGCATTACGAATATACTGCAAGCGACTATGTTGAGTATCCAGAGCTAAATTCATTCGGCGTCGAATCGAATACGCCTTTTTCCTTTAGTTATGTCATTGAAGGAGATGAGTGGCGCACCAAGCGTATTGAAGATGGTGAGTTAAAAGAGCAGGAAGTCTGGGTACGTCTCGATTAAGCGGATAAAAATTGAAAACACAGTGGCTGAGCACTGTGTTTATCTTAGCCGGTTCTCTAGCTTAGTAGCCTAGAGCTCACGGTCTTTTCCAAATGCCTCATGGTATGCAATCATAAAATCTTCTCTGATTAATTGTTCTAAATGAACTGCTTGCTCAGTAGGGCAGAAAATCATAATGTGGACAAATTGTTCGCCATTAATACCGCTAGTAATATGAATATGGGGCTCAGAGCCAGGTAAATCCACGCCAGCATGCTTTTCGATAACGCTATTATAGCGTTTAGCAACTTCATGAAAATCTTCACAGTGAGCTTCAATCTTCTCGTGTAACTCTGGGAACAGTGGGTACAAGTTTACGAATTCCACAACCGTGATAAAAAAGTCGTGGTAGACATACCGCTTCATGAAGTTGAGGTTCTTGACCGCATAGCTAAAGAACATACTGTTAGGCAGGGTCGCTGTTTTCCCGGTGAAGTGATACTGACCATGGTGCAGGTCAATCTCTTGAATAACCGTTGCCATTAGGTTGTGCTCAATCACTTCACCACAGATTTTACCGACCTCAATCCAGTCACCAATCACAAATGAGCGTGAGCTGGCTCTTTGAATCGAACCGGTAAAACAGAGAATAATCTCTTTCGATGCCACAACAAAAGCGATGGCGATTGCGGTAACGGAGAGGGCAAACTTATTGATCTCTGTCTGCCAAAGCATAAACAGGATCACTATGATTAAGATAAAGGTGCCATTCTTGGTTCGTGACATCCATTTGCGTTGAACTTCAGTTAAAAACGCCACATCACCGCGAATTTGAGAGATCACCAAGCGCTTAATCAATGAAATTAAAACAATGATTAATACCGTTAGCAAAAGCTTATGGGTTAATAAAAAGTCAACTGCGATGGTTAGTTTATCCACGAAACCCTCTTAAAATAGCACCTAAAGTATATGTTCTATAGTCGAATAATTCAGCTTAACCAAGTGATTTAACCGCTTTTACTCATGATGGGGTCACTCTACGGTTATCATAGGTAAAAAACAAGTTAGCTAATACTGGACAGATTACTTGATTGAGATTGATTTAAACTTAATGGGTCCAGCTCTAGATTGTAAATTGCTTGATAAGCGATTTGACTATCTATTTTATTGAACGCATCGTTAGGGAATAAAGCCATCATGAGTGCCGTATCATCTCCTCCCGTACTTTACTCTTTACGCAATTGCCCTTATGCAATTCGGGCAAGAATGGCAGTCTACATTTCGGGTCAATCGGTACTGTTACGTGAGTTACGTTTAGATAATAAACCTGCCGTATTGTTAGAGGCCTCGCCAAAGGGAACCGTGCCAGTACTAGTGCTGCCCTGTGGTGAGGTTATTGAGCAGAGCCTAGAGATCATGCTGTGGGCGTTTAGGGCTAATGACCCTGATAATTACCTTCTTGATGATAAGCAGGATAGACAGCAGGAGATGTTTAGTCTTATTGCGCTATTTGATAAGGAGTTCAAGACTTGTCTGGAAAACTACCGTAGTGCTAAACGTTATCATGATCCAGACTTATTAACTCTGCGCCACTCCTGTGAGCGATACTTGCAGCTCCTTGAGCTAAGGCTGCTTAAGCATCAATACCTAGTGTCAGATACCTCCTGTCTTGCCGATCTCGCAATTCTTCCTTTTATTCGTCAATTTTCTCGTGTTGAACGTCAATGGTACAGGCAGTCTCCCTACCCAAAAGTTAGGGATTGGCTGAGTGGTTACTTACAGAGTCGAATGTTCAGTAAAGTGATGGCGAAATTCCCAGTATGGTCGGAGTGTAATGAACATGTCACCTTTAAAGCTGATTAAAATTAGAAGGTTAGGTTAATTATCGCCCGTCATCCTTTGCTTTAAGGGCTCCTTGATATTAAACAATATTCACTGAAAAATTTACTTAAAGGCGTACCATAAACCCACTAATTTGAAACTTTGCAAATATGAGAGAAACAAGATTTTCGGGGGAAAGTCGATGAGTGAAAAGCAACATAGTAATATTGAAACGGTATCAGTATATCAAGTGTGGGATAAACCCGTACGCATTTTCCATTGGATTAACCTAGTGTTGATCACCGCGTTAATGTTTGTCGGGTTAATCATGCTGTTTAAATCTGAGCTTGGAATTAGCGGCCTTGCAGCGAAGATTAAACTTAAAGAGCTGCATATTGTAATCGGCTACCTATTCGTGATTAACCTGCTTATACGCTTGCTATGGGGCTTTATCGGCAGCGGTTATGCCAAGTTTTCCCATATGTGGCCAAGCTTTAAGTCTGCAAGTGATTATCGACAAGCATTGAAGGCGGGTCAGAATCCCCAATACTTAGGCCATAATCCGCTGGGAAAATTAGCCGTTAGTGCGATATTTGCATTGTTAATTGTTCTCGGAACGACCGGATTGTTGCGCGCGGGTACAGACGTTTTTTATCCGCCTTTTGGCGCAGCAGTGACCGAGTACATCGCAGCTGATGGGGTAGAGCCTGCCTCGCTAAAACCTTATGATGATACTGGAGTTAACCAACAGAAAGTCGCACAGCTGAAGCCTTATAAAAGCATCATGGGTAAGGTGCACCTCTATAGCGCTTATCTGTTGATGTTAGTGGTACTGATTCATATTATCGGTGTGATTATCGCGGAGCTTAAACATCAGCCCGGTATTATTTCGGCTATGTTTTCAGGTAAGAAACGACTTAAAGATAAGCCTGTCGATGAGTAAAGGCTTTTAGCATAAAGCTGTTGCCTATTGATATAAACAAAAGCCCACATTCGTGGGCTTTTGTTTATCGCTTAGTTGCAGACATTAGCGCGATTGAAACTCAGGTCGGTAGCTTTGCGGCAGCTCAAACACTTTATCCTCACCGGTAACAGGGCAGACAAAGCTTAAATGGCAGGAGGTGAGCTGTAGATTCGGTGTTTGGTCGCTGCCATTGCCATGCTGTCTGTCACCAACAACGGGGTGGCCAATACTGGCCATATGGATACGAATTTGGTGTTTGCGTCCTGACTCGATTTTAACCTGCACTTTAGACTGGTTCAGCTCGCTGTTGTACTCCAAGCGCTCGGCGTGTGACAGCGCCGACTTATTATCCACATCGGTATCTATGGTGACTTTTCCATCGGGAAATTTACCTTCCACTATCACCTGATAAAACTTATCCAGCGCGCGGGTTTCAAACAGCTTAGCGATGGCTGCGGTAACTTTTTTATTATGCCCCAACACGATAAGGCCGGTAGCGGCCAGATCGAGCCTGTGAATGAGGTAGGCGTTGCGAGCTGGGTTCAGGTGGGTCTCTATGTAGCGGTTAATGGTGGTGTGATCGCTCCACTTTGAGCCCTGACAGCGCATGCCAAAGGGCTTGTACCAGATGCTGTATTGCTCCTGGTCGAACAGTAGCTCCGCATCGGTTACCGTCTCATCCAATACCGCTTGGTTGTAATAAAGGTGCAGTTCATCCCCGATCTTAAGCGCCTTCTTCGCACGGCGAAGACGATTGGTTTGCTTGCCATGACTGTGCCAAACCGCCCCTTTTTGCATCGCTTGCTTGAGCACCTGCTTGGATAAGCCAGTTTCCTGTGCGAGCAGGCTGGCCGCATCAATCTCGGTAGATTGGACTTTGATATGGGTTTCTATTTTTAACGGGCTCATGGTTAACAGTTCGCAGCAAGGGTTTATTTAGCAAGCCGATAATTTTACACGATTAGCGAACGTTTGGCTCATGGTTATGTATAACTTAATGCAGACTAGCAGTGTTCATGTTGATCAGTGCGACTCCTATAACAATCAAAATCATGCCAAAGACAGTATCGATATTAGGCACCTTTCCCATAAAAATGCCTAACATAGTAATTAATACGATACCTGCACCACACCATATCGCGTAGGCAACATGAGTTGGAATAGTGTTAGTGGCCAGAGATAAGAAGTAAAACGCCGCTCCATAGCCAACGCCACAGCCAATGGAAGGCAGTAATCGACTAAACCCCATGGTAACTGGCAGTAGACTCGTGGCAATGACCTCTGAAACAATGGCTAAGCTTAAGTAAATGTAGCTATTCATATCGGGCCTATCAGTTAAAAAAAGCGCTCGTGAACAGTTGAACAGAGCGCGAAAATGGGCAATTGAAGACTAAATCAACTTTCGAAGTCATTGTGCCGCTGAATGTTTTACTAGGCATCACTAATGATTTTGGTAAAGCTTACTGAGCAATAGCACTCAATATTGCGCTAAGAGACACTTGAACTTTGTGATGAAAATTTAATGCAAATTGTCTTGTTCAAGCTAAGTGCTAGGCTTAGTGTTTAATTAGGTTTATTTCTCGTAATGTGCCGCGCTTGGTTCCTATTCTTTAGCGGCCATTACCTCATTGATAGTAAATGGAGCGAGTTATGGATACCCAATTAGCATTAAGAGTAAAACACTGGATGGCAGCCGATCCTGACTCTGCGATGCGACAGGAGCTACAAGCCCTAATAGACTCGGATGATAGCGCAGAGCTAGAGGCCCGCTTTTCTGGCCGACTCGCCTTTGGTACGGCGGGGTTGCGTGGCGTTGTTGGTGCGGGACCGACTCGAATGAATCGATTAGTGATCCAGCAAACTTCAGCAGGACTAGCTTCATACCTAAAGGCACAAATTAGTGACGTAGCAAGTCGCGGCGTAGTGATAGGTTATGACGGTCGTCATGACTCGAAGCAATTCGCCCATGACGCCGCAAGCGTATTAACGGCGATGGGGATTAAGGTCTATCTGACCGCAAATGTTGCCGCGACACCGCTGGTGGCCTTTGGTGTACTTCATCTTGGCTGCGCAGCGGGTGTTGTGGTTACCGCGAGTCATAATCCGCCGCAATATAACGGCTATAAGGTCTATTGGGGCAATGGCGCTCAGATCATCCCGCCCCATGACAGCGGTATCGCGGCCTGTATCGATAAAGCCGCGACCGAGGCCGTGCCATTGTTGGACATAGGGCAAGCCATAGCCATGGGTAAGCTCGTCATGTTAGAGGACGACTTTTACGATGCTTATCGTCAAGGCGTGAAGCAGGCGGAAGTACTGCAAAATCATACTCAACCTGATTCTGTCACGTTAGCCTACACGGCCATGCACGGCGTGGGTAACCAGATGGCACTGAATGTGCTGAAAGATGCGGGGTTCACACAAGTTTATTCTGTTGCAGAACAGGCATTACCCGATGGCGACTTTCCTACGGTGAATTTCCCTAACCCCGAAGAGAAAGGGGCGATGGATATGGTGGTCGCCGAGGCCAAAAAGCATAACGCCATGCTTGCCTGTGCCAACGATCCCGATGCCGACCGTTTTGCCGTTGCTGTGCGTACGGCTTCTGGAGACTATCAGATGCTCACAGGCGATCAGGTCGGCGTGTTATTTGGTCATTACCTATTAACCCACGGGAGTGATGCTCAACGCTTAACCTGTACCACGATTGTGTCATCGAGTTTATTATCAAAGGTTGCAGATAGCCTGAATGCTACATGTAGAACCACGCTAACAGGATTTAAGTGGCTGACGAATGTTGGTATGAGTGAAGAAACCGATGATAACCGCTTCCTGTTTGCTTACGAAGAGGCGCTCGGTTACACCGTTGGCTCTATGGTGTGGGATAAAGACGGCTTGTCGGCGCTGGTAGCATTTGCTCAGTTAACTGCAGAGCTTGCTAGCCAAGGGCAGACTATATGGGACCGTCTTGAAGCCATCTATCGTCAGCATGGTTTTCACCTCAACGCTCAGGTCAGTATTGCCCTTAAACCGACGACGCCAAATATCGGTGCCTACCTTAGAGAACATCCTCCCGTTGAAATAGCAGGGCATAAGGTGGTATCGAGCGACGATATCAGTATTGGTAAGCGCTACTTTTTTGATAGGAGTGCAGATGTCTCAGAGGAAGATATCGCACTACCCGCCAGTGACGTATTGATTTATCGCCTTGAAAATGGCTCCCGAGTCATCGTCAGGCCATCGGGCACAGAACCAAAGATCAAGTGCTATTACGAGGTGGTCGAAGCGATGAGCGCTGAAGACACATTAGTCACAGCTCAACAACGAGCGGAGGCTGAAATGGCGCGCTTTATTGAGGCGCATCAGGCAGCATTGCCTAAGTAGCAAAAACGTTCTTTAGTTGATTTAAGGATGAAGCCACCTGTTAGGTGGCTTTTTTATGCACAATTCATTCGATTAAATAAATTGACTCGTTGCCTTAATGGTTGTGACTTGATCTCGGTAAGGAGCAAGTTTAAAAAGCCAATGGCTATCATGCTTAACAATAGCGCTTGTTGCCAGCTAGGGGCGTTGGTAAGTGTAAGAAAGAGTAGCGAGCCCAAAAAGATCGCGTTGACTGCTTCGCGGGTGTTGACGATAAATAGATTCTTGGCAAAGTCATTTTCGATATAGACGGGAGCGGCCAGCCCGCCAAGTTTTACTTTGAGTTTTCCGCTCCGTTCTTCAACTTGAAAGTCATCAGCGATTAGCTCATCTTTTAACTTATTTTTTAGCTTGTTTTTTTGTTTAGTCATCCTTGTCACCTTTTCTATCCATGTCTATTAATCGTTTTATCAGACCTAGTCATCGCTCATCACCTCTTGTGTTGGCAGGATTTTGCGAGGGAATGAACAAGAGGTCAATTGAGACTTTTTCAATGATATTCTCGCAGGGGGCTCGATGTTAAGGCTGGAATAACGATAGATTGAGGCTGTATAGGACTTGAGTGTAAAGGCTTGAATATTAGGTGTTACTCGGTAGGATTGGTTTATCACGCTATAAATAGAGATGTCATGAAAGAAAAATTCGATCCAAATAAGGTATCGGTCAATACCTTCGATAAGCTCGCCCTGCGATATCAAGAGAAGTATATGGATTTAGCCATGTATATCGATACCTTTGAGGCTTTTATCGAAGCACTGCCAAAACAAGGTGCCAGAGTGCTGGAGCTTGCATGTGGCCCTGGCAATATCACTCGTTATCTATTAAGTAAAAGGCCTCAACTTTCGATTCTTGCTACCGATCTTGCGCCAAATATGTTGATGCTCGCTCAGCAAAATAACCCTCAGGTGGATGTGGCGCTACTCGATAGCCGTGAGCTTAATAGATTAGATGCGCACTTCGATGCCATCATGTGTGGCTTCTGCTTACCTTATTTGAATCAACAACAGGTGCTAAATTTGATCTCTGATGCGGCTCAAAGACTTACGGTTAATGGTGTGATTTATTTAAGTGCTATGGAAGGTGACTCTTTGGGGCCAAGGGTCGATACCTCGAGCGATGGGGATAAGATGTATACCTATTTCCACCGAGGCGCAGATATCGTTTCAGCGCTAGAATTAGCCGGTTTTAGTCTTATTGAACTTAAGCGTAAACTGCAGCCGAGCCCAATTGGTGAGGTAACGGATCTGTTCATTACAGCAAGGCTCGATAAAGGGGGGAGTCGAGCCTTACGGTCATGAACTGTTAGTTTTGTGCTAGCGCGAGCAGTTGAGGTAAATACAGGGGATCTTGCGAGGCAATCTGTGCTTGCTCGGTGAGAACTTGCTGCAAAATCTCATGGCTTGTCAGTGGATTGGCTAATACGACCCTAAAGACTACGGCTTTGATATTCATTAGCTGGTGGCTCTCTGGGTTAATCCGGGTACGTGACACAAACGAGGAGCCTTGTTCACGCTGAGTTTTTTGTACAAACTTTGTCAACCCATCTAATAGTTGATTAAACTTGCTGAGCGTCTCTGTATCGCCAATCTCTCGGGCTTTTGCCATCGCCAGCTGTACTGATTGCGGCACATAGCGATAGGTGAGCAGACAAAGCTCTGGCTTAGAGACCAGCTCAAAGTCGGCTTCTGCGGTGATCAAATCTGCGAAGTAGCGCGCCTTCTCGAGGCTGTTATTAATTAAAATTTCATAACCTTCACGACCAATCACCTTAAGGCAGGCATGCACTAGCATTGCCATTCCGGGGCGTGAACCTTCGAGGGTTTGACTGCCTAAATCTTTCGAGCCTTGGCGCAGAATATACTCGGCATGATGTTTAATGGCGTTGGCAAAGGTTGGGTCTTTAAATAGCACCATACCAGCGCCCATGGGCACATACATCTGCTTATGTGCATCGATGGTGACGGAGTCGGCGCGCTCAATACCCGCTAGCAGGTGACGATACTTATTCGATAATAAGCTCGCACCACCCCAAGCCGCATCCACATGGAAGTGACATTCGAGTTCAGCGGCCAGATCGGCAAGTTCATTGAGGGGGTCGATATTACCGGTTTCTGTCGTGCCAGCAACGCCCACAATGGCCATCACTCGAATGTTATCTTGCTCAAGCTGTTTTGCGAGTGCTCGCATCTTAGTGACATCGACCTTGTTATCGTTCGATGTCGGTACTTGAATAATGTTTTCTCGGCCAATGCCTAGTAGGTCGGCAGTCTTAGCGAGTGAGTAGTGGCCGCGTTCTGAGACTAAAATAGCTAAATCATCATAGCCATAATGGCGCAGAGCTTTTATTAGTCCCTGCTTAGCAACACCCTTAAAGTCGCCGTCAGCTTTTAATAACTGATTGCGTGCAGTCCACAGAGCGGTGATGTTAGCGACTGTGCCACCGGAGCAAAATGCGCCTAAAGAGACATTAGCGCTGTGCATCCAGCTTTGATAAAAGGCTTCATTCTCGTTATAAACCAGATGATGCATCATGCCGAGCACTTGGCGCTCGAGTGGCGTAAAGGCCTTTGAGGTCTCGATTTTCACCAAGTTTTGATTGAGCCCTACCATCATCTTAGACAGGGGTAATACAAAGTAAGGCAGGGCAGAAGTCATGTGGCCGATAAAGCTAGGTGCGGAGGTATGCACAGAATGAGCGACCAGCGTTTGCATCATATTGTCGGCGTAATCGGAGACAAACTGCGGCGCCGATGGGATCTGGTATTGTTGGAAATCCAGTTCAACTTCAGAAAGCGGCTTCTCGACAGCCACCACGCTCTCTTGTAAGAAACCCATCAGGTTTTGTGAGATATTTTGCTCAATCACACTAAGGGTAGAGTCAGGGGCTTCTGGAACCGTAAAAATTCGCAGTAACGCCTCTTCAGAAGCGGTGGCTTTTCTTGCTGTCATTGGGCTAAATTTCTCTACTAATCACGCTGTTTCTTAACTTAACTGCCGATAGAAACAGATGGTCAAAACGGACGCATAAAACGGACGGTCACTTTACTTTATGCTTTATGGTGCATCAAGTAGAAAAATAATAGCGATGGCTTTATCACCGTAATGGTGAGAGTGTCAGAGTGGGGTTTGTGTTAAGACATAGGGGATTGCTGAGCAAGAAAAGGTGCCGTTAAGCACCTTTTTTGGTTGATATCCAATGCAGATATGGGCTATTTAGCGGGTGAAAGTGCGTATAGCGCGGCGATATTTTTAGCTGTGCTGTAAAGGTTATGCTTGGCACTGGCAAGTACCTCTGCAAGCGGCAATGCTCTAGGGGTAATAGAGAACAGCGCATCGATACCATGTTCTAGTAGCACGTTGGCGTCATCGCTAACGCAACCTGCGATAGCTACCACAGGAACGCCTTGAGCTTTAGCGACACCGGCAACGCCCATAGGGGTTTTACCGTGAAGAGTTTGGCTGTCGAGGCGGCCTTCACCTGTAATCACTAAATCAGCTCCCTTAGTCAGGTCAGCCAAGTTAACCGTTTCCATCACGATATCGATACCGGGTTTTAGCTGGGCATTTAGAAAGGTCATCACACCAAGGCCCATGCCGCCAGCAGCACCAGCGCCAGCGAGTTCTCGGTTATCATCAATGCCTGAGCCCGCTATGATATCGGCGAAATGGGCTAATGCCTTGTCAAGCTGCAGCACCATTTCTGGCGTTGCCCCTTTTTGTGGACCAAAAATAGCCGAGGCGCCTTTGTCTCCGCATAGGGGGTTATTCACATCGCAGGCGACTTCGAAGCTGCACTCTTTGATCAATGGGTGTAGATCGTTTAACTCGAGTTTAGCTAATTGCATTAATGCTGCGCCGCCAACAGAAAGGGTTTTGCCCTGACTGTCGAGTAAGTGTGCACCAATGGCTTGAGCCATACCTGCGCCGCCATCATTGGTGGCGCTGCCGCCAAGGCCGATGATGATATGTTTTATACCGCGATTGAGGGCATCGACAATCAACTCACCGGTACCGTAACTGGTAGTAATAAGCGGATTTCGCTTGTCTTGGGCAACCAAATGCAGCCCAGACGCAGCTGCCATTTCAATTACGGCCGTTTTTTTCTTTCCCTGATAGCCAGCGCCTAAGATGCCATAGAAGGCCTCAACTTTATCGCCTAATGGACCCGTGACATTGAGTGTGACAATACAGCCATCGGTGGCATCGACCATCGATTGCACTGTACCTTCGCCCCCATCGGCGACAGGAACTTTAATGTACTCAGCAGTGGGCAATACAGTGCGAAATCCTCGTTCAATCTCATTTGCCACTTCCATTGCGGTCAGGCTTTCTTTGAAAGAGTCGGGGGCTATCACAATTTTCATGCAGTATTCCTATAAGACTAAATTCAACCAATTGAATCAGACTAATCTTGATATGGTTAACTTTGGTGCGTAAGTTGATTACGTTAGTTGATATTAGGCGAGCATTTTTATGCTCGCCTAAATATTGAGTAGCAAATGTTTATAGCAACACTAAGCTTAGTAGATAAACCAAAGCCATAGCCGTAACACCTTGAATTAGCGTAGCCATAGTTTGGGCTTTATAGGCTTGTTTAACACTCATGCGGCTAAACTGGGTCACGACCCAGAAGAAGCTGTCGTTTGCATGAGATACTGTCATTGCGCCTGCGCCGATTGCCATAACCGTCAGTACGCGTCCCATGTCACTGGCAAGGCCGATATCGCCTAGCATAGGCGCAATTAGTGCAGAGGTTGCCACCAAGGCAACGGTTGACGAGCCTTGAGCCGATTTAAGCGCTGCAGCAACCACGAACGGCATAAAGATCCCAATACCTAGTGCTGACAATGACTCACCTAAGAAGGTGCCGATGTCTGTGGCTTTTAGTACTGCGCCAAATGCACCGCCTGCACCTGTGATAAGCAAAATAGGCGCTGCAACCACTAAACCTTGGCTGATACGCTCACTAAACTCTTTAATTTTGTCGTTGCCTTTCAGCAATGATAGTGACAGGAATAGACCAATCATCAAGGCATTAACAGGCTGACCTAAGAAGGCCAAGATATCGAAAAGCATGCCATCGCCAAGTGGCGCCGATGGGAAGTTGGCAATCGAGCCTAAACAGATCATCAAAATTGGTACAAAAATCGGTGCAAATGCACGAGTTGGGCTAGGAAGCTCGCCATAGGCCTGCTTAAGCTTGTCAAAATCATCTTGGTGACTCAAAAGCTCTTCAGCGCCTTCACCATCTGGCTGGGTATTGGCGAAGCGGTTAGCCCACAGGGTACCAGCTAGTGCGGCGATAGCGGCGACAAAGATACCAACAAAAATGACTAAGCCAAGATTTGATTCTAGACCTAAGTTACCGGCAGCGGCGATAGGACCTGGTGTGGGTGGCACAAAGGTGTGAGTGGCATACAGGCCCGTTGCGAGTGCGACGCTCATAGACACGCTCGACACCTTCATACGGTTAGCCATCGACTGCTTGAGCGAGTTTAAGATCACAAAGCCAGAGTCGCAAAAAACAGGGATTGAAACGATATAGCCAATGATCGACATGGTGAGTGTCGGAAAGCGTTTTCCCAAGACTTTAATGACCACGTCCGCCATGGTAATCGCTGCGCCGCTTTTCTCGAGGATAGTACCTATGATGGTACCTAATACGATAACTAGACCAATGTAGCCTAAGATCCCGCCGAAACCTGAGGTGATGGTTTTAGCGATATCGGCGCTTGGTAGACCGTAGGCAAATGCGGCAAGAAACGATGCCAGAATAAGGGTTAAAAATGGATGTAGCTTAAATTTAGCGGTGGCGATGACGATAAACGCAATCACAGCCAATAAGATCAGTACTAGGCTCATAGGGATCCCTATTTGGGTATTTTTATATGTAAGGTTTGTTTTATTTATGCCGAGTAGGGAGCACTGAGACTGACAGCGCACCAAGGTATTTCAGGCGGAAATATTATGCTGTGGTGCTGAAATTATTTCTTTGGTGGAGTTCACTAATTTTAGGTGGATAATAAAAGTTTTATTGTGCGGATGCACAAGGTTATGGCTGGTGTAACTTATTGAAAGCGCTTGATTGAGTACAGCATAACTTTTTAGCAGTCACTGTGCTTGACGGTAATCACAGGCTCAGTGGCGTTAATGGCATTTTCGTAACGAATATGGCAGTTAAAGCTGACGCTTTTATCGTTCAGGTCTTCAGAAAAAAAGATGTAAATGTGGTTATTGGCGGTGGACTTGTCGATAAAGAAAGGGGCTGCATCAGGGTCTTGCTGAATCGTTGTCAGTGAAACAGAGTCGATATTGAGCCATGCCTTCACTTGGCGGTTAAGCTCATCAAAACTGTCTGTACCATCAACAGCAGGGTAGCCGTTATAAAGTGGAATAGTGACCCCAGCATGGACAATATTGCCTGCCCCCTTTGCTTGCCCTTCAATAACTGCTTTGCTGTGGACTAAATCTAAGCCGCTTTCCATGGCAGCTGCAATACCGTCTAAGGTCGCGATCTTACTGTCAGTTTTAAGAACGACAAACTTTGGTAGGGCTACAATCGCTATGACCCCAAGTACTATAATCACTACGACCATTTCGATTAAGGTAAAGCCGCGTTTACCTGTTGAGATTAAGGTCATGATCGCCCCCTTTCGCTTAAGGTTGTTTTAGCATTACCTGGCCAATATACAGTTGCAGTAACCCATCGAGTTGGTTGAGATTAGCGCCGGTGATCTGCTGGATCCTATCGAGCCGATAACGTAGCGTATTTCGGTGAATAAAAAGTACATTAGCACATTGTTGTAGGTCACCAAAGTGTTGCAGGTAAGCGGTTAGCGTTTTGACTAACTGGCCATTTTTATCGGCGCTAAGAAGAGCCTGATAAGGGCAGAGTAACTCCTTACCACGCCAGCTATCTTTTAAAGCGGATAGTAGCACTAATAGTGAATAATCTTCGTAAAGGTACTTACTCTGCTCAGGCCGCATCTGTTGGCCAATGGCAAGGGTTTCTAACGCGGTTTGATAGGAGCGGTTGAGATCCTCAGGAGCAGGGAAATAATGCCCTAGAGAGATCTTTAGCCGGCTGACAAACTCTTTAGGTAATCTTGCAAGCAGTTGGTCGATACGCTCACTTTCAAGGTTGGGATCCCAGGTTTTACCATCCAAGAATGCAGGTTTTAAAATAACCAGCTCGGTCATCGAGCTCATTGCGACCAAGTTGCCCCGAGAGGGGGTTTCTAGCAGGTGCATGACCTGTTTTAACATAGAGTTAGCAGCGGTTTCCTCTTCGTTAGCTTGCACCTTTATCACAGCGACAACTCTCGGCAAATTAAGGTCTATCTCCAACTGGGAGGCCCAATTTCGCTGGTGAGCAGTGAATGCCCCCTCAGATTTAATTAAATCAATGATCAGTTCCTCTTTTTGACGGTACTGCCATTGAGCTTGCTCTAAGGTGTTGGCTTGCTCGACGATAATTTCGGCAGTCATCTTTAAGAGTTCACCGTAGCTACGTAGCTTTTCAGGCTCACCTGTGATGCCGATAACACCAATTATCTTGCCTTTATAGTGCAGTGGCAGGTTGATTCCAGGCTTTACCCCTTGCAGCGTACCTGTGCTGTGAGTGCTGATCTCTACGGTGCGTTTTTGGCTAATAGCTAACAATGCACCTTCGTGAACAGCACCGATACGGTGAGGTTCACCCGAGCCTAAGATCACCCCATGATTATTCATCACATTGATATTATGACCAATGATCTTCATGGTGCGCTTTACAATTTGCCGTGCCAAATAACCATCTAGAAAATACACTTTATCCTCACTAACGACTAAGAAACGACTAAGACAGATGATAGAGACTGCTTTAACTATGGGGGCTTTTTATTAAGCTCAAGTACAGTGCCTTAAAGTGAAGAAGTGTGGCATTACTTTTTAAGCTAACTGTGAGCTTGATACATATTTTGCGAGTCGTTTATGTAGAGTTTATTAAAGACGTTACACGCCTTTGTAGTTGGGGAATTATCTGTTGTTCAAACTCAGGGTGGCGCTTAAGCCAGATGTTGTTTCTTGGGCTTGGATGAGGCATAACTAAGGTAGTTGGCCATAAATCCTGCCAGTTTGCCACAGATTGAGTGACACTGAGTTTCTGCTTGAGGTGCCACTCGATGGCATACTTTCCGACTAAAAGTGTCAGTTCTATATGTTCAAGTTGAGCAAGCACCTCTTGGCGCCACCTTTTAGCACATTCTGGGCGAGGGGGCTTGTCGCCGCTCTGCTTATCGGCACTGGTGTAACTGCCTGGATAACAAAATCCCATGGGGACGATGGCGAATAGCTCAGGATCATAGAACTGTTCGCGGGTAACCCCAAGCCAAGTCCGCAGCCGTTCGCCACTGGCGTCATCGAAAGGGCGACCCTTGTGATGTGTTTTTTGCCCTGGCGCTTGGCCTGCTATCAGAATCTTTGCCTGCTTGCCTAATTGAACAATGGGTTTGGCCCCAAGAGGCAGAAACTCAGAGCAGATCTGGCATTGTTCAATCTCAGCTTTGAGGGCGGTGAAGCTGTATACATTAGGCATGGGCTATCCGTTTAATATTGCAGCAGGGCGTTAGCTGTACTGTAAAATTTGATAAGCCCAGTAGCCTAAGTAACCGTAGCCAATAGCAAGAGTTGATAGGCTTAAGAATTTCACTTTTATATCGGCTTGGCTAATCAAGGCTACATGAGCGCAGGCGATGGCAAAAATAGCAATGGGTGCAACGTAATAAGCAGCGATTAATAGCGCGATAGCGGCCAGTGCGATAATCAGCGCGCTGTGTTTCCCCGGCGCTTTTGCCGCGGAAAGGTTCAGTTGAAGTGGTAGTAAGCTCAGGCCAATACTGACGATAATAACGCCTATATTCATAGAGATAGCACCTGGAGTATCGAAGTAAATTAGTGCGATAAACAGGGCTATAATGGCGGGGATAATCGCTATTAATGTGTGCATGTTAGCGAAATTTCGGCTGTGGTATTTGCCTGTGAAGTAGAACAAACCGTTTAGCAGTAAGTTGAATAAGCTAAAGCCACCTAACGTAATGGCGAGTAGTAAGACATTGGTGGTGTCGTTAGCCATCGCAAAAGCTGGTAAAGGGGCGAGCACTGCAGTTGCAACAGTGGCTTTTAAAATTGTTGTCGAATGAGTCATGAAAGTATTTTAGAGGAAATTAATGATATTAAGATCTCCTAAAGCAGTAATAAGTTCAAGGTGAATGGTGAGGAAGTCAGTTTTTAGTTCAGTTTTTTATCTTTGCGGTGATCAAGTTCACTAAACTTGGAGGAAATGGAGTCGTTTCTATTTGATTTCAGGCAATAAAAAGCCCGCATTCAGCGGGCTTTTTGTCTAAGGAAGCTATGTCTTACAAACGGTAGCTCATGCTTAGCATGATTAGGTGTGCGTTGTAGTCGTGGCTATTGCTGCCAAAGCTCAACACATTCCAAATGCCATCCGGTGCAATATCATTGCCTGCATCGTTGTCTTTATAGTTTTCCATCTTATAGTCTAGGCGCAGATCCATCTTCTCTGTCGCTTTGTATAAGGCGTAAACGTTGACGTTATGCACTTTAGCGTAATAATCACCATAGTCACCAGTAATGCCCTGAGTTACTTGGGTGTTACTGTTAGAGTCTGAATAAGTGTAATCAACACCTAGGCGAAGCTTTTGCTCCATAAGGTTGTTGTAGCTAAAGCCGGCACCGAGTACATCGACTTGATCTTCAACGCTGCCAAACCAGTTTGGCGCACCAAGGTTAGTGCTACCAGCTTGCTCTGAGTCGATGTTCTGACGGTTGTAGAAAGCCGTTACCGTCATGTCATCATTGATTAGATAACTGACACTGGCGTCGTAACTTAAATCTTTTGACTCAGTTAGGCCAATCTGTGTTTCGTTATAATCATCAAGGGCGTAACGAGCACCAAAATCTAGTGTTAGGCTATCGATTGGGCTGTGAGTTACGCGAGCTTCAACTTGAGTGCGTTTTCTATCGGCAAGATTGTACTTACGTAGCAGATCGTTTTGCTCGCTAGATGTCCACTCAGACGCTTGGTAATGAGAACCGTCACGTTCACCGTAACTACCCTTAATCCACATGTTCCAGTTAGCAAAAGCACTTAGCTGGTACTTGGCCCAAAGGGTGTTTTCTTCCGTTGTTTCACGGTCTGAATAGCTACGCTCATCTTTACGGTAGTCGAATCCACCTTCAAGCTTATGGCCGCGTGCTAGACGGTAGTCTGCACCCACTTTAGCTTTATGAGTGGTGATATCGTAAGGCGTGTTGTAAGCCGCTTGGCCCGTTGTAGAATCGATGCTGATCTGCGTCCACTCTTCAACATTGGTCTTGTTATCACGGTCGCTATAATCATAGCTTGCGTTTAAACGTAGTTGACGATTAATACGAGAAACAACCTTAAGGGTTGCACCTTGAGTGTCAACTCGACCATCTAGCGACTCAGTAGGCATCTGATAGCCGTAGCCTGAAGTGCTGAAGTCCTGATCTTGGGTCATCTGCCCCAAGTAGACTCGACCATTCATCACGGTTCTGCCTGCCACATATTGGCCTAATACTGAAACAGTGTGTGCTTCGTTATCAGGGTCTAGCGACATGTAGCCAGTGGTTTGTGCACCAAAGGTTGGGACAAATGCATTTTCAAAAGACAGTTCACTGTAATCATTCTTGAAAATTGAGCCGTTGTAGTTTACTGAAGTAAACCAGTTGTCACCAGATAGGCGAACGCCCGCTTCAAGGGTATCAGTGGTGTAGTCAACAGGCTCGGCAATCATCATAGATTGATTGTAAAAACTACCCGATGCTTGTTTTAAGCCAGTCTTGTCTTCACGTTGATAGTTAACGTAAGTGTTCCACAAGCTTTCACCCTGGTACTCGAAACCTAAGCCAGCGCGTTCACGTTTTAGAGAAAGCTCAAGTGGATTAAGGCTTGAATACAAGTTAGTCATGTCTTGGGTGCTGCCGCCATGAACCCAATCACCCGGTAGGGTTAGGTCATCGCCACCAATACCTTGATAAGGGCTCATCGCCTTATCGGTTTTGTAGGTCGCGATTTGACGGTAGTTTAGGTTCAAGTTGTATTGACCCGCTTTACCTGCGTTGATTTCGGCACGGCCGTTTTCCATACCGAGGTTTTCAGCTTCAATACTTGCTTGGTATCCGTTTTCACCGGTGTATTTCACATCGGCGTCAACTTTGCCTGCAAAGCCATCTTTGGTAGCAAACGCATTAGCTGAACGAATATCATCGCTGTCGCTATAACCTGCGCCCACACCTACAGTACCTGATACACCTTTTTCGACTTTACAGTTCTTACAAACCCATTTGTCGAATTTTACTTTTTCAGTGTTCGCATTTTGAATGCCATAGCCATCAGCAGCGATAGCTGCGCCAGATAGCATTCCGGCATTAGTTAGCAAAGCGAGCGTGACTAAATTTAATTTGAATTTCATCTTCTCGTCTCCGTTAGCGCTGCAGTAGCTTGCCAGATGGATGGTTTGAACCATGGATCTGGTTATGACAGTTCAGACAGCTACGGCCGCCTGTCATGGCATTGCCGCCGACAGTTGAACCTTGAGCTGTGTTGCCAAAGAGTGCTTGACCGCTGTGAGCAGAAGAGTGGCACTGTTGACATAGCTGTGGAGCACGAGTCTTAAGCATACCTTCGTTAACGCTTCCATGTGGGTTGTGGCATGTCACACAGTCTTCAGTAACGGGTGCATGCTCCCACAGTTTTGGGCCGCGCTTCTCCGCATGGCATGAGTAGCAGGTTTCATTAACGTTAGGCTTAACAAGATCTGCATCGCTCATGGTGCCGTGTGGATTGTGACAATCGCTACACACCATTTGCGCCCACTTCATTGGGTGGCTTGAACGCTTGTTCATGTCAGCTTTTTGCTGAGTATGACAGCTGGTACACACTTCCATTTCGGTGTTCTTAGATAGCACAGGATCTTTAGCTGTGTGCACTGAGTGACAAGAAGCACAGGCAACGTCTGCATTGTCATGGTGGCCACCATTCCAATCCATACGCTTGTCGTCTTTATGACAGCTCAAACAAACACTGTTTTGCAGCTCTGGTGCCAGAGTTGAGTCTGGGCCAAAAGCGATCATCGGCTCGTTACCGCCACGGTTATGTTTACCCATAGGGCCGTGACACGCTTCACACTGAAGGCCAGCCATTGGGCTTTTGCTTGAGTCTACAGAGCCGTGAACGCCTTTGAATAGGTCCATCACTTTTTCAGACTTGCGGTGACACATAAGGCAAGAGTCAGCACCTTTAGGTGAGTATTTACCTTCGGCAAATTTCTGATCCAGTGTCGCTTCGACTTCATCAGGAGTCATCTTGGCGTCCCACTTAGAAGCCGTAGCCGTCTGAGCGAAACCAAGTGAAAGTACCGCCGATGCCATTAAGGCCGGTAGTAGGGTTTTTAATCTTTTAGTGATCTTCATAATAGCTTCCTAAACTTGCACAATTTTGAAGAGAAAGTGGGGGAGAGGCTCCCCCGTTTTCAAAACTCAGTAACTCAATTGATAACGACTTGAGTCATTAAGCGTTGCGCAAATTACATCTTCACAGAAGTGTGATCGTCTGCAGTTGGCTTGTGGCAGAAGAAACAGGTCTCTAGTTGTGCAGCATCACTAACAGCTTGCTTATCAAAGCTATTAACGATTGCGCCTTGGCCTTCAACGTGAGCCTTAAACTTGTTTAGAGACTCGTCGCTATAGGTATGACAAGACATACAAGTCGCAGCGATAGGTGTTGAATATGCTCCGCCAGCTGTAGCCAAAGCGCCTTTCTTCTTGAATGCATCAAGGTTTAGGTCGTTATGACACTGGTCACAAGTCATGCCTGCAATTGCTGCGTAATCACCTGCGCTATGAACCTTATGTACTTTCATCTCTAACGCGCCCATGTTTGCACCGCTAGCATAGGTACCATCAGGAGTGTGACAAGTAACACAGCCATCTACGCCGACAACCATTTCACCGTTTACTTCACGGCCAAGTTGCTCAGTCATCACAAAGCCTGCATGGTACTTAGTATGGCTATTTAAAGGCCACTCAGTGCCATGACAGCTTTCACAAGCTTTGATGTTAACAGAGTCTGTATGACGTACACTTGCTGCTTCACCAGATAGCGTGCCGTGAGCCATCGCTGCCTTCATACTGGTGTGTGATACACCCTCTTCGCACTTAACTGCGGTTGTACCATCGTTGCAAAGAGACAGGCCGATAAAGCTAAATGCGGTATCTTCGTCACCTTCACCATATGGAAGATCTTTAATCACAGTAACGAACTTACCATCAATAATTTCAACTTTTGGATCAACAGATAACGCGCCATCTTTGACTAGGTTAATAAGAACTTTATGTTCGCCATTGATAGGGTTGTTGTTGTAACCCATAATTGGGTAGTTAGGGCCAACGTTAGTGATTGCTTCTAGTTGCTTAATATTGCCAATAAAAGTCGTTGCATCAATCGCAGTACCAGCTGCATCAGTAATGGTCACACTTAACGTCGTCTCACTACCTGCATCAATTGCAGCAGCGGTTAAACTTGTTTCCATACCATACTGCTCGACGAAGGCTTTCTTTTGAACGAAGCCTTCAGTGTGGATCTCTTCAGTCCAGCTCGCGTTATGACAAGCGATACAGTTTGAGTTGTCTGCTTGTTGTGAGTGGCCTTTACCAGCAATGAAATCGATGCCAGTGTGACAGCTTGTACAAGTTTCCATGGTTGGAACACGTGACCAGTTGCCCCATTCGCCTAGCTCATCGCTGCCTTCTGTTGGTGCTACGTGACAAGTCGTACAATTGTCTTGCACGATAGAGTTAGCTGTTTCTGCACTCTTGTCCATGTTTCTGCCGTACATCTTAGCGTCGTTATGTACGTTATGGATTAAGTGATTGTATGCAACCTGTGGCTTGCCTTTACTATCTGCCATCTCTTGGGTATGACATGCTGCACAAGTTTCTGAAGAAGTATAACTGTGGTAGATTTTCTTACCTTCAGCGTGGCATGAGTTACAGCTAGCGGTTGCAACAACATCTTTAGTGTAAGTCGCTTCATAGCCTTCGCCTGAGAAATCTTGAGACACCTCGGTGCGTGGCACGGTTGTTTCGCCATCGGCGAGAGTCGAAGCACTGGCGATGATGTTATAACGCTGAGTCAGCTCAGAGTTGTAGCCTTCAACTGGAATAGTGAAGCTATAGTTACCATTCTTTTGGTCAACAAACTCTTTTTGTGAACCAATGTATTGCCATTCAGCACTGTTACCCGCACCTGTAGCGCCTTGTGGGATAAGCTGTACAACTTTTTTCACTTCAAGCGCAGTTAGACCAACAACAGGTAGGTCTTCTTCGTTTGTCGCAAACACATTGATTGTCGGAACGCCATCTGCGTAAGTGACATCGGTCACTTTTAGATTTAGCGTGTTGATGTAATCAGCAGCTGGGCCACCTGGGTTGCCTGGATTACCGTCTTTACCATCGTCGCCACCACAGCCTGTTAGGGCCATAGAGACAGCACCTGCTGCTAGAAGCAGCGCTATTTTAGATTTGTTTGTATTCATCATTTTTTCCCTGCATAGGTTTGGCACTGTCTTAGGCGTGTGGCTCAATTTAGTGAGGCCGACTGTAATTTTTTAATTGCCGCTTAAGTCAATGCTGGAAATAAGATTCCCCAATGAAAGGCTAACGTAATGTAGGGTTAAAATCTGCATAACAGGTGTCAAGATGTGACCTGGATCTGCCTATTTCTAAAGAGGTATTAGGGGGAGGGGGGGAACTGGCTAAAAGTTGAAAAATTTGAACTTATATACGTGATAAATGTAATAAAAGTTTTCAGAGCTTGTTGTTAACGCTTGCTATTAAAAAGGGAGGCTAAGCCTCCCTTTTTGGTACTAGAATCTAACTAAGGGAGTAACAGCTTAGTGGCTGCTGCCCCAGTTTGAGTGAGCGTCTAGTAGTGCAGCATCTTTATGACAAGTCGCACAAGTCTCTTGTACATCTAATGCTTCGTACTCAGAGGCTGGGATACCTAGTGTTGATAGAGATGCACCTTCTTGAACTAAGATACCGCCCATTGACTGAATGTGTGAAGCTGCAGAGCTATCTAGCGCGTATGGCGCCTGGTGACAGCTTACACAAGCCGCAGTTTGTGGAGAGACAACAAGCTGCTCACCCCAAATAGTCTTGCCTTCAGCATCAGTACCTAGGTTTTCTTTACCGAATGCAACAGGAGCAGCATCGCCTTTGATCTTGCTTAGCGAGAAGCCATCTTCACCGTGACACGCCTGACACTCAGCTTTCTTGAAGAACATCTTTCCAGAGCTGTCGTATAGGTAGTGCTTGCTATGAACGATATAAGCTAGGTTAGATGAGCCTGTACCTTTCTTGTCGCGAGTACCGTTGTGACAAGTTGCACAGCCGTCCATATCGTTGCTGAAGCGGTGCTTGATGTCGGTAGTGTGACACTGCTGACAGTCAGTCATTGCAGCGTGTTGTACACGTGGAGTATCTTCAACTTTAGTGCCATCTACTTCGAAGTAGAACGTATCAGATACTGCATATGGGCCAGAGTTAGAAATTGAACCATCAGTAGCCTCTTTACAGTCTTCTACAGCACCTTTACCGTCAAAACAAACGTGTAGCTGGCTGCTTAGCGCGGCTTTAACACCTTCAGTTTCCATTACTTCAGCAACTTTATAGTCAGCGTCAGTAAAGGTCACATCGATAGAGCCTTCAGCGCCGGCAGCGAACTTGTCGTAGCCAACTTTTTGGTAATTAACAACGAAGTCATCGTCTACAACACCGTTAAATACGATTGCGCTGGTGTATCCACCATATTTGTATGGGCTAGGATCGATCTGTGCAAGCGTAACAGTGGTGTCACCGTTAGTGACAGTCATGTTAGCAACAACAGTCTTAGACGCTGCATCATAGCTCATGCTGTTAAAGGTAACTTTAGTCACAGCAGCTTGTGCATTGTCGTTTTCAGCATAGTGACCACGCTCTGCACCACGGTAACCGTCAGGGTCGTTGTGGCAGCTTACACAGTTCTTTTTGCTTTCTTGGATCTGGTTGTTATCTGGATCCCAATGCCAGCTTGGTACTGCGTATGGGCTGTTGTGACAGTTCATACAAGTCGCAGTATCGATATCGCCTTTCCAAGCGTCAGCCATTGCTAGATTTTCATCAGGCTGGTGACAAGTTAGACAGTTTGAAGCTGACTGTGGGTAGATACCGTTATAGTAAGAGTGGCTGTGAATATCGTGAGCCATACCCTTGATTGAACCATCGAACTGGTATGGTTCGCCAACAGCATTGCCGTCTTCATCTTTGTCTTGCTTCATGTAAGTGTTGTAGTCTGCATGACAGAAAGTACAAGACTCAAGGGTAACGTGTTTGCCGCCATGTAGCGCTAATGCACCATCTTGACCTGGACGGTGACAAGATTGACATGTTTCGTTGGCGATAACAGCCTTTGGCTTGTCCTGAGCTGTGTCAGAACTTGGTTGCCAGTAGAAGAAACTATTGTCTACTAGGGTTGAGCCTGCATCGTTTGCAGATTTTACGCCTAAATAGATGCCGCTTGTTGCATCCGCGTCAAATGCATATTTATCTAAAGTATCAACAGCTTTGTTTAATACTAATGTGTAGCTGCCGTCGCCGTTGTCAGTTAGGCAGTCTTCGCAGTTTTTACCTTGGAAGTATGATGAGCCTGTGTAGTGGCCTTCACCTTTATCTTTGTTGAAGTAGCTCAACCAGATTTCGCGTGGTGAACCTTCAATATCAGTAGTGCCGACTTCGTCTTCGTTACCCATACGGCCGAAAGAAACTGCACCAATATCATTTTGCTGTAAACCAAATACAGCTGCGCCGTTAGCGTCAGCTAGATTGAAGTTTACTGTTAGGAAGCCGTCTTCGCTCACACTTGCTGAAGTGATGTCAGCTTTTACTTGTGATACTGCACCGATAGGCTTGCCAACTGGACCTGGCTTACCATCTTCACCATTTTT
This sequence comes from Shewanella sp. Isolate13, assembly GCF_022398325.1. Taxonomy (GTDB): domain Bacteria; phylum Pseudomonadota; class Gammaproteobacteria; order Enterobacterales; family Shewanellaceae; genus Shewanella. The sequence continues at coordinate 29,182 of NZ_JAKEVD010000012.1, forward strand.
TCCATCATCACCGCTACAGCCAGTAACTGCTAGTGATAGCAATCCGGCTGTAAGCAATGCTTTTGAAGCAGCGCTTAGATTAAATTTGTTCATCATTTTATGTCCCTGCAATAGTTTTTAATCATCACTAACTGCAGGTCTTTTATGAGAATTATTCTCACCTCGCTGCAATTAGTGTGTGGAATTTTATTTCCAACTCTAAGGCTATCTAACAGGGAGATATTTAGCAGGTGTTTTAGCCCCTTTATGTGATTAAGGTCAGACTATTTCTTTAGAGGTAGTCAGAAAAGTGTGTTTTTAGGACTAATTTAATTATCGATTAAGAATTGTTCGTAGATGAAATATCATTTGTTGCGTAGTTGTTGTTTGTTTTGTGTCCAAGTTTTAGTCTGTTTATTTAGATGTTTTTTCTTTATGCATTACATACATAGTGTCTGAATTGTTGACGAAGAGATTTAGCTTTTAGGGGTAAAAAAAACGGGAAGATTAACTTCCCGTTTTGTTGACTTAACTTAAATTTATAAACTAAAAACTAATCGTAAAAGGCAAATGATACTACCTAAATGAACGACTATTTTAGCATATGATTCTCGGCAACCTTTTCAGCATTGTGGCAAGTTAGACAAGTTTCATTGGCCATTTGAGCATCTTCATGAGTACCGGCGACAATACCACCCATACTTTCGATGTGTGACTTGGTAGAATTGATTTTCGCACTATCTTGGTAGCTTTCTGATACGTGACATGACGCACAAACACCAGCTTGTGGGCTAGAGAATGTTTCATCTTTACGGTTCCAACGCATAGGCGTTGAACGTGCATTCTCTAAGCTATAGTTGCTATCATCATGACAAGCACTACAGGTCTTGGTATCAACTAGGGGCTGCACATCTTCGCGGCCATGGGCTTTGCCAAATGTGCCGTGAACGCGCACGATCATGCTGTTGTAATCACCAGCTTCATGGCACTGGGCACAGGTATGAAGATCTGCATTACGGTAATGTGGTGCACCACGACGAACAACCATGTCGTTGTTATGGCAACTAGTACAATTATCGTAACTTACGGCACTTGCGCGCTCAGCGCCTTGTGAGCCATCAAGTTTTAAGAACTCAGTTGTTGCAGCATTGGCACTTAAAATACCAGAACAGTTTCCTTCAGTATCAAGTTCAACCAAAGTTGATTCTTTATTCTTAAAACATGCACTGAAGCTTGCTGAGAGGGCAAGATCTGCACCGTTATTAATAGCATCTGCTAGAGCAGGTAGTGTATAGCTTGTGCCTGTTGCATCGACGGTGACAGCAAAGCTTCCATCTGCATTAGGTGTGACGGTTGCACTTGGACGCGATGCAAGGAAAGCATCTGGTTGTGTCGCATCTACAGCGTTAGCATATACTGAAACTCTAGGTGTATGAGCATTTGTAACAGCTTGCTCGCCCATCATTAGGTTTACTGTGAAGCTAAGTTCTGATGTATCAGTATTCCAGACAATGTTGCTGTACAGGGTTTCGATTAACTTGCCTGCTTCTATTGCTGACTCACGGCTGTCTTTTTCATGACCCGCAAAGTGACGGAATGCGCCACCACGAGTGTTGCCATCAGTTGATGAGTGACAGTCTACACAACCTACATATGAAACACCTGTGTCATCAGTTGTTGTACGTCCACCATAATGGTAATCGCCGTGACAAGATTGGCAGCTGTCTGCATCCATATCTTTGAACCAATCAAGTGCATGAACAGTGACGCTTTCAGGCAGTGTTTCTTCTGTCTCGGTGTACTGGACATGACAGCTTTCACAGCTTGCAGTAACGGCAGGGTAGTTAAGCGGCTTTAAAGGGTTACCATCTTCATCAATTTGTGCTGCTCGGTCATATTTGTAACCAAAAACAGGGTTCTTTGCGGCATTTCCTATAACGGTGCCAAATTTGGCCATGTCGCGGCGGTCAGATTCAGTTGCGCCAGTATGAATAGCGTGCGCTAAACCTTTAATTGAACCGTCAATAGTAAAGTTGATTTCATTACCTTCATCATCAATACCCGTGCCAGCGTATTGCGTGTAGTCGGTATGACAGAAAAGACAGCCGTCAGCAGTATTACCGTAGTTACCATGGCGAATGTGCTCATCGCCGATGTGACAGCTAGTACATGTCTGGTTTTCTAATACCGACTTTGGCGAGCTAACTGGACGCTCAGTAGCTGGCTCCCAATAATAAGCTTCAACGTTTTTAACTTTATTAGCGCCTGCACCGTAAGTCATCAAGTAGATCCCTTGGACTTGTGTGGCATCATAACCGTAATCTAAACCTTGTGTATTAATGACTTCTGGAGCGGTAATTCGATACTTACCTGCGCCAAGGTATTCTAAGCACTGCTCGCCGTCTGGACAGTTACGGTTTGGACGCCAGTTATCAGTACCAGTGACTAAATCATCTTTTGACTTATTACGGTACGATAACCAAATGTCGCGCTCTCCATCTCCACGAGAGCTTACTGTGACACTATTGCCATCTGAGTCGACAATATCATAGGGTAGGAATGCTTCAGCACGAGTACCCATACGACCAAAACTAAGGCGTAGAGGGTCAGTGAGTTCTTCTAAGCCCGTAACTGCAACTCCGTTGAGGTTGGTGAGGTAAAAATCAACGGTAAGAGTACCGCTCACATCATCATAGCTTGCGAGGTCTACTTCGGTTTTGACTGCTGTAACATCATTAATATTTACTGCAATTTCACCCGGTTTACCGTCTTCGCCATCTTTGCCATCACTGCCACAACCTGCAAGTGCTACTGAGAGTATACTTAGGCTAATGGCTGATTTGACAGCATGTTTAATTTTATTTTGATTCATCATCATTTTTCCCTGCATAGGTTTTATCTGCCGTGAGGTTTATACCTCTTAAGCATGAGGGGGTTCCTCAACAAGATCTTACTCTAAAGAGGTAGTTGCTTTTTAGATGAAAAGGGTAAATGTGAGCTGGGTCGTTAGTGGGAGGGGATGGTGTTAAAGAGTGTTAATCCACTTTAATTACAAAGACTTATTTTTATTGGGGGCTAGGCTTTAAGTTTGTATTAATTTTGAGCTGGCTAATCTTAATACAAACTTAATTAGGGAGGCTAATTTGGATAATGAGTTGATGTAAATCAAAATGGCTAAGGCATACCAATTTGAATTACTAACATGTGATTTACATTTTGACTGGCGGTGTTGTGCAGGTGTTGTGCAGGTGTTGTGCGGGTATTGCGGTTATGGTCGGTTCGTGTTGGGTAGGTTTGTTGTTAGTGTGAAGATTAGTCTTGGTAAGAATAAGAAAAGGGTAGCGATAAGCCATAAGAAAGGAGGCTTAAGCCTCCTTTTTAGTGAACAACTATTTCAAAGATAGTCGTTAGTTGCCGTGAATTTCCATTAACTGCGCTGGGTTGTGACACGTTGCGCACGCTTCGGCTGCACGCCCTCGAGCATCATCGGCACTCATACCATCTAAAATCCCCCCATTAGCAACGATATGGTTTGCTCCAGAGTCGCTTAAGTACTTCTGGTGACAGCTTAGGCAAGCGCCTGCATCTGAAGATACCCAAATACCAGCTTGTTCCTTAGTATCTAAGTTAGGATAGTTCCATACCCTGTCGGGGGCTCGTCCAAGCTGAATACCGTCTTCAGTATGGCAGGTTGAACAATCCGTTTTGAGTACCGTGCCTGACTGAACGCCTGCATACTTGAGATAATGGCCATCGGCTTCATGAGCCTTGTATGCGTAGCTTGTTGCCTTATCGTATTCGCCAGACCCTCTTACAGACTCTTTTGTTGGCTTATCTGATGTATGACAGGTCTGACAGTTATAGCCATTGTTGTAATGATAGTTTTCTTGGTTGTGGCAACTCTGACACTTAGCGGCATCAATAATTGAGCGGCGCATTGCAGCCTGCATGGTGTCATCGACACCTGTACCTGACCATACAAAGCGATAAGGAGCTTCTTTAACGGCAACCGAGCGTGTTCTGTCAGAGCACTCAGTCATCTTGATCTCTGCGACCGCATAACCTCCGTTATTAAAGCAAACTTCAACCGCAGACCATAACTCGAAGGTCTTGCCATCAGCATTATCCGGCATATCAAAGGTTGTGCCAGTGATGGTGAACACTTTGGTTGCGGCGTCATAGCTACCGTCTGATAACTTAAATCGGCGCTGGCTGTATGAGGCATCGCTATATGCTGGGAAGTCTTTATCCGTATCCCAAGCGACCACAACACGGGTTCCCGTTTCGATAAACTCAGAACCCACAGCTGCGCCGCTACTATCTTGGATTTGTACGTCAAACTTAAGCTTGCCGTTACCATCAAGGCCTACATTGCTGAACATCACGCCCATGGCCTCAGCTTCAACATATGCCTTTAAGACATCGCCATGACGTTTCTCTGCACTGCCGGTTCCAGGGTAAGTATCGGTTGAGTTATGGCATGCCATACAGTTTGTGCTGCTATGGTTTTGCGATGGTTTTTCGGTATGACAGCCAACACAAGCCGTGTTACTCAACTCTGCTTTAAACAGGTCAGCATTAGCTGGTGCGCCTTCGCCCTCAACATGGCATGAAGCACAGTTGGCAGCTGGTTTTTGCGGGAACATCACCTTGCCATAATCATGCACACTGCCACCGTAACCGACAATTTTATAGGGGGCTGGCACCATGCCATCTGGCGTGCTGGTTTCTCTATCTTGACCTTTGTGAATCGCATGGATCATATAGGTGAAATCGACACTGTTACCACTTTCAGGATCGCCCGAGGTTGAGGTATGGCAACTTGCACAGTTAGCTAACGCAATACGTCGTCCACCGTGAAGCTCGAGACTTTCTGGTTGGTGACAGGTGTAACAGGTTTCAATAGTTACTACATTGCGAGTTTGAATATCGGTAGTCGCACCAGTCGAGGGCTGCCAATCATGGTGTGCATTTGCCGTGGCCTGAGGCAGTTTAAGCTCTAATGTCGCTCTGTGGGTGTTGTCTTCACCATAGGTGATAGTGAGCGGCTCAGTGACATTCGCAATGTTTTGTTGGAAGGTGTAGCTATAGCTACCATCACCATTATCCACTAAGCAGTCATCACAATCTCCTGCTTTCTCAACATTTGCTTGATACTGCGGGGAAGGGGTTAGATCGCTGGTGTCATCCGGTGGCGTAGCGGGTTCTTTTAGAACATTAATATACGCCTGCCATTGATAACCTCGATCGTATTCGACTTCGTCGATGGTTTCACTGACCTTAGCAAGTTGAGCAATACCAAAGCGTAAGTCATAGTCTTTATTTAGGCCTAGTACCGCAACACCGTTAGCATTTTCTAGGTTGAAGTTAACTGTAACTGTTCCATCCGTTACCGAGGCTTCGGTAAATTGCGCTTGAACGCTAGAGGTCGAGTCAATATTAACGCCAACGACACCATCTTTACCATCGGCACCATCATTGCCATCGCTACAGCCAAAAAGCAGAGCCGATGCGGTGAGCGCAATTAAACTTAATTTTAAGTGTCTAGTTTTCCTATCCATAATTATGCGTTCCATTGTTTGTCACTAATTATTTTTGTAACTAGTTGCTTTACGTCACAAATCGTTTCTCATCACAGAATAATTTAGGCCTAAAGTAATAGGTTTAGGCCTACTCGTTTTATTATTTTATAGGGTGAACCTTTAATACATCGACCGCAGCGCCTTGGCCGTGGCACGTTGCGCAGCTTTCTGTTCCAGCTGTGGCATCGGCCTCTGTACCTTTAAATACGCCGCCTTGTTGGGTCATGTGTGCTACTGCAGAATCACCTAAATGGCAGGCGCTACAGATTGCCGAAGCGGGGCTGGTAAAGGTGCCATCGTTAAAAGCGAGCGGTTGCACAGCGCTGCTAAGAGGTAGGGCTGCAGTTAATACTCCGGCCTCATCAGTGGTGTGACACTGGGCGCAATTACCTATATTGCCTGGATAGTTAATGTCTGGATAACTCTCTCGAGAGCCTGCATGGAGCGTATGGGCAAGATGCTTATAATCCGCTGTCGATGCTGCAGGGTTTGCTGCCGTTGCATTAGCGACCATATTGGGGTTGTGGCAGAGCTGACATTGACCCTCTAGATCGTTGCGTGAACCGTGATAATTTAATTGTTGGTCACCATGGCAACTGCCACAGGTCTCATTGGTCACAACGACTCTACGTCCAAGCTCCGTTATGGCCGTTGCACTAAAGAACTGATGGCTTGACTTGATGGTGGTGGTTGAGTCGGTGCTTTCGCAGTCGGTCAACATTGCCTTATCGTTGCAAAGTTTACCTTGAATAGCGAGGGTACCTTTATCTGTTGCTGGATCAGCACTTAAAGTGAGGCCGGCAATTTGATAATGGTAAACACCATTACTACCCGATATGGGGCTTGTATCTTGTAGCTTTATCGATCTAGCACTGCGCGTAGTATAGTCAACGCTTATCCCCCAGTTAGCATAAACACGTAGATCATTAATAAAGTTAAGCTTATCGGCACTATCGCTATAGACCTCATTCGTTGCAGGATTGGATAAGCGAATGGAGAAGTTAACGGCATCGCCAGCGAGTTCGGCACTGATAACTTCAACATGGAACTGTCCAAGTAACTCATCTGTGTCTTCTTGGCTGTGTGCACTCATGGTCCAGTCGGAGTTGTGACAGGCAACGCAGTTACTGTTATCAACTTGAGTCGGGTGACCTTGACCGCTTGGGAAGTCTATATTGGTGTGGCAGCTGCCACAGGCTTCCATCGTGGGAACGCGTGCCCAGTTCATATTCTCTGTTAGGGCTTCATCGGCTACGTGACAAGTTTGACAGTCAGCGAGTGAGACTGGAAATCCTGAAAGGTGTTTGGTGTGAACCATTGGCGCGAACACGTTACCAGGGTTGCTAACCCTATCGCTGTTATGGCAGGTGACACAGGTCTCTACTTCATTATACTTGCTGCCATGAAAAGCTAAGTCGTTATGGCAGGTATTACAGGTAGCCATTTCTATGAGGTTACGGGTGTAGGCTGGCTCGCTGCCATTATCTTGCCAATCAAAATGTTGATTAGTGATAGGTAAGTCGGTTCCGTCGGGGAGGCTGTCGCCGCCAACTTTGATCACCACACGCTGAGTGGCTCCGGGGATAAAGCTAATGTCATTCATACCATCGAACGAACCGCTAAAGGTATAGCTGTATTTACCGTTCTTATGATCGATAAACTCACCATCGCAGCTGCTGGAGCAGGACTCTGATGTAAAGTACTGCCACTGACTGGCATTGCCTGCATTGGTATAGCCTTGAGGCAGAAGCTGCGCTGCAAGATAAGTTGTCGATGAAATACCGACCACGGGTTCATCGGCTTCATTAGTAATGCGGTAATTGACCGTTGCAACACCTGAGTCCAGTAGCACCTCATTTACCGTGATATTTAGACTATTAATTTCGCTCGCTGGTGGGCCTCCGGGTTCGCCAGGGTTACCAGGTTTACCATCGTCTCCACCACAACCGGCCAATATGGCTATTAGCGCAAGAGGAATACTTTTTACTATTAGTGATTGAGTGACTCGTTTCATATTGATGTCCTTGAATTCCTTTTTATTGACTTGGCTGTTGCTCGTAGCTCAAGGCTGCTGTTACTCGTTCAAACCTATAGTTCGTAGCTAAATGTTAGGCCAACATAATGGGCACTATAATTGTGGCTTAGATCGCCAAACGTTAAGACGTTGGGGATTGAGTCGACCGTTAACCCCTGGTTTAGCCAATCAGAATCTTTATAGTTTTCAAATATCCAATCAAAACGTAATGCCATTTTCTCGCCAAGTTGATATTTGGCGAATGCATTAATGTTATGGGTTTCGGCAAAATAGTCGCCGTATGGTGAAGTTAAACCTTGGGTGATTTCGGTATCACTCTGACCGTCTGAATAACTATAATCTAAACCCAGATCCAGCTTGTTATCTAAAAGCTGTAAGTAATCGAAACCAACGCCGACTAAGGTTGATGTTTCATCGGTATTGGCATACCAGTTTGGTAAACTAAAGTTACTGCTACCAGCTTGGTCACTATCACGCCAATCTTGGTTGAGGTAAGCGTTGACGCTGAAGTTTTCGCTAAATAGATAGTTAGCCGAGATATCGTAGCCTTGTGTGTCGACTTCAGTGAGTCCGACTAGCGTATCGTCATAATCATCATTGCTGACATAAGCGTTTGCACTTGCCGAAAACGCTGACGCTGGGTTGTAATTAACACTGAGTCGGTACTCTTGACGCTCTCTGTCTGCGAGGTATGACTTTCTTAAGTATGGGTTGCTTAGACTCGCTGTGGCGTCTATAGCCTTATAGCGACTCCCGGTTCTATCTTTATACTCTGCCTTAAGCCAAGCAGACCAAGACGGTGAAATATTATAGTTAAACTTAGCGAAGACCCCATTCTGTTTTAGAGAGTCCCTGTCTAAGTCACTAAAGTCGTTATGGTCATACTGATAGCCCGCATCAAGATAAACGGCGCGGCTGAATCGATACTTTGCACCGAGCTTTGCTTGTTGCTTAGTTCGATCGTACTCGGGATTAACGGCCGTTCCTGAGTAGTAGCTATCTGTTATGACTTGAGGGTAGGGGCTCTGAGCTGTCTTGTTATCCCTATCTGAATAATCGTAACTCGCTCTTACGCTTAAGCCCCGTAGGAGTCTGCCCGAGTACTTCAGTTTCATGTCAGTGGTATCGACCTTACCATCGAGATCTGCAGTTGGCAGAGTGGGACTTGGACCATTAATCGTTGCTGGGAGGAAGGCCTCATCTTGGGTAAAGCTTGCAACACCTAAATGCATGAGCACTTGGTGGCCGTTGCCACTGAGCTGGGCATTGGCTCCGATGCGATAGGCTTTATTGTCTGGCGACACCGCACTTTGACCAGCGTAAGCCGCACCGAATGTTGGGCTAAAAGCATTTTGCCAAACAATCGAATTATGATCGTTTTTATACTGACTAAAACTTGAGTCTACTCCAACTAACCATCCCTTACCGTTGAAGTAAATCTTTGCGCCAAGTTCATCTGTGGTGTCATCTATGGGCTCGGCAAGCATGGCGCTATTAGTCAGGATATTGCCAGAAAATGCACGTTTGCCTTCTCTCTTCTCATGCTGATAACTAACATCGGCTTGGTAAAAACTGCCTTTATATAAGGCATCGAGCAAGAAACGGTCCCTTTGGGTCTTTAGCTCAACTTCTCTTATATCATCGAGTAGAGTCGGCATCTGTGATGTCACTGCCCCCGTTTGCCAATTGGTCGGGAGAGTGAGGTTATCGCCACTGTTTAGATAAGGGCTTAGAGCTGAATTGCTGTGGTAATTAGCTAATCCGCGGTAGCCCAGTGCAATCTGATATTGCCCCGGCCGGCCCGTTTCAATTGCAGCACTGCCAGCATCATAGCCAAGATTGTTAGCTGTGAAGCGTGTTTCATAGCCAGATTCAGACTTATTAATTAAATCTGCCTCTAAGTGTCCTACAGCACCATCGGTATCAGTCCCCGTAGCATTTCCAAAGCGAATATCGGTGGCATCATTATACGCTGCACCTATACCGACAGTACCTTTGAAGCCTACTTCAGTAGTACAACGCTTACATTCCCATTTACTGGTATCCGCTTTAACTCTGTTAGCATTTTGCAGCCCATAGCCATCGGCGAACGCTGGGGAGATGCTGGCACTGATCGCTAGCGCTAGCACAGAGAACTGCTGCCCTGTTTTGATATTTTTATGTATTCCAAACATAACGGCCACTCCTTGTTAGCGCTGTAATAACTTGCCAGATGGATGATTAGAGCCATGAACTTGCGAATGGCAGTTCATACAGCTTTGCCCAGCGTTAAAGGCATTAGGTTTACCGCCAAAGACGGCATTAGATGTATGGCCTACCGATGCGTGACACTGCTGGCAGAGCATCGGAGGCTTATTGTTTAGCATGGCTTCGTTAACACTGCCGTGGGGATTATGGCAGGTGGCACAGTTATCGGTTACGGGCGCGTGCTCCCAAAGTTTAGGTCCGCGTTTTTCCGCATGACATGAGTAACAGTTTTCGTTAATGCTCATTTGTTTAAGGTTGGCATCGGCCAAACTTCCATGAGCGTTATGGCAGTCGCTGCACACCATCTGTTGCCACTTGAGAGGGTGAGCTGAACGTTTGTTGATGTCGGCTTTTTGTTGAGTGTGACAGCTGGTGCAGACCTCAACCTCTTTGTTTTTATCAGATATTGGGTCGTGGCCAGTATGAACTTGGTGACAGTTTGCGCAGCTTACATCGGCATTGTCGTGATGGTTGCCTTCCCAAGCCATACGCTGGTCATCGTTATGGCAGCTCATACATACGCTATTTTGTTTTTCTGCGGGAACGGGGGAGCTTGAACCGAAGGTTATCATTGGCTCCTTACCACCTCGGTTATGTTTGCCCATGGGGCCATGGCAGGCTTCACATTGAAGATCAGCCATCGGTGAGGCTTGAACATCACTGCCATGGACGCCGTCAAACAGTGCCATGACTTTTTCGCTCTTGCGGTGACACATTAAACAGGAATCTGCGCCTTTAGGAGAGTATTGACCTTCAGCAAACTTTTTATCGAGTATCGCTTCAACTTCCTGAGGAGCTTTGTCATCCCAAGGCGTTGCCATAGTTGTAAAACTCGTCACCATAAAGGCAAGCAATAATAGGCGCACAAGTTCGCCTGTGAACCATCCCATGTTCTTGCTCATCATCTCACTCCACTCGCTTTTAGAAGCGATATTTTTAGTTATGTTTAACCCTTTAGCTCTACATTAGTAATTCCATAAATTACTAACATAGAATAATAGAACAGATTTGTGACAATTCCATAACATATTTAAGGGTTTATTTTGTGAGTTGACTGATTTTTAAGGAGTTAGCCATTGATGTGTGATCTTGATCACGTGATAGCGATTAAAAGGGGCGATTATTAGCTTAGTTAAATAATAACCATTCTTAATTAATGCATTTATTAGTTGAGAGTTTTGTCACATAATGGCGAACACAATTGAAAATTATTATCGTTTACAGTTCTAAATGTTGATCTAGGTAAAGTTATTACGCGTTTGTGTCCTTTAGAATAAATACCAATTTCAAAGAGAGTCGAGCCCTGTTATTAGGTGGAATGCAGAATGAAGCTAAGTGAATTAAGTCCAGGCGATATTGCCAGAATTTCTCAAGTGGGTCAGATAGACCTACCTGCTGTAGTAAAGCGTAAGCTGCTATCTATGGGGATCACCCCAAATACTCGATTCTCATTGATCCGCAGGGCACCAATGGGATCAGGTGTTGAGTTGGATATCCGCGGCAGTAAGTTATGCATGCGTCGCGATTTGGCAGATATTATAGAGGTTGAAAAAGCGAATGGATAAACAATTTAACTGCGTTACTGTTGGTAACCCGAATGCGGGTAAGTCCACGTTATTTAACGCATTAACAGGATCTAATCAGCAAGTTGGTAACTGGTCTGGTGTAACCGTTGAGAAAAAAACAGGACAGTTTGCATTGCAAGGTAGTGATGTTTACTTAACGGATCTTCCTGGTATTTACGATCTTCTTCCTGCTGGCAATAGCTGTGACTGTTCGTTAGACGAACAGATTGCGCAGCAATATCTAGCCGAACAACCGATTGACGGTATCATCAACTTAGTCGATGCGACCAATATTGAACGTCATCTTTATTTAACGGTACAGCTACGTGAGTTGGGTATTCCAATGGTGGTTGTATTAAACAAGATTGACGCAGCTATTGAGCGCGGTATTCATATCGATATTGCTAAAATGACCGAAGAGTTGGGCTGTCCAGTCGTTGCTGTTTGTTCACGTGAACCTAAAGATATTGAAAAAGTTAAGCAGCAGTTTGTTGCGCTACTCGATGGCCAAGTATCAGAAGCACCATTGGTTCTTGAGTATGATAAAGAAATTGAATCTGTTGTATCGAATCTACTGTCTCAGGATCCTGAATTAAGTCGTGGGCGCGCCTTGGCGATGCTTGCAAATGGATTAGGCTGCGGCAAGTGTAAAAACAGCCAAGTGGCAAGTGAGGTTGAGCAATACTCTCAAGCACTGTCTAGCCAAGGCAAAGATATTGAAATCATGGTGGCAACGACTCGTTTTAATTTCGTTGAGCAAGTATTTACTGGCTCAGTGCAGAGCGATAATGCCGAAACCTTCACCGATAAACTCGATAAGTTGGTGTTGCACCCGATTGCGGGGATCCCTGTTTTCCTATTCGTTATGTATTTGATGTTCATGTTTAGTATTAACGTGGGCAGTTCTTTTATCGACTTCTTCGATATTACCGCAGGTGCGCTGTTTGTTGATCACTTAGGCGCATTTATGACGAGCTTAGGCTCACCTACTTGGTTAGTCACCATTATTGCTGGTGGTGTTGGGCAAGGTATTCAAACTGTTGCTACCTTTATTCCGGTGATCGCAGCCTTATTCTTGGCGTTGTCAGTGCTTGAAGGCTCTGGCTACATGGCGCGTGCAGCGTTCGTCGTCGATGGCTTAATGCGCCGCATTGGCTTACCAGGACGTGCCTTTGTACCTATGATTGTCGGCTTCGGCTGTTCAGTACCTGCTATTATGGCAACACGTACTCTAGGCAGTGAGCGCGAGCGTATTGTGACCGGTATGATGGCGCCATTCATGTCTTGTGGTGCACGTTTGCCAGTTTATGCCCTATTTGCAGCAGCCTTCTTCCCTGAGTCGGGCCAAAACCTTGTATTCTTGTTATACATCATCGGTATTTTTGCCGCGATTGGTACAGGCTTATTGCTACGTAACACATTATTACCAGGCTCAAGCAGCGCGGTAGTGATGGAGTTGCCAAGTTATGAGAAGCCAAAGTTTAAGACGGTTATGGCACGTACCGGCAAGCGCACTAAGAGCTTTATTATGGGCGCTGGTAAAACCATTGTGATCGTGGTGACCTTACTTAACTTCGTTAACGCTATCGGTGTTGATGGTTCATTTGGCCATGAAGATAGCTCAGAGTCGGTATTGAGTGTTGCGAGTCAAAAAGTAACTCCGCTATTTTCACCTATGGGTGTTGAGCAAGATAACTGGCCTGCAACAGTGGGGATCATTACAGGTATCTTCGCCAAAGAAGCGGTAGTCGGTACCTTGAACAGCTTATATTCAGACGGCGGGGCTGGTGATGAAGAGTTGGCCCCATTGAGCGACACCTTTAGTGAAGCATTAGCTACCATTCCTGAGAATTTGTTTGGTATTGCTCCAGAAGATCCACTTTCAATTTCTGTCGGTGATGTATCGTCTGTAGAGTCTGCATCAGAAGAGCTAGAAGTTGATACATCAACCTTTAGCGCGCTACAAGCTGGCTTTGCCGGTGTAACTGCAGCATTTGCTTATCTGCTATTTGTTCTCTTATATACGCCTTGTGTGGCTGCTATGGGAGCATTAGTTAACGAATTTGGCGGACGCTGGGCAGCATTTGCAGGGCTTTGGACATTTGGTTTAGCATACGGTACCGCAACCGTGTTCTACCAAGCTGCGACATTTGCTCAGCATCCATTGCAGTCGAGCCTATGGATTGGCTTCTTCGCTATCGCTTTAGTTGTGTTCTATGTTTGGCTTAAGAATAAGGGTAAGAAAACCCAAACTATCATTCCAGGCATTAAAGTGATTACTGAATAACGCGAATAGCGTATACTGTTATCAAATAATAAAAAGCAGCGATGATTCGCTGCTTTTTGCGCTATAAATATAGCCACTGAAGAGGTTTTTAAATCTCAGTCGTTGATCCTTTACAGAATCTGTAGGATTATGCGTTTTTAGTCTTTAATCATCGTTCGCAAAGAGGAATTCCATGAGTCATGTGGACACTGAAGTACGTCCAAGTAACTTCATACGTAACATCATAGATGAAGATCTCGCTAGTGGTAAGCATACGAGTGTACATACTCGCTTCCCACCAGAGCCTAATGGCTTTCTTCATATCGGCCACGCTAAGTCTATTTGCCTAAACTTTGGTATTGCTCAAGACTATAAGGGTCAATGTAACTTACGTTTTGATGATACCAACCCTGAAAAAGAAGATATCGATTACGTTAATTCTATTCAGGCCGATGTGCAGTGGCTCGGTTTTCAGTGGGATGGTGATATTCGCTACTCATCAAACTATTTCGACAAGCTTCATCAGTATGCCGTTGAGTTAATTACCAAGGGCTTGGCTTATGTTTGCTTCCTAAATAGTGAAGAGACCCGTGAATACCGCGGAACGTTAAAAGAGCCTGGTAAGAACAGCCCTTATCGCGATACGTCTGTTGAAGAGAACCTAGCGCTATTTGAAAAAATGCGTTTAGGTGAATTCAAAGAGGGCGAATGTGCTTTGAGAGCTAAGATCGATATGGCATCACCATTCATCTGTATGCGTGATCCTATTATCTATCGTATTCGTTTCGCGCATCATCACCAAACGGGCGATAAGTGGTGCATTTACCCAATGTACGACTTTACCCACTGTATCTCAGATGCTATCGAAAACATTAGTCACTCTTTGTGTACACTTGAATTCCAAGATAACCGTAGACTCTACGATTGGGTATTGGATCATTTAGATGACTTCCAAGCACCAAACAGAACCCGTCAGTATGAGTTTTCGAGACTGAATCTTGAATACACCTTGATGTCCAAGCGTAAGCTTAATGATTTAGTTGCTCGTAACCTAGTAACAGGTTGGGATGATGCGCGTATGCCTACGATTGCGGGTTACCGCCGCCGTGGTTATACACCAGCGTCAATCCGTGAATTCTGTAAGCGTATCGGTGTGACTAAGCAGGACAACATGGTTGAAGTGGCCATGCTAGATGCTTGTATTCGTGAAGAGCTTAACGAGTTTGCTCCACGTGCAATGGCAGTGATCAATCCTGTTAAAGTGATTATCGAAAACTACCCTGAAGGCCAAGTTGAGATAATCAACGCCGCAAATCATCCTAGTAATGAAGAGATGGGTAAACGTGAGCTGTCTTTTGGCCGTGAACTGTTTATCGACGCTGATGACTTCCGCGAAGAGGCGAACAAAAAGTACAAGCGTTTAGTGCAGGGTAAAGAAGTGCGCCTGCGTAATGCTTATGTGATTAAGGCCGAGCGTTGTGAAAAAGATGCTGATGGTAACATCACCACTATTTTCTGTACTTACGACGATGAAACTCTGGGTAAGAACCCAAGTGATGGTCGTAAAGTAAAAGGTGTGATCCATTGGGTCGAAGCGACAACGGCAAAGCCAGCTGAATTCCGTCTTTATGAAAGACTATTCAACGATCCTAACCCTGCCGCTGCAGAATCTGTTGATGAAGTGCTCAACCCACATTCATTGACAGTTAAACATGGTCTGGTGGAAGCTAGCCTTGCAGATGCTGAGGCTGAAAAAGCGTATCAGTTTGAGCGTGAAGGTTACTTCTGTGCAGACAATAAAGACTCAAGCAAAGACAGCTTAGTGTTTAACTTAACGGTTCCGCTAAGAGACTCTTTCGAATAACTCTTTTTGAGTTGAGCGTCAAAACTAAAAAGCCGACATGATGTCGGCTTTTTTGTTGCTCAAATTTGCACTTTATTTACTGATACATAGGGCCGAAACCGACACTCCAAAGAATTACGCTTGACGCCATGAGCCCGACTAAGAGCACTAAGCCTGCAGTCACCACTGAGCTTGCATAAATAAAACCTTTCTCTTCGGGGATATTCATGATGATCGGTACACCCGTGTACAGCAGGTAAACCGAATAAGCGAGTCCAGCTAGGCCAACGACCATGATAAACCACAGCGTTGGATATAGCGCTGCCAGTCCTACCATAAATAACGGTGTCGCTGTGTATGCTGCAAGCTCTAGCGCTTGAGTATAACTCGGTTTGGCATCAAATGTTTTTGCCATCCAAAAAGCTAGGTAGGCGAGGGCAAAGACACCTGCAATGAGTCCGAAATACATGCCTGTGGACATGAAGAGTGCGCTTTGGGCGGTTAAGAACTGACGGTCACCGACGCCTAAGTCCCAGCCAATTTGTGATGTCGCAATAAAGGAACAGATTGCAGGAATGAGCGCGATGATGACGATGTGACTCAAACTGCTACGCAATGCTTCGTGATTTTTCTCAATAGTGTGCCACTCTTCTTTTGGATGAGTGTATAGCCCCAATAAGTGATTCAATATCATTATAATAATCCTCGTTTAGCAATTATACCGATTGAATTGGCCCGCCAAACTGCAGACGAACTTTTTACAGCTCTAAGGTTATTTATTGAACAAAATCTGCTAGGAGTCAAGCCCATCGAATTAAGCATAGGCGCAAAGCTAGGATTGTGCAGGGAATAGCTGGTAAAATAATGCGCTACTAATTCCTTCGTCATAGAGTTGAGTATGCAGCAGCTATTAGCCCCTATTTATGCCTTTTTAAACTGTGAAACACCTGACAGTTGGATTGAAGAGGCGAAGAAACCTGAAAATTTGAAGGGGTTGTTGATAGACCATTGCAACTGTGAGCTAAAAGCAGCGCAGACGGCGATGTTTCTGATCCGTAAATATGCCATCGATAAGCAGAGCGGCCAGGTGTTACTCGACTGGGCTAAACCTTATGAAGACTTTGTTTACATCAAAGAGCGAAATATTGAGTCTTTTCTGACGAAACAGAGTAAGAAAAATGAGCTGTCAGCCGATTTGGTTTCCAGAGAGGACTTTGCCCATAGTGAAGACTTGATAGCTAAGATGGTACGCCTTATAAAAGAGGAGTTTCATCACTTCGAACAGGTACTTGCGATCATGCATAGCCGCGGCATCGAATATCAAAATGTGCGTGCAGGGCGTTACGCTAAAGGCATGATGAAGCAGGTGAGAACCCATGAGCCTGAGACTCTAATCGATAAGTTAATTGTCGGGGCCTTTATTGAGGCGCGCTCCTGTGAGCGTTTTGCCAAGCTAGCGCCTTTTTTAGATGAGGAGCTAAAGAAATTTTATATCTCCTTGCTGCGCTCCGAAGCCCGCCACTATCAAGATTACTTGATACTTGCACAGGCTATTACTGATAACGATATTAGTGAGCGAGTGGCACATTTTGCTGCGGTGGAGGCTGAACTCATCTTGTCTGAAGATACAGACTTTAAATTTCATAGCGGCGCCCCCGTTGTGAGTGCCGTGGTTGCCTAAAGTCTAGGGCGCTAACGTGTTAGGGCTATAAGGAAAAGACAAAAGCAAGTAATAGATTACTTGCTGAAAGGGAGTTCGATAAGTTCTATCTTGTCTTGGCTAACGCTTAACATGCTGCCTTGCTCATACCAATCGCCTACAACGATACGGCGTTTCCCATTAGCGAGTTGATGAACTGCTGGCCTATGAGTGTGGCCGTGGATCATCTGCTCGGTTTTCGTGGCATCAAGTAGCTCAAGTACCGCATCGGGCTCAACATCCATGATGGTATAACTTTTCTGCTGATTGCTGCTCTGGCTTTTAGTACGCAGTTTTGCGGCGATATCGAGTCGCTTCGACTTTGGTAAATGGGCATATAGCCACTTAGCCCAACTCATATTACGGAACTTTCTAAAACGCTGATAAGGCTTGTCCAGTGTACAGAGGCTATCGCCATGCAATATAACACTTGGAACGCCATATAAGTCTAAGGTATAGACTTCGGGTAGCAGTGTCATGCCGCTGCGGTTTGCAAATACATTACCAATTAAAAAGTCTCTATTTCCATGGATAAAATAGATCGGCAGTTTTTGTGAAGCCCGTTTTATCGCATCGGCTAGTTCTTTGGCAAAAGGCTCTGCAATATCATCGCCAACCCAGACTTCAAAGAGATCGCCTAGGATATATAAAGCGTCGGTATCGTGAAGCTGAGTGTCGAGGAATGTGAGGAAAGCTTGGGTGATATCGGGACGATCTGCACTTAAGTGCAAATCGCCCACAAATAGAGTTCGCATCGAGGTAATATTACTCTTCGATGGTCACTTTTTCGATGATAACAGCTTCAAGAGGAACGTCTTGATGCATGCCACGGTTACCTGTGCTAACCGCTTTAATCTTGTTTACTACCTCCATGCCTTCTACAACTTCACCGAATACACAGTAACCCCAGCCTTGTGCTGACTCAGACTTAAAGTCTAAGAAAGTGTTGTCGTTAACGTTGATGAAGAACTGCGCCGTAGCTGAATGTGGATCTGAAGTACGCGCCATCGCGATGGTGCCAGTTTTGTTTGATAAACCGTTGTTCGCTTCGTTTTCAATCGTTGCGTTTGGACGCTTTTGGTCCATATCTTCAGTGAAACCACCACCTTGAACCATGAAACCGTCGATTACACGGTGAAAAACAGTACCGTCGTAGAAGCCTTCTTTAACGTAGTTAATGAAGTTAGCAGCAGTTTTTGGGGCTTTCTCAGCATTAAGTGCTAGCTTGATTTCGCCGTGGTTGGTATGAAGTGTGATCATATTTTAACTCTCATAATTTAACGTAACGTAAATAATGGCTGGATTCTAACGTAATTGCTTAATTGCATAAAGCATTGAGTGTTTACTGCTACCAATTAACCTCTTTGCTGATAGCTACATTGGCATTTTTCACCGTTCCATAGAATTGAGGCTAAGTTATCATGACCAATAATCCGCTCAAGATCGCAATCTAGCTCGGTTGCGGCATATCTGTGCATCTTTGCAGACTTTAGCTAAGAAAACAGCTTGGAACAGCGACTTTTGCAATGGTAGACTGAACAACTAATTTTTAATTCTAGCCGTTGAAGAGAATAATCAATGTTGAAGCTTTACAATAGTCTGACCCGCCAAAAAGAGCAGTTTGTGCCACTACAACCAGGAAAGGTTGGCATGTATGTGTGTGGGGTGACCATCTATGATTTATGTCATATTGGCCACGGGCGCACTTTTGTATCTTTCGACATGATTGTTAGATACCTAAGATACAGCGGATACGACGTTAATTTTCAGCGTAATATCACCGACGTCGACGATAAAATTATCAAGCGTGCCAATGAGAATAACGAGAGTTGTGATTCATTGACAGAGCGCTTGATTGCCGAAATGCATAAAGACTTTGATGCATTGAATATGGCGCGTCCAGATAATGAGCCTCGTGCAACCATGCATATGCCTGAGATCATCGATATGGTTGAAAGACTTATTGCGCGTGATCATGCATATGTTGCATCAAATGGCGACGTACTATTTAGCGTATCGTCATTCCCTGAGTATGGTCGTTTATCGGGTCAAAATCTTGAGCAACTGCAAGCCGGTGCTCGCGTAGAAGTTGAAGACACTAAACGCGATCCAATGGACTTTGTGCTTTGGAAGATGTCAAAGCCGAGCGAGCCAACTTGGGATTCACCATGGGGACCGGGTCGTCCAGGATGGCACATTGAATGTTCGGCAATGAACAGCAAACACTTAGGTGTGCACTTTGATATTCATGGTGGCGGCAGCGACTTACAGTTCCCGCATCATGAGAATGAGATTGCTCAGTCTTGCTGTGCTCACGACACACCGTATGTAAACTACTGGATGCATACTGGTATGGTGATGGTTGATAAAGAGAAGATGTCGAAGTCTTTAAATAACTTCTTTACTATCCGTGATGTGTTAGGCCACTACGATGCTGCGACAGTACGCTACTTCCTGTTATCTGGCCACTACCGTAGCCAGCTAAACTATTCTGAAGATAACCTAAAGCAAGCTAAATCAGCTCTTGAGCGTATTTACACCGCGCTTAAAGACTTAGATCTAAGCGTGGAAGCCGCGCCTGCCGAAGAGTTTGTAGCTAAATTTAAGTTGGCAATGGATGACGACTTTAATACGCCAGAAGCTTACTCAGTGTTATTTGACATGGTGCGTGAAATTAACCGCCTAAAAGCAACGGATATGGCTAAAGCATCTGCTTTAGGGGTTGCGCTAAAAGAGCTAGCCGATGTGTTAGGTATTTTAGGACAAGACGTCGATACCTTCTTTAAAGGTGAAGGTAGCGATGATGAAGTGGCAGAGATTGAAGCCTTGATTGCTGAGCGTAACCGCGCTCGTGCAGAGAAGGACTGGCCAGCAGCCGACGTTGCACGTGATGGCCTAAATGCATTAGGCGTAATCTTAGAAGATGGCCCAGAAGGGACCACTTGGCGTAAGAAGTAGTTCTTAGCAATAAATAGTCGTTTAAAGATAAAAAAGCCTGCTTATGCAGGCTTTTTTGTTTTTAACATCAAGAGTTGGAACACTTTGCTAGAACCTAGAACCTAGAACCTAGAACCTAGAACCTAGAACCTAGAACCTAGAACCTAGAACCTTCTCTTAGTCGTGATAATTTTCACAGGCATATAAGGTGTTTTCTAACAGGCTTGCAATGGTCATAGGTCCAACACCACCCGGAACTGGGGTAATAAAACTCGCGCGCTGGGCTGCTTCATCAAACTGCACATCACCCACAAGCTGACCGCTCTCTAAACGGTTAATGCCCACATCGATTACGATTGCGCCGGGCTTGATCCAATCTCCTGGAATAAACCCAGGCTTGCCGACGGCAACGATGACCAGATCGGCTTGTCTGACTTTCTCTTCAAGGTTGCGAGTAAAACGATGACAAGTGGTTGTCGTGCAGCCGGCTAATAGTAGTTCCAGCGACATAGGACGACCGACGATGTTTGATGCGCCAACGACAACTGCGTCTAAACCAAAGGTGTCAACACCTGTTGACTGGATTAATGTCATGATCCCCATCGGTGTGCATGCACGCAAAACAGGAATACGCTGAGCAAGGCGGCCAACGTTATAAGGGTGGAAACCGTCGACATCTTTGTCTGGGCGGATACGCTCAATGACTTTAGACTCTTCAATATGTTCTGGAAGAGGAAGTTGAACTAAGATGCCATCGATACTTGGATCTTCGTTACATTCATCAATCAATGATAAGAGTGCTTCTTCAGAAGTGCTGCTGTCTAAATCATAAGAGCGAGAGATAAAGCCGACTTCTTCACAGGCTTTGCGCTTACTGCCAACATAAACTTGTGACGCCGGATCGGCTCCAACAAGAATTACGGCTAAACCTGGGACTCTTTTTCCTGCCTCTTTGCGGGCGGTTACTTTGTCTTTGAGTTGAGTTCGAATGGATTGAGCGATAGCTTTACCATCGATGTTTTGGGCTGTCATTGGGGTAGGTGTCCTTTATACGGCGCGATAATGGAAAACGGCGACATTTTAACAGGACGGGTTAAAGGTGTCATTGATTTAGACTGTTAACAAACAATTCTAATATACGGATAATGACTTGATGTCACTATGGGAGATTGAGGTCAGCGATAAAGTTAAAGAGAATATGTGAATGATTATTGATAATCGGTTTATGCAATTTACTCGTCGCGTATTTACCTTGGAATAGCACATTTGTCGGTTAATTCCGCAATAAGGTTAAAACTAAATCTAATGGTCTGTAAAATAGGCAGCTGAACATCTTTTTTAAAAAAAGGCGTTGACGACTTTTAGAAGAGGGGATACTATGCGCTCCGTTCTCAACGAGCAGCAAGTTGTTGTCCTTGAGGGCCAGAAACAGTAAAGGTTATCCCAACGTGAAAACGTACTTTACAATAGGTTTCAAAGTTTCGGTGATTAGCGCAGCCCGGTAGCGCATCTGGTTTGGGACCAGAGGGTCAGAGGTTCGAATCCTCTATCACCGACCACATTTAAACTAACGTGGAACGTTAGTTGCCCAGTTCAGGAAATGAAGTTAATTCATTGCCGAGCGCCCGTAGCTCAGTTGGATAGAGCACCCGCCTTCTAAGCGGGTGGCCGCAGGTTCGAATCCTGCCGGGCGTACCATTTTTGTGGTGATTGTAGCTCAGTTGGTAGAGCCCCGGATTGTGATTCCGGTTGTCGTGGGTTCAAGTCCCATCAGTCACCCCACTCATTCTGCAAAGAAGTAAAGAAAGCGACCCTAGGTCGCTTTTTTTACGCCTGTAAATCGCGCTTTGAGGCTCGACTCTGGCGCATTCGATAGATATAATGTCGCGTCTTGATAATTATCAACTAAAAGATACCGGTGCCGATCGTCAGTATTTATGGGCATTTTGGTGAAATTTATGGATCAAGAAACGAATACCTGAGTAGTTGATTTTTCGACTATTGCAAAGGACGATAGACACATTTCGAGGTAAAAAAATGCAAGTTTCTGTTGAAACCACACAAGGCTTAGAGCGTCGCCTAACAATTTCTGTACCTGCTGAGCAGATCGAGAACACTGTTAAAGAAGCATTAAAAAGCGAAGCTAAGCGTGCTCGTATCCCAGGTTTCCGTCCAGGAAAAGTACCTGTAAGCGTGATCAATAAGCGTTATGGAAAAGCTATTCGTCAAGACATCATGGGTGAAGTGATGCAGCGTAACTTCGTTGAAGCTATCATTGCTGAGAAGTTAAACCCAGCTGGCGCTCCAACATTGACTCCTGGCTCAACTGAAGGCGAAAACTTTGAGTTTGTTGCGACTTTTGAAATCTACCCAGAAGTAGAACTTAAAGGTCTTGAGTCAATCACTGTTGAGCAACCAACTGCTGAAGTTACTGAAGCAGACGTTGATTCTATGATTGAAACGCTACGTAACCAACACGCGACTTTCGAAGTTGTTGAGCGCGCAGCGGCCGAAGGCGACAAAGCTAAGATCAACTTCGTTGGTTCAATCGACGGTGAAGAGTTCGAAGGCGGTAAAGCTGAAGATTTCGAACTTCAACTAGGTAGCGGCCGTATGATCCCAGGCTTCGAGTCTGGTGTTGAAGGTCACAAAGCGGGTGAAGAGTTCAACATCGAAGTGACTTTCCCAGAAGATTACCACGCTGAAAACCTAAAGGGTAAAGTAGCGACTTTCGCTATCACTCTGAAAGAAGTTCAAGCGGCTAACCTTCCAGAAGTTAACGATGAGTTCGCTACACTATTCGGTATTACCGAAGGTGGCATCGACGCACTACGCGGCGAAATCAGCAAGAACATGAGCCGTGAACTTGAGCAAGCGCTTAAAGCAAACGTTAAAGAGCAAGTTCTTAACGGTCTAGTTGAGCAAAACGAAATCGAATTGCCAAAAGCACTAATCGACGGTGAAGTAGAAGTATTGCGCAAGCAAGCTATGCAGCGCTTCGGCAACCAAGCTGCAAACATGCCTGAGCTACCAGCTGATCTATTCACTGAGCAAGCTGAGCGTCGTGTTAAAGTAGGTCTACTACTTGGCGAAGTTATCAAGACTAACGAGCTAAAAGCTGAAGACGAGCGCGTTCAAGGTCTGATCGCTTCTATGGCTTCTGCATACGAAGATCCAAGTGAAGTTGTAGCTTACTACAATGGTAACGAAGAACTTATGCAGAACATGCGTAACGTAGCTCTAGAAGAGCAAGCGGTTGAAGCTTTGTTGAAAACTGCAACTTTGACTGAAAAAGCAGTCAACTTTGAAGAATTTATGAACAAGGCTACAGGTCGCGCGTAACCATCGCTTGACTTAAATGGCTATTAGCCATTTATAATGGCTCGTATGAGGTTCCTCATGCGGGCCATTTTTATTTAGGGAAGTTAATCATGCACAAAGCGCCAGAATCAGTACTTAACGCACTCGTTCCTATGGTTGTCGAACAGACGGCTAAAGGTGAACGTTCATATGATATTTATTCTCGCCTTTTGAAAGAGCGAGTGATCTTTCTCGTTGGCCAAGTTGAAGAGCATATGGCTAACCTTATCGTTGCTCAGTTACTGTTTTTGGAGTCAGAGAGCCCAGATAAGGATATCTACCTATACATTAACTCGCCAGGCGGTAGCGTGACTGCGGGTATGGCGATCTATGACACTATGCAGTTTATTAAACCAAACGTCAGCACAGTGTGTATTGGTCAAGCGGCGAGCATGGGCGCATTTTTGTTAGCAGGCGGTGCAGAAGGCAAACGTCATTGCTTACCGAACTCTAGAGTGATGATCCATCAGCCTTTAGGTGGCTTTCAAGGTCAAGCGTCAGATATCGCTATCCATGCTCAAGAGATCTTAGGTATTAAGCATAAGCTTAACTCTATGCTTGCTGAGCACACTGGCCAGCCTCTTGAAGTGATTGAACGCGATACAGACCGCGATAACTTCATGAGCGCGACAGAAGCTGCTGAATACGGATTAGTCGATTCAGTGATAGCAAAACGAGGCTGATTTTTACTTCGCTCTGAGCTATGCTCAAATAAGAAGTAACGAAAAGATTTACGCAGTAGAATTACTGCAAACAGAGGTAAAGTAATGGGTGAAGACAAAGGTAACGGTGACGGCGGAAAACTGCTGTACTGCTCTTTTTGTGGTAAGAGCCAGCATGAAGTAAGAAAACTCATCGCTGGGCCTTCTGTATATGTTTGTGACGAGTGTGTTGAACTCTGCAATGACATTATTCGAGAAGAAATTAAAGAGATTTCACCAAAGCAAGAGCAAGACAAGTTGCCTACGCCTCATGAGCTAAGAGCACACTTGGATGATTATGTTATCGGTCAAGATAAGGCGAAGAAAGTCCTTTCTGTTGCGGTATATAATCATTATAAGCGTCTTAGAAATGCCAGCCCTAAAGATGGTGTTGAGTTAGGCAAGAGTAACATTCTGCTTATCGGCCCGACGGGTAGTGGTAAAACATTATTAGCAGAGACTTTAGCGCGCGTTCTTGATGTGCCATTTACGATGGCCGATGCCACGACACTAACCGAAGCGGGTTACGTGGGTGAAGACGTTGAGAATATCATCCAGAAGCTACTGCAAAAGTGCGACTACGATGTAGATAAAGCGCAGCGCGGTATTGTGTATATCGATGAGATCGATAAGATCAGTCGTAAGTCTGATAACCCATCAATCACACGTGACGTGTCGGGCGAGGGTGTACAGCAGGCGTTATTAAAGCTTATCGAAGGAACGATTGCAGCAGTGCCGCCACAAGGTGGCCGTAAGCATCCGCAGCAGGAGTTTTTGCAAGTCGATACTTCTAAGATCCTGTTCGTCTGTGGTGGTGCATTCGCAGGTCTTGAGAAAGTGATCGAGCAGCGTGCCCATGTGGGTACCGGTATTGGTTTTGGCGCCGAAGTTAAAGGTGAAGCCGACAAGAAGACTATCTCTGATACACTACTGCAAGTAGAGCCAGAAGATTTAGTTAAGTTTGGTCTGATCCCTGAGTTTATCGGCCGTCTACCGGTATTGGCAACGTTAGCCGAGCTGGACGATGAAGCGCTAATTCAAATTCTATCACAACCGAAGAATGCGATTACTAAGCAGTACGCGGCATTATTTGAGATGGAAGGCGTTGAACTTGAGTTTAGAGACGATGCACTTAAAGCGATTGCCCTTAAGGCACAAACGCGTAAGACGGGTGCTCGTGGACTTCGCTCTATCGTTGAGGGGATCTTGCTCGATATCATGTACGATCTACCATCGACAGACGATGTGGCTAAAGTTGTTATCGACGAGTCAGTGGTTAAAGGCGAGTCTAGCCCAATCCTGATCTACGCTAATAACGAAGCACAAACCGCAACAGCGGAATAAAATCTCGTCTACAATCGAGTAGTGAGTTTAAAAGGAGCCAATATGGCTCCTTTTTTATACACTTCTTTAATTAATTCTTTTTCGCTATTGAAACCTATCGAATCACCCCAATATACTCATAAGTAATCATAAAAAACGGAATCGAGCTATGACCCTAGAGCGTGATGCGCGAATCGAACTACCCGTACTACCACTAAGAGATGTGGTGGTCTATCCCCACATGGTAATTCCGTTATTCGTCGGTCGAGAGAAGTCTATTCGTTGCTTAGAAAAAGCGATGGATCAAGGTAAACAGATTATTTTAGTCGCCCAGCGTGATGCTGAGCTAGACGACCCAACTAGCGATGACATTTTTGATGTCGGTACAGTTGCATCAATACTCCAGCTATTAAAACTACCAGATGGTACCGTAAAGGTATTGGTTGAAGGTGGGCAAAGAGTTTGCATCGATAGCTATATCGAACAGGAAGAGATCTTCCAGGCAACTGCTCACTATCTCGAATCAGAGCCCCTTTCAGAGAAAGAAGAGGAAGTTCTTGTTCGCTCAGCCGTTGGTCAGTTTGAAGGTTACATCAAGCTAAATAAGAAGATCCCACCTGAGGTATTAACTTCGCTGTCGGGTATCGACGAGGCGGCAAGACTTGCCGACACCATGGCCGCACATATGCCGCTTAAGCTAGAAGACAAACAGTCTGTGCTTGAGATGGTCAATGTTAGCGAGCGCATCGAATACTTGATGGCGATGATGGAGGCTGAAATCGATCTATTGCAGGTTGAGAAGCGTATCCGTAGCCGCGTTAAGAAGCAGATGGAGAAGAGTCAGCGCGAGTACTATTTGAATGAGCAGATGAAGGCCATTCAAAAAGAACTTGGTGATATTGACGAGTCTCACGATGAGTTTGAGAGCTTAGCTAAGAAGATCGAAGAGGCACAGATGCCAGCAGAGGCTAAAGATAAAGCCTCTGCTGAGCTGAACAAGCTAAAGATGATGTCACCTATGTCTGCCGAAGCGACTGTGGTGAGAAGTTACGTTGAGTGGATGGTGTCTGTGCCTTGGCACAAGCGCTCTAAAATTAAACGTGATCTTGCTAAGGCGCAGGACGTACTCGACACCGATCACTTCGGGCTTGAAAAAGTTAAAGAGCGCATTCTTGAGTATCTAGCGGTTCAAAGCCGTGTTAAGCAGCTTAAGGGGCCTATCCTTTGTTTAGTTGGGCCTCCAGGTGTGGGTAAAACATCTTTAGGTCAATCTATTGCTAAGGCAACGGGCCGTAAGTATGTGCGTGTTGCCTTAGGCGGCGTTCGTGATGAAGCGGAGATCCGTGGTCACCGTCGTACCTATATCGGTTCTATGCCGGGCAAGGTCATCCAGAAGATGTCTAAAGTTGGTGTTAAAAACCCACTGTTCTTACTGGATGAAATCGATAAGATGAGCAGTGATATGCGTGGCGACCCAGCTTCGGCATTGCTTGAGGTGTTAGATCCTGAGCAAAACTCAGCATTTAGCGATCACTACATGGAGGTCGATTACGATCTATCTGATGTGATGTTCGTGGCTACCTCTAACTCGATGAATATTCCAGGCCCGTTACTAGACCGTATGGAAGTCATTCGCTTATCTGGTTATACCGAAGATGAGAAGCTTAATATTGCTAAGCAACACTTATTGCCGAAACAGATAGAGCGTAATGGACTAAAAGCGAAAGAGGTGACAGTCGACGATAGCGCTATTATCGGCATTATTCGCTATTACACACGTGAAGCGGGCGTTCGTGCACTTGAGCGTGAACTGTCTAAAATCTGCCGTAAGGTGGTTAAACAAATTTTGCTTGATAAGAGTATTAAGCATGTTGAAGTTAACCAAGACAACCTTAAGTCTTTCCTAGGTGTACAACGCTGTGACTACGGTAAGGCTGAATCGAATAACCAGATTGGTCAAGTGACAGGCCTTGCTTGGACTGAAGTGGGCGGCGATTTGCTGACTATCGAAGCGACATCTGTGCCAGGCAAGGGCAAGCTGACCTATACAGGTTCACTTGGCGATGTCATGCAAGAGTCGATTCAAGCGGCGATGACTGTTGTGCGTGCTCGCGCAGAACAATTGGGTATAAATCCTGACTTCTACGAGAAGCGTGATATTCACGTGCACGTACCTGAAGGCGCGACACCAAAAGATGGTCCATCTGCTGGTGCGGCAATGTGTACAGCCCTCGTTTCTAGCTTAACGGGTAATCCGGTTCGCGCAGATGTGGCGATGACGGGTGAAATTACTCTGCGTGGTGAAGTTTTACCCATTGGCGGATTAAAAGAAAAACTCTTGGCTGCCCATCGTGGTGGTACGAAAGTTGTTCTAATTCCAAAAGAAAATGAGCGTGATTTGGAAGAAATTCCACAAAATGTCATTGCCGATCTAAAAATTCATCCAGTGAAATGGGTTGATGAAGTATTGAAATTGGCGCTTGAGCGACCAGTTGAAGGCTTCGAAGTAGTTTAAAACGTGGACTAACGCAATAAAATGCAGGATACCTCTAAAAAAACAGTAAAAAAGGGCTTACCAAAGTTTGAAGCTGTGGTAGCCTAAGTCTGTGGAGAGTCAGTCGCTCCAGCCCTTGGAGTGACTGGTTTTGAGTAGTATCCTAATTTATTTCTTTGGTTTTCCTATAAGGCTTGAACTTTGGTTCTAAGCTTGTTATAAAAAGCCTCCGCAGACCGCTCTAGACAAGGATTTGGGTGCGGCGCACAAATTACATTCAAGGGGATGACATGAACAAATCTGAACTAATCGAGAAAATCGCTTCTGGTGCTGACATTTCTAAAGCTGCTGCTGGCCGCGCATTAGACTCTTTCATTGGCGCAGTTACTGAAGGCCTAAAAGAAGGCGATAAGATTGCTCTTGTTGGTTTCGGTACTTTCGAAGTGCGTCAACGTGCAGAGCGCACTGGTCGTAACCCACAGACGGGTAAAGAGATCAAAATCGCTGCAGCAAACATTCCAGCATTTAAAGCTGGTAAAGCTCTAAAAGACGCTGTTAACTAAGAAAGTTAGCAATGCAGCCTTTGTAAGGCTATTGTAAGAAAGCACTGCTTGGCAGTGCTTTTTACAAATAGAGAGGGCAATAATTGAGGTTACCCTTAATTTTGCCAGCAGGAGTCTGAAGAGATTACTTTTCATCTCCTTTAAATTACAAAAAGGCGCATCCAGACAGTGATGCGCCTTTTTATTTTATCCATCGCAACCAGCGAGAAGTCTGATGTTAGAAAAGATTCGCGAAGGCTCACAAGGTGTAATTGCAAAAGGCATTTTAATCCTTGTGATACTTTCATTTGCATTTACAGGCGTGAGTAGTTATTTAGGTTCTTCAACTGAGGTTGCAGCAGCTACCGTAAATGGTGAAGAGATCAGCAACTCAGCGTTAGAACAAGCCTATCAAAACGAGCGTAACCGCTTAGAACAACAATTAGGTGATATGTTTGCCACTCTGTCTGCCGATGACAACTATATGCAGAGCGTAAAGCAAAGTGTATTGGAACGCTTAGTTGCAGATAAGCTACTGGATCAAAATGCTGCAGAGCTTGGATTACGCGTATCTGATGAGCAGATTAAAGCCGCAATCATGAGCGAGCCTGCTTTCCAAACTGATGGTGTCTTTGATAACGACCGTTACCAAGCGATTCTGCGTCAGTTAGGCTACCAGGCAAACACTTTCCGCGACATGATGCGTACCGATATGACTCGCCGTCAGCTTGTTGCGACCTTGGTGGGTTCTGAATTCGTTCTTCCTGGTGAAGCCAAGTATTTGGCCGATCTACAAGGCCAGACCCGTGATATTGACTACAAGGTTATTGACGCGACTCCGTTCCTTGCTGACATCAGTGTTACCGATGAGCAGATCAAAACTTATTACGACTCTAATCTAGATCAGTTCATTCGCCCTGAAGTAGTTAGTCTTGACTATATCGAGCTAGATGCAAAAAATTTAGCTAAAGATGTAAAAGTGACTGATGCTGAAGCACAAGCATACTACGATGAACACAAAGCAAATTACACACAAGCTGAGAAACGCTTAGCTGCACATATCCTTGTTCAAACAGGTGACGATGACGCAGCGGCTAAAGCGAAAGCTGAAGCCATCTATAAGCAACTTCAAGACGGTGCTGACTTTGCTGAAGTCGCTAAGGCTGAATCTGAAGATACCTTTAGCGGTGAGCAGGGCGGTCAACTAGATTGGTTTGAAGCGGGCGTTATGGAGCCTGAATTTGACCAAGCACTGTTTGCGCTTAACAAAGGTGAGTACTCAAATGTTGTGAAAACAGACTTTGGTTACCACATTATCAAGGCTCTTGATATTCAAGCCGGTGCTCAAGCACCATTTGCTGACGTTAAAGAAAAAATCATTGCTCAGCTTCAAGATAAGCAGGCAGTAGATAAGTTCTATGAGCTACAGCAAGTTTTGGCTGACACCAGTTACGAAGTACCTGATACGCTAGCTGAGGCGGCTAAGGACCTCGGTGTTGATGTTAAGACAACTCCGGAGTTCACACGTACTAATCCGCCAGAGTTGTTCTCTAATCCTGAGCTATTAAAAGCGGCATTCTCTTCTAACGTACTACTCGATGGTATGAACAGTGATGTACTAGAAGTTGCGCCTAATCACGTTGTTGTGATCCGTGTTAACACCCATAAGGCTGCTGGCACTATGGAGCTAGCCGACGTTCGCAACGCGATTGCTAACCGCTTAAAGCAAGAGCAGGCTAATGAAGCTGCGCGTAAGCAAGCACAAGAAGCGATGACTGCTGTTGAAGCTTCAGGTGTAACAGCTGACTTTATTGTTAAAGACAAGCTAGGTCGTTTCGAGCAAGACGTTGATGGCGCAATCGTAAATAAAGCATTTGCTATGGCTCAGCCAAGTGATAAGCCTTCAGTTGATACTGTTGCGCTAGCAAACGGTTACGCGGTAGTGGTATTGAAGAAAGTTAATCCAGCTGAAGGCGTTGATGCAAATCTTCTAGAAGCACTTAAGCAGCGTTTAAGCTCTCAATACAGTGAAAACGATTACCGTGCAGTGATCGCTTCTCTAAAGGCTAAGGGTGAAGTACTTTACCCTGTTGCTGAATAAGAGTCGCTGAGTAAGCGTTACTGGTTAAGTATCAGTGAGCCTCACATGAAGCATTAAAAAAACCGGCTAAGGCCGGTTTTTTTATGGGCGCGAAATGAGGTGGCTAAAATATTTCTACTTGTGAAGCCATATAGGCTGGCTCAAGGGGCACATGACTTGTCATCAAGCGCTTCGCTTTAACGAAGAGCAGCGAGGAAAAGCTTATGGCTTGAGCTGTTGCCTTACTTCTTAGCGGTGAGTTTGTGGCTTTCAGTGTTTAATCGTGAGTCGATTAATCCCATCAGAAGTGGTCACAGCAATGCCTAGAAGTAGTGAATGGGTAATAAAAAACGCCGCAATGTAATATTGCGGCGTTTAACTTTCAGGCTAAACCAGCTATTGCTAGTTAGATTGAAACTACGTCAAACTCAACGTGTGGATTGACGTCTGCTTCGTAGTCGATCCCTTCGATACCGAAACCGAATAGCTTTAGGAACTCTTCCTTATATTCGCGGTAATCGGTTAGTTCCGCTAAGTTTTCTGTAGTCACTTGTGGCCACATATCACGGCAATGTTGCTGGATCTCTTCACGAAGCTCCCAGTCATCTAAACGAAGACGATTTGAATCATCCACGTCTGCCGCGCTACCATCAGCCTTATATAGGCGCTCGCTAAACATACGGTTAATCTGCTCGATACAGCCTTCATGTAGACCTTCTGCGCGCATCTTCTTAAATACCATAGCGATGTATAGTGGCATAACAGGAATTGCCGAGCTCGCTTGTGTTACAACGCTCTTAAGCACTGCAACGTTAGCGCTACCGCCAGTTGCTGAAAGCTTATCATTTAGGGCATGTGCTGCGCGGTCAAGATCCATTTTGGCTTTACCAAGTGCGCCGTGCCAGTAAATAGGCCAAGTAAGCTCGGTTCCGATATAGCTATAGGCAACGGTCTTGCAGTCGTTGCTTAGCACGCCAGCTTCGGATAGCGCTTGCATCCACAGTTCCCAGTCTTCACCGCCCATGACCGTCACTGTATCGGCAATTTCTTGCTCTGTTGCCGGTTCAACACTGGCTTCGATGATGGTGTCTTTATTGGTATCAACCGCTGTAGCAGTATAAGTCTCACCGATAGGTTTAAGTGATGAACGTACAAGTTCACCGCTATCTGGCATTTTACGCACTGGTGATGCTAACGAGTAAACCACCATATCGACTTGACCAAGGTCTTGCTTGATAATCTCAATGGCTTTTTGTTTAGCTTCATGGCTGAAGGCATCACAATTGATGCTCTTAGAGTAAAGCCCTTCCGCTTTAGCAAACTTATCGAACGCAGCAGAGTTGTACCAACCAGCTGTGCCAGGTTTAGTTTCGGTACTTGGCTTTTCAAAAAACACGCCTAACGTGGCGGCATCGCTACCAAAAGCTGCAGTAATGCGTGAAGAAAGACCGTATCCACTTGAAGAGCCAACGACTAAGACTTTCTTAGGGCCATTAGCAATTTTACCTTTAGCTTTGGTAAAGTTGATCTGTTCAAGGACATTGGCTTCACAACCAACAGGATGGGTCGTAGTACAAATAAAGCCACGGATTCTAGGTTTGATGATCATATTTTTTGATTCTCTTAAAAAATTGTCTCTAGGATAATTAAACCGACATCAAATGGCACTCGTTTTTCTTGAAAATCGGCTTTTTTATCAGTGGTTGGAGCAGTTTACTCGTTGCAAACAACATGGTCTTGTATGTTGCCGACATACATAAGACATTCCCTTCATTCCTGAAGGACTGATGTTGTGAGAGCCATTAATGCAGAAGCAATTCACGGCGTTGCTTCAAAATAGCTAAACTCTCACTCAGCGAATACATCTCTATAAAGATTAGTATTATTTCTTACGTGTAAACAGGCTTTGCTCTTGAATTAACCTTTGGGTGTACTCATGTTGCGGTTGATTAAATAGTTGCTCTGTTGTTGCCTTCTCAACCATGACCCCTTTTTTCAGCACCATGATTTTATCGCTAACATGACGAATGATATTCATATTATGGGATACGAATATATAAGACAGCCCCATCTCTTGTTGTAGCTCTAACAGCAGGTTGAGGATCTGTGATCTTACCGAAAGGTCCAGCGCGGTTAAGGCTTCATCAGCGATGATAATTTTAGGATCAAGCATCAAGGCGCGAGCGACTGCTACGCGTTGTTTTTGTCCCTCTGAGATCATATGGGGATAGAAATCGGAGTGCTCAGGCAATAGGCCTACTTTTCTCAGCTTATCCATGACCTGAGCTTTGCGCTCGCTGCTGTCCAAGTCGGTATTGAACTTTAAAGGCTCATCTAATAGCTCACCAATGGTCAACCTTGGATTGAGTGAGGTATTTGGGTCTTGGAAAATCATCCGAATAAGGCGGCAGCGTTGCTTAAGATCGTGTTTATCTAGTGGCTCACCTTCAAAGAAGATCTCGCCGCCACTTCTGATCTCTGCCCCCACCAAAATACGGGCAATAGTGGTCTTGCCTGAGCCAGCTTCACCCACTATCGCCAGTGTTTCACCTCGATTGAGTTCAAACGACACAGGCGATAAGGCATGGTTATATTGGCGCTTAAACCGCTTGTAGCCAGCGTAATAGCTTTTGCGGAGATCATTAACTTTAAGAAGTGGTGTCGTCATTACATGGCTCACTGTGATAAGGAAAATGACAAGCGAAATAGCGGTCTTTTTTGTGGCATAGGCTAGGTTTACTGACGCAGCGCTTTTGCGCCTGCGGGCAGCGTGGCCCTAAGCGGCAGCCGATAGGCAGATGCTGCAAGGCCGGGGCGGAACCAGGCAAGGTACGCATCACCGATTTATGGGCAAGGGCACCGGAATAGTCAGGCATATTGTCCAGAAGTGCTTTGGTGTACGGATGAAAAGGCTGCTCGAGTACTTCGGCTGTAGGGCCTGACTCCATGACTTGGCCACTGTATAGAACCGTGAGTTGATCGCACCAACCGGAAAGGGTATCTAGCTCATGGCTAATTAGAAGGATAGATACGCTGTGTAGCTGATTGAGCTTACTTAGAAGTCTAAAAATTTGTGCCTGAGTGCTTAACTCCATCGAGTCTGTGGGTTCATCGGCAATCAACAATCGCGGCTGGTTGGCAATCGCCATGGCGATCATCACTTTTTGGCATTCACCCGCAGAGAGTTCCCATGCATAGCTGCTCATGACCTCTTCAGTATTCTTTATGCCGACTTTATGTAGCCATTTTTGTGCGGTAGCCTTACGTGTCTTGTTCCGCTTCCAGAAGGGAACTTGCTTATCCTTTGGCATGGCTTCGATAAGTTGACTACCCACTGAGATGGCTGGATCTAAGCTACCTGTGGGGTCTTGGAAAATAACCGCAATCTCGCTGCCCATTAGGTTGCGCCGCTGCTTAGCCGACATATCCATTAGGTTTTGGCCATCCCACATCATGCGGTCAGCAGTAATACTCCAGTTATGGCCTGGTACTCCTAAAATGGCACGAGCCAGCAGGGTTCGGCCAGAACCTGATTCACCCACTAAACCATGTAGCTCACCGGGGTTAATGGTTAGGCTGACACGTTCCAATGCTTTGACACGTCCATGGGGCGTATCCAGTTCGATGGTAAGATTTCGAATATCGAGTAATGGCATAATATTAGTTTCTGATGGGCGATAACGCCGATCTCAATCCGTCACCAACTAAGTTGATAGCCAACACACTACATAATATAGCGACACCAGGAATTGTTACCGTCCAAGGGGCGGTCAATAAATTATCGAGTCCTTGTGACACCATGGCTCCCCACTCTGGACTTGGGGCCTGAGCGCCAAGGTTCAAAAAGCCGAGGGCGGCAATGTCCAAAATGGCGGCAGAGATAGCGAGTGTGGTTTGAATAATCACAGTTTCCCATACGTTAGGCATAATCACGTACCAGAAAATCTGAATTGAGTTGGCGCCATCGAGTTTCGCCGCTGTCACATAATCTTTTTGCAGCTCCTCATGTACCGCTTGATGAATGGCTCGTACAAATTGCGGAGTCAAGGCGATACCGACGGCCCAAAACACGTTTTCTAGACCCGGTCCCATGACGGCAACAACCAAAATGGCTAATAGCAGTGACGGGATCGATAATAAAGCGTCCAGTAGGTGACTTAATATCGAAGACTTAAGTCCCTTCATCATGCCGGAAATAGAGCCGATGATAAAACCGACCACTAATGAGGCCAGTACGATTCCGAGTGCCATGCCAAAAGTCAGGTGAGCGCCATGGAGTAGGCGACTGAAGATATCTCTGCCTAAGTCATCGGTGCCAAGGAAGTGCTCAACCGTACCGCTAGCATCCCATGATGGCGGCAACAGCAGCGCTAACGGATCTTGTTGCTCCGGAGAGAAGGGGGCAATCCAAGGACCAAAAATCGCTAGGGTGAGCATACAACACACAGCCCAAAGGCCTATCAGTGCAAATGGGTTATCGGAAAACGCCTGCCATACCTTTTGTGTAGGTGAGAGAATATGGTCTTCTTGATAAATTCTAATTCGCGGCATAGATCTCTTTCCTGCTTAGCGGATTATAAGCGTTGTGTATGACTTCAATTAAGATACTCAGGAATATAATGGTCAATGCGACGCCTAATACACCACCTTGAATAACCGTGTAATCTCGCTGGTAAATACCAGATACCAACCAACTTCCTACGCCAGGCCATGAAAAAATCACCTCAACAATCATGGCATAACTGGCAAAAGTACCTAACATCAGGCCCATATTCTTTAAAACTGGGATCAGCGCGTTTGGCAGTGCATGACGCAACACAATCGTACTGGTATGTAAACCCCTAGCTTCGGCTGCCTTAATATAGGGCAGTTCCATGATGTTTAGCATGGCCGCACGCGTGATACGCACAACCACAGTAAAGGGCAGTACGGCCAACGTTATCGAGGGTAAGATGATATGAAATAGCGCATCTTTAAAGGCTGAGAACCGATAGACGGAGTCCCAAAGTAAGGTGTCGATAAGCATAAATCCGGTAACAGGTTCGATTTCGTATAGCAGGTTGATCCGACCTGATACGGGAAGCCAACCCAGCTTAACCCCAAACCATAAAGACAGGGTTAGTCCTAGCCAAAATACCGGAATGGAATAGCCTGTTAGGGTGATCGCCATGATGCTGTGTTGGGTAACCTTGTTTTTGCTCAGTGACGCAAACACTCCTAGCGGTACGCCGAGAAAAACCGCAATTAACCCTGCAACCATCGCAAGCTCAAAAGAAGCTGGAAGTGCCTGAGTTAGCTCCTCAATGACAGGGCGCTGAGATGTGATAGAGACCCCTAAATCACCGCTCAAGCGGTTTTTGGCGTAGGCGAAAAACTGCGACAGCTGGTTTGAGTTTAACTGGTATGCCTCTTCGATATCCTGTATTTGCGCCGATGTGGGGGCGGTAATACCGGTTAGCGCAACGAACTTATTGGTAGGAAAGTAGCCCGTCGTGATGAATAGAACCGCTATCAAGACAAAGCTGGTAGCTAGAAACAGATTCAATCTGCGAAGAAGATAACGACCCATTATTGCGTTTCCTCTACTGTAATTTTCTTAGCACGTTCAAATGAGATCCCACCAAAAGGCGTAAGCTGTGTTTGCTTAATATCCTTGCTCTTAAAGGTCAGCTGTGTGGCATGAGCAAATGGCATCATAGGAACATGTTCGATAAACAGCGACTCTGCCTGTTGATATAGGGCTTTTCGCTGTAACTCTGAAGTTGTTGCTTTGGCCTGCGCTAAGATCCTGTCCATTTCTAGATTGCACCACTGGGCACGGTTACTCGATGATTGTAGTGCATCACAGCTCATCATAGGTGAGAAGAAGTTGTCGGGATCACTATTATCGGCATTCCACCCGATCAGTACCGAGTCATAGTCATTAAGGCTGAGCTTTTGGTTAAATACACTCCAATCATAGGTGACTATGTTGACATCCACGCCTATATTGGCCAAATCTGCTTGAATAAGCTCGGCGGTTTTCAGAGCGTTGGGATTATAAATGCGTGCAACCGGCATCGCCCAAATATCGATGCTGAGCTTATCTATGCCAGCTTCATCTAATAATGCTCGTGCTTTTTCAGGGTTATATTGATAAGTGCTCTTATTATAGTGATAGGCCCATGATTGCGGTGGTAGCATACCAGTCGCTTTAATTGCCGTCTCTTGGTACACCGCGCGCAGAATATTTTGCTTATCAACGGCGTAAGCCAATGCTTGACGCACTCGGACGTCATCGAAAGGCTTTTTCTTGGTATTAAACGCCCAAAATGCAACGTTGAAGCCCAATTGAGTATCTAATTCCAGATTAGGATGCTCTTTGATGACGGGTAACTCGCCAGCTTTTGGCAGTGCCGATACATTGCAGTCTCCAGTGATTAACTTGGTTAATCTCGCGCTGCTTTGGGGCGTAATATTAAAGACTAATTGCTCAAATTCCGGCAGGGCACGCCAAAAGTTATCATTGCGGTGATAGCGAATAAGTTCATTCTTCACGTATTTGACTAACTTAAAGGGACCTGTGCCGACAGGGTTTCTATCCAATAGCTCCGGTGTACCTTGAGCCAAGAGATTATCGGCGTACTCTTTAGAGAGAACCACTGAGAATCCGGTTGCCAGATTGGAAAGGAATGAGGCGTCAGCTTGATTCAAGTGAAATACCACTTCATCATCGGCGACTTTTTCAATTTCGGTGACGCTTTGGCCAAAGCCGATACTTTGAAAAAACGGATAACCAGTTTTGGAAATCCTATGATATGGATTGTCACTATCGATAATTCGATTAAAAGAGAACAACACATCATCGGCATTAAAGTGACGAGTCGGCGTAAATAGTGGCGTTTGATGAAACTGTACCCCATGGCGCAATTTAAAGCGGTAGCTTAGGCCGTCATCAGAGGTTTCCCATGATGTAGCAAGCGCTGGTACTATTTCACCAGAAACAGGATCGTAATCAACTAGACTGTCGTAGAGTTGTTGCGAGGTCGCATCAATCGTGGTTCCTGAGGTCACCAGTTGCGGATTGAAGGTCTCGGGATTGCCTTCAGAGCAGTAGACTAGCCCTGTAGGAACTTGCTGTGGGCCACAGGCGGTGAGTAACAAGTTAATCGCAGAGATCCCAGTGATTAACTTTATTCTCTTTAGCAGCTGTTTCATTAAGCCATCATTTTTGAGCTGAACGTTATTAGCTATTTTAACAGTGCCCGCTAGCTAACAGCAATTATTTATCCAGCAAGTTGTATTTCTTTAAGATCCCGCGCAGTTGATGGTAGCTTAGCCCCAGTAGTTCAGCGGTTTTCTTTTGATTAAATTGCCCGGCTTCTAACGCTTGTTTTAAGATGCGTACCTCACCTTGCTCACAGTGGGTTTTAAAGTCGATAGGAAAGCTTAACGAGGCCTCTGTTTGAGGGCCATTGTTAGCACTCACTACTGTATTGCAATCGGCTACACTAGGCTTGGCATCGCTTGATGGCGTTTGTTGGCGTTCTTTTGTTTTGACACGCTTAGTTGGTCGGTAAGGTGAAGCGAATGGGTCGATAATTATCTGTTCTATCGCGGCATTGGTATCGGCGTTTCGATAGACGCTACGCTCGACCACGTTTTTAAGCTCACGAATATTGCCCGGCCAATGATATTCCATTAGTTGCCGGGAGGCAGCGCTGCTAAAGCCTTCAAACAATTCCAATTTTAGCTGTCTTGCCATGCCTACTGCGAAGTATTCTGCTAACGGCATGATATCTTCCGCTCTGTGCCTTAATGGTGGCAAAGTGATTACATCGAAAGCCAGCCTATCGAGCAAGTCCGGTCTAAATTCACCCGCTTCAGCTAAAGAGGGCAAATCTTCGTTAGCGGCGCAGATAAGCCGAACGTCTGTTTGCACGGTTTTGCTGCCGCCGACCCGCTCGAACTCGCCGTACTCAATGACGCGGAGTAATTTTTCTTGAATAAGGCCAGAGGTATTAGCCAGTTCATCTAAAAATAGTGTGCCGCCATCGGCACGTTCAAAACGGCCCTCATGTTTCTTATTGGCGCCGGTAAATGCCCCTGCATCATGGCCAAATAGTTCACTTTCTAGTAAGTTTTCACTTAAGGATGAACAGTTGAGTTTAATAAAGCTCTGATCCCAGCGCTTGGACAAATAGTGTAATCGCTCGGCGATAAGTTCCTTACCTGTGCCGCGCTCACCAATAATTAATACTGGCTTAGATAAAGGCGCCACTTGTGAAATATGTTCAAGGACTTCCAATAGGGCATTGGACTGTCCGATAAGATTATCTTGCTGAAATTGATTGGTCACAGTAAGTTTTAGTCTTTCACGCTAATTATTGGTGAAAATAATAATATGATGCCCAGTTTATAAATGAAAGAAAAAGTTAAATATTTGTTTAAGTGTATGTATAGTATTGAAAAGTTAAAGTTGGCACGGAATATGGATTGTAATTATCGAATCCAACGTTAATTTAGAGGAAATCATTATGGGAATCTTTTCACGCTTTGCAGACATCATTAACTCGAATATCAGTGCATTACTCGATAAGGCTGAAGATCCGGAAAAAATGGTACGTCTGATCATCCAAGAGATGGAAGATACGTTAGTTGAAGTGCGCTCTACCTCTGCAAAAGTTTTAGCCGAGAAAAAAGAGATCATTCGTCGTATCGCTAAAGTGCAAGAGCAAGTACAAGATTGGGAAAGCAAAGCTGAGCTAGCCTTATCGAAGGACCGTGAAGATCTTGCTAAGGCGGCTTTAGTTGAAAAGCAAAAAG
Source organism: Shewanella sp. Isolate13 (assembly GCF_022398325.1). Lineage (GTDB taxonomy): Bacteria > Pseudomonadota > Gammaproteobacteria > Enterobacterales > Shewanellaceae > Shewanella. The sequence continues at coordinate 68,640 of NZ_JAKEVD010000012.1, forward strand.
CCAACGACCTAGCGCAAAGTCTTGCCGATGAGTTAATTGTGGTTGAAGAGCACATTTTACGTCTTAAGGATGAAGTGAACTTACTGCAAGAGAAATTAGCCGATGCTAAGGCGCGTCAAAAGACCATTATCATGCGTAAGCAGACAGCTTCATCTCGTTTAGAGGTGAAAAAGCAGCTTGATTCAAGCAAGATTGATAATGCGATGAATAAGTTTGAGCAATATGAGCGTCGTGTAGAAAGCCTTGAGTCCCAAGTTGATTCTTATGATTTAGGCAATAAGAAGACGCTTAATGATGAGTTTGCAGCGTTAGAAGCTGAAGATTCAGTGAATGCAGAGCTTGAGGCGCTTAAGGCGAAAATGAAGGGAAGCAAAACCAAAGCTAAGTAATAAACGAGATCAGAGGTAAGTTATGAACATGGATATTTTGATAGCCCCAATTATTGTTTTTCTGGGATTTGTGGCTCCGATATGGCTGATACTTCATTACCGCAGTAAGCGACAGGTTAGCCAGGGACTTACTGAAGAAGAGTTTAACCAGCTAAATGAACTAATCGCTAAGGCGGATAAGATGTCGCAGCGCATCGAAACCTTAGAAGCCATCTTAGATAGTGAGGCACCGCAGTGGAGGAGTCGTAATGATTAAACATAATCGACTCATTGCAGTAGGTAAGCGTCACTATTTAATGAACTAACAAGGAGGAAGTAGAGATGAACGAAGGCAATAGAACGTTATATCGAATTCCTCAGTCGGGTAAAATTGCGGGTGTTTGTGCGGGCATTGCAGATTACTTTAATTTTGAGACTTGGCTAGTCAGAGTGTTAGCCGCTTCCATCTTTCTATTAGGTGGTTCGGGGATTGTCCTGATTATCTATGTGCTGCTTTGGATGATATTGGATATCAAACCTGGCACAGGGAAGAATGATTCTCTAAATAAAGAAATTGGACTAAAGAAGAAGGTTTGGCAGTCTGGCGAACCAGCTAAAATGGCATTAAGGGATGTGAATAGCCAGTTTAGAGCGTTAGAGGTACGGTTACAGAACCTAGAGCGCCATGTGACTTCTGATAACTACGATCTTAAAGATCAAATTAACAATTTATAGTCAATCATCTATAGCCAATCATCTATAGTTCAATGACGGGGCAGGCTATACTGCCCTAGAACTATCTCATTACGGGTTTCACTTCATTTTATGGCGAGTCTTAAACAGTCACTTAGAAAACTCGGTAAGAATACTCAAGCCGTCGCGCTAAGAACCACAGATAGAAATTTACGATTAGCGGTCACGGGGTTAGCCGGAGCGGGTAAAACAGCCTTTATTACAGGGTTAGTTAATCAACTGCTTCATTCCGGCATTGCCGAGACAAGCGCTCAATTACCTTTATGGCAAGTTGCTAGAGACGGTAGACTCTATGGCGTTAAGCGCGACATGCAGCCTGACTTGACCATCCCAAGCTTTAATTATGATGGGGCAATAAAGTCCTTAACGACAGAACCGAAATCTTGGCCTGTTTCCACCCGCAATATTAGTGAGCTACGACTCGCTATTAAGTATCGTCCTGCAAAAGGTCTGTTAGCTAAAGTCACCGATAGTGCGACCCTGTATTTAGATATTGTCGACTATCCAGGAGAGTGGTTACTGGACTTGCCGATGCTAAAGCAGTCATTTCAGCAGTGGTCTAATACGCAGCTCGAACGAAAATCAGTCTTTGAGCGTTCGATGCATTTTAGTGCCTTCTCACAGGCGCTAGATAGTGTCGATCTTGCAAGCCCTGCCGATGAACTGAAGCTGCAGGAGATAGCAGACCTTTACCAAAACGTATTACAGGACTGCGTGAGTAATCATGGATTTTATTACGCGCAGCCCGGACGGTTATTATTACCAGGTGAGTTAGATGGCACACCCGTGTTGGCCCTATTTCCTCTGATTAATATCGATGATGAAGGGGTTCAATCGTTGGAGCAGTCACAGTCCAATAGCTTTTATCACACCTTAAAGCGGCGCTATAAAGAGTATGTCAGCCGTGTGGTTAAACCTTTCTATCAGGATTACTTTGCCAAGTTTGATAGGCAACTGGTATTGGTTGATTGTTTTACGCCGCTTAATCGTGGCCGTGCTCAGTTTGATGATATGAAGTCGGCGATTCATGCGGTGATGGAAAGTTTTCACTTCGGTCAATCGAGTCTACTGAAGCGATTATTCTCACCTAAAATCGACAAGTTACTGTTTGCCGCAAGTAAGGTTGACCATGTGACGCGAGATCAGCAGGGCAATGTATTGTCACTGCTAACTCAGCTTGTGCATCAGAGCCAACAATACGCCAAATTTGAAGGCTGCGAAGTCGAGACGATGGCAATCAGCGCGATTAAGTCAACCAGTCACGGCATGGTGAAGCAAGATGGCAGAGAGATTGAAGTGGTTCGGGGCTGTGAGCTTGGCCAACAGCAATCTGTGACGCTGTTTCCCGGAGAAGTGCCTAAGTCTCTACCCGCTGCCGATTTTTGGGATAAGCAGGGATTCGAGTTTATCAACTTCGCCCCCGCTACTAATCAACATATCCAGCGCAGTAATGCCGATTTTGAGCACATACGTTTAGATCATGTGTTGCAGTATTTGCTGGGAGATAAGTTAAAGTGATTTTGAGTAAGTGAGTCATTATGTCACACGGTGATAATTCCATAAGAAAGCAGCAGCGATTTGATAGCGATGCTAACGAACCAGAACCCAAGCTTGCCCACGGCGTCAGCTTCGAGTCCAAAGTTGAATTTATTGAAACTGAAACGATAGCCGAACCTGAGCTTAATACCCTTGTCGATGAGCATTTCTGCGGTTTTGAACCCGTTGATTTAGAGCAAGACAAACCCGCTAAGGCTAAACGTAGCTGGTTAGGAAAATTATGTTTAGCTGGCGTTGCAGTGGTGATTTCAGTAGAAGCCTTTTTGGGGCTGCAAGCGGCTTTTACACAAAGTAGTTGGTTATTCGGCTTATATGCCGGTGTAACGGCATTAGTCATGCTTTGGGCGGGCAAAGTAACCTTTGTGGAGTGGCGTAAGCTTAAAGCACTTAAACATATCGAAGATAGCCAATCCATAGGTAACCGTTTAGTGCACAGTATGCAGATGGGGGAGGCGGACCCTTTCATCGATGGGATTGCTGCTAAGTTGCCAAAAACTACCGAACTAATGAAGTTCGAACAAAGTATCACGCCAGAGCATAATGATGCTGAGAAGTTGATGTTATTCGACTCTATTGTCTTAACCGAGCGAGACTTAGTCGCTAAGAAAATCGTGCGTCGTTTCGCTCAGGAATCGGCATTGCTCCTCGCAGCTAGCCCGCTAGCGGCATTGGATATGGCAATCATTCTTTGGCGTAACCAGAGCATGATTAATAAGCTTGCCGCTTGCTATGGTGTGGAGCTTGGCTATTGGAGCAGAATAAAGCTGATCCGCAGTATTATCGGCAATATCATCTATGCTGGTTCAAGTGAGATCATTACTGACTTAGGCACCCAGTTATTGTCGGTTGAGATGTCAGGTAAACTGTCGGCGAGACTCGGTCAAGGTTTAGGTGGCGGGCTATTAACCGCAAGACTCGGTTATCAAGCCATGGCATTGTGTCGTCCGCTTGAGTTTAATGCCCAGTCTAAGCCTAAACTCTCTGGGATCCATAAAGAACTGCTGCTTAGTTTGAAAGAGCTCTCGGCGAGCGTACTGTCTAAAACTGTGAAAGCCGAAAAGAGTAAAGTCCATAAAGACTAATTGTTATCGAAAGCTAAATGATATCGAAGCGGCTTACCTAAACTAGAGCTCACTATAGCTAGAGCTAATCACAGAAGTCCACATAGAAAGTCCAGTTCATCATAGGCCGCCAACCTGCGGCCTAATCATTCTCTATCCACCCCTTGCAACTTATTCGTTTGTAACAATCGCTTTACAACTAGATTGAGGCAAATCGTATTCAAATAGTATGATCTTTATCCAGACTAGTTCATCTTGGTTGCGAAACTCACACCAACCTTTGCTGTTTCAATCGTTCTTCTGAATGGGTTGGTTAATTCAGCCAAAAATATTTGCAAAGAACTGATATCAACAACTATTAAAAGATCAGTCGTCATCAAGTTGGGAGAGCATTATGCAAGATAGATGGCAGCTTGCCACAAAAGTGATCCATGCGGGACGTGAACGTAATGAGTCCGGCGCACTAGTGACGCCTCTGTGCCAGAGTGCGACATTCGTATTTGACAGCGCCGAGCAGGGCGCGGCGAGGTTTTCGGGGAGTGAGCAAGGTTATATTTATACTCGATTAGGCAATCCAACAACGGCGGAGCTTGAGCGTAAAATTGCCGCCCTAGAGGGCAGTGATGCCGCTGCTGCAACCGCTTCAGGGATGGCAGCGGTGTCGGCAGCCTTATTAGCAAACTTAAGTCATGGCGATCATTTAGTGGCATCCCATGCCGTCTATGGCTGTACCTTCGCCTTAATGACTTCACAACTGGCTAAGTTTGGCATAGAGGTTACTCTGGTTAACTTTATCGATGAAGCCGCCATTGAAGCCGCGATAAAGCCTAACACTAAAGTCCTATTTTGCGAGACGCCTGTTAATCCTCATTTGAATGTCTTTAACCTCGATGTTATCGCACAGATCGCTAAGGAGCATAATCTTGTCAGCATAGTGGATAACACCTTTATGACGCCTCTGCTGCAGCAACCGATTAAACATGGCATCGACATCGTTATTCACAGCGCAACAAAGTATCTCAATGGTCACGGTGACGTGATAGCGGGGATTGTGTGCGCCAGTTTTGCACAGATGGAAGTGATCAAGTTTGAAGTGCTTAAGGATGTTGGCGCGGTGATCTCCCCCCATGATGCCTGGTTGATTTTGCGAGGCCTAAAAACTTTAGATGTGCGCCTCGAGCGCCACTGTAATAATGCGGAGAAAGTGGCGAGCTATCTTGAGCATCATCCAAAAGTGTCAAATGTGTACTACCCAGGGCTTGAAAGCCATGCAGGGTATAAATTGCTAGGCTCACAGATGCGTAGAGCGGGCGGCGTTATCGCCTTTGAGTTAGATGCGAGTCTTGAGCAGTCAATCAAGTTTATAAATCAGGTATCACTGTTTTCTATTGCGGTAAGCCTTGGGGATGCGGAGTCATTAATTCAGCATCCAGCATCGATGACGCACTCACCCTATACCGAAGAGGAGCGAATTGCTGCTGGGATCACCGATAATCTATTGAGGATCTCTGTCGGTCTCGAGTCTGTGGAGGATATTATTCAGGCTCTTGAAGGTGGTTTAGCAAACTTGGGCTAGATGCGAGAGAAGAAAGCCCTGCCAAAGAAAGGCAGGGCAGGAGTTTTTAAATTTCCCAGAAAGTATGGGCGATGATATAGAGCACGACCATGCTGATAAAGTTGATAATCACACCCGCCTTCATCATCTCAGACTGTTTGATATAACCAGAGCCATAAACGATGGCATTAGGTGGTGTCGCAACAGGTAGCATAAAGGCGCAAGAGGCGGCGATACCGATCAATACCGAAAGCATCACCGGAGAGAGACCCAGCGCTTCGGCGATGGCGGCAAACACCGGAACCAACAATGCCGCACTCGCTGTGTTACTGGCAAATTCTGTCAGCATCACTACGAAGGCGATGACTGCAAAGGTAAATAGCGCCATATGGGTGTTACCGAAAATGTCGGTGATCCAGTGAGCTAAGAACACACTCGTGCCAGTCGCTTTTAACACAGCGCTTAAGGTTAATCCGCCCCCGAACAGGATGAGTACACCCCAATCAGTTGTCGTTTCGATTTTTTTCCACTTAACTAGGCCTAGACCGGCTAAAAGTACGACTGCGCCGAGTGCCACAATGGTGTCGAATTTTGCGATTCCACCTAGGGCTTGAGAAATGGGCTTACTGAAGATCCAGCAACATACTGTAGTGATAAAGATCAGCAGCGTGAGTTGTCCTTGAAAAGTGAGTGATTGCTTCTCAGTTTTGACTTCGCAGATCATAGAGAGATCCGGCTTAAAATACAGGTAGAGTGCAATGAGCATCATCGGCAGCATGATAGCAACGGTGATCAGGCCGAACTCAAGCCAATCGGCAAATGAAAGACCTACTTGAGCCGCCGCGATAGCATTTGGCGGACTGCCGACTAAAGTACCAATACCGCCAATATTTGCCGAATAGGCGATACCTAATAGCAAGAACAGATAGGTACTCTTATGTTTCTTGATATCGATCTGGTGCAAGATCCCAAGTGCTAGTGGTAACATCATCGCAGTCGTTGCGGTGTTACTGATCCACATTGAAAGACCCGCGGTGATCCCGAATAGCATCAAGCAGGCGACAGACAAGCGTCCTTTTGATGCTCCCAGAACTTGTTGGGCAATTAATTTATCTATACCTTGGTAATTTAGCGCGGCCGCTAGTACAAATCCGCCGAAGAACAGATAGATAATGGGGTTAGCAAAGTTGCTCATGGCCGCTTGGGTTTCGAATACACCAAATAGCACAGCTAGAATAGGAATTAAAATAGCGGTGACACTGATATGAATTGCTTCTGTTAGCCATAATATTGCCGCGAACACTAGCATTGCTAAGCCTGTGTTGACGCCTTGCTCGAAGGGAAGGAAGTTATACATCAAAAATAACAGCAGGATATCTGCAGCGAGAATGACGATGTTCTTCTGCTGCTTTGACATTTTGCCATCAGTATTATCGGGTACTTTTGTTGATTCAAATGACATTGGAATGTCCATTATTATTTTAGGTTGGCTCACTCTAGTCTAGGTTTACTTAAGTTCAAAATTTTAAACTCGGTTAAAAACTTTCAAGTTTGACCTGCTTTTAATGTGCTACTCATCACGCTTGCCCCGCAATTTAAGATACCTATCACCTTGGCTTGTTTTGTTATTTCGAAATTAATCTGTCAAAGGGGCATTTAATACAGAAGTCATGCAAGTTACTGAAAGTTAGCTGTCATGCTCTAGCTGTGATCGTGATCACTTTAATCGTCAGCGTCATGTGATGCTTGTCCGTTATTGGCTGAAACCGAGGTCATGATCTACATTAACATTGTGGCTAAGGAAAAGGGATTGAGGCCACACCTTTAAGGATAAATAAAAGGAGAAGTTCATGAATAAAGTATTTTTGTCTGTTTTATGCCTATCTAGTGTATTAATGTTCCCCGCTTTAGCGGAAACTAAAGTGGCAGAAATGCCAACCTCCCAGCAGCAAGCCAAGCAATCAGTAGCTAAGTCAGAGTTGATTAAGATTAATAGCGCGACGGCAGAGGAGTTATCGACTCTCAATGGTATTGGTGAATCGAAAGCTGCCGCAATCGTGGAATATCGAAAAACTCATGGGAATTTCAGTTCTGTCGAACAACTGACTAACGTAAAGGGGATTGGTGAGAAATTGATTGAGAAAAACCGCAGCCAATTAAGTTTGTAACGATTTTCGCTTGTAAATACCCTAAAAGCCCTTTTTAAAAGGGCTTTTGTTTATAGAATCATCGATCAAACCAAAACCGGGCCAAGTTGGGCGATAATCACTTGATTGATGGCGGTGCATGGTAGATAATGCAGCCGTTCTTTGGAGTTACCCTCCAAAAGAAATCAGTGGTGACCCTAGGGTCCCCCCGCAATGATAACTTGTGAACTCGGCCAGGCCTGGAAGGGAGCAACCGCAGCAAGTGACTCATGTGCCGGGGTGCGGCTCTAGGGGAGCCTCCAAAACTCCCCTCTAAAGTAATAAACCCCTGATTTTAATAGATTATTTGACTGACCACTTTAGTTGTAACCTATAAATCGACCTACTTGTACAATTCGTGTGTACCACCTTGTCAGAGTATATAGCGTCTTGGCTTACGAGGGAGCAACCGCAGCAAGTGACTCATGTGGCTGATATAGTCAATGTGCGGCTCTAGGGGAGCCACCAAAACCCCCTTTTAAAGTAATAAACTCCTGATTTTAATGGATTATTTAACTGAAAATTTTAGTTGCAACCTATAAATCGACCTACTTGTACAATTCGTGTGTACCACCTTGTCAGAAAATATGGCGTCTTGGCTTACAAGGGAGCAACCGCAGCAAGTGACTCATGTGGCTTATATAGTCAATGTGCGGCTCTAGGGGAGCCTCAAAACTCCCCTCAGTTCTTAAAATTCAACTGTTTACCTTAAATTTATAAGATGATGCTGCAAGTGGTACACTTGGTGGTACATATTGGCTATTCAAATTTATCAATCTCGTCATAACATTTGGTGTGAGCGAATAGTCGTAGCTAAAGAATAGATACGCCCACTTAAAAAGGTGTGAGCTTGGTTAGTAAGTGTTTTATAACTGCTCAATAGGTGGGGGGGGGCAGAGGCACTCAGGAAGCGACTGGGTGACCTTTTCAGTGAGGCAACACTTAGCCCGAAATTATTTGGCTTAAAATCAATTGTTATGAAGCTAATTGTTTTGAAATTAAATAGCCTGGAATTTGTTTTAAATTAAAAACTTAGCACTATCAAGTCAATTGTTTATTAGCATCTTTTAGGAAAGCGCGAGACTTCTCTAGTGCTTGTTGAATTTCCGCTTTCATCTGTTGCAGTTCGTTATAGTCTTCAAAGAAGTAAGTATCGACTAAATGGCGGATGTAACGGACAGGGAGCTGGTTTAGAGTGACACAACAGAGATCGGCTAAGTAGTCCTCTGGTAGTTCATCCAGCAGGCCCTCATCAGAAAGCTGCTCGAGTAGTAGTACTTCATAGTAGTTTCTAATTTCTAGTTGCATATAACGCTCCTTGTTTGGTGCTATGGGCTGCTTACAATATAGTGCGCGCCTATAAGCTTGAACCTGTCGATTGCCAGATGCTATTGGCGGCAATAAAAAGTTGGCTATGAAGCAGACTGAGTTTTACCATGTCTTTACTGTAGCCCCCTCCAATAACACAAGCAATGGGTATTTTTGCCATTTTTGCTTGGCGGATGACTTCATTGTCGCGCTCACGGATCCCAGCTGTTGATACATCGAAGTAGCCTAGGTTATCGTCTGTATGAATATCGACCCCAGCATCGTAAATAATGAGATCCGGTTTATGCAGTCGAATAAGATAGGCAAGGGTCTGCTTAACCGTTTCTAGATACTCCTTATCACTCGTGCCTCTTGAGAGCTCGATATCGTAGTCTGATATCTGTTTTCGCGCAGGGAAGTTCTGCTGGCAGTGGATTGAGCTGGTGATAATCTCATCGTGTGATGTCATCATGGTCGCCGTGCCGTCACCTTGGTGGACATCACAGTCGAAAATAAGCACGGTTTCAATATTGTCAATTTGCAGACTATATACAGCGGCGAGGGCGAGATCGTTAAAGATGCAGTAGCCACTGCCAAAGTGCTGGTGGGCATGGTGGTAGCCGCCACTTAAATGCAGAGCGCAGCCGTGTTTAATGGCTAGCTTACAGGTGAGTGCGGTTCCTGCAACTGAGTATAGGGTTCGCTTGACTAAGTGCTCGCTCCATGGAAAACCGATGCGACGCATTATTTTGCTATCCAGTTCACCTGAAATAAAGTCTTCCACATAGCCTTGCTCATGTAATGCTGCGAGATATTCAAAATCGGCTTTTGTCGGAGAGATAAATTGAGATGGCGTAGCAATACCTTGGTTAAGTAGGTAGTCGTATAAGGCGTGGTATTTGCTGATTGGGAATCTATGGTTGGAGGGTAACGCCAGCTGAGAGTAGCTGGCGTGATATACCAAAGGGAGCGTGCTCAATTTAGAGTCGACTCTGATAATTTCTTTACAAATGCTTTAAAACAATAGCTTAAAGTTGTTTAATTGCCCAGCTCATGAACTCTTTGCGAGTCTGCTCGTCGGCGTGTAACCACCAGTACTGTAACATCTGCTCGGCTTTTGCTGCATCTTCGGCTGAAGTAGCGGGTGTTGTTGCGTTAGCAGCAGCAACTGCTGGCATAGTCGCAGCTGCGGCTGGAGAAGGCTTGCTTACAGGGGCTGTTGGTGCAGGTGTTACAGCTGCTGCGGAGCCCGTAACTGCTGCGGCCTCGGCATCGATGTCAGTTGCGTCATTACCACTGAATAGGCGAGAAACAAATGACTCTTCGCTAATGTTGGTTTGGGTTACTTTGTAGTTAACTAAACCGTTATCTTCGCGGATCACAACAACTTGTGGCGCTTTGGCGAAGCTTTTAGGGTTTTTGACAAATTCGCCGTCGGCTGGCTTTAGCTGATAGCTAAAATCACCGTCGACATCGATTGTCACGATAAAGGCGTTAGACTTTACATTGGTTTCACTGTCGCTAAAGTCGTCTTCAACAAGATCGTTATAGCGGATGGCAATCTTGTGAGTACCTTTATCTAGTTCAATCTCTGACTTATGGTTAAACAGGCTAGTCTTAATCTCTTGGCCATCGACTGCGATGTATTCAAAAGCCATTGGGATGTTGAAATCAGCGGCAAAAGCGGCTGAAGAACCACATAGAGCAAGAAGTGCGGTAATGGTTAAACGTGGTTTCATTTTTGTTCCTTAACGATTTTGACTCTTAAAAGGTCGCTCGAATAGTTGGATGCGATCTTCAATATAGCTGGTAGCTTGCCGACACTTACCGAGACGACTGTGCAGAGTAAGGATCTCATTCTGCAACTTGATTTTGTCAGCACTATGACAGTTTTCAAGAGAAGATTGCAAATTTTCAATTTTTTGTTCAATAATCTTAGCCCAGTTCAAATGTTTATTAAGCTCTTCATAGAGTTGATGGCTATTTTGCATCACATTTGAAGCGATCCAGCTGAAACCACTTTCGTTGTGAGACTTAATGCCTCGCTTAATGGCATAGGCTCGGCGGCTGCGTTTTTCCTGTTCAATGGACTTAACATTGATGCCTGTGGTTGATAAGGCACGCCTGAGCGCACTAAACCTATCTTGTATTTTCTCGCAGCTTGAGATGATGGTGTAAGGCGAGCGTTTAGCCTTCAGCAGTTGCTCAAGTTGGGCAATACTCTTGGCTAGCTGGTCGATACAGGGCTGAAGTTGCCCGCCAACTTGAATAAATAACTCGTTGTTGAAACGTTCGACATCTTGCATCATCTTACGTTGACCTGGCGGTAAGCGAGAGTCATGTTGCAACACTTCCTGCTCTAGTTGTTTGAGCTGTAACTTGAGTTTTCGAACCAGTTCGTCGGTTGTCATAACCATGCACTCCAAACTAACTGCGCCGCTATTAATAGTATAACGGTAATGAAAATAGGGCGTATAAACGGCAGACCAAACTTAATGGCTGAATGGGCACCGATATAGGAGCCAGCCATCATGCACACCCCCATAGACAATCCTATGGCAAGGTTCACCTTTCCTAATGCGATGAAGATTATCAAGGAGGTTAGGTTGCTGGTAAAGGTCATGGCTCTGGCGAGTCCACAGCTATAAAGCAAGGGTAGCTTGTGTAAGCCTGTGCTCGATACAGTCCAGAAGGCTCCAATGCCTGGTCCTGCAAAGCCATCGTAAAAACCTAAGGGCAGCCCCTGTAGCCACTGTTTAACTTTGCTTTTGGCCTTAGTGGGAATTTTGTGATTGCTATCGCCCATGGCATTAGGTTGAAACAGAGTATAAAGGGCAATGGTAATGATCATAATGGGCAGCCACTTTTCTAACCAGCTGTTATCGATGAGATAAACGATAAAGGTACCCATTACTGCGCCGATAAAAGTGGCAATAAAGGTGTGGTACCACAAAGCGGGCGAAAACAATCGCTGCTTATAATAAGTATAAGCAGCCATTGATGAGCCAAAGCTCGCCGCGAGCTTATTGGTTCCTAGCGCTAAATGCGGTGGTACGCCCATAGTGAGCAATGCCGGAATCGATAATAGTCCGCCGCCGCCCGATACTGCATCGATAAATCCAGCAATAAAACCCACTAATGCGAGTATGGCCCAGCTACTAGGGTCGAGAAGTAAATCCAAAGCGTGTCCTATTCAATCACACGGCGAAACGGCGGTAGAGCATCTAGCAGGGATTTTCCGTAGCGCTTAGTCACTAAGCGTCTGTCTAGAATTGAAATCCGACCGTAATCTTGTTCTTTACGTAATAATCTACCACAGCTTTGCACCAGTTTGCGTGAGGCATCGGGGATTGTAAGCTGTAAAAACGGGTTTCCGCCTTTTATCTTGATGTATTCTGAGTGCGCTTGCTCCACGGGGGAGGTTGGCACTGCAAATGGCAGCTTAGTAATAATCAAATTGGTCAGATAATCTCCAGGTAAGTCGAGTCCCTCTGAGAAGCTGCCAGTACCAAAAATAATGCTTGGCTTGCCTTCATCACAGCGGGCCTTATGTTGCTTTAAGAGCTCCTGCCTCGGCGCCGTTCCCTGAATGAGCAGACCTGTTTTGATTTTGCTCTCAACTAAGTCGGCGACTTTCTCCATCTGCCAGTATGATGCAAACAGCACTAAGCTTGCCATCTCATCTTCGACTAGGGCAATAATGTGCTTTGCGAGCTCATCCGTATATCTATCATCTGTTGGCTCACTCTCCATCTTAGGCAGGAACAGGGTCGCATTTTGCTCAAAGTCGAACGGTGAATCTAAGGCTAGGTAACGGCTACCGTCATTGATGGATAATCCAACCTGGTGAGTAAAATGGTTGAAGTTATTTAGTGCTCTTAAGGTCGCACTACATAGCACCACGCCGGCTGCCTTGTCCCATAGTAGGTTCTCCAGCATAAAACCGACTTCGATCGGCGAGGCGTTGAACAGATAGTCGGATTGTTTACCTGTTAGCTGCTCAATCCAACGAGCCATGGGGGCACCCTTTGGGCTATCTTCTTTGGCCATCATCTTCCAAAGTTTCTGAAGATTTTCTAATCGCTGCAGCATAAAGCCTGTTTCGGATAGCAGAGCCTCCGATTGATGCTTAGGAATTTCACCGTCTTTAATCGCCTCATTTAGTAAGCTCAGCATCTTATTAAACTGCTTTAGCGCGACATTAGATGCGGTGGCTAGGTTCTCTGCTTGTACTAATAGCGCAGGCGGCAGCTTTCCATGCTCGAAGCGAAAGCGACTCTCTGGGTTATCAAACCTAGCAGCTTGAGTATCACAAAATTGGGCGACTTGGTTTAATAGTCCGGTGATATCGCCAATATGATCGAGCATGGCTTGCGCCGGGGCAATAATATGGTTGCTCTTAATCTGGTTTTGTAACTTGCTGGTGGTCTTGCTGAGTTTTTCAAGCCAGTCATTTGCACCGCGCACGGTTGCCTGAGCACTACTAAAGTCCCTAGCAACGATAGGAAGGTGGTGTGCCTCATCTATGACATAAAATAGCTCTTCAGGATCGGGCAGGATGACGCCACCACCCAGCTCTAAGTCGGCAAAGAGTAGGCTGTGGTTAGCGATCAGTACGTCCCAAGTATCGATATCTTCGCGCGCCTTATGAAAAGGGCAGTTACGATGGCTGGCAAGTTGGCGGTGACAGCTGTGTTTGTCACAGGCTATTTGCTGCCACAGATGATCGGGCAGTGGCTTGGTCAATGTGTCACGCTCACCGTTCCAAAGGCCAGACTGATAATCTTTTAATAAGCCTTCGAGCATATCGACCTGGCTCTGATCGGGCTTGGTCTGCCACATCGCCATTTGGCTGCTGTTATCTGGGCCAACCAGCATCTCAAGTTTAGATAAACAGACATAGCGTTGACGACCTTTCACAAGGCCAAAGGTAAAGTCGAGTCCGGATTGCTGTAAAAAGAACGGCAGGTCTTTATGCAGTAACTGCTCTTGCAGCGCAACGGTTGCGGTTGCGATACAGACTTTTTTCTTACTTGCGAGCGCGAGCGGTATAGAGCCTAGAATATAGGCCAACGACTTACCGATCCCGGTGCCGGCCTCAACCACTATGATGCGACGGTTCTTGTCATATTCGCCCGCAAGCGTTTTTGAGATCTCCGCAACAATATAGTTCTGCTCTCGGCGAGGGCGAAAGTTAGGCAGTGAGCTAGAAATGCCTTTATATATAGTACGAATTTGAGTTTTAACGTCTGCGGATAACATGAATGCACTAAGCTAATAAATAGTGCTGTACATAATAACAGTGATTACTTAGCCTAAGAAGCGTTTAGTGATTAATAGTGTATTTAATTGAGTGAAAACGATGAATTCAGGTTCGGGTGAGCAACAACTTATCAAGGGACGGGTGTTAACTCGTCATGCTCTACATAGGCAGGGCAATTTAGTGTTGCAGTATTTTATTCAGACCGAATCGGGGCCAGTGACTGTAGAGCTGTCCAATCAAGAGTATGTGTGCTTTGTATCGGAAAGTGATGCGAGCAAATTACTTTTGAGCCCAGAACTTAGGGGCGTTCGGCGCAGTACTGTCGGCCTTAAAAGTTTTACTCACACACCCGTAGAGGCACTTTATTGTGCTGATGGCCGTCAGCAACGAAACTTGATTAGAGCGGCAAAAGATCTCGATATTGAGTTATTTGAAGCCGATATTAAAGCTGAACATCGATTCCTAATAGAACGTTTTATTGCGTTGGATGTGGAGTTTTATGGTCAGTTTGTTGAGCGTTCAGCGGCCAATAGCTTCTCTTCCCGTTCATCACCGTCTTTGCAGCAGGCTCAGTACCAGCCGCTATTTGTAGCTAGTAGAGCTCGCCACTCTAAGTCGACGATAACGCTTAATGCCATCTCTTTAGATTTTGAGTGCAGTTTCTCTGGCGAGCTGTACTCCGTTGGTTTATATGGCCAAACACCAGATGCTTGTGTTTATCAAAAGGTCATTATGGTCGGGGAGTCGCAGGAGTGTGAGTCGAATTACATTGAGTGGGTTGATGACGAAGCTGCTTTAATCAAGCGTTTGATAGTTTGGTTTCAAGAGTACGATCCTGACATCATTATCGGCTGGTCGGTAGTGACCTTCGATCTGGCTCTGCTCTATCGCCGCGCAAAATACCATGGTATTGCACTTAATATTGGTCGCGATAATCATCCACTGAGTTGGAAAGTCGAGGATAAGTACCGTCCTGAAACGCTATCGCTACCAGGTAGGGTGGTGCTCGATGGCATAGACTGGCTTAAAGCGGCGTTTTATCAGTTTGAGCGCTACTCACTAGAGTTTGTCTCACAAGCATTACTGGATGAAGGCAAGGCAATCCATAATGTTGATAATCGTATGGGGGAAATCAACGATCTGTTTTTTAATGATAAACCAGCACTGGCACACTATAACCTTACCGATTGCCGATTGGTGTGGGATATTTTTGAAAAGACTCACTTATTTGACTTTGCGATAGAGCGAGCCAAATTGACGGGTCTCGAACTGGGACGCGTTGGGGCGTCAGTTGCTGCATTTAATAACTTATATCTGCCTCATCTGCATAGAGCGGGTTATGTGGCACCGAGTCAACCGATAAGTGATGGTATAGAAAGCCCCGGTGGCTATGTGATGGACTCAGTGCCTGGTTTGTATCGACATATTTTGGTGTTAGATTTTAAAAGCCTTTACCCATCGATTATCCGCACATTCTTGATTGATCCTAAGGGCTTGGTTGAGGGGCTTAACTTAAGCTGTAATCAAAACCTAAGCTCTGGTCAAGAGCTTAGCAAAACCGTGCCAGGTTTTCTGGGAGCGCAGTTTAGTCGTGACAAGCCCATTTTACCTATGTTGATTAAAAATCTGTCAGAGCAAAGGGAGCAGGCCAAGCTAAATCAAGATGGGCCTCTGTCTCAAGCGATAAAAATCATCATGAACTCTCTATATGGCGTTCTCGGCTCCAGAGGCTGTGTGTTTCATGATGCAAGGCTAGCGAGTTCGATCACCATGCGTGGTCACGAAATAATGAAACAAACGAGGCGTTGGATAGAAGCTGAAGAATATGAGGTGATCTATGGCGATACAGATTCAACCTTTGTCTGGCTAGGTGATGATTTTGAACAGGCGAATGTGCAGCAAACTGGTAAGGCGCTAGCACAGAAGGTGAATCAATTATGGGTTGATAAGCTTAGCAGCGAATTTGAACTTGAGAGCTTCTTAGAGCTGGAGTTTGAAACCCACTTTGAGCAATTTTTTATGCCCACACTACGAGGCTCGGTAGAAGGTTCTAAGAAGCGCTATGTGGGAACTAAGCGAAATAGTTTAGGTCACTCGGAGCTTATCTTTAAAGGCATGGAACAGGTGCGCAGTGATTGGTCGCCACTCGCAAGGCGAATTCAATATGAGTTGTATGAACGATTATTCCAACAACAAGATGTTGAGTCTTACTTGAGAGATACCGTAGATAAATTAAATCGTGGTGAGCTCGATAACGAGCTGGTTTTTGCAAAACAGTTACGCAGAGATCTCGAGGAATATACTGCTAAGTCGGCTCCCCATTTGAAGGCAGCCCGTAAGCTATGTGACGCCACTGGCGATCCCCTGTACGGTAAACGTGGGGCTAGAATTGAATATGTCATGACATTAAATGGTGCCGAGCCAGTTCAACATACAACGGCATTGATGGACTATAACTACTACCTTTCTCGGCAATTGGAACCCATTGCTGAACCTATACTTTCAATATTGAAAACTACTTTCAACCAGGTTACCACTAATCAAATGTCGTTAATTTAGGGGGTGGGAAATTAATGGGGTGCTAATTTTGTGTTAACAGATGGTTCAAAGTCTCGCTATTAGTGTGTTTGCTGGTTAATTCAGTGCAAAATCTAACAAATAATGTGATGTTCGTCTTTGAGTGGTTGCTAATCTTTTGCTAATCTCGAATTCTATCAGGAAAGAAAGAAAACAACGGAACGGATGACAATTTGAATGAAGCAGACTGAACAATATTAAGGTTAGGCAAATAAATGAAAAAGACTCTAGTAGCATCGGCTTTGGCCGCAGTGATATTTGTACCAACAGCATCAGCAATTGAAGTTTATAAAGATGACAAAAACGCGGTAGAAATTGGTGGTTATGTTGATGCTCGTGTCATCAACACTCAAGGTGCTACAGAAGTGGTTAACGGCGCGTCACGTATTAACTTCGGTTTTACTCGCCAGATGACTGATGGCTGGAAAGCTTTTACAAAACTAGAGTGGGGCGTTAACCCATTCGGTAACACAGACATCGTATACAATAGTGATAGTACATTAGAATCTCAAAGCGGTGATTTCTTAAACAACCGCTTAGGTTATGTTGGTCTTGCTCACGATACTTACGGTTCGATCACTATTGGTAAGCAGTGGGGTGCATGGTACGACGTAGTTTACAACACTAACTACGGTTTCGTATGGGATGGTAATGCTTCAGGTACTTATACATACAATAAGGCTGACGGCGCTGTAAACGGTACTGGTCGTGGTGACAAGACTGTTCAATACCGTAATGCATTCGGCGACTTCAGCTTCGCACTTCAAGCTCAGTTAAAGCAAGACTCGTTTGAAGTTGATGAAGTTCCAAGCGCTTCAAACCCAGCATTCCCAGCAGACTTCATGTCAGCTAAAGTTGCGGGTGTTAACACTTCAGATGCTGTGACAACGGTTGAATATAACTACACTTACGGTGGTTCTGCGACATACAACGTAACAGAAAACCTAGTAGTGACTGCTGGTTTCAACCTAGGTGAGTTTGAAGCGACAACTTCTGCAGGTAAGCGTCTAACTGAAACTGACTCTATCTATGGCTTAGGTGCGAGCTGGGGTAACTGGGGCGGTGAAGGTGTTTACGCTGCATTCAACGTAAACAAGCAAGAGTTCCACGACACAGATAATCTAGGTCGTATGATGCCAGAAGCATGGGGTCTAGAATCTCTAGCTTCATACAAGTTCGATAATGGCATCCGTACTTTCGTTTCTTATAACATCCTAGAAGCGGGCGATGAGTACGAAGCTGCATACAATGGTGACGTATTCAAGCGTCAGTTTGCTGTAGCAGGTGTTCACTATGTTTGGGATACAAACACAGTACTTTACCTAGAAGGTCGTAAAGATTTCAGTGACTTCACAAGCACTGACAAAGCTCAACAAGCAGCGATGGAAATCTCTGAAGATGACGGTATCGCAATCGGTATCCGTTACACACTTTAATTTGTTTAATTAATAGTGATAAAAAAGCGCCTTTAAAGGCGCTTTTTTTGGCCTAAATATTTTTGAAGAGGGCGATATTAACCAATACGAATGTTGTTTTGACATCTGGCATAAGCCGAAAGCAAAGTTGGATCTAACTAGGACTCTCTGAAACCATCAATATATCGAGGTGCAAACATAGCTTTAGTGTACTGTGAGCCTCTTACTACCTGCTAATAAATAATATCTCAAGCGAGAGGGTGACTATTTATAGACCAAAATAGTTTGTTGCTTGACGGGAAATAATGACGTTAGCTCGAGTTTTTGGTTGGTCACAAAATTGACGCTGCCGAATTAATAGGCAGTTGGTGCGCGCCTTGATGTAACCAATATTTTACAAGTGTGCATATTTGTATCGGTCTTAATGTGTTTATATGATTAAAAAACAATCTCAAAAGTGAAGGTTACCACGTGAACTTGAGGATGTGTGAGTTGTTTTTCTGAATAGTTAACTGGCGTTTTTGACCATAGCTTCAGTTCGTATTACCCTCGAACTTTTAAACTGGGTTATATTGTTTCTCTTTATTTTTTAGTTGGTTACGTAACTGGCTCCCCTTTGTGCGTGTAAAGTACCTCAGTTGTTACCGAATAGCCTTTCTTAAGCTGCGGCCACACCAAAACCTAAATCCGTTATCTTTTAATGACCTAAATAAGCGTTATGTAGTTAATCTATCTCTAAATATAAAACCTGTATCTATATATCGTTTCAAGTGTTGTAAAAATGTTTCGATTGTGTTTTTATTTGTGTGCGTTTCGCGAGGGTTGTAACTTATTGTTAAAGAAGTTGCTTGCGTAACTAAAAAAATAAAAGAGAGTCCAGGGAGATTTACAATGTATAAGAATAACTTTCTAGCTAACTCTGTGCGTTTAGCGCTAGTTAGTGGCGCAATGACAGCAGCCTTTACCGCTCCAGCGGCATTAGCGGCAGAAGAAGATACTGTTGAACGTATAGAAGTAACAGGTTCAAGAATTAAAAGAACAGATTTAGAAACGGCATCACCAATGACGACCATTACAGCCGAGCAAATGGCTGTGCAAGGTATTCAGGATGTGGGCCAATTCCTACAAAATAGTGCTGTTATGTCTGGTTCGCCAGCGATGACAACCACTAACAACGGTGGTAGTGGCGGTACTTTTGTAGAGCTTCGTGGTCTAGGTTCTTCACGTACACTTGTTTTAGTCAATGGCCGTCGTCCAGTATCCTCTGACTTCCAATCAATCCCAAGTTCAATGATTGAGCGAATTGAAGTATTAAAAGATGGTGCTTCAGCGACATATGGTGCAGATGCTGTAGCGGGTGTTGTTAACATTATTACTCGTCGTGACTTCGAAGGAATCGAGGCTACTTTCCAGACGAGTAACTCTTTTGATGTTGATGTTAATAAACAGAATAGTTTCAGCTTAGTTGCTGGTAAAGCATTCTCTGACGGTCACATGGTTGTTGGTGCAGACTATGTTAAGCAAGATGCTGTTTACCAAGGTGACACAGATGTAGATTTTTTAAATAATCCTTGGGTTATTTGGGGAGCTGATGCCGAAGAGTCATTTTGGAAAAATGGTCTAATTGGTGAAGGTCCAGATTCAAATGCATACTTCCTAGGTAGTGGTTCAACGCCATGTGGTCAGTACTATTTGGCTTCAGGACCAAGCCAAACAAATGGTACATGTGACGGCGGTATTGCTTCGCTAGATGATATGCGTGACTTTACCGATGCCGACACATATAACTACAACCCGGTAAACTATTTGCAAACACCTTACGAAAAACTGAACTTTTTCGTAGAAGGTCACTTCGATTTTAACGATAATGTATCTGTTTACTCAGAAACACGTCTTAACCACCGTAAGTCACGTCAAGAGCTTGCAGCGGTTCCATATGACACTCGTTATGACCCTGCATATTCTGGCACTACTCCTGATGGAACATCATTCAATGGTGTTTCAAGAGATAACTTCTACAACCCGTTTGGTGAAGATGTTCTACGTTCACGCCGTCGTATGTTAGAAGGTGGTCGTAGCTTTGAACAAGATGTGACTCGATTCCAGCAGGTTATTGGTTTCGAAGGTGATCTTGGTGATAATTACTACTACGATGTGAACTACAACTATGGCCATAGTTCAACAGCATCGACTGACTTTGGTCAGCTATATGGACCGAACCTTGCTAAGGCGATGGGACCTTCGTTCCAAAATGCTGACGGTGATATCGTGTGTGGTACACCAGATGCGCCAATCGAAGACTGTGTTTCAATGAACGTGTTTGGTGGTCCTGGCTCTGTAACTCAAGAGATGCTTGATTACGTTTCAGCTCCATTAATTGACTCTTCAACATACACTCTTCAAACAGTTACAGCATTCGTAGGTGGTGATCTGTTTGATTTACCAGCTGGCACCGTTTCGGGTGGTGGTGGTTACGAATACCGCAAAGAAGAACTTAACGCAGTTAATGACTCTGGTAAGTTCATGGGTGAAGTAACTGGTAACAAGGGTAAAGGAACTTCTGGTTCCCTAGAAGTTAATAGTTTATTTGCTGAATTTGTTATTCCTGTATTAGCTGAACTTCCTGCAGTTGAGCGTTTAGACTTAAAGGCTGGTGTTCGTTACGATGACTTTGACGCATTTGATTCTTCTACGACATATCAGCTAGGCCTAGAATGGGGAATTATCGATGGTCTACTATTCCGTAGTACATACGGTACAGTTTTCCGTGCTCCAGGCATTTATTCATTATACGCTCCTGAATCTGATTCGTTCCCAAGCGCAACAGATCCATGTAGTTCAGGTAACTGGGCTAACCTAGATGCAACTCAACAGGGTAATTGTACCGCTGCTGGCGTCCCAGTAGGCGGTAGTAACAACAGTGACTCACAACAGTTGGCGCAAGTTGGTGGTAACACTGAGCTACAGCCTGAAGAAGGTGATACATTTACTGTTGGTCTAGCATACTCTCCTAACTTTATCGATGGGTTAGGTTTAACAGTCGATTACTGGGCTATTGAACTAGACGACGTTATCGACTCTATTGGTGCGGCTGATTCGTTAGATGGTTGTTACTTAGGTGGTGTTGCTACTTTATGTGATAATGTCGAGCGTACTAATGGTGAAATCACATATATTAACGAGAAGTCAGTTAACCTAAGTCGTATGACTGCTAAAGGTCTTGATATCGAAGCTAACTATGCGTTAGAAGCATTAGCGGGTGATTTCGCATTCAACCTTTCTTGGACTCACTTCTTAGAGCGTGAAAACCAAGTTTATAATTCGTCAACTAATACGTTTGAAATGGAAGATCTAAATGGTCGTTTCAAGAATGACACTAGTTATGCGACTGATAAACTTAACTTTACAGCGGGTTACACTTGGGAAGATCTTTCTGTTAACTACAACATGAACTATATCTCAGGTCTTGAGTATGATGATCTAACATATTGGGGAACAACTCCTAATGATCCAGATGACCCAAGTAAGGGTAATCACCAATATAAAGTTGATTCATTTATCTACCATGATGTAACTGTAGCTTATAGCTTTGATTTTGGTACGAAGATCAGCGTTGGTGTAACAAACATCTCTGATGAGCAACCTCCTTATATCGAGCCTGCGTTTAACGGTAGTACTGATGAGAGTACATATCGTCTATTTGGACGTAGCTGGTTTGCTCGTATTAGCCAGAAGTTCTAAGCAAGCAATATAGGTAAACTTATTAAAACCGCTAATATCTATTAGCGGTTTTTTTTTAGCTATAAAATACTTTCTTCAAAGTGTCACGCTTTACTGGTGGGGAGTTGGGTGATTATGAGGTTAAGGGGTCTCCTGCTGAGGGGATTTTATTTAATTTGCCCTCATCATAATGAGATTGGCTAATGCACGTGTAGCTTCAAATCATTAGAAATGTATACAATAACGATATGTATCGTAACGACTAAGTACAAAGCTGTCTCAGAGTTCAACAGCTAGTAAAATGAGTTCCAGTCCAATGTTTTTATCAGCTAGAGGTTGTGGAACAAGCTAATTAAGCGTGTATTTTAAGTAAATTATTTACTGGTTATACCAGTGTGTGTTAATAGGATGTTAAATCGCAATTAGTGCTTCACCTTTGGTTTTTCCTTTTTCTTACAGCTGCTTACGTGTTTTGTCTGATGTGTTGCATTTTGTTGTTTTCAATTTCTTTTACACACTTACCTTAAAAAAGTCACTTCTGATTGTTTTCCATCCTTTAAGCTCGTTTTCTGATAGTTTTTGCTGTTTCCAAATGTTGACACAGGTCAACATTTTGTGAAATGATGCCAGCGGGTCTACATCCTCGAAGATGTAGAAAAGGGAAGATAATAATTAACAATCACAATAGAAAGACAGGCTTAGGCAATAGGGAACTAAAGCAAAATAAGCGTACGCACCCTGTTGTCGATAAGTTAAAGCTTTTTTAATCACTTCAAATTGGTTGGGAACTATGTCCAAGGTAAGCAATAAAACAAAAATCGCTACAGCGCTCATTGGCGCACTAGCCTTAGCAGGCAGCAACTTAGTGATTGCCGATCCTCTTTCTGATGTTCAGAAAGCTGACGCTAAAATTCACGCGGAAGCCGCAACATCTCAAAAGAAAGTCGATAAGTATTTTGACCAGGCTCAGGACATGTTGTTCGAGTACGGTTCAGTTGCTGATGAACGTGAATCACTAAAATCTTATAACGACTACGTAGCAGGTCTGGTTGCAGACCAAGAAGCTACCATGAAATCTATTCAAGATGACATCAACGGTGTCGATGCATTACGTCAAGGCGTAGTGCCATTGATGTTCAAGATGGTTGATGCATTAGAGCAGTTTGTTGCTCTTGACCTTCCATTTAACACTGAAACTCGTGTTGCGCGTGTTGAAAACCTAAAAAATCTACTAAACAGTGCAGAGGTAACTCTGGCAGAAAAGTATCGTCTAATCCTAGATGCATACTCAATTGAACGTGAATATGGCGGTTTCGTTGCCGTTAAGACTGGTCAGCTAAACCTAGATGGTAAAGAAGTACTTGTAGACTTCTTCAACCTAGGCCGTGTTGCACTATATGCTCAAAGCTTAGACGGTAAGTCAGCTTGGATGTATAACGATGAAACTAAAGGCTGGGATAAGTTAGAAGATAGCTACCTACGCGAACTAACTAAAGGTATTCGAATTGCACGTAAACAGGGTGCACCGGATCTATTCTCGTTACCAATTCCTGCTGCGGAGGCTGCACAATAATGAAGAAGTTTATCACTACAGCAATCGTTGCTGCGAGCCTGTCATTAACGGCCGGTATTGCTCATGCTGCAGACGCACCTAAAACTATCGATCAACTACTTGACCAAGTAAAAGTTGAGCGTGCCAATGCATCAAAGACAAATGCGAAGCGTGAGCAAGAGTTTAAAAATGAACGTGGCGACAAAGCTGCACTGCTAAAGCGTGAAAAGGATGCTTTAGCGGCAGAGCGTCAACGCGGTAAAGACTTAAACCAAGCGTTTTTGGATAACGAGCGTAAAATCGGTCAGTTAGAAGAAGACTTAAAAACGGCTCAAGGTGACTTGGGTGAAATGTTTGGTGTTGTTAAAGGTGATGCGGGCGACTTCGCTGGTAAGCTAGCGGGTTCTAACATCTCTGCACAGTATCCAGGTCGTGACGTATTTATCGCTGACCTTGGTGCACGTAAGCAGCTTCCAAAAATTGACGAGCTAGAGCGTTTCTGGGAAGAGCAGCTGTTTGAAATGGCTGAGTCTGGAAAGGTTGTTAAGTTCGAAGGTTCTGTAACTGGTATCGATGGTAGCGTGACTAACACGACTATCACTCGTGTAGGTGCATTTAACCTTTTAGCCGATGGCAAATATGTTGTTTATAACGCAGACCTTGGTCTAGTTCAGGAGCTTTCACAGCAACCTGACGGCTACCAGACTAAGCCTATCGCTGCGTTTGAAGCGACATCTTCAGGTGCTGCAAAGCTTTATATCGACCCGATTAGAGGCACGCTACTTAACATCTTCACTGGTAAAGCAACGATTGAAGAGCGTATTGAAGCGGGTGGCACTATCGGTTACATCATTATGGCTCTACTAGCACTCGGTGCGCTTATCTCTATCGAGCGTCTAATCACACTAGGTGTTGTTGGTGCTAAGGTTAAGGCTCAGCGTAAGAACATTGATAATCCAGGTAACAACGCATTAGGTCGTGTACTTAAAGCTTACCAAGATAACAAAGATGTCGACGTTGAGACCCTAGAGCTAAAACTTGACGAAGCGATTCTGAAAGAGACACCAGCACTTGAGTCACGCATCTCAATCATCAAGGTTCTAGCGGCTATCGCGCCTATGATGGGTCTACTCGGTACAGTAACGGGTATGATTGCAACCTTCCAAAGCATTCAGCTGTTTGGTACCGGTGATCCTAAGCTAATGGCGGGTGGTATCTCTATGGCACTGATGACTACGGTTCAAGGTCTAGTTGCAGCACTACCTCTAATGCTTATGCATGCAGTGGTTATCGCACGTAGCAAGTCTATTGTACAAGTACTTGAAGAGCAAAGTGCTGGCATTGTGGCAGCGCACGCTGAGAAGAGGAAAGACTAATGTTATTCCTGATGGATATCTGGGATTCCGTCAGGGGCTTCATGGCCTCCGGAGGCGACGTCCTCTGGTTAGTGGCTGGTGTATTGTTTGTTATGTGGGTATTGATGCTTGAACGCTACTGGTATCTAAATTGGGTATCACCAAAACAGCACAAAGCAATCATTACGGCATGGGAAGCACGAGAGGATTCAACCTCTTGGTATGCACACCGCATCCGTGAAGCTTGGGTATCCCAAGCGAAGCAAGATTTAACTGCACGTATGCTGATTATCAAAACTTTAGTAGCAATCTGTCCAATGATAGGCCTACTAGGTACCGTAACAGGTATGATTTCAGTATTCGATGTGATGGCAGTTCATGGGACGAGTAATGCTCGTATGATGGCAGCTGGTATTTCAATGGCGACCATGCCGACAATGGCGGGAATGGTAGCAGCATTATCAGGCGTATTCTTTAGCACACGTCTAGATGCAAAAATGAAAATCAGTTTAGCAAAGCTAAAAGACAGCATGCCTCACCACTAGAGAGAGATTGAACATGGCACGTAGAAAGCATTCAAGCGTAGAAGAAGAAGCTGAGATTGATATGACCCCGATGCTAGACATCGTGTTCATCATGCTTATCTTCTTTATTGTAACAACATCGTTTGTAAAGCCATCAGGTCTTGACTATAACAAGCCTGAAGCATCACAAGCGACTAAGAAGCCTTCTGCTAACATCTTTATTGGTGTGAGCAAGACCGGCATCATCATGATGGAAAACCGTCAAGTTGATATCGAGCGTGTAACTGCAAACGTTGAGCGTATGCTTGCAGAAGCACCAGAGGCTGCAGTATTGATTCAAGCAGACCAAGAAGCTAGACATGGTTTAGTGGTTAAGGTCCTTGATAACGTTAAAGCTGCAGGTATCGATAAGATATCTGTATCGGCGGGGAACGAATAATATGCTGAGAGGAATAGTATCACTGATAATTGGTGCTGCTGTGACTTTTGCTTTGTTTGTCTTCATGGCTTTCTTGGTAGGTGGCGGTCCAACCCGCCACGATACCTCGACAGAGACTCCTGTCATTGAAATTACCATGAACAGAGATGACGCATCAGCGCAGAAAAAGCCAAGGGTTAAGCCTAAACCGCCTACACCCCCAGAGCAGCCGCCAAAACCGGATACTACGCCACCAGATAGTTCATCTGACATTGATACAAATATGTCATTTAACATGGGTGGAGTTGAAGCCGGTGGTGCAAACACTGGTTTCAAACTAGGCAACATGATGACGCGAGATGGTGACGCAACACCTATCGTTCGAATCGAGCCTCAGTATCCAATTAAAGCGGCACGTGATGGTAAAGAAGGTTGGGTACAACTTAGCTTTACGATTAACGAATTAGGTGGTGTTGAAGACGTTAAAGTCATCAAGGCAGAGCCTAAGCGCTTATTCGATAAAGAAGCACGTCGTGCACTTAAAAAGTGGAAGTACAAGCCAAAGATTGTTGACGGTAAAGCCCTTAAGCAACCTGGCATGACAGTCCAACTTGATTTCACACTAGACAAAGGAGGCAGATAATTATGCGTAAAGTTAATACTATTGCTGCTGCTTTATTACTTTGTTTAGGTGGAAGCGTAGCGGTTGTTCCGACAGCCGCAGCCGCTGAAAAGTGTGCGATTGAAAAGCGTAAATCGAAAGCTGTTGGTCAAAGTGCGTCTAAGAAAGTGCAAAGATCTTTTGAAGCATATACCGAAGGTAATGTGGATGAAGCGATTGCAATTCTTCTAGAAGCGAACCCAAAGAATGATTTCGATAAAGCCTATATTGACCGTATGTTAGGTAACTTTTATGCGGAAAAAGGACAGATGGGTACGGCTGTTAAGTACCTTAAGTCTGCAGTTGATGCAGATATCCTAGGCGGCGTTGATCACGCTCAAACTCTAAGACTCTATGCTGACCTCCTGATTGGAGAAAAGAAGTTTAAAGAGTCAATCCCGATGTATTACCAGTGGATGGAGTTTACCTGTAAAGAAGATCCGCAAGTCTATAAGCGAATAGGTATTGCGCTTTCTGAGCAAAAGCAGTGGGACAAGGTGCTTGAGGTTGCTGATAAGGGCATAGCTCTTTCTGAAAAGCCTGACAAAGGCTTATATCAGATGAAGCTAACGGCTTACTTTAACCAGAAGAAGTACAAACAAGCTGTTGAAGTGCTCGAAATCATGGTGCCAATATTCCCTGATGACAAACGTCTGTGGGTTCAGCTGGCCCAGTTTTATCTGATGACTGAGGACTATACAAAGTCACTAGCGACATATGACTTAGCTTATATGAATGGATTTTTGGAGACAGCGGGTAACATTACTCGTTTGACCCAGCTACTTGCACAGAATGGTTCGCCATACCGTGCAGCGCAAATCTATACTAAGCATATGAAGTCAGGGCTAATTAAGGAAGATGAAAAGACCTTAACTATCCTCGCTGGGTTTTACCATAATGCTAAGGAGCTAAAAGAAGCTGCTGATACATATGGTAAAGCGGCTGCTGTTAATAATGCAGGTAAGCTGTATTTGAGACAGGGACGTATTCTTGCCTTAGATGGCAAGCATAAGTCTGCAATCGCTGCTCTTAAGAAGGCGTTAGACGCTGGCATTAAGAATCCAGGTGAAGCGCAGTTTGAATTGGCGTTATCTTATATCAATTTAAAACAGTACAAGACAGCATATAAGTATGCCAAGCTTGCTGCTGATGATAAGAAAACTGCACGTTCAGCTAAGAGCTACCTTGCTTACATTAAAGAAAAAGCACGCGTTCATAACGTAACGCTTTAATTTAATAAGCCGTAAAAAAAAAGCCCCTGTTTAGGGGCTTTTTTGTCGCTGTGACTTACATATAACTCTAGCCGTTATCGTAAAAGATGTTATAGGTGAATAAGCCTGTGCTCAGTGGCTTTAGGTAAGCGCATTTGCTCGGTATGTCGCTCTACGGTTTCAAACAGTGTATCTAGGTATAAGTCTCTGTTTGGCCGACAAACACAGCCACCAAGTTCATACTCTATTTCGCCATGATGCTGCTGTTGAAGATTATGATTAAAATCCCCGATAGTCTGCTCTAATCTATCGATAACCACATGAGCACCAGTGTCATCGACTTCAAATATACCAAGAGCGAACGCATTGTTATCGAGCCTTGCAAGTAGATCTGTTGAGCGTAACAGTGCTTGTTGTACTTGCTTCATGAATAATTCTAACAATTGTGGTTGAGAAATAGTTTCATGAATGTGTGGGCATAGATACAATAAGGCCAGACTCTGATGGTCACGGATATGGCGATGCCATTCACGGTTAAATACTTCCATAAAATAGGTTTGGTTATATACCCCTGTTTCTGGATCCCTAAAGCCAGAGTTACTGAATGAATAAATCATTAAAGGCTCCTTATATACCCAAGCTACCTCAAGATGCTCGTTTCAGAGCTCCCGTAGGATAGCTGGACAAGGCCGTGATTGAGGATAATGGTTATTCCCTTACCGATATCACATTTGTCTCTGGTGTTAAGTATAGAAAAGATAGAGCACTAACAATAAATAAAAGGAATATTAAAATGAGGAAGGCGGTACTGGCGTTGTCTATTGGCGCAATCTTAGGGCTAACTGCTTGCGGTGAAACTGAGAGTAAGCAAACCCAACAATCAGCGCAAACAGGGCAACAAGCAACAGAGCAAGTCGTTGAGAGTCAGTCTGCACAGCAAGCTTATTTGCAGTTAGTGGATAACTACTTTAAAGATATATTGAAGTTAGAGCCTATCTACGCAACATTTGTTGGTGTGAATGACTATAACGACCAATTTGGTGACGGCCTATCTAATGAATATTTAACCCAGCGACACAAGCTGAATACGCGTTATTTAAAAGAAGTAAAAAAAATAGATCGTGACCAGTTACCGAGTGAACTAAAGCTAAGCTATGACATGTTCACCTATGACCGTAATGTGGCATTGGCTGACGAAACCTTTCCTAATCACTTCATGCCGATGAATCAATTTTATAGCACTGTGATCAGCATGGTTCAGCTTGGTAGTGGTGAGAGCGCTCAGCCCTTTAAAACGGTCGAAGATTACCAGAATTGGCTGAACCGCCTGCAAGGGTTTATTGAGTGGATGAAGGTTGCGCAGGTGCGCATGAACGAAGGTATCGAGAGTAAGGTTGTGCTGCCTCGTGTGCTTGTCGAGCGTATTATTCCTCAGTTGACTGCTCAGCTTGTTGATAATGTTAATGACAGCTTATTCTATACACCGATCAACCTGATGCCAGAGTCGTTTTCCGATGAAGATAAACGAGCTATTACCCAAGAGTACACCAAGTTAATTGGCGAGCAGTTGATACCAGAGCTGACTTCACTACGTGATTACTTTCAAAATACCTATATTAAGTCGTCACGTGCAACAGACGGCTGGTGGGGACTACCTAACGGTAAAGTATGGTATCAGCACCTAGCAAACACCCATACTACAACGACTATGCCTGTGGATGAGATCCACAAAGTGGGACTAGATGAAGTGGCGCGGATCTTATCTGAAATGGATAAAGTGCGAGTTCAAGTTGGCTTCGAAGGGGATTTAACGGCATTTTTTGCATCACTTTCTTCAGAGCCTCAGTATTTCTTCAGTGATCGTCAAGGTTTAATCGATGGTTACATGGTGCTTAAAGATAAGATCAACCTTGAGCTACCAAAGTACTTCAATGTGATGCCAAAAGCCGATTATGTGGTAAAACCGGTAGAGAGCTTTAGAGAGCAATCTGCAGCAGGCGCATCTTATGATGCTCCAGCGGTTGATGGCTCCCGTCCGGGCGTGTTCTACATCAACACATATAACTTAAAGGCACAGCCAAAGTGGGGCATGACAACTTTGTCACTGCATGAAGCTGCACCGGGACACCATTTCCAGATTGCTATTAAGCAAGAGCTAACTGGAGTGCCAGAGTTTCAGCGTTTTGGCGGTTACACGGCTTTCGAAGAGGGCTGGGCGCTTTACGCTGAGTACTTAGGTATAGAGATGGGCTTGTTTAACGACCCATATCAATACTTTGGTAAGTTATCTGATGAGATGCTACGCGCCATGCGCCTAGTGGTGGATACCGGCCTGCACGCTAAAGGCTGGACTCGCGAGCAAGCGATTCAGTATATGAAAGATAACTCGCCAATGGCAGAGTCTGACATCATCGCGGAAGTTGAGCGTTATATGGCAATCCCTGGCCAAGCGTTGAGCTATAAAGTAGGCCAATTAAAGATCCTGTCACTGCGCGCACAAGCTGAAAAAGAGTTGGGTGACAAGTTTGACTTAAAGGCCTATCACGATCAGGTATTAACCTCAGGCTCGCTGCCAATGGAAGTGATGGAGCTAAAAGTGAACGATTGGATTGCTTCACAGAAGTAACTTATTCAATCTGTAATAACCCAGCTGGGATACGCCATAAAGAATGGTATATACTGGCTGGGTTTTATTTTGCCTTAAAGGCATTACATTTAATTTTTGGAGAAAACCATGGTACAAGCAACTGCAAGACACCTACTAGTAGATACCGAAGAGCAGTGTCTAGAACTTAAGCAGCAGATCCTTGATGGTGCTGATTTTGGTGATGTAGCTAAAGCTAACTCATCTTGCCCATCTTCGGCTCAAGGCGGCGACTTAGGTTCATTTGGCCCAGGTATGATGGTAAGAGAATTTGACGAAGTGGTATTTAGCGCGCCACTGAACGAAGTTCAAGGTCCAGTTAAAACTCAGTTTGGTTACCACCTTCTAGAAGTGACAAGCAGAGGCTAATCTGCTGTTGTTTCTATTGTAAGAAGGAATATACATGCTCGAACTGTATACCGATAGACTCAGGTTAAGAACTGTTGTTGCCAGTGACTGGGACAACTTTTTATATACTCACTCAAATGAGCAGCTCAATGAGTTTGTACGCAAGCCTCAGGCAGAATCGGTTATACGAGAGAAGTTCGAGCGTGTTTTAGAAAACCGAGATTTGAGTGAAGGTGAGTGGTTGCTCACTATTATTGAGGATGCTCATACACAAGATTTTATCGGTTTTATTGGCTTGCAGAATAGCGATGCTGAAATGGGGCAGATGCAAGTCGGCTATATGATCCATCCCAAGGCCCACGGACAAGGTTTTGCCAGTGAAAGCCTGCAAGCGATTATTGATTGGGCTTGTTTAGCCTATAAGCCGCATAAGTTTTTTGCTTACTGTATAGAGCAAAATATTGCTTCAATCAAAGTACTGGAAAAGTGTGGTTTTGTACGCGAAGGCCTATTGCGAGAAAACTGTAAAATAGGCGAACAATGGTTTAATGACTGCCTTTATGGGCTTTTGGCTGCACAAAGGTGTTAGAAACCATACACTCGCATGATAAATTGAGTGCTATAATGCCGTCAGTTCTAGTTATTTAAGGCGAAATACAGTGAGTGCAGATACTCCAACGCTGACATTAAAGTCAGGCGAAGAATACATCGAATTATACAAAGTATTGAAAGTCCAAGGAATGATGAGTGCAGGTGGCGAAGCCAAGCACGTTATTTCTGAAGGACAAGTGACCGTTAACGGTGAAGTTGAAACCCGCAAGCGCAAGAAAGTGATTGCAGGTGAAGTGGTTAGTTTTAACGGCGAAAGCGTTAAAATTATTGCTGAGTAACTAAGAAGAGAGGATAAACATGCAGTTTCCAGATGATGACAATGGCAAAATGCTTGAAGCGATGGCTGATGCCGGTATCGACTTATCAGCAGCCCTTGATGTTGATTTCTTCTTAGTTTTTGAAGATCAGCGCGATGCTGAGTCCGCACTTGAAGAGCTTGGTCAATCTGATCTTGAAGGCGAAGTTGAACTACTACTCAACGATGACTCGGGTAAGTGGGAACTGATCGTTTGCATAAACATGGTTCCTGAGTACGATGCAATCGTAGAGCAAGAGATTAGTTTGCACGAATTTGCCCAAGAGTTTGGTGGCGTCACCGACGGTTGGGGAGTGATGCAGCATCAAGAAGGCGATGATGATTTCGCTGACGACGCGCATGAATGTGGCGATGGCTGTAAGCACTAAAATAAGCTAAAAATCTTTTCAAAATAAGCCACTTATATTAGTGGCTTTTTTGTGCCCAAAAGTTAAGAATACGGACAGTCCAACATAAATATTAATTGCCACCGAAGGAGAAAAGAATGGCAAGAATGATAAGTTTTGGCACACCGGTTAACGATGCTGAGCGTTGGGCATTTTCCCTGCTAGCCGATGAACTACCAGAAGATTATATCCTGCTAACCAATGTTGAGATCCCTGCTAAATCAGGTCAAGCCATGGAGGTCGATGCGCTAGTTATTGGCGAGTGGGGAGTGTACGTTGTCGATGTAAAGGGCTATATCGGCCGATTAGATGCAGGCTTGCACGCTTGGTCACTCGATGGTCGTGAGGTGGATAACAGTCTTGCCAAGGCAAACTATGTTGCCCGTGTTTTAGCCGGTAACGTCAAGCACAAAATCCCAGTGGGAGTCTATGCGCCTTGGTGCCAAGGTATGGTATTTGTTACTGGCCGTAAAGGTGAAGAGATTGAGCTTGAGAAACAACAAGGCTCGCTTAGTATCTATACTCCAAAGCAGATTGTGGCTGCGCTAACAACGGAGTGGGGTCTCACTGCCCCGAAAAAGCATCAAGTCACCGATACCCAAAAAGAGCTGGTACTCGAAACCATAGGTCAGGTGGCAATCGTTGAGCAGCGTAATAATAAGATCCAAGACTTTACTAAGCTCAAGTGTCTGTTTATTCAGAGTGGTCTCGAAGTTTGGCAGGCTGAATATAATCCCGGTGAGTGGACCGCGCCTTGGCTGTTGAAGGTGCTCATTCCAACCCAATTTACTGACAGTGAGCAGTCCCAGGCTCATGAGGCACAGTTAAGGCGAGAGTTCCTGCGACTGCAATCTCTTTCAGGTTGTTGTGGTGTTCCCTATTGTGCGCCGCTTATTCAAGATGGCGAGCAGTTGGTGTTACCAATCCGTATGCCCCGCGGTGTACCGCTCAATGTGCTCGAGTCAGAGCAGATGACCACTTACCAACTACTTGAAATACTTCGACGAAGCGTCACAGGACTACAGCAGATCCATCGCCGCGGCTTTACTGTGGGAGGCTGGACAAGTAACTGTATTTTTGTTTCCGATATGGGAGACGTCGAGTTTATCGATATTAAAGATAATGTGAGTACGAGTGAAGATATCAAGGCCTACGCCGAAGGCTTTCTCGCTATTGCCGAACAGACTCAGCAGCCTAGAATTTATCAATGGTATCGCGAGGCTGTCGTTGGTAGCACGACGGATCTTGATGCACTGCGTAGTGACTTGTCAGCACTAATCGATCACGGCGTGTGCGATACGGTACCGGAAAAAGTTGAGATTACGGCTGGTGCGATTATCGATCATCACTTTAGGCTAGAGCAGTTTATTGCCGCCACCGAAACGAGCCAGTTCTGGCGAGCAACGCATATGCAGGGGCAATATCAGTGCGGTATCTCAATTTACAGTAAGGTTGAAGCAAACTGGCCGATGCTAAGTAATACCTATCGCAGCTTAGCCAAGGTTTATCATCCTCATATCGAAAAGGTACTCGCCTTTGGGCAACTGCCTCAAAGCGAGAAGCTATTCATTGCTAGAGCTTGGGAGTATGGGGTATCGATTGATGATCTCGAGGAGATCCAACTTGGCCAGCCCTTAATGTGGTTTACTCAGCTGTTAACGGGTTTGCAGTATATGCATCAGATGGATATCTATCATGGTGCTATCTGCCCTAAAAATATTATCTGTAACCCAAATAAAGCGATACTGGTTAACTTTGGAGTTGGGCTTGATATTGCGGCGAGCCATTATGCTTGTCAGTATGCCGATCCAACACTGTGGGAAGTTGAAGGTGACGCAGAAAAAGATCTTTATGGCCTTGTCGCGAGCTTTATCGATGCCATGGCACCCGATAGCTTGAAGGGCGATTTGTGCCAGCAAGGAATGATTAAGGCACTAGAAGCCTTTGACCGTGAATGGTTTGGTGAAGCACTTTATGATGTTTGTTATAAAGTGCTTAACTTTGACTTGAGCGTGCATTCGGGAATGAATTATCTAGAGATGTTTGATCTAGCGGATAAGGAGATCCTCTAACTATTTATTCATGCCGATATGGCGCAAACAGTTCGAGTAACCAGTCGATAAAGGATTGCACTTTTAACGGCAGGTTACTCGATTTTGGCGTGAGTAAATAGTAACGATAGGGGCTAGTGAACTTCGCATTAAAATCGGCACCAAATGGGAGCACTAGCTTGCCTGATTTGAGTTCATCTTCAATGAAGAAGCGTGGAATAAGCGCCACCCCCATGCCACTGACCGCGGCTTGACTGAGCATATAAAAATGCTCAACACCAAACTTTTTCTCTGTCGTTAGCTCCAACCCCATGCTGTTGGCCCAAAGTTGCCATAATCCAGGGCGAGTGGTGTGTTGCAATAGCGTCATCGAGTTGATGTCATCAAGGGTTTGGAGTTGCTCTGCTAACTCTGAAGCGCAGACTAAACACAAGTCCTCATCCATTAAGGTCATGACATTTGCAGCCTTAGGCACAGTCGTGCTGCTGCGAATGGCGATATCGTAATTGACCTTATTAAAGTCCACCTCAAAATCACCGATAGACAGATCCACATAGAGGTGTGGATAGCGAGATTTAAATTCCTCCATCCTTGGAATGAGCCAGCTAATGGTTAGGCTAGGTAATACATTGATGGCTAAGGTTTGGGTACGAAGTGGCTGGGTGATTAAGTCACTCGTGGCGTTATTAAGTGTCTGCAATGCTGCTTGCACATTGATAAAGTAGCGCTCCCCCTCATCGGTGAGTTTAAGGCTGCGATGCTGCCTAATGAACAGTGGCATTCCGACATAGTCTTCCAATAATCTAATCTGCTTACTTATGGCACCATGAGTGACAAATAGTTCTTTGCCAGCAAGGGTAAAGCTCATGAGACGTGCCGATGCCTCGAAAGCTCTCAGTGCATTAAGAGGGGGAAGGTGTGAGTACATTAGGTTTGCCTTAACTGTGTTTTTGCGTGAGAAAATCTCACTTAAGTGGGACAATAACTCCTTTGCGTTCTAACTGCAAACCACGTCTAATAACGACACTTAATTTTTCAATCTATTTAATCATGACCTTAGATCTTACTTTCGAGCTTATCGCACTGCTGTTTTTTGTGGCCATGTTGGCCGGTTTTATCGATGCGATTGCAGGAGGCGGTGGACTGTTAACCATCCCCGCACTGCTATGGGCAGGCCTTCCTCCAACCGTGGCGTTAGCGACGAACAAGCTTCAAGCTTGTGGCGGTAGTTTCTTTGCTAGCTTCTATTTTGTGCGTAAAGGCATGGTGAAGCTCAGCGATATGAAGCTCAGTATTGCCAGTGCATTTACGGGAGCGGCATTAGGCACGATAGCGGTTCAGATGATCGATACCGCATTCTTAGAGGTGTTCTTGCCATTCTTGATGTTAGCCATCGGTGGTTACTTCCTGTTTTCTAAAAAAATCAGTGAAGAAGATAAACAGCAACTGCTGACCCCAAGCCTATTTGCTTTTACTGCGGCTCTTGGTGTCGGTTTTTATGATGGTTTCTTTGGCCCAGGAACGGGGAGCTTCTTTGCCCTCGCGTTTGTCACCCTCGCAGGTTATGGTCTGGCAAAAGCGACGGCTCATGCCAAGATTCTAAACTTCTCCACTAACATCGCCTCACTTATTTTCTTCGCCATCGGAGGCAAGGTGTTCTGGATGTTGGGTGGAGTCATGCTTATCGGCCAAGCGATAGGTGCAACACTGGGTTCGCGTCTTGTGCTCACTAAAGGTACTAAAATCATTAAACCGTTAGTGGTGATAATGTCGATAGCCATGAGTGTTAAGCTGCTATCGGCCCAGTACGATCTGTTTGCATGGTTATAAAGGATATTTCAAGGATGAACTTTTGATAAAAGTGTTTCAGTCTCGCCATACAAATTTAAAGATGAGTCGCAGGGCCGCGCCTTTCTGCGGTTTTGCTATTGCGTTATCGGTCTTGCTCATCACGCCTTTTCATGTGTCGGCAGCACTCGGTGAGCGCCCAGATTGGCAACAATATTTTGCTCACCATGATGCCAAGGGCACGATAGTGGTGCGTGATGAACGCGGCGAGAAAGCTGAGACTTGGGTTGTTGATAGCAAACGTGCTCAGCGTCGATTGTCACCGGCATCGACCTATAAAATTCCGCACACACTATTCGCTTTGGATGCCAAGCTGGTTAAGGATGAATTCCAGATATTCAAATGGGATGGAGTAAAAAGAGGTTTCTCGCCACACAATCAAGATCAGAACCTGCGCTCAGCCATGCGATACTCCGCAGTGTGGGTCTATGACGGTTTTGCAAAGCAACTAGGCGAGAGAAAAGCTCGGCAATATCTAACCTTACTCGATTATGGTAATGCCGATCCAACATTTGAAAAAGCCATCGAAGATAGTGACAGTTACTGGATAGACGGTAAGCTGGCGATCTCTGCCGTTGAGCAGGTTGAGTTTTTACAAAAACTTTATCGAAATCAATTGCCCTTTGAATTGTCTGCTCAGCTCTTAGTCAAAGATATTATGATTAATGAGGCCGGTAACGATTGGATATTGCGGGCAAAAACCGGTTGGCAGGGCCGCTATGGCTGGTGGGTCGGTTGGGTTGAATGGCCTACAGGTCCCGTTTATTTTGCGCTTAACATTGATACCCCAAACAGAATGAAAGATCTCTATAAACGTGAAGCGATAGTGCGAGAGATTTTGCAATCAATCGAGGCGTTACCTGTTGAGCCGTAATTGGGTTTGCTGATTTAAATTGCGCTAACGACTTTTAGCGTTTGCGGTTATTTCGAGTAGTGCGAAGGCTTATTGGGCTCATTTACTGTTAGATTTTGCCCTTAAAAGACAATGTATCGCTTGCTTGTTCGGTCCAGAAATAAAGCCCCTTAGTATTAAGCTAAGGGGCTTTGTTATTTAACAATTAAACCTTAATTAATATAATCAATGGTTTCAGGTTTTATCTTAGGCTCGGTTAGGGTTAATGACTCAAGGTAATTAATGCCTTTAGCCGTAATCCCCCCTTCATAGTCACGGCTACCATCGGCTGTGATCACTGAGGCTTCACTTGGATTCCAAGCTTCAAAGAAGCTCTTTAGATTGTAACCCGAGACTGCAGAGGCACAGGCCATCAGCAGATCGCCTTCACTTAATCCATGGGGATTGCTAATGGAGCACGATGGGTTTGAATTTCTCGCCTCGTGATGCATCATGATGATCATATTCCAGCCTTCATCCTCACCGTAATAAGCTGGGATTGATTGACTATCAAAGTGATCAGCAATTTTGAAGTGAGTTTCTGCCCAGACTTTTAGCTGAGCAAACATCACTAAACGCGTCCCAGCATTACCATGACTCCATACATGGCCATTATCACGACTTATCATCATTGGGGCTTTTTGAATGTCGGTTTTAACTCGGTCCATACTGCCTTTGCCCATGTCACGCAGATCCTGCATATACAGGGCTAGCAAGTTATTAGCCACCTCAGTCGCACCATTCACATTAAAAGGCGCGGCAGCCAAGTTATGACCCACCTCGTGCCACAACAACCAATCATTATCAGGTATTGTTGGGATCACATTTGAGTTGCGATTATAAGTCGTGCTCATCACTGGGTAGCCTGAATGAGCCGCACCAATTGAGATCTGTACATCATTAACAAATCGATGGCTGTGCTCAGGTAATAACTCACCGGTAAAACGCATATTGCCTTCGCTGTTATCTCTTGCATGGAAGTCGCTGGCTTTTTCAGCGAAGTCGTTCATCCCATCTGCAAACGTTTGAATATGGGTGTCGGCTACGTTGTTAACGGGCGTGGTGTAAACAAAGTGACCCGTGATGATTTCGGCTAGCGGAACACCTGGATTGACAGGGTTTTGCCATTGGCCGTTTTTCCATAGTGACGCTTCCAATACCCCAGTAAAGTTAAACTCCACGCTATTGGTGGTATCTGTACTCGCAGGCTTGATGTAAATAAGACCGCCGTAAGGGGCAATAATCTCGGTGGTAGTGCCAGCTTTATGGCGCCAAGACTTTTGCACGCGAGGAGGGCGCTTCAATGCCAATTCATGCTCATGCTTACCCGTTACATCATCCACTAACGCCACAGTGATCGTTGCGTCATGATTACCACTGACGGAGACGACACCACGCTTAACGGCCCACAGTCCAGTTGATTGCATATTGTTAGCTGTGCCCACAACGGCATTATTGAATGTTTCAATATTGACCTTGGCATTGCCACCTGTCTCGCCGGTATTACCTGGATAGCTTGAGGTATCGACACTAATGTCATTATCCCAGTATGAACGGCCAAGCATGATGCGAGTTAGTGGTTTTTCTTGGTAGTTCAATGGATAGCTAGGATTGAGTTCACCGCTTTGGGTTAACATGCCATAGCTTAATAATTTTTCGCGGGTTTCAGTCGTGCAGGCATTATCTGGCTGATGTACGTCTAAGGTATAACAGTTGAGGAATTCTGTGGCTTTTTTAAAGCCTAATTCATCCTGCACTGCAGGGTTATAGTGATATTGTTCGTCATTCCAAAACCAAATAGACAGGTTGTCATAAGTTTGGTTTAGCTCGTTCAATGACAAACGGCTGCCCTCTTTACCTTTACTGCGATAATAGATTTCATGTTGATATAGCTTCTCAACATTGCCGCCGAGATTAGCGGCTTTAACCATAGTGCTCACCACATCAGGACTGATTTCGTAGCGAGTAAACCTAGGTCTGTAGTATCTATGCCCCGTGGCGTAGCCATGACCCTGACGGGTTTCAATACAACCTATTTCGTAGTCATAACTGGTATCAGTACACTCTTTTACTTTTGGAAAGGCCGCCTGAATTTTGGCAACAGCGGCTAAACGCTCAGCTTCAGTATTAACGCCGTAAAATGCGAAGTTATTGTGCTCATTGCCATCGCTGTCTATTGTTTTATATTCGGCAATACCAAACTTTGGTTTGTCGATTGGAGATGGAAAGGTTACGGTACCATCTTCGTTAATTACAAACTTGGATATATCATCAAACTTCTCATAGGTGACGAGAGTGCCAGTAAAGCTTGCGCGAGGGTTCGGGTATGGCGCTTGGCAGTAATAGCTTTCGCCACAGTAAGCCTGTCTCGTTCTTGCAAGGTTGGCACCGCCTATCGATATACCGGCTGTATCGGCTAAACGGGCAATTGGCTCAGGGTTCAATTGCTCGATACCATCCATAAATAAGACGTTGCCGCCAGCATTAATGTACTCAATCAATGCGGTAATATCAGCCGCAGAAAGTAGAGGCTTATTAATGTCGGCGAGGACTTTAACGCTCATGCCATCGCCAAACAGCCCCGTTTCATAGGCTTGTAGGATTAACACTGGCGTTGTTTTAGGATCTAGGCCATCGTAACTACCCGATGAAAGCGGATCTAGGTTGAGACGATAAGACTCATCGATAAAAAAGTCATAAGTCTGATTGTAATTGACGTTGGATTGCCACACTTTATCGATGTTTGAACCGACATTAATGGCAGCTTGGCCATTGGCATATTCGGCAGTAAACCAAGTAAACATATTCATAAAGAATTTAGGCATGCTGCCGTTGTCTTTACCCGCGTCTTCACCACCGGCCCAGTAACTATCAGGTTTGCTGAGAATATTGGGGTACATACTGTTGCCCATAAACACCACTTTGCCCTGTCCAATTTCACCGGCGGTGATAACGGGCAAGTTATAGGTAGCGGTATCTTTGCCAACGGTTTCTGGGCGCTTTAGAATAACATCAGAGTTCGCATCTATTGTTTTAGCATCAGTAACATAAGGGAAACCGTCATCACGCCTATAGGCTTGTTCTGAACCAAATGGTAGCCAGTAGTTAACGTCATTGCGTGGCATTAACACCGGGAAGGCGGTATTTGATGTGTTCATTGAGCGCATAAAACGCGCGAAACCCACCTCACCATAGAACGCAGAGTTATCGTGAAATACGTGGAACTGGTCAACATCAGTATAAAGCTGCTGTAGGGTATCAGTAACATAGCCGCCTTTTTGCAAAAGAGGGCTGACGTGGTGTCTAGCAGTTGGATTTAAATTCAGTTCAGTGTCAATTATTTGGGCGAGTCCGGTACTGAATTGTGCGTTAAATTCGTCAGGTACAAAGTAACCACTGGCCTCGATCTCTGCACCATTTGGTAGGTTGAGGTTGATGAGCTCATTTATCACGTTCGGGTATTGGCCAAACACTCTATGTACATTAGCGCCAAAAGTGACACTGTCAGCCGTTTGGGTGGCATAACGATTGATTAGCGCATCGATGTTTTGTTTTACAATTTCATTTTCAGACACATCGGAAAGAGTGTACTCAACCTGATTTCCTTTCACCGAGCCAAAGGTAAAGGTATCGAGTCCAAAAGTAATGGTCTCACCCCAAATGTAAGACACGATACCACTCGCGTCTGTTACTCCTCTTGAAGACTTGGTGTAGTAATTAACGCCGGCAATAGGTTTGCCCTGACTGTCGGTTAATACACTGTCAGTCAGCACAAGAGCGTCTTCGCTCGGTTGATAGCTGTAGGCATCTTCTGCGGAGGCCGACACGAAGTCTGCGTTGATGTCTGGTTTAGCGCCGGCAGAAACTTCAGGGGTCAAGCTGCTATCGACGTGTGAGCTTGGCGCCTTATCAATTTCATCGGTCTCTTCGGCTGCTGGTGGATTTAAAAAAGCGTCAATGTCAGCGGCATCGCCGTTTGAAAATAGAGGGGAAACATCGAAGCTGTCGATTTCGTCAACACAGATCTCATTGGTGAGAGCCGGGCAGGTGCTCACCTTACTCATCACTTTCGAAGCATCTGTGACGCTAATTGCATGTGCCCAGTCATTTTTC
Organism: Shewanella sp. Isolate13; assembly: GCF_022398325.1. Lineage (GTDB taxonomy): Bacteria > Pseudomonadota > Gammaproteobacteria > Enterobacterales > Shewanellaceae > Shewanella. Next base: position 109,334 of record NZ_JAKEVD010000012.1, read on the forward strand.
ATGTCTAGGGCCATCGCATTATGACTGTCTCGAGTCCAGCCATCCGGTAGTGGAATATCCTTGTTTAACAGCTCTAATGAGCCGTAAGTACAGCTGACGTTATCGCCATCTTTAAAGGTGAAAGTACCACTATGGCCCAATGTTTGTCCGTTACAGCTGATATGACCCGATAACTTTTTGCCACTCAGTAGTAAGGTACCCTGATAAGTCTGCTTAGCAGGGATCAGATCGGTAGGAGGAATACTCTGCACTGTGCCTGTAAAACACTGATTGTTAGTGTAGATTTCGCGTTTACTGATCACGCCGTTCAGGTTCGATTGGCAAAGTTCGAGGCTTTGGTAGCTATTAGCTGTTAATGCCTGGCTGTCGCCAATGTTCTCTTCTGCATCGGTACTACAGAAGAAGTACTCATTTCGAGATAGCTTATCGTTAAATTGATTTTCGCAAAGTGCGTTATCAATAATATCGAGTAACGGATTTGATGGTTCTTGGGGGGTATCGCTGTCGGAACAGCCCGCCAACAGATTGCTGATAACTACAGCAAGGAGCAATTTTTTCATTTTATTTTCTCAATAACCACAAGCAAAGTTGCTTTCTCTAAAATCTATCCTCGAATAAGTTTTAGAGAATATGGCTTCCGGTTAAAACGAGTATTAACAGTAGGTTTTTGGCGTTAAGGAATAGGGGGGATGAAAAGTTAAGGCGACTGCTGACTAACAAACTTAAGTGATTTCCTGAATATGGCTAAAAGTAGACTGAGTATTATCTCAATTTTATAGTGGAATTCATAATGATATATTTAGCTAACTGGTTAATTATTATATGAAATGTGGCTTAAACTTGACCGTTCGTTGCTGAGCTGTGCCTGAGTTTATAAGGCTTATCGGCAGTGCTGAACAATCAGCTATAACCCCAGCAATAATGTTTTGCGCAATCGCTTTAATAAGCCCAATATTGTGATGCGGGGTCACAGGCTATTACATGTCGCCCGTTACCTTGTCTGGCTTAAGCTATTGTTAAATCGACTCAGTTTTCTTACTATCTAATAAAATGGAAAACCATCACGGTTACTCTCCAGTATCTCCCTCATTTTTAAACGAGAAAGCATGAAATTTATCCATACTTCTGACTGGCACATCGGCAGACAGCTTCATAACCAGAGCCTGCTCGATGATCAGCGTTTTGTTCTCAATCAGATTATTGAACTTGCCACCGAGCATAGTGCTGATGCGGTGGTGGTGGCGGGGGATATTTACGATAGATCGGTTCCCCCGGCTAATGCGGTAGCCTTATTGGATGAGGTGGTCAATCGCTTGGTCAATGAGCTCAAGATCCCGCTGATCATGATTGCGGGAAACCATGATGGCCATGAGCGCTTAGGTTTTGCTTCTCGGCAGATGAATAACAGCGGCCTACACATCGTAGGCCCATTGACCAAAGAAGTTAGAGCCATCGAGCTTAACGGCAAAGCGGGCTCTGCTGTGTTTTACGGCTTGCCCTACGCCGATCCTGCTACTGTTCGTCAGGTGTTCGATTGTGAGGTCAACACCCATGAAGAGGCGATGGCGAAACTGCTTGAACAGGTTGATGAGCATGACAGTAAAGGCTTACCTAAAGTGGTTATCAGTCACTGCTTTCTCGATGGCGGCAGTGAGTCAGAATCGGAGCGGCCACTGAGTATTGGCGGCGCCGATAAGATCTCACCCAAATTATTTACCCCATATAACTATACGGCGTTAGGGCATCTGCATGGCCCGCAATATAAGGGCGCCGAGCATGTACGCTACAGCGGCTCAATGCTTAAATACTCCTTTAGTGAGCAGCACCAAAACAAGTCGGTTACCTTGGTTGAACTAGACAGTGACGGCAAAGCCAGCTTCGAGTTACTGCCTTTGAAGGGCATGCGAGATGTGCGCATTATCGAAGGTGAGTTAGCTCAGCTACTTGAGTCAGGCAAAACCGATATTAACCGTGAAGATTACCTGATGGTGAGGCTCAGTGACAAAACCGCTATTTTGGACGCCATGGGCAAACTGAGAAGCGTGTATCCGAATGTGCTGCACCTCGAGCGTACAGGCTTGATGAGTGAGAGCGGCAAGGTGGAGCTAAGCCGTGACCATATTAAGAAGGGTGAGCTAGATATGTTTACCGATTTCTTTACCCAAGTGTCGGGCGAGGCAATGACAGAGGCGCAGCAACAAGCCATGAGTGCAACTATCGATGAGTTACATAAAGCGGAGCGCACATCATGAGACCCATTACCCTTGAGATGTCTGCTTTTGGCCCTTTTGCGTCGACGCAAACTGTCGACTTTTCCGCATTAGGCTCAAACCCGCTGTTCTTAATCAACGGTCCTACAGGGGCGGGTAAGACCACACTGTTAGATGCTATCTGTTTCGCCCTCTATGGTAAAACCACGGGGGATGAGCGAGAGGGCAGCCAGATGCGCTGCGACTTAGCACAAGATAGTTTGCTTACCGAAGTGACGTTTAGTTTCGCGCTGGGGGATAAACAATACCGTATTCGCCGAGTACCCGAGCAACAACGTGCTAAAAAGAGTGGCGATGGCTATACACTGCAAAAGCCCGAAGCCCAGCTTTACCGTATCGACAGTGATGGCACTGAGCATCTGCTGGTGGCGAGTAAGGTCTCTGAGGCCACGGCCGAAATAGAGACGTTAACTGGCCTCGATGCCGATCAGTTCCGTCAGGTGATGGTGTTGCCACAGGGTAAGTTCCGCGAGCTCTTAATGGCAGACTCAAAAGACAGAGAGAAGATTTTCAGTCAGCTTTTCCAAACGCAAATTTACCGCAAAATTGAAGATAAGCTAAAGTTTCAAGCCGCAGCGATTAAGAATGAAGTGCGTGATCACCGTAATAAACGTGATGGCATGCTGCACAATATCGAGCTTGAGTCTGATGAGGCGCTACATAACGAGCTTACGCAGCTCGAGCCTAAGCTTGCTCAAGCGTTAGAGGCTAAAGAGCAGGCTAAACTTGGGTTAATCGATGCCAATAAGCGGTTTGAGTCGGCCAAATTGCTCGTTAGTGACTTCGATGCACTGGATAAACTTCAGCAAGTCGCTGTGCAGCTGCAAGAGCATAAAACCGTTATCACCCAACGACAGCTACAGCTTGAAAGTGGCCAAAAGGCATTGCAGTTAAAACCTGTTTTAGATGTGTCTTTGGCGCGAGAAACTGAAGCCGCTCAAGCCGAGGCCAGCCTGACTCAAGTGCAAGCTGCTAAGCAGCTTAGTGAGCAGGTGCTGACCCAAAGTCAGGCGCAATTTGATACCCTGCCTGAGCAAGAGCGGCAACTGCAGCAAGTGCAAAATAGCGAGCAAACCTTAACCCAGTTGGTGCCTCAGCTACAAGGACTCGATGGCCTGCAAAAAGCCTTGACTGAGGCAACAATTGCACGCGACCAAGCGAAACAGAAAGGCATTAAAGACAAGGTAAGTTTAGAGAAACTGTCGACAGAAAAACTCGCAGCAGAGCAGCTCATCCCTCAACTTGAGCAAGTTGCGGCCGAGCAGGTTAATGTCCAGCAAGCTGTCACGGCTCAACTTGATCTGATTGAGCGTTACGGCCAGTGGCAACAGGCTGGCAATGATACTAGTCAAACAGAGCAGGCGCTATTACGGGTAATGGAAAAAGGCCAGCAATTGCGCGCCCGTTTTATAGAAGCCCAGACCAATAACAAACAGTTGCTACTGGTATGGCATCGCGGCCAAGCTGCAAGCTTGGCCTTGCAGCTCAACCCTGGCCAGCCTTGCCCAGTATGTGGCAGCAGCGACCACCCACATCCAGCTAAAAGTGCAGAGCAATTGCCAACGGAAGAGGAGCTACAACAGGCTCAGCGCCATGAAGAGTTGGCAAATGAAGCGCTTAACCAAGCGAAATCAGAATATTCAGGGTTAAAGACTAAGCATCAAGAGCAGTTAAAGCGCGTCGATGAGCAGTTACAGCGCATTGGCGACAACAGTGCTCAATCCATTGAGAGCCTACAGCTACAATTACAGCAGTTACAGCAGCAGCTTAACCAAGCTACTGGCGCTGCTCAGCAGTTAACTCAACTCAGAAGCCAAATACAAAGTTGGCAGGCTGCAGAGCGAGAGCTGCAAGTGAAGCTCGAGGCGGAGCGAGAGCGTTTTCAAGCCTTGCAAGATCAGGCTTCGAGCCTCAAAGGACAGGTGGAGCAAGCGTGCGCCGCTATTCCGGAGCAGTATCGCAGCTTAGATGCACTTAATGGGGCAATTGAGCAGGTTAGGGCGCAGGTAACGGCGTTTTCGCAAGGGATCAACACCATTCGTCAGAGCCATACCAAAGCCTTAGAGCAAGACTCAGCGCAATCAGCAGCCGTTGTAGCTGCTCAAGCGAGCCTGGCTCAGGCAAGGGAGCAAAGTGACAGGGCGTTATCAGAGTTAAATCAGCAATTGGCCAGTTCAGGCTTTGCCGATAAACAGGCATTAACTCAGGCGCTATTATCAACTGAAGCCCTGAGTGAAATTGCCAATGAGTTGGCTCAATATCAGCAAGACTGTACCGCTAACCAAACGACATTAAGCCAATTGAGCGAGAAGTTATCTGGGCTGAGCAAACCTGATATGCCAGAGTTTGAGACTCGCCTTGAGAGTATTCAAGCTGAGCAGCAAGCGGCTGAAAATAAGTGGCAAAGCCTGCAGAGCCGTGTGACGCAGCTGATGCAAACGCAAAAGCAGCTTAAAGAGGCCGACGCTAAAGCCAAGACGCTTGAAGACGAGTATGCGGTTGTTGGTACCTTATCTGAGGTCGCCAACGGTCAAACCGGTAATAAAATTAGCTTGCAGCGTTTCGTGCTCAGTGTACTGCTTGATGACGTGCTGCTTGAGGCGAGCCACCGTCTGCAACTCATGAGTAAGGGCCGCTATCGTTTGCTGCGTAAAGAGGAGCGCGCGAAGGGTAATAAGGCATCGGGGCTTGAACTCGAAGTTGAAGATGCCTACACCTCTAAGGTGCGTCCTGTAGCGACGCTCAGTGGTGGTGAGAGCTTTATGGCGGCGCTTTCTATGGCACTGGGTTTATCTGATGTGGTGCAGGCCTACGCGGGCGGAATTAAGCTCGATACCCTGTTTATTGACGAGGGCTTTGGCAGCCTAGATCAGGACTCGCTGGATTTAGCGGTCAGAACCTTGATGGATCTGCAATCATCGGGTCGCATGATAGGGGTGATCTCTCACGTCTCAGAGATGAAGGAGCAGATAGGTACGCGCCTCGATATCAATAAGAGTGCAATTGGGAGTGAAGTGAGTATCGTTCTGCCTTAACGGCTTATCGCAATCGCTGTACTTCGGAGTCGGCGGCTTGCTACTTGTTTGTATTAACCCTGTTGAAGTTGATGATTTATCCTTCTTCTTCAATAGGGTTAGCTTTTCATTTCGTCCGAGCAATATTTCTCAAGTCAGCAATTTGTGCAGCAGATCGGTTTGTAAGTTGAATTTTTTTTGATATAACTTGGCATCAAATCTCGATTTGACGAGTTTTTTCGGTCAAATAGATAATCATAATAATGAAAGTTGAGGCATAGGTTGCGCGCAGGTAAATTTTCTTTTTCAAATATGTCTAAAAACCGTTTTGCACGATTGCCTTCTTTTCATCGGAAAGTGCTTTTAGGCTCAGTACTCATCGTCGGTGCTGCGATTTTACTCCCTCGTCAGCAAGAACTGCTACCGCAAAGGATCCCTGTTCAGCTGGATATTGAATCTTTTCTCGCCCAAAACGTGTCGATTCCCAGTGCAGAGCTGTTAGAGCCAAAGCCTGCATTTCAAAAAGTGATCGTAAAAGGCGATACCTTAAGCGGCTTGTTTGAGCAAGGCGGGGTCGATCAGCAGACCATGCACCGCGTATTAGAGGCCGATCTGAATGTCTTGGCATTAGACACATTAAAGCCCGGCAATAAGATCCAGTTTTGGCTTAATGACGCGGGTGAGTTGCAAAAGCTAACGCTTTACTTTAATGCTGCTAGACAGGTGATATTCACGCGTTTCGATGATGGCTCGTTTAATGTCGATGAAGTGAATATTGAAGGCATTTGGCGTGACCGCGCCATCTCTGGTCAAATTCACGGTTCTTTCTATGTTTCGGCCAAGAAGATGGGCCTTAATGCGGCAGAGATCCAGCGCGTAGAATCATTATTAAAAGAGAAGCTTAATTTTGCCCGCGATCTTCGTGCTGGCGACAAGTTCTCGGTATTGATGAACGATCAGTATATTGATGGTGAGGCCACAGGTAACAGTCAAGTTCTTGGGGTGACCATCGAGAGAGGCTCGAGTAGCATCAATGCCTACCAACATACAGATGGTAACTTTTATGACGAAAAGGGACAGAGTTTAGCGCGAGCGTTTCAGCGAATTCCGTTGACCAAGAACTACCGTATTAGTTCGCGGTTCAACCCTAATCGCCACCATCCCGTTACAGGCAGAAACTCACCTCACAATGGTACAGACTTTGCCTTGCCTATTGGGACTAAGATTGTCGCGCCAGGTGACGGTATTGTCTCTTTGGTTACCGATCACCGTTTTGCAGGTAAATACATCGTCATCGATCACGGTAACAAGTACCGCACCCGTTATTTGCACCTATCAAAAGCTTTAGTGCATAAAGGTCAGCGCGTGTCTCGCGGGCAAGTGATTGCACTTTCAGGTAACACAGGACGCGTAACAGGCCCGCACTTGCATTATGAATTCCATATCAATGGTCGCCCAGTGGATTCGATGAAAGCCAAAATCCCTATGGCAAGTAAGCTCTCTTCCAAGGAAATGAGCGAATTTAGCCAGATTGTCAAAGTGAGAAAGATGATGATGGGGATTGCTTAATCGTAATTTGAGACAAATTAAGTCCAAGAAAGTTTGTCTCGCCCTGAAATAGATAAAAGCCATCGAATGATGGCTTTTTTACTTATGATAACAAGGTACTAGGAACAGCAGGCTCTAGGTCTTAGGAGCACAAAGACACTATCGCTGTAGACCTTACAGGAATTTCGCTCATATTTTGTCAAAAGCAATTTACCACGGTAAATATGGCGAAGGCATGTGCTAATGAGTGAGAGCTAGGGATAGTAAATTGGCCGTTAAATAAGGATGTCATTGGAACACCGAGATCACGAAGAAAGGCAGCAATTAGTGGGTGAGCCAATACAAGTTCATACGTCACAACTTCTATGGGACGCTGCAAAGCCATCCATGCCGCTATGCGGTTTCACCTGATGTGAATGGATTTACAAATGCCGCAGTGACATGAATGTCAAAGAGCGGCCTTGAAACCGAAGCTCACAGCCGTACCAACATCTGTGTGATTCATAGACATCCTTTCACTATACTTACGTATTATGAACGATGACATTCAGCAACGATTAGTGTGGATCGAGTTACTTAAAAAGACTAAGAATGCAGGTCTAGTTTGCCGAAGATGTGGTATTACTAGACCTACTCTCCGCAAATGGTGGCAACGCTATCAAGAGTTTGGTAAGGATGGATTAGTCAGCCAGAGTAAACGTCCTCACTCGTCCCCAAATCTCAAAGTTACAGACAAAGTAG